>NZ_JBTLRW010000001.1:0-765867 GCF_054483875.1 Paenibacillus sp. BAC0078
GAACCAACTGATCCAAACAGACAAGCTCCATTTGATATTTCCCGCTATTCCCTTGATCCTTCTCGTTTAACATGAGACACCGCACTTTCTTACAAAGTTACCTATATTATACCAAATGATGCGATGTCGTATTGAATTATTGGGTTTCTCAACAGTCTGAGTTTTTCCCACTAAACATTCAGGGGGAGGTCACTCAGCGGAATGAAGTGGAGAAATTCCACCTCAGTTATTTATTCCTGATTAAAAAAATCTGTAAGCTATTGCCCTGGGCGAGAACGGAAGGGGTTGACCTATTTATGGCTCCATACAAACGTAAAACACCGGAAGAAATTTTGGATTCCATTTACCAGTTGCACAGGGGCAGGTTAAAAATTATTATCGGTTCCGTCAGCGGATCTGGTAAAACATACCATATGCTGGAGGAAGGCAAGCTCCTGAAGCAGCAAGGCATAGATGTAGTAATCAGCGCCGTCTCAACCATGCAGCGGGCGGAAACGGTTCAGCAGCTTGTGGATCTGGAGCGTGTCCCCAGCCTTCATTGGGTGAAGGACGGGAAGGAGCAGAAGGATCTTCCTTTGGAAGCTCTGCTGCAGCGCAACCCTGAGGTTCTGCTGGTGGACGGTCTGGCACACCGCAACCGGAAGGGAGCGCGGTTTAAGACCCGCCTGGAGGATATCCGTTATTTAATGGACAACGGCATCAGTGTGATCACGACGATTAATGTGTATGAGCTGGCAGGTATGGCCGAGATCATTCACCAGAAAACCGGTATCCGTGGCGAAGAAACTGTACCGCTCAACACGCTGGAGCTGGCGGATGAGGTGCGGCTGATCGACGTGTCTCCCGAGACGGTTCTGAAAAGAATCGAGGAGGGGGTGCTCGGCGGTGAGGCCCATCCGGCGCTGTCCCGCCGGGGGAACCTCGGCGTGCTTCGCGAGCTGTCTCTTCGGCTGGTAGCGGAAGGCGTCAATGAAACGCTGGAGAAGCATCGGGAGGAGCAAGGGCTTATCGGGCCTTCCGGTGCAAGCGAGCGGATTCTTGTCTCCACACAATACCACTGGAACGGTTCACTGTATGTGAGAAGAGGCCAGCAAATTGCGAAGCGGCTTAACGGCGATCTCATGGTCGTGACGTTCGTCCTCCCGAAGCGTCCGCTTACGAAGGAGCAGCAAAGCTTCAAGCGCTCCATAACGAAGCTGGTAGAGCGGGTGGAGGCCAGGTTCGAAGAGCTGCCTCTGCCAAGCCTGCGCCTGCTTCCTCCCGTATTGGTGCGATATGCTACTCAAAACAACGTAACCCGGATCGTCATGGGACACTCCAAGAAAAGCCGCTGGCAGGAAAAATGGCAGGGCTCCATTGCAAACCGTGTGCTGCGGAGGACGCGGAATATTGATGTGTTCCTGATGGCTGACCGGGCGGAGCAGGATGGGGAGCGGATCTTGCCGATCAGACCGCAGCCTAAGGAAACCGAGGAGCCTTTTCACCGTTTGACCCGCCAGGAGATGGAGCAAAGGATTGAGGGAATCCACCGGGGAACCTTCAAGGTCTATATCGGTGCGGCTCCCGGCGTAGGGAAAACCTACAAAATGCTGCAGGAAGGCAATCTACTGCTGAACAGGGGCATTGATGTAGTCATTGGCCTGCTGGAAACTCACGGCAGAAAGGAAACCCAGAAGCAAATTGGCGGATTGACCATGATTCCGCGGGCCAAGGTTCTCTATCAGTCCACACAACTGGAGGAGATGGACACCGATGCGATAATTGCCCGCCATCCTGAGGTAGTGCTGGTGGATGAACTCGCACATACCAACGTACCCGGAAGCCAGTCCAAAAAACGTTATGAGGATGTTATGCGCCTGCTCGAAAACGGGATTTCCGTCATCACAACGGTGAATGTGCAGCACCTGGAAAGCTTGAACGATGCGGTGGCACAGCTAACCGGTGTGCGTGTCCGGGAAACGGTGCCGGATGCGATTCTGAAGATGGCTGGCGAGGTGGAGCTGATAGATGTCACGCCTCAAATGCTGCAGGAACGGATGCGGGAAGGGAAGATTTATGCGAGCGAAAAGGTGAATCAGGCGCTGGAATCCTTTTTCAAGATCGGGAATCTGATTGCTCTGCGCGAGCTGGCCCTTCGTGAAATTGCCGATGATGTAGATGAACGGCTGGAAGCCTGGGATCGTGATAATTCCCTGCGGGGGCCTTGGAGCAGACGGGAGGTCATCTTTGTCTGTGTAGACCTCAGAGCACGGGCGGAACGGCTGATTCGCCGCGGCTTCCGCATTGCACACCGGCTGAAGGCGGACTGGTACGTACATTATGTACACTGCGGAGGGGTACGCACGCCCGAGGAGCAGAAACGGCTCGATGCACTGCGTCATTTGACGGAACGGCTTGGAGGGAAGATGGAGGTCGCACAGGCAGCCGGCAGCACAAGCGTCCATCAGCACCTGCTGACAAGGATGAATGAAGTGCAGACAACACAACTGATCATCGGATATTCGCGTAAACCTCTCTGGCGCAGCCTATTCAAAGAAAGCTTTGTCCATTATCTGCTCCGGCATGCCCGGCATATGGATATGCTGATCGTGGCGGATTTTGACCCTGAGGCTGCAGTTCCAGAGCCGGTAAGATGATTCTCAGGAGCACGGCGGAACTTACCTGTGACACGGTCTTTGTGTTTCAGGTAGAGCTCCGCTCAATGAGTCTGTATTCCAGGGAATGAAGCTCAAGGCCGGACTGGGTCAGTCTATTTTGAATCAGAATAAACGCATTTTCCGCTTGCAGGTCTACCGGATAGTGTATAGTTGTCAGATCGAGCAAATGGGCTACACCGGTATTGTCAAATCCCATAATGCCCACATCTCCGGGAACCGAAAATCCTCTTCTCCTAAGCTCTGTAACAACCCCGGCAGCGACTTCATCGTTGGAACAGAATATGGCATCCGGCCTGTCCGTCTGTGCGATCCACCATCCGGCGAGCTCCTCACCGTCCTGAACGGCGGCCTTGTCCTGAAACTGCGGGAACCCGTGATCCGGAATAGCATATTTTGCCACAAAATCGGCGTAAGCCCGCATGCGCTCCTTTGTATTGAGACCTGTGGACATCGCGTAGATGCTGAGTATTTTGCGGTAGCCCTTAGAATAGAGATGTTCAAGCCCAAGCAAGTAGGCCCGATAGTGGTCCATAAAGACAGAGGGGATTTTCTCGCTTTGCAAGCGTTGCCAGGTCACAATCGGACCGTATTTCGTGTAGGCTTCAATCACTTCCCAATCATTAGCCCGCAGCACGCATACCAGTGCATCCAACTGCTTGCTCCGCAGCATTTCAAGCGCAACAAGCTCCTTCTCCAAATCTCCGTTTGTCATGAACAGAGTGATATTGAACCCGTATTGCTGAGCAATCTCCGCGAATGCGCGAATAAAATTAAGCAGAAGCGGGCTGAGTGAAACCGCAATAATTCCGATTAACCGGGTGGAGCCCTTCTTTAAGGATCTTGCATTGGCATTGGGTACATAATCAAGCTGTGAAATAATCTCAAGAACTCTAGCCCGGATCGAACCGCTAACATATGGGTGCCCGTTAAGTACACGCGAGACTGTTGTGGTTGATACGCCCGCCAGCCGGGCGATTTCCTGAATATTTGCCATATTGAGCCACCTCATGGACAAGCATATCACAAAATATCCTTTGACCTGTAATGCATTCCACAGTTTACACTGTTCTTGCAGCATACATTAAGCCTCAAAAGGAGACTGAATGCCAATGACTCAGGAACGCCGAAAAATTGTTTTTATAGATATTGATGGAACACTTGTCTTGGATGACGGAAACGTGCCTGAATCCGCACAAATCGCCTGTAAAAAAGCGCGGGAGAACGGCCATCTGCTGTACCTGTGCACAGGCCGCTCGAAGGCGGAAATCTATGAGGAGATTTGGAGCATCGGCTTTGATGGCCTAATTGGAGCAGGAGGGGGCTACATTGAATCCGGCAGCGAGACTCTTTATCATAAAAAGGTTAAGCCTGAGGATGTCCGCCATATGGTAGATTTCTTCGATGCGCAGGGCGTGGATTTCTACCTGGAATCCAATTCAGCCCTGTATGGAAGCAGGAACCTGAAGGCGCACCTGGAACGCAGGATTTACGGAGATGTTGAAAATGACCCTGCGGCCAAGGAGCAAATGCTGCTTTCCCCGCATCCCTTCATTGCCGGTATCACTTATGGGGAGACGGATATGTATAAAGACGATGTCAACAAGGTTTGTTTTCTGGAAAGCAGTCTGTCCTTCGAACAGATTAAGCATGAATTCCACGGCAAATTTGAGGCCATTCAGTGTACAATCCCGATCTTTGGCGAGGACAGCGGAGAGCTGATGATTCCAGGTATTCATAAGGCAGTTGCTATTGCTGATTTGCTTGAGCATCTGAACTTTCCCAGGGAAGACAGCATAGCCATTGGAGATGGCATGAACGATGCTGAGATGCTTGAGTTTTGCGCCATAGGCATTGCTATGGGCAATGCGAAGCCGGCCCTGAAGGAACTCGCAAATGATATTACTGGCAACATCGAGGAAGACGGGCTTTATCAGAGCTTTGTAAAATACGGCTTGATCTCCGGTTGATAACGGAAGTATACTCCTCCGAAATGAGTAACCTCTTGACATTCGTCTCGAAGTGTAACTACAATGGTTACAGAAAAAAATTAGTACAAGTCAGCACCTCATCTCCGGTGTTGGCTTTTTCTATATCCGAGACGCGGGTATACTGAAGGCACACTATGGCGTTTGATATAGGAAAGGAATATACACATGAAGAAGGTCATCGTAATCGGAGCAGGAATTCTTGGGGCATCGACAGCCTATCAGTTAGCAAAATTGGGGGCGGATGTCCTGGTAGTAGACCGTAAAGATAAAGGACAAGCAACCGCCGCCGCTGCCGGCATTATTTGTCCTTGGCTGTCCCAGCGGCGCAACCAGGCTTGGTACCGCCTCGCCAAAGCCGGCGCCCGATATTACCCTGAATTAATTGCACAGCTTCATGGCGAAGGTGAAACAGAAACCGGCTATGCTCAGGTGGGAGCCCTTAGCATTCATCATGACCCGGAGAAAATTACCCGGATGGAAGAACGCGCACAGATACGAAAAGCGGATGCACCGGAAATCGGTGAAATTTCACGGCTGGGCGAATTACAAGCCCGTGAGCGTTTCCCCCTGCTGGCAGAAGGGTATCCCGCTGTTCACATCAGCGGAGCCGCCCGTGTAGACGGCCGTGCGCTGCGCGACGCGCTTATCCGTTCAGCACAGCGGAATGGGGCCGTCTTTGTAAACGGGGATGCTTCGCTTGAGTATCGCGCAAACCGTGTAACGGGAGTAATTGTCGGAGCACGTACCTTTGCGGCTGACCTTGTTATTGTATGTGCGGGGGCGTGGGCCAGTCCATTACTGGAGCCTTTGGGCATTCATTTCGGAGTTCGTTATCAAAAAGCGCAAATCGTCCATTTAGAGCTTCCCGACCCGCAAGATACCGGTAACTGGCCGGTCGTTATCCCGCCTAATGATCAGTACCTGCTTACTTTTGAAGGGCAAAAGATCGTCCTTGGATCAACGCATGAAAATGAGATTGAAGGCTACGATACAAGGATCACCGCGGGTGGAATTCACGAAATTCTGAATAAGGGGCTAGAACTGGCTCCTAGCTTAGCAAACAGCACTTTTCAGGAGGTGCGGGTTGGTTTCCGCCCTTTTACGCCCGGTTTTCTGCCCGTGATTGGAGCTGTTCCCGGCTGGGAAGGCCTTATTGCGGCCAACGGACTCGGTGCTTCCGGTTTGACAATGGGGCCTTTTTTAGGAAGTCAGCTTGCCAAGCTGGCTCTGGGTATGGCTTTGGATATCGACATCAGTGATTATGATATCCGCAAGGCGATGAATCAAGGCTGATCCTTGCAAATTCAACCAGTAAAGGAGGATTAAGAATGCGACATGAAGCACCTAATCTTGAACTGGACGCATACCGGGCAAAAATCCGTTTAGATCAACCGTACCCGGCAATTGCAGACGAGCGGTTAACCGAACAGCAATACCTGGAAAGCTTAGAGGCAGCAGCCAAGCTGCTTCTTGAAGACCCGGAATGTTATATGGAAGGTATTCCATCTGCATCAAATGACCAGAAGAGGGCCTACATCAAGGCGGCTCTGACCATTAAGACCCCGGGCGCAGCCACTGCGAAGCTCAATCCATATATGGATGTAATCCTGCAATATGAATGGCAGTTCAAGACGATTACCAAAGCTTCGGATCTAACACCTGTGTCGAAACAATCCCGCTTTATGAACCAAGATCCCGCTCCAGAAATATCCCTATGGCAGGGAGATATTACCGAGCTTGAAGCCGACGCCATCGTAAACGCTGCTAACAGCAGGATGCTGGGCTGCTTCCAGCCTTTTCATGCCTGCATTGACAATGCCATTCATGCAGTCTCCGGTCCGCAGCTGCGTGAGGATTGCAATGTCATCATGGAGCTGCAGGGTCATGCCGAACCGGCAGGTCTTGCTAAAATAACAAGAGCATACAACCTGCCATCCAGGTTTGTGCTGCATACCGTTGGCCCCATCATTCCGGCTGGACAAGCAGTTACTGAGTATCAGAAGGCTTTGCTGGCTGGCTGTTATTCCTCTTGCCTGACGCTCGCGGCCCAGGTTGCTTCCATCCGTTCGGTGGCATTTTGCGGGATATCTACGGGAGTATTTGGTTATCCCAAAAAGGAAGCGGCCGTCGTAGCCGTAAACACAGTGCAGGACTGGCTAAAAATGCATCCCGGGCATTTCGGGCAGATCATTTTTAATGTATTCAGCGACGAGGACCGGGAAATCTACGAATCTGTATTGGAGGGCAACTAGATGAAGCATATAGATCAGCAATCAGTCCGAAGAGCGAAATCGGCCGTCGATCAGGCGGAATATATTGTGATAGGAGGCGGGGCTGGCTTATCCGCTGCTGCCGGAATCGAATACAGCGGGGAAAGATTCACCTCGAATTTCAAGCCCTTCATTGAAAAGTACGGTTTAACAGACATGTACTCTTCCGGCTTTTATCCATTCAAGACCCAGGAAGAACGATGGGCCTATTGGGCCAGACATATCAGCCTTAACCGGTATGAAGCGACCAGCACCAAGTTATATACGGATTTGCTTCAGTGGGTGCAGAACCATAATTACTTTGTCATCACAACCAATGTGGACAGCCAGTTTGAGAAGGCAGGTTTTCCGCAGAATAAAATTTTTGAAATTCAAGGCAACTATGGCTTTTTACAGTGTGCTGCAGCTTGTCATGATATATTGTACAATAATGAAGCTTTGGTCAAGGAAATGCTTGAGCAAACTGCTAATTGCCGGATTCCCTCTGAACTTGTTCCCAAATGCCCGGTGTGCGGCGGAGAGATGAATCCGCACCTTAGAATTAATCAATACTTCGTTCAGAACGGGAAGTGGTATGATAGAAATGATTCCTATAACGAATTTCTGCGTGTGGCAGACGGAAAGAAAACTGTGTATTTGGAGCTAGGGGTGGGTTATAATACACCGGGCATTATTCGTTATCCCTTTGAAAAGCTTACGTACCGCAATGAACATGCGACCTTAATCCGCTTGAACAAACATAATCCCGAAGGCATGGAAGGAAATGAGGACAAGACCATCTCATTTACAGAGGATATGCAAGAGGTAATATCGGCATTGCTCAATTGAAGCATATACATTTCTAGCATTGGATATATTAGTTACATTCATGCTGGGAATATGATTTTTTGTTTGACAGACGATGGTGATTGATCCATAATACAATCCATACTAAACTTATATGATTTATAGGAAGGGGAAGGATCAGACATGTCACAGTTTACAGCATCTTTTAGAAAGTCGGTTTGGATAGGAGCATTAGCAATTCTGCTAGTGGTAGTAGCAGGCTGCTCCGCGTCCAAGAATGATCCTAAACAAAATAACAGCGCTCAGGCAACAACGAGCCCAGCGGCAACTCAGAGTGCAAATACAGATGTGCCTGCAGCGGGAGGAACCTTTGTCTATGGACGGCCTGCTTCAGTAACCTCTTTTGATTTACATAATGAGATTACGTCGAACAATGCTTTTGCAATTGACAAAGTATTCGAATCTCTGGTGGCTTTTAACAGCAAGGGCGAGATTGTGGATTGGCTTGCCAAGTCACACACCATCAGTCAAGACGGGCTGACGTATACCTTTGTCCTCCGCGACGGCCTGAAGTTTTCGAACGGCACGGCTGTAACTGCGAAGGATGCGGTGTTCTCGCTTAACCGGCATTTGAAGGTGGGCGGTCCGCTGGCTATCGCAGCCAAGGTTGCTTCTGTCAAAGCGCAGGACGACAAAACGCTCGTGATTACGCTTAAAGAGCCGTATACACCGTTCATCTCCGAGCTGTCCAACTTCTCGAACGGGATTATTCCAGATAATTTCGGCGGGGCTACCGAAAAAGAGTTCTTCAAGAAGCCAATAGGTACGGGACCTTTCGTTGTTGAAACATGGGACCCTGCAGGCGACCTGACCTTCACTAAGAATCCTAACTATTGGCAGGAAGGCAAGCCGTACATTGACAAGCTTGTGTATAAGCTGATTGAAGACGATAGCCAGGCGATCAACCAGCTTAAGGCTGGGGAAGTTGACGCAATTGAATCTTTGGCGCTGCAGAACGCAGACGAAATCAAGAATGGTGCTGACACAGCAGTAGTAACGAACGGCAGTTGGGTAACAGAGCAATTGTTCTTCAACACGCTGGACAAGCATTTTTCCGATGTGCATGTCCGCCGTGCTCTGGCTCTTGCGCTGGATCGTGAAGGCTTGACCAAGGCGCTTACCTTCGGTTACGCACAGACTGCAAATTCTTTGCTGCCGACAACCATTCCATATAACTCCAATGATACGATTAAGCCGCTGAACTACGACGTTACTGCAGCCAAGGAGGAGCTTGCCAAATCCGCCTTCCCGAACGGCTTCACAACAAAATTGCTTGTAGCATCCGGCAACAGCACCAGAGCCCAGGAGGCGCAAATTATTCAGGCAGCGGGTCAAGCCATCGGCATCAAGATCGAGATTGAATCCACTGAGCTGGCTACTTTCCGGGAACGTTTCTTCGCTTATGATTTTGCGGCAATGCTGAACAGCGGTCAAGCCGATTCCCCTGAAGCGAACTCGATTATTGCTTTCCAGACCGATCCGGAAGGCTTCAGCAAATCGTATTGGACGCATTATACGAATAAAGATGTAACCAAACTGCTCTATGACGGACAAAAGACAGCAGATGGCGATGCACGCGCGCAAATCTACTCCAAACTGCTGCAGACGCTTGCCGATGAAGTGCCTTACATTCCTTTGTACTACCCGGATATTCTAATTGGTGCCCGCTCTTCAGTCGATGGTCTTGTTGTTTTGCCTAACGGCAGCCTGCGCCTGGAAGAAGTCCGCACCGGAAAATGATGAAATCCAATAACACGTTAACTCCATCAACAGGTAGGAACGGTTCATACAGTTGGCTTGTGATCGCTCTTGCAAGAGCATTGATAGTGATCCTTTGCGTGATGACAGCAGTCTTTTTTCTGATCCGAATCGTGCCGGGGGACCCTGCAAAAATGATTTTGGGTGAATACAGCACACCGGAGGCGCTCAAGAGTATGCATCATACTCTTGGGCTGGATCTCCCTTTATGGGAGCAGTTCATCCGTTTTGTGCAGACACTGTTTACGCAAGGGGATACCGGAAATTCCATTGTTTCGGGAATCTCTGCAAGAGAGCTGATAGCCGAGCGGGCTCCTATTACTCTGCTGCTTATAGCAATGGCCTGTGCTCTGGCAATCGTAATTTCGCTGCTGCTTGCCACACTTGCAGCCACGAACAAGGACAAGCTGCTGGATCATTTGATCCGTATTTTTCCTACAATCACTCTGGGCATGCCAATCTTCTGGGTTGGCATCCTTTTGATTCTGCTGCTTAGTGTCCGTCTTCATTGGTTTCCCGTTGGGGGAGTTGGTGAAGGCTGGACCGGAACCTTAAACAGTCTTACGCTTCCGGCGATAACCGTCGCTTTTTCACAGATTCCTACTCTGGTTCGTTCGTTAAGGGCGCAGATGCTGGAAGTATTGGAATCCGATTTTGTCGTCACCTTGAAGGCAGCGCGAATACCTAGCAGGGTTATTCTGTTCAAGCATGTGCTGCGCAACTCTGCGCTTCCAACGCTGATGCTGCTTGGCGTCAATATTTCCTATCTAATCGGCGGTACACTGGTCGTTGAGCAGGTATTCGGCATCAAAGGGATAGGCAGCCTGCTGTTTACTTCAATTTCGAAACGGGATTTCCCGGTCATTCAAGGAATAGCGCTTTATTGTGCGATATCAGTGGTGATCATCAGCCTCCTGATTGAAATCCTATCCTGGTGGCTCGATCCCAGAACGAAAGGAAAACAATGAACACTACAACGATAGACCCACAATTGCAAGAGGGCAGCAAGAAGAAAAGCACTGTTAAGCGAATATGGGGAACACCTTCCCTTCTAATAGGGAGCATTATGTTTGCAGTGCTGATTCTCCTGGCTGCATTCATACCGTTTATTAGTCCTTACCAGCCTACGGAGCAGAATTTGAGCGCTTTTTTGCAGCCGCCGTCCGCCGCGCATTGGCTGGGAACAGATCAGCTAGGACGCGATTTGTTCACGAGACTGATCTATGCTGCACGAACCGATCTGAAAATCATGGTCCTGGCAGAAATTGTTCCTTTCTGCACCGGGATATTTCTGGGAATGCTTGCGGGGTATTACGGGAAATGGATTAATACTGTTATTACCCTGCTTACGGATACTTTTATCGCGTTTCCTTTTTATCTGATTGTTATTATCGTGGCTTTTGCCAGCGGGGCGGGCGAGCGAGGGATTTATATCACTTTCATGCTTGTGGGCTGGATCGTATTTGCCCGTGTAGTTAAAGGTCTCAGCGCATCGTTCCGAGAGCAGGAATGGGTGGCGTCAGCTCAGACTCTGGGACTTCCCGGAGTAAGAATTATTCTGCGCCATCTCCTGCCCAATGTTCTGCCTCAAGCAGTAGTTGTCCTAATGGCCGATATGGTTGGGCTGCTGGTCGCCATTGTAACACTCGGTTATCTTGGCATTGGCATTGCGCCTCCGACTCCAGACTGGGGGACGATGATCGCGGATGGACAGTCCTTCATAACTACCGCCTGGTGGCTCTCGGCCGTTCCCGGTTTTGCAGTGGTGTATACGGGGATCGCGTTGTCGCTTGTGGGTGATGGGCTGGCAGACATATGGAGGAAAAAATGATGGCTACACATCCGATTTTGACATTAGATTCCCTGTCGCTCGTCACTAAGTCAAAGGAACCACTAGTCACCAATGTCAGCTTTTCAGTGGGCAAAGGGGAGAGCCTGGGACTCGTTGGCGAGTCGGGTTCCGGCAAATCGCTTACGCTGCGTGCCATTCTGGGCTTGCTTCCCCGCGGGGTGGAGCAGAGCGGAGGGGTCATCGAGACTGCGGCAAGCAGCGCGATGGTGTTTCAGGACCCAAGAGGGGCGCTGGACCCGCTCTGCCCGGTTGTTAATCAGCTTGCGGAAGTCGTGTATTACAGACAGAGAGTAGGACGGAAAGCTTCACGCAGAATAGCGCTGGAATTGCTCGAAATGCTAGGACTTCCCGATTCTTTAAAGAAAGCAGACCGGTATCCAAGCCAGTTGTCGGGTGGTCAGTGTCAACGTGTAGTTATCGCTATGGCACTGGCATGCAAGCCGGACATTCTTCTCTGTGATGAACCGACAACCGCGCTGGACGTTACTGTTCAACGGCAAATTATCGAAACGATTACCCGTTTGCAAAATGAGCTGGGTTTTGCCATGGTATTTGTAACACACAATCTGGCGATTGCAGCTAACTTGTGCTCCAAGCTATGTGTGATGAAGCAGGGGCGGATTGTGGAGCATGGTGAGACTCAGCATCTTTTACAAAATCCGTCTGATTCCTATACACAGATGCTGATTGATTCCGTGCTTCCGCTGCCGGAGCTTGAAAGGAGCGAAGCTGAATGAATACTGCGCTGCAGGTACAGAATTTAACAGTCCGCTACGGCGGATTTACTGCGCTGGATCACATTAATCTGAGTGTGCAGGAGCATACCACCCTAGGCCTTGTAGGCGAGTCCGGTTCGGGCAAATCCACTTTGGCACGGGTAATTGCTGGATTGATCGCTCCTGATGAAGGGCAGATTCTGCTGGGAGCTCAGAAATTAGTGAAGAAGCGCAGCCGTGAGCAGCACAAAAAAATACAGATGATCTTCCAGAACCCGGATGCCTCGCTGAATCCCAAGCACTCCATCCGGCAGATTCTTTCCGAAGCGCTATTATTTCATAAGATTGTAGACCGCACAGCGGTCGAGAAGCGATGCAAAGAGCTTTTGGAGCGTGTTCACCTGGAGGCAAAAGCCTTGGACAGATTTCCGCACGAATTCTCTGGCGGACAGCGCCAACGGATCGCTATTGCGCGCGCATTAAGCGTTGAGCCAAGCCTTCTGATCGCGGATGAACCGACGAGTGCCCTCGATGTTTCCGTTCAGCTTAGTGTGCTCGAACTATTCAACACACTCAAAACTGAGCTTAATCTGACTATGCTGTTCATCTCCCATGATCTGGGAGTTATTCATGCGATTAGCGATACAGTAGCCGTTATGCGGCAGGGCAAGCTTGTTGAGAACAGTCCCAAGGATCGATTCTTTACTCGTCCTGAAGCTGCCTACAGCCGCGAGCTGCTGTCTGCAGTTCCGAAAATGCCGAAATCAAGATCAGCAGGAGGTTTTTATGAACCAAGAACATAAAGGATTTGTCCCGCTTTCCATTTCTGAGTTCAATACGCTTACGCGGTTGCTCTCCAAGCTTTTGTCTACTCAGCACCCCCCGGTCATCATCCCTGGCGAGGCTATTTTGGGAATTGAGGCGGTGGCTGCAGGAATAGCTGCGCCGGGGCGTACCATTCTAAACGTGGTAACCGGTCCTTATGGAAGTTTATTTGGAGAATGGCTTAAACGCGGCGGAGCAACGGTTGCTGAAGTGAAGGTCCCTTTTGACGAGGTGGTTACTGCAGAGAAGGTTGTTTCCGCGATTGAGCAGTTTAAGCCTTGCGCCATTTCCTTTGTTCAGGCAGAAGTGGTGACAGGCGGGTCAAATCCCGCTAAGGAAATATTCAAGCTCGCCCAGGATAACAACCTCATTACAGTGACGGACTCCGTGTCGGCAGTCGGGGGAGAGGCCCTGCTGGTGGATGAATGGGAAGTGGATTTTGCAGTGATTGGCGCGCAAAAAGCTCTGTCCGGGCCTAACGGTGTCAGTGCCGTAAGCATTTCACCACGCGGCTGGGAATTCCTTGCGTCTAACCTGAGTGCGCCGCGCAATTCGATTCTGTCCCTGCTGGATTTGAAACCATCTGCAGGCGGCGCTGCACCGTTACGTGTTCCGCCCAATATTCCAACTCTTGAGGCCAGAGCCCTGATTTCGGCTTTGACACAAATTGAAGAGGAAGGGCTGGAGCAGGTAATCAAGCGTCATGAACGGACAGCTGCCTCAGCCGTTGCGGGTATCCAGGCATTGGGGCTTACGCCGTGGCAGAAGGATAGCAGACATTATTCAACGCTGACAACGACGGTTCGAATTACCGGGGAGCAGAATTTGCGTATAGATCAGCCTATTGGCATCGTGGCTCCAGGGGACGGAGAATTGTTCGGACAGCTTCTGCGGATCAATCATTTCGGAGAGAACGCAAGCCAGCAAAGCGTGGAAGAAGCTGTGACTACACTCGCTCAATTGTTAAATCAAGAACCTGACCATGCCATAGCGGCTGTCCGGCTGGCTTGGGGGGAATGAGCATGATCATTAACCATCCAGAGCTGCAAACCTTCAAGGATATTGCCATTGCTGGCACCGCAGGGAAACGTTTTGACATTGTAATCAAGGACGGACGGTTCTCATCCATTGTTGAAAGCTCGAAGCCGCAGCGCGATGAGTCAACTGAACCTGCCACACAAGTATGGATAAGTCCGGGTGTGATTGATCTTCACACGCATCTGGCCTGGACAGACTTCGACCATGCCGACCAATTGAAACGGAGCAGTGGCGAGATTGAAGCTATGCAGGCCAAGGCTTTTGAAGCGACACTGCGGACCGGTGTTACGACTGCGCGCGATGCGGGCGGGATTCTGCCGAGCACTATTCAGCATCTTGTGCAGCACTATCAGCAGCCGCTGCGGGTACAGACCAGCAGCGATATGCTTGGCGCAGCAGATGCCCGCGGCATTCAGCATTTAGAGCACCGGATGGCAGAAATCTTCGCTACAGGAGCAGGCTGGATCAAAATCATGGCCACTGGCGGTCTTGGAGCGCCTACCGAAAAAGTGGTTGATCCGAATTTTTCGGAGGAAGAGTTCGCTTTTATTGTCCGGAATGCGCATGCCCACCATAAAAAGGTCTTAGTTCATACCTGGGGTGGAGTGACGATTGACTGGTCTATCCGTGCTGGCGTGGAGTCTATCGAGCATGGAATGTTCCTGACTGCGGATCAAGCCGGAAGACTTGCTGAATCCGGGACAGCTTATGTGCCCACAACTTCGATATATCGCATAGCTGCAGATCCGAAAGGCGTGCTGGCGCTAAACCAGGTCATTTGCGAGCGGGCTGCCCGCGCCGCCGAAGCTCACTCGAAAGCCATTGACTATGCCAAAAGAGCAGGAGTCCGTCTTGGATTCGGTACGGATTATGCCACGCCTGCGCTCCACGGGTACAACCTTCAGGAGCTCAATACGCTGATGGAGTACGGCTTGACCCGGACAGAAGCGTGGCAGTCTGCTACAGTCAATGCTGCTGAGATTCTGGGAAGCGGTAACGAACTAGGGCGTATTGCGGAAGGATACATTGCCGACGCGATTATTTTCAATGCCGATCCGTACCAGGCGCCCAATGCAGAGCAGCTTCGCACAAGTATCGTTTCCGTCATTACCGGCACGGACATTTCAAGGATTTGAACGGGTCTGATAGGGGCTCGCGACTATTTTTTTTAGCGCTTCGATCCTTGAACGGCTACAGCTACTCAGAAAGCCAAGCTGCTCTGCCAGGTCCCTCCTGAATTTCAAAAAGGCTTCATCGTTCAGCCTGCTCTCGTCATCAATATACCCGACAATGATTTGCTTGATCTCAAGCTCACTGTTGAAGTAGGCTTTGTTCTTCTCGTACAGGTCATGAATATAATCATCGGGATAAGCTATCCTTTTCTTCACAAGCTCTTCGGCTTGATTGCGATGATAATTGTACAGCGGCTCCAGCTTGAAAATATCCAAATGCTGCTCCGCTGCACCCCGGCCGTTCGTTACTGCCGATACTTCATAGTTCTGCACATCCGCTTCGAACTTGAAGTGATCGCCAATATGCTCCTCATAAGGGCTGAGGTTGGCAAAGGTGAATTTCCGGTCACCCTTCAAGGCCTGATTGCATGATTTGCAGACCGGTACGAGGTTATAGAGCGACATGGAGAAGTATGGATAATCGCATTTCGGCAGGAAATGGTCGATATCTGCCCGCATTTTCCCGTTATCAGAGAGGATGGGGGTAATGTACTGGCGGTTGCAATAGGGACACACGCGGATTCCGCTTTCCATCACGAAATGATAATCGTTCCATTCCTCCTGAAAAATATCCAGTTGTCTGAAATTATCCATGCTGATGTTAAGCTGCTTCAGCTTTTGAAATTGCTGTTCACAATCTGCTGCACTCAGACGGCCTTGCCCAAGGCAATGTCTGATTTCTTGACTTAGCTTCGGATAATTCGTCTCAAGGATGTTCACAATTTCCATCTGCGCCCTGGAAGAATACCGGTCCATTCCGATATTATCCAGGGCTTTTTTCTTGATGTAGTAAAAAAAATCCTTGACCTTAAACCGCTGATAGCCAAACAGCTTGTTCAGATGCTCGGAGTAGGAACGCTCTATAAGACGGATCATATGGTAAACAAACGGGAAATCCGCCTGAATCACTGCATCCAGGCTTTCTAAATCCTTCAGTTTGCCAATTGCGAAGGTTCTGTAGTTAGTTTCTACGTACTCTAAAAACAGATCATGCTGACGTTCGAATTCACTTCGGATTTGTTGTTCCTTCCACTGCAGCTTCAGCTTCGCGTTTAATTCGCTTAATATTTCAGACGTTGGGATGTACGTTGGATTGCTTCGTTCTTCTTTATGAGCTGGATTGATCTTCTCCATAAAATACTTCACATGATTATCTTCAGCTTTTGCGGATAGCTCGATTTTCCTCATTGGTCACGATCCCTCTCATTGTCCTTGATAATATAATCAATCAACCGGTCCCGGTCTTCCTGCGACAATTCCTCATAGAGACTAATCGCACTCTTGAGCTTTTCCGTCCGGTATGCCTCTTTAAGCCGCTGCAGCTTGGTTTCGAAGGCCTTTCTAATCACCGGCTCGCCAATGATGCCTGTAATGTATTCATAATATTCGAGGCGGGAGAGGTGTTCAGATCTCACATTGCTCACACCTTGCAGCATGGCGGACTGCACCAATTCGTTAAGTCCGTCCCCGACCCTTTGAATGACCCCGTTAGCAAACTCTCCTACCGTTAGGTCCATAAAGAAAGCGTCGTTGAACAACGTATAGATATTCTGTCCGAACGTTTCCGCATGGTCATTTGCCGAATCATTCGTACCCTCTTTTAAATACATGACATTGCTCTTCGGAACATCCGACAGCAGCATTGGGGAATGGGAGGTCAGGATAACCTGTACCGTAGCAGATTTGTAGATGGTTCTCAGCATGTAGAGCAGACGGCTTATGTACTGAACCTGCCATTTCGGATGAAAGGATAAATCCGCCTCGTCGATTAAGAGCAGGATACGGGTGCAAGGCTTATCCAAATGATTTACAACTTTATCGCCCCGCCCTCCGTCATCACTCGGCTTCAACACAGAGTGGAGTCTGGAATAGAGGCTTAACAAATTGCTCTGGCCCGTACTGAGCCCCCAAGAGAAATTCAAGAAGTAGAAGGGGTAGCAGGTTCTGTTGTAGTGATCAAAAAATACACGAAACCGTTCTTTATTATTATCATTAAGCATAATTCGGATGATGGGCGCAGATGCGGCATCAATCTCCAGATCAAGCGCCCATGATTCCATATCCAACCATTCTATAAAGGCGCGATACGGGACTAGACGTTCTGCGTATACGGAACCTTTTTTATCCAATTCGGTTCTTGCCCGTACTAAATATTCTCTGCAGTATGTAAGTATGTCCTCATTATCAGTTAATGGCCGATAGGCATTTAACAGACACTCTAACTCACGCCGTCTATTGTCTGATGTCGTGACCGGCTCCGCAGTATCCTTGATCGCATTGATGAGCAAGTGGTCTGCTATGAGGACTTTCCATAAGTTTCTGCGGCTAATTGAAGCGAAAGAGTCTGAAATCATCGTGAGTAACTTCCCGACTTCATTCTCAGGTATGCCACTAAAGTCCGTCAGTGAACCCGTAGCGGGCTTCTCTTTCTGCGGATAATATTTCTCGATGGATTGAGCAAGATATCTGCGATTCCAATCATTATCTGTAATTTCAACCTGTAAACTATTAATCATGTTAAATAAAAATTCGGTATCCAATTCACCCTGCTTATAGTGATACAAGAAGTCAATTTGCCTGTACACCTCATTATTGAAAAAATGGATGATAGGGTTCGCGTCATGACGGATGTGACGATTTTCCACTCCGCTTGAGTGGTCTCTTCGCATTAACCCGCCAACGGAGAGATCATGCGTATAACCCGGTTTATTGTAGGAATAGTCCAGGACGTCCAGCACATTGTTCACATAGATAAATTTAGTCATCTCCGCCCAATCTTCAAGCGCAATTTTGTCTATGATGACCGTCTTTATACCTTTACTATCTATATTCTGAATTTGAAGATCATGGCTGTATATTCTCAGCTCCTGCTCATCTTGGGCGAAGAAACCAGCGATAAAAGGGGACACATTAGTTTCATCCCCGGCAAGGCAGTCCAGGATCAACCTCAAAACAGTTGTTTTCCCCGCGCCATTATCACCCACAATCACGCTTAGATTCGATATATTTGTGCCAAAAAAATGGTTCGGCTTGTATGTATCCATTCCATTCTTGATTTGAAATTCACCAGACTCAGGATCATATTCAAATTGATACGTGTTGTTAAAATGAAAACCTGTTTCTTTGAAGCAGCCGTAGTGCTCCACCCATAAATAGACTAATTCCATGATTCGATAACCCTCCGCATTTTTCGACTGTGGTATATTATACCATTCAGCCATGTGGTGGAGCATGAGGTTGTACAAAATTATTTTTAGCTATATAATACCCCTAGGGGTATATGAAACGAAATGATCAGAAAGGTGAGATGTGATGATGGAAGTACAGTATACAGATGAACTAAAAACCCGTTTGCGGAGAATAGAAGGGCAAGTTAGAGGCGTACTGCGGATGATGGAGGAAGGTAACTCCTGTAAGGAAGTAGTTGCTCAGCTATCTGCCGTTCGCAATGCGTCGGATAAAGCCATAGCGCAATTGGTGGCGGAAAACTTGCATCAATGCATATTGGCAGAACAGGCAGCAGGCAATCAGGATACCGGCAAACTGGTCAAGCAGGCCATCGAGCTGCTCGTAAAAAGTCACTGATAAAAATGAGCTTTTTAACCAAAGGAGAGAACTTGTATGGCATTTAACATTCCAAAAGCAATAACGCCTAAGGAAGTAGCAGCACAGTTGAATAAAGGGAATTCTGTCAGGATGCTGGATGTCCGTGAAAATGGTGAATGGGCTATGGGGCATATCAAGGGGGCCAAGCATATCCCGCTGGGGCAGCTTCTGGAAAGACTCCAGGAACTGGACCCCGAGCAAGAAACCATCGTGATCTGCCAGAGCGGCAGCAGAAGCGGACTTGCCTGTGAGCTCTTGAATGAGAGAGGCTATAATGTAGTGAACATGACGGGCGGGCTGAACGCATGGGCCGATAAACTGGTTGTATAGAAAAGGGGAGTTTACCTAGTGATTGTCCAGGGTAAACTCCTTTTTACGTTAATGCATATTCATTCTTCATCTTGCTTATGGGTGATACTCTTGAATGATCGCGCCGCGGATTCCCTGTTTTTTGCATAAGAAATTTTATAGATACAGGAATAAATCACGTTCAGCACTTACTCGAAGGCGATTTGGGAGGAAAATGTGCCGATTTTGGCATGTTTTTCTTCATCGTTAGGCACATAGATACACAGATTACTGAGCTTGGCCACTTCACTTTGACGGGACGCCGTAATCGTGATAAAAGGGATCCTTTCACGTGAGAAATGCTGCGCTGCTTGTACATAAATTGGCGATTGTCCGTGGTAGGTCAGGAAGATAGCGCAATCCCCATCTGTGAGATTAGCCGTATGATAAGCCCACTCCGACAGCTCGGTGGCAATTACTGCGTATTTGTTGATTTTAATCAATTTGTTCTGAAAGCTTTTCGCCCGGATTTGGGAATCTCCTACGGCATAGATAAAGATCCTTGCAGCTTGATCGAGCAGCGCGGCTGTCTGTGCCAGCAGGCCATCGTCCATGAAGGTAAAGCTTTTATCAATCGTTTCCTTCATTAATTCGGCAATTTCTTTCGCCACTTGCAGAGGAGACTCATCCAGACCGAACGGATAGTTGGGATCAACGCTGGAAATACTTTGGGTACTTTGCTGGAAATCACGGGCCAGATTGATGCTGAACTCCTTGAAGCCGGATAATCCCAGTTTGTGCGTTAACCGGTTAATCGCCGAATGCGAAGTATATGTTGCTTTTGCCAGCTCCTGAATATTCAAATGCAGCATACTTTCCTTGTGAGTCAAAATATAGGCGGCGATGCTTTTTTCGTTAGGCGTAAAGTTATGCATTTCCGCTAATTGCAGCAGTATTCTCAATAGCTTCACCTCAATAAACATTTTGTTCAAAAATTAACCGCCTTGGACACGAGGAATTGGTCGATTGTACCGTTTTGCCGGCTAATCTGTTACGTCCGACTTTCTTCTTCTATAATTAATGAAATAGAACCTGAGGGGGAATGTACATGCTAACTATTGGATATATCGGGAATGGCAAAAGCACGAACCGTTATCATCTGCCATTTTCGATGAACCGGGATAATTTGAAAGTGAAAACCATATACGCCCGCAATCCAGAGAAAGGCGAGTGGGAGAAGGCGCCAGGTGTGCTCTACACCGATAATATTGAAACGTTGATGAATGATCCAGAGATCCAGTTGATCGTTGTCTGCACACATATAGACTCCCATTATGCTTATGCCAAAATGGCGCTTGACCACGGCAAGCATGTGCTTGTTGAGAAGCCTTTCATGTTAACCGCAGATGAAGCGGTGTCGATCTTCCAATACGCTAAAGAGAAGAACCTGATCATACAATGCTATCAGAACAGACGTTACGATTCGGATTTCCTCACAACCCAAAAAGTGATAGAATCAGGCAAGCTTGGCGAGTTATTGGAGGTAGAATTGAATTATGATTATTACCGCCCGGAGACTCCGCTTTCGGTGACGCAATTTTCTAAGTTTAACAGTTACTTGTACGGACATGGGGTTCACACTGTTGACCAGGCACTTTCTTATTTTGGCGCACCGGAATCCATTCACTACGATGTTCGCCAATTGCTGGGTCCCGGGAGAATGAATGATTACTTTGATCTGGATTTCTTTTACCCGTCACTTAAAGTATCCATCAAATCAAGCTTTTTCCGCTTAAAAGCACGGCCAAGCTTTGCGGTGTACGGTAAAAAAGGGGTATTCGTAAAACAAACGATCGACCGTCAGGAAGAGCACTTGAAATTATTTTATCTGCCTAAGGGACATGCTGACTTCGGTATCGACCTGCCGGAGCATTATGGCATTGTAACCTATCTGGATGATGAAGGCAAATATCATGAAGAAAAGGTCGTCTCGGAAAAAGGGGACTACGCCAGAGTCTACGACGATATTTATCAGGCCATTGTCCATGGCAAAGAAAAAGTGATTAAGGACGAAGAAACGGTGGCAGTCATGCAAATCCTTGAAAAAGGCATAGAGGGGTGCAGCTAAGATGAAATTGGGAATTGTCGGAGCCGGAATGATCGTAGGGGATTTGCTGGGTTTTATTCATGAGATCCCTGGCATCTCTTTGGAGGCTATCTGTTCCAGAGCAGGCAGCCAGGATAAAATTCTTGAGCTGCAACAGAAATACGGAATTGCTCAGACCTATTCGGATTACAGCGAAATGCTGATGGATACGGAGGTCGATACTGTCTACATCGGGCTGCCCAATCATCTTCATTATGCATATTCGAAAGAAGCGCTGCTCAGCGGCAAGCATGTCATTTGCGAGAAGCCTTTTACCTCTAATGTGAAAGAATTTCGTGAGCTGAAGGAACTCGCGCAGCAAAAAAAGCTGGTATTGGTGGAAGCAATCACGAATCAGTATTTAAAAAATGTTCTGACGATGAAGGAATTTCTGCCTAAGCTCGGTGAGATTAAGATCGTGGAGTGCAACTATTCCCAATACTCCTCCCGCTACGACGCCTTCAAAGCCGGAGAGACACCGCCTGCATTCAGCCCGGAAATGTCCGGTGGAGCGTTGATGGATATTAATTTATATAATATTCATTTGGTGGTCGGCTTCTTCGGGAGTCCTGAGAAGGTGGAGTACTACGCCAACATGGAGCGTGGAATTGATACTTCCGGTGTGCTGCTGCTTGATTACGGCAATTTCAAGTGTGTCTGCATCGGGTCGAAAGACAGTACAGCCCAGAGCAGTGTGAACATTCAAGGAAATAAGGGATATATACACATGCCAAGTTCAGCGAATGTATGCGACTTCTTCCATTACACTCCTAATAAGGAAACACCAATCCGGGTGGATCACAAGGATCATCTTCATCGTATGTATGATGAATTCGTTGAATTTGAGCGTATCAGCAGAGAGCAGGATCTGGCAAAGGTCAAGGAGATGCTGGAGCATAGCGAGAAGGTCATGAACGTAATTGAACAGGCCAAGCAGTCGGCCAATCTTGTCTTTAGTTCAGATAACCATTAAAGTACCGGCTGGGTATTGACTTGGAGTTAACTCCAGACTGTACACTTCTCTATGTAGTTGTGAACAATACGGTATTAGGCGGTGAGTGAATATGGCGATGGCGATAAAGCAAGTAAGCGAGAGATTCAATATTTCACAGGATACCCTCCGTTATTATGAACGGATTGGACTGATTCCTCACGTGAATCGCAATAAAAGCGGCAATAGAGAGTATTCTGAAGAAGACTGCAACTGGGTTGAGTTCATCATATGCATGCGAAATGCCGGTCTTTCGATTGAAGTACTGATAGAGTACCTTGAGCTGCTGCAGCAGGGTGATGAAACTGCCGAGGCACGAAAAGACCTTTTGATAGAAGAACGTAAACAGCTCATCTCAAGAATGGAAGTTATGAAAAAAACGCTGGAACGTTTGGAAACTAAAATCACACGGTATGAGCAGACTATAGGTGAAAAGGAAAAAACACTTAGCAGATCGTGAATTCTAAAGGTAAAGTAGGAGCGTTGCTTATATGAAGGACATTGCGAAAGAAAATATAATAGAATTCTGTTTAAAGAAAAAGGGAGCGGCTAAGGATTATCCTTTTGGGCCTGATCCATTGGTGATCAGAATCGAAGGTAAAATGTTCGCTCTTATTTTTGAGAATTTAGAGAAGCATACAATCATCAACCTAAAGTGCGACCCGGTAATCGCAGATAACTTGAGAGAGCAGCATGATAAAGTTCGGCCAGGCTACCACATGAACAAAAAACACTGGAACTCCGTCACCCTTGACGGCTCTGTGCCAGAGGCTGATATCTTTTTTATGATCGACCACTCTTATAACTTGGTTGTTAAAAGTCTTTCCAAAAGCCTACGGGAGTCGATACTGGAAAATAATTAACAGTCTTATGTGACACATCCGTTCGTTTTCAGAATTAAATAGACTTAATTTGTTCAACAAGTAACCTGCCTAATTAAAGGTAGGTTCTTTTCTTTTATTGTGTGCAGAGAGAGCAAGCATAAAAATACTAAAATTTCCAAAGTAAAACCTTAAATTTGTGCAGATAAATTATAAAGGAGTTATGGTAACATATTAAATGTAATCGCTTTCAATAATATTTATGGGAGGAATTTCAAATGAAAGCAAAAAGAATGAGGTTAGCCTGGGCGATTTTAATTTGTTACAGGTACGAAAATTGAAGCAAAATATGACTAAAGGCGGCCAGTACACCTCGAATATCAGCTCGCCGTTCAGCGGAGCCGCTTTATATGCTAACAATGACTCGGTGAAATACACGCAGTATTTCGGGAGCGGTACCCATAATTTTTCACTTCGCGGGGCCTCAAATAACTCTAATATGGCCAGAGTCGATTTGAAGATCGGTGGTGTGACGAAAGGTACCTTCTACTTCGGCGGGAGCAATCCTGCGGTCTATACCTTGTCCAATGTCAGTCATGGAACCGGAAATCAAGAGATTGAGCTTGTGGTAACAGCAGATGACGGAACATGGGATGCGTACCTTGATTATTTGGAGATCAATTAATTAAATGAAGGGGTCAGGATAAGCGAACGACCATTTTAGCATTTTCATATGTGAGGAGATACTATTATGTTCACTTCAAAAGTAATAAAGGGGGCCGTGGCCCTGGTACTATTCGGTACTTTGTTCTCATTCTCTAATCCGGCGAGGCCTGTCGCGAATGCTGCCGATGCCAGCTGCTCTATGGGCTACGTAGGCCTGACATTCGACGATGGCCCGAATCCCAGTAATACGACAAATCTACTTAATGCGCTGAAGCAGTCAGGGCTGCGCGCAACGATGTTCAACCTCGGGCAAAACGTGCAGAATAACCCGTCTCTGGTGCGGGACCAAGTGGCCGCAGGCATGTGGGTCGGCAATCACTCCTATACGCATCCTCACATGACTACATTGAGCAGCTCGCAGATGTCGTCGGAAATCACGCGGACTCAGCAGGCGATCCAGTCGATTACCGGAACGGCTCCGAAGCTGTTTCGTCCGCCGTATGGCGAGACCAACGGAGTGCTAAAGTCCCTTGAGGCCCAAAATGGTCTTACCGAAGTTCTCTGGAACGTTGACTCCCAGGACTGGAACGGCGCCACCACCGCCCAGATCGTAGCCGCTGCGGGCAGGCTGCAAAACGGCGATGTAATTCTGATGCATGACCAATACCAGACTACGCTCCAAGCGATTCCGCAGATCGCGCAGAACCTCAAGAGCCGTGGGATGTGCTCAGGCATGATCTCGCCGAGCACAGGTCGGGCCGTCGCGCCTGACGGCGGAGGCGGTGGTACAACTCCTACACCTACTCCAACTCCAGGTCCAAGCACAGGCACGAAAATGGAAGCAGAGAATATGACTAAAGGCGGTCAGTACACCTCGAATATCAGCTCGCCGTTCAACGGAGCTGCTTTATATGCCAATAATGACTCGGTGAAATACACGCAGTATTTCGGGAGCGGTACCCATAATTTTTCACTACGCGGGGCTTCAAATAACTCTAATATGGCCAGAGTCGATTTGAAGATCGGTGGTGTGACGAAAGGTACCTTCTACTTCGGCGGAAGCAGTCCTGCGGTCTATACTCTAACCAATGTCAGTCATGGAACCGGAAATCAAGAGATTGAGCTTGTTGTTACGGCAGATGATGGAACATGGGATGCGTACCTTGATTATTTGGAGATCAACTGAGTGTTGGTCTGATTAACGCTTCAGTGAGCGAAAAGCTAAAACAGCCGGGATCGCCCCGGCTGTTGTGCTGCGTAAATTTGCTATAAGCGTTCTTTCTGCACTCGGAATGAAACTACAGTCCCCGAATTGGCAATGCTCTGCACTCTCAGCGCACTGCCGCAAAAGCGTTTTAACCGCCTGTCGGTATTCAGCAGACCAATCCCCGTTCTTCCGTTTGCTTTAATATCCAGAATATGGTTCATCGTTTCTTCATCCATCCCAATCCCGTTATCGGAAACAGAAATCTCGACAGCCCGGCCAATATCGGCTACTCTAATTCGGACTTCACCACCCGCAGACCTCTTTAAAAGGCCATGAGTTACCGCATTTTCTACAAGCGGCTGAATTGTCAGTGGAGGGATGCGGACTTGTATATTATCTTCAAGCTCCCATACAACCTGAAGCCGGTCCTCGAACCGCTTCTGCTGGATATACAGATAGGAACGAATGAGGCTAAGCTCCCGGTCAAGCGTGATCAGGCGGTCCGAATTTCGAAAATCTATGCTAAGCCTGAAATAGTTGGTCAGCTCATCAATTAAATCATCCATTTTGATTGGATCAATCTTGCTGAGTGCAGATACTGCGTTAAACGTATTGATTAAGAAATGAGGTTTGATTTGTGCCTGCAGCAAAGCAGCTTCCATACGCAAGATTTCGTTTACCGATTTTTTGAGATTGGTCAGCGACCTTACCCTGGATTTCAGCTCCGTAGCATTCACCGGTTTGGTTACGTAGTCATTTGCCCCGGACCGGAATCCCGCCTCAATATCCTTATCCCGGTCACTTGCCGTCAAAAGAAGGACTGGAAGCTCTGCAATAGAATAACGTTCACGAATTCGCGCCGTCAGTTCGTACCCGGACATGATCGGCATGGTTACATCCGAAATAATGATGTCCCATTCGCCTTTTTCCAGCAGTGCCAGTGCTTCTACACCGTTGACAGCCGAAAAGAGGTCATAGGGCTCATTCGCAAAAATTGCTCTAAGCACATTAAGATTAACCGGATCATCGTCTACAACCATCAGCCGCATCCTGTCAGGAGACGAAGTGAGGTTTAGCTCCATGTCAGAAGGGGACTCATTTAAAGTAGCTATAGCCTCACTGCTTGCAGCAGTTTCATATGGAAATTCAGGCTGCGGTGCAGTGAGCTTTTCATCAGCCGCGTCATAATCAAGTCTTATTGTGAAGGTAAAAATAGAGCCTACATTGGTCTCCGACCGTACCCCTATGGTTCCCCCATGCATTTCAACCAGCTGCTTACATATATTAAGCCCCAGGCCAACGCCTCCCATTGGCGAAGCTGAATCCAAAGGTGCCTGAACATACGCTTCGAAGACTCTGCTCATTGTCTCTGAATCCATCCCAATCCCCGTATCTGCAACCGATATGCTTGCCCGTCCGGCTTTCACTTCGGCATTCACCGATATCTCGCCCGCTTCGGAGTACTTAATTGCGTTATGTACAAGGTTGAACAGAATTTGATTCAATCTATACTCATCAGCAAATACTGAAGGGAAATCCGCCGGAATGCGGTTGACCAGCTGAATCGGCTTGCCCTCTGTCATAAAACGAAGCATATCAAGCACGCTGGAAGCAACGCCATGAACGGAGACAGCCTCAAAGTGCAAATGAATCTGATTTTCCTTCAGCCGGGCCATATCCAGCAAATCATTCAGCATATAAGACATGCGGCGGCCAACGTTGACCAGCAGGTGCAGGTCATTAGCGCTGTTAACCCCCAGTTTATTCTGTTCTCTATCGGCAACCGACTGTGAAAGGTTAATCATCCCGTGCAGCGGATTGCGCAGTTCGTGGGCGACTGTAAAAAGAAACTCGTCTTTCTGCTTGTCCGCCTTTTGCAGTATACCTGCGAGCTTCTGAGCGTCCCGTGACACCCCGATAAAACGCTTGAACCAAAAGACTGTAATACAAATCATCGCTATAATTAGGTCGAAGGGATATGAGGGAACCTCCATGCGAGCTTTTTCGTAAATAATCAGCCAAATCATACTGCTAACCGCAGCGAGAGCCGCGAGGAGCAGATAAATATTTTCCGACACCTGCTTGACAGTTGATCTGTACATCACATAGGGCATAAGCAGACAAGGAATGAACATTAGCGCAAAGAACAGGGCTTCATACCCCTGTACAATACGTAAAGGCAGAAGACATACCGCCACAATCGCAATGCCGCACAGGAAATTGTAGACTCGAACCGCCCGGGGCGGCAACCATCCAGGGAACTTGTCCTTAATCAATTGGTGCAAAAAAAACGCGCCTGACAGCATAACGATATAAATAATTTTGTATCCCCAGACGTAGGAAAAGGGAAGCCATTTATACAATAGCCGTACATCGGTTAGCAGCGTAGCGAAAATGACACAAACCACCATCATAGAAAAGGACAGCAGTTGCTTATTCCGCACTCCTAATATATATAATAAAAATCCGTAAAGGGCATGAAGAGCATAAGCCACACAAGCAATCCAGAGTACATTTTCTTCTAATTCCATGTCTTTTCTAAGTACATTTTCCAGTCCGAAGGTAGCGGAACGAACAATCCCGCTGCCACGAATGCTGTCGAAATTAGCGACCTGTATGATAAGTTCAATTTCTCTCTCATTTTTTAATGTAAAATACATCGTATACGGTTTTTCCAGCGGTGAATAGCTGTCCTTGGTCAGTCCCGGCTGTCCTGAGTGTCCGAGCAGCTTACGGTTTATGTATACTTCTGATGCACTTTTTATCCTCGTGATGTGGACGCCGTAAGACTCTCCCTTGTCCGGGTCCACAAGAATCCTCAAGCGGTAAGTGCCGGAGCCATGCTCTCCTTTGCCAGATGAACCCTTTTTGAAATTCAAGCTGCCCGGAACCTGGACCCATTGCTTCGGTGATTGAAGCCCAGACATTGAACTGCCATTCTCGAAGGGAAGCACACCAGGATAAAATTCCCACTCGCCATTCAGCGGCAAAGAATGTTTGCTTAGAGATTCCCATCCCCGCAGATCCAGCACCCCCCGTTCCGCGACAGGATAGTTTGCAGCCAGCGTATATTGCAACCATTCATAACGCAGCGCAGTCAAGACGACCATAAATATTGTACATATAATCCATATTTTCGTTTTCTTCATAATGGTTCTATCATTCGACATGGCATTGCAATTTCCCTCCAAAGAGGCAAAATGCGCTTGACGTTGCGCCTATCAAGGTATTCGGATAAACTGATTGAACACTACACCTTTACAATCGAAGGAGATTTTTGCAATGGCAATGACTGAGAAAGAAAAGGCTCAAAAAGGGTTGCTGTACGACAATAATAATGATAAACAACTGGTGGAAGAACGTCTTCAGGCCAAAGAGCTGTGTTATGACTATAACCACCTTCGTCCAAGCAGAATAGCAGAGAGAGAGGCTATGATCAGAGAACTTTTTGCAAAGACCGGAACAAAGTTTCTGATTGAGCAACCCTTTCTATGCGACCAGGGATATAATATTGAAATTGGTGAGAACTTCTACTGTAATCATAATTGTGTCATGCTGGATGCGGCTAAAGTTACCTTTGGGGACAATGTGTTTATTGCACCGAATGTTGGATTCTACACTGCCGGACATCCACTGGATGCAGAACAACGCAATCAGGGCTTGGAAATTGCTTATCCCATCACGGTAGGGAATAATGTATGGATTGGCGGGGGAGTGTCTGTTCTTCCGGGAGTCAGCATAGGGGACAATACGGTTATCGGGGCTGGGAGCGTAGTGACCAGAGACATTCCTTCAGGGGTTATAGCCGCCGGCAACCCATGCCGGGTGATTAGGGAAATTACCGAGGCGGATAAGGATAAATACCCAAGGGATGGAAAAGCCGATTTCGTATACAATTTACCCGAACAAGCAAAGAAAAGCTATAATTAAGACTAGTCGCTGCATGAGCGGGTGGGAGGACAGGCCATGAACAAAGAAGATCAGGTCTTAATGGGTTTCAGGGACTTGTATAACAAGATGGTTTGGCTTAATAAGGATAAGATGGAAGACAGTCTTAAGGGCTATAAGTCTTCTGAAGTACATTGCATCGAATACATTGAAAAAAATGCAGATTCCAACGTGACAAACCTTGCGGAATCCTTTTATATGACCCGCGGTGCCATAAGTAAACTAACTAAGAAGCTCATAAATAAAGGCCTTATCGAGAGCTACCAGAAGCCGGATAACAAGAAAGAAATCTATTTTAGGCTTACTAAGCAAGGGAAAGTCATTTATAAAATCCATGAGGACCTGCACAAGGAATTTCAAGAGCGGGATAAGGCCGTATTTGAGCAGGTCACCGATGAACAATTTGACAGTATGCTTAGCTTCCTGGATAAGTATAGCAGGCATTTGGATGCAGAAATAAAGAAGCTGGGTGCAGATATTAAGCCGGAATAAATTTGAATAATGAAAATGAAACCACAGGCAGCCGGACTCTATTGAGAACTGGCTGCATTTTTATTGCTATTATTTTGTTGACAAGGAAACAAAATAAAGATACGATAATTGTGTTTCCAAGGAAACAAAACCGTACTTTCGAAGGAGAATTAAATGACTAAATTCAGATCACACCATGAACAGAACACAGAACAAACCGTAGATACACACGCTTTAATCTTCGGTCTTATCTCTGTATTTCTTTGCGGAATAGGCTTCAGCATCATAGCACCTGTCGTTCCATTCTTAGTGCAGCCTTATATCAGCAGTCCGGGAGAACAAGCTATAGTTGTTACGCTGCTGACCTCATCTTATGCAGTCTGTGTGTTTTTTGCGGCCCCCGTACTTGGAGCTTTGAGCGACAAATATGGCCGTCGTCCATTGCTCTTAGTATGCCTTTTAGGTTCCGCAATCGGGTACTTGGTTTTCGGCATAGGAGGAGCTCTATGGGTGCTATTTGCCGGGCGCATAATAGAAGGTATAACAGGCGGGAGCATAAGCACGATCTTCGCATATTTTGCAGACATCATTCCTCCAGAGCAGAGAACCAAATACTTTGGGTGGGTGAGTGCGGTTGTAGGTGTAGGCACCGTCATTGGCCCGACTCTAGGCGGATTGCTTGCCAAGTTTGGTTATGCTGTACCCATGTATTTTGGAGCATCAATAACTTTATTGAATGTTGTGTATGGATACTTTTTTATGCCTGAGAGCCTAGACAAGAATAGTAGACTGAAAGAGATTCCCTTGGTAAGACTGAATCCATTTTCACAGCTTGCAAACCTGCTGTCCATGAAAAGCTTAAAAAGGCTGCTTATCTCAGCCTTCTTGCTTTGGATACCGGGCGGATCTTTACAGTCAGTTTTATCACAATTTACACTGGATACCTTCAGTTGGAAGCCTGCTCTAATCGGACTTATATTCTCAATTATGGGCGTCCAAGACATCGTCTCACAAGGTTTCATCATGCCAAAGCTTTTGAAGAGACTTAGTGATACACAAATAGCAATTCTTGGAATGGCCTCGGAGATTATAGGCTACAGTCTTATTGCGCTATCTGCGTTGTTCTCATTCTATCCGCTTTTTATCGCTGGAATGTTTGTATTTGGGTTTGGTGATTCGATCTTTGGGCCATCATTCAATGGGATGCTATCCAAGTCTGTCGATTCTAGTGAACAAGGAAGGATTCAAGGGGGCAGCCAATCTATTCAGGCTCTAGCAAGAATGATCGGTCCGATCATCGGAGGTCAAATCTATGTATCGCTTGGGTCAGCGGCACCTGCTTTTATGGGAATGATTCTTATAACAGCGGCAATACCAGTTTTATATAAGAGGACGCTATCATAATAATAGGGCTTCAGAACTTAGGGATAAGCTCTGAAACCCTATTTGTCTACTGCAAATATCTAAAGCTCTTTTGGCGGCCATCCCCGATATAGAGAACATGGTCAAATTTGGAGGAATCCAATCCGTTTTCATCGTTCAGGTACTCTTTTGCAACATATCTGCCCTTGATCTTAGCCAGTATGTTAGTAATCCCCTTGAACTCGTCATGTTCGATTACATCCGTGAGCGTACATTCAATGGCGATTGGACATTCCCGGATCATAGGAGCATTAACGGCCTGCGATTGAACATGCGTTAGATTGATGTTGTCAAATTTGTTCAGATCATATCCGGAATGCGCTCCGCAATAGCTGATTGCTTCTACCAGAGAACGGTCAGGCACATTGACGATGAAATCACGAACCGCTTTAATCTGATTGACAGCATATCCCTTGCTGCTGAAGCCAAGAACCACCATATCCTTCAACGTATACGAAGAAGAGATTGTAGTTACATTCGGACGTCCATCGGTATCGTAAAAGCTCACCAAAATCACCGGAAATCCGTAATACATTTTCTCATAATCCACAGCTACCTTATCCATTATGCAATCCTCCTGATAATCTTACTTACCATCAAGTGGCAGTTTCAATACAGAAAGCATAACGCAGCGGGTAAGGAGCCTGAGTGATTTGACGCACATGCCTAGTTGCTATCCAGTTGCAAGGACGGGCCAAAAAACTCATAGTGGATTTGTTCTTCCTTCATTCCTAGGGCGTGTAATTCCCGGATCATGGCTTCCATAAAAGGTACCGGACCGCAAACATACGCATCACCGGAAATGTCCACATACTCTTTCAGGACTTCGCCTGTAATCACGCCATCGGGACCGCTGGAATAGAAGGTTTTGGTCTTGACGTTGCTCATGGCCGCAGCATATTTCTCGATATCCGCACCGAAAGCAGAGAGCGCTTCATTCCGCGCAGAATGCAGAAATACAGTCGGCCGGTCCGGCGTGGTTGACGACACGGTTTCGAGCATACTCATCATCGGCGTTATGCCTACGCCACCAGAGATAAAGGCTACCGGTGTTGTTTTGGAAGCATCAAGCAAAAATTCACCGGCTGGAGCGCTAACTTCAACAGTATCTCTTTCAGCCACCTGCTCATGAAGATAAAGCGAGACAACGCCGTTTGGATCATTATCTGCTTCGCGTTTTACGGAAATGCGGAATTCATCTGCTTTTGGCGCTTGTGAAAGGCTGTACTGGCGGATCATCGTGTATTTCTCGCCCGGGATCAAGACACGCACAGAGATATACTGGCCTGGCTTGTAGTCAGGCACATTGGAGCCATCTGACGGTTTTAAATAAAACGATGTAATATTGTCGCTTTCTTGCACCTTGTGCACAACAGTGAACGGCTTGAAGAAGTTCCATCCATTGTCCTGCTCCCGCGCTTCCTTATACATGCTGTCTTCAACGCCGATAAAGGCAGCCGCGATGACCCCGTAAGCTTCTTCCCAAGCCTTAAGAATGTCATCCGTTGCCGCATCGCCCAGCACTTCCTTAATCGCTTTCAGCAAAAATTCGCCGACGATCGGGTATTGCTCCGGTTTAATGCCAAGGCTGACATGCTTGTGTGCGATCTGAACAACTGCAGGCAAAATATTCTCGAGGTTGTCAATGTGGACTGCCGCTGCATACACTGCATTCGCAAGTGCTGCCTGCTGGCGGCCTTGTGCCTGGTTGGCATGGTTAAATACATTAAGTAGCTCAGGATGGGCGGCGAACATATTCCGGTAAAACACCGATGTAATGGTTGTGCCATGTTCTGCCAAGACGGGTGCTGTGGATTTGACAATGTCCCTGGTTTGCTGTGATAAAATAACGATCCACTCCTCTCAATTAGTACAAAATTAATATATACTGATTTTAAATTAAAAGATATATCTAAAATACCACTTTAACAATTTGGACAATTTATGTGATATCATTTGTAATAAATATCACTTACTATGCATGTCGATTGGAGAAAAACATGAGACTTACGTTATACACGGATTTTTCTTTACGAATTCTCCTGTATCTTGGAGCCAAAGAGCTATCTGAATTATCAACCATACAAGACATTTCGAACGCATACCATATCTCCAAAAACCATTTGATGAAGGTCTCGCACGAACTAGGCAAGGCGGGATATATTGAAACGGTAAGAGGGCGGGGAGGAGGGGTACGGCTTGCCCTTGCACCTGAAGAGATTAATATCGGGGAGGTCGTGCGCCGGATGGAGGACGATTTCTATCTTGTCGAATGCTTCAACCCCTCAGGCGGCAGTTGTCCGATCTCCCCGGTGTGTGGACTTAAAGGAGCGCTTGGCAAAGCGCTTCAAGCCTATCTGCAGGTGCTGGATGAATATACCCTGCAAGATTTATTAAGCAACAAAGATGACTTGCGGGCTGTTCTGCAGCAGGATAGGATTATGACTCCCCAAACAACAGACGTTCTTCATCCCGGCTATGAACGGAGTTCAGAACCAGCAGCGCGTAGAACTGCCGAATCACCGCAGGAGTAAGGCCTTCAGTACCAAGAGATGTCTTAACATCGTTTACTATGGTTCTCAAAAGCTCATGATCGCGTGTAAGACGGGTAATTGCCTCTTGAAGGTGAGGTTTCTTCTCGGCTATTTCCTGATAGAAGCCTTCTTCTTCAGCATCGGCGTGACTAAGAATCCGCGTTTTCCAGTATTCAATCAAATAGTCGGCAGCTTGACGCGCCACCTCGAATTCCTTCGCTTTCAGAAGCTCTTCTATCTCTTCGGTTTTGGCTGCAGCACCGGATAGCCCTCCCTGATGAATCGCATGATGGGCGTGCAATTGGCGTAATGAAGGTCCTGACATATAGCTTCATCCTCTCGTTTTTTGTTCAGTATAGCACACAAGAAAGTAGTGAAATTCCCGGTAAGGCTTCTACCCGATATAAAAGAGGGAAGTCCCTGACAGGATCATATTGCCGCGGATCGGCATCGCTCGAGACCAGCTTTCCTCAAAGAGAGGAAGGCTTTTTTGCTGCGACTAAGATCAAGGGAATTCCCGCTGCTCAATAGGACATTCCCTAATGGGAAGTATGGCGCCTTAGATACATAATGGTATTAATTGAATGCTACAAAGGAGTGTTCGTCTCAATGAAGAAAAAATACGGTCTTAACTTTTTTAAACCGATCGAAAGCTATTCCAGGAACTGGTCCATTCTCGAAGAGAAAAACCGGGATTGGGAGAACATGTACCGCCAGCGCTGGTCACATGATAAAGTAGTCCGCACCACACACGGAGTCAATTGCACAGGCTCCTGCAGCTGGAAGGTATTTGTGAAGAACGGCATCATTACCTGGGAGAACCAGCAGATTGATTATCCTTCCTGCGGACCGGATATGCCTGAGTTTGAGCCGCGCGGCTGTCCTCGCGGAGCCACCTTTTCATGGTACGAGTACAGTCCTCTGCGGGTGAAATTCCCCTATATTCGCGGGAAGCTGTGGCGGTTATGGCAGACAGCCTTGTCCCAGCACGACAATTACATTGACGCCTGGGCCAGCATTGTAGAAGATCCAGAGAAAGCTAGCCAGTACAAGAAGGCCCGCGGCAAAGGCGGTCATATTCGTGTAGCATGGGACGATGTACTGCACCTTATTTCAGCACAGCTCATCTATACGATCAGAAAATACGGTCCCGACCGGATCGCCGGCTTCACTCCGATTCCGGCAATGTCTATGATCAGTTATGCTTCAGGCGCACGTTTTATCTCGCTTCTGGGCGGACAAATGCTTAGCTTCTATGACTGGTACGCTGATCTTCCTCCGGCTTCTCCACAAATTTGGGGTGAGCAGACGGATGTTCCTGAATCTTCCGACTGGTACAATGCAGGCTACCTGATCATGTGGGGGTCCAATGTGCCGCTAACCCGGACACCGGATGCACACTTTATGACGGAAGTACGCTATAAAGGCACCAAAGTCGTGTCGGTGGCACCGGACCTTGCGGAGAACGTCAAATTTGCCGACAACTGGCTGGCGCCAAATCCCGGCACGGATGCCGCAGTCGCCCAGGCTATGACACATGTAATCCTGAATGAGTTCTACAAGGAACGTCAGGAACCGATGTTCCTCAATTATGCCAAGCAATATACCGACATGCCTTTTCTGATTCTGCTGGACCCGCACGAAGATGCGCTCAAAGGCGGCCGTTTCCTCCGGTCAAGCGATCTCGGCGATGCCTCGGAGCATTCCGACTGGAAGCCTGTTATTTTTGACGAGTCAGCCGGCGAAATGATTGTTCCTAATGGGACCATGGGTCAACGCTGGGAGCAAGGCAAGGACTGGAACCTGATTCTTGAGCGGGAAGATGGAAGCAAAGTGGAGCCGGCGCTGAGCATTGAAGGCCACGGCGAAGAGTGGACAGAAATCGTGTTCCCGTACTTCGATAATTCGGGAAATGGCACTTTTAAACGGATGATTCCGGTCAAAAAAGTACGGCTGGCAGACGGTACAGAGCGGCTTGTTGCCACTGTCTATGACTTGATGATGAGCCAGTATGGCATCGCACGTACAGACAGCCCGCTAAATGCCAAGGACTATTATGATCAATCTTCTCATTACACGCCTGCATGGCAAGAGAAGATTACGAGTGTTAAACCTAGTGTCGTGGTTCAGATTGCCCGTGAATTTGCCCAGAACGCAATAGATACAGGCGGACGCTCGATGATTATCATGGGCGCAGGGATCAACCACTGGTTCAACAGTGATACCATCTACCGTTCCATCTTGAATCTGGTCGTTCTGACTGCTTCCCAAGGCGTGAACGGCGGCGGCTGGGCGCATTACGTCGGCCAGGAGAAATGCCGTCCGATCGAAGGCTGGTCAACCGTCGCGTTCGCCAAGGACTGGCAAGGCGCAGCCCGGCAGCAAAATGCCACATCATTTTTCTATTTTGCTACAGAGCAGTGGCGTTATGAGGAGAGCGGCACCGATTCGCTGAAATCGCCGACCGGCGGGGATGTAGCCTATCAGCATCCGGCTGACTATAACGTGCTGGCTGCACGTCTCGGCTGGCTGCCTTCCTTCCCGCAGTTCAATAAGAACAGTCTTCTATTCGCTGAAGAAGCTGCGCAGCAGGGGAAGAAGTCCAATCCGGAGATTATCAGCCACACCCTGGAAGAGATCAAGTCTCGGACAACCCGCTTTGCGGTTGAAGACCCCGGCGCACAAGAGAATTTCCCGCGCTCGCTGTTTATCTGGCGCTCGAACCTGATTTCAAGCTCCGCCAAGGGGCAGGAGTATTTCATGAAGCATTTGCTTGGAGCCTCCGATGGGCTGCTTGCCCAGCCGAACGAAGAGCAGAAGCCGGAGGAAATCATCTGGAGAGAGGATGTAGAAGGCAAACTTGATCTGATGGTTGCGCTTGATTTCCGGATGACTACAACACCGCTACATGCAGACATTGTTCTGCCTGCGGCTACCTGGTATGAGAAAACAGACCTGTCGTCAACAGACATGCACCCGTTTGTGCATCCGTTCAACCCGGCAGTTAATCCGCTGTGGGAATCGCGTTCGGACTGGGATATTTACCGCCAGCTTGCGGAGGTTTTCTCCGAAATGGCGAAATCGCATCTGCCTGGGGTCTATAAAGATCTTGTTGCCTCACCGCTGGGCCATGACTCAATTAGTGAAATTTCACAGCCTATGGGCCTTGTCAAAGACTGGGCCAAGGGAGAAATTGAAGCGATTCCGGGCAAAACGATGCCAAATCTAAGCATCGTGGAGCGCGACTATACCAAAATTCATGACAAATACAGCTCGCTTGGGCCTAACCTTGCAACAGGCAAAGCAGGCGCACACGGTATCAGCTTCTCCGTAGCCGAAGAATATGAGGAGCTGAAGCGGATTAGCGGAGTGTATACCGATGAGTCCATCAAAAACGGTCTGCCGAAGCTGCAAACTGCCCGCCAGGTAGCAGATACCATTCTTCATTTGTCTTCAGCCACCAATGGCCGGGTATCCCAGAAGGCATACGCGCAAGCAGAAAAGGATTCGGGCGTCGAGCTAAGAGATATTTCGGCGGACCGGGCAGCAGAGAAAATCACCTTCCAGAGCATCACCGCACAGCCGCGGGAAGTGATTCCGACACCGGTATTCAGCGGCTCGAACAAGCAAGGACGCCGTTATTCGCCGTTCACAACGAATATCGAACGTCTCGTTCCTTTCCGCACACTGACGGGAAGACAGCATTTCTATATTGACCATGAGATCTTCCTCCAGTATGGGGAATCGCTGCCTGTCTATAAGCCAACCTTGCCGCCTATGGTCTTCGGAACCTCCGACAAGGAAGTGAAGGGCGGACTGGATACGCTTGTATTGAGATATTTAACACCGCATGGCAAGTGGAATATCCACTCCACTTACCAGGACAATCAGCATATGCTGACGCTGTTCCGTGGCGGTCCAACGGTGTGGATTAACAACGAGGATGCGGAAGCACACAGCATTTCCGATAACGACTGGCTTGAAGTATACAACCGCAACGGTGTCGTAACTGCACGTGCGGTCGTCAGCCACCGGATGCCGAGAGGCACCATGTTCATGTACCATGCTCAGGACAAGCATATTCAAGTGCCTGGCTCCGAAATTACAGACACACGCGGCGGAAGCCACAATGCGCCTACCCGAATTCATCTTAAGCCTACGCAGATGGTCGGTGGGTATGCACAGCTCAGTTACGGCTTCAATTATTATGGTCCCATCGGTAACCAACGGGATGTCTACGTAGCCGTGCGCAAAATGAAGGAGGTCAACTGGCTTGAAAATTAAAGCGCAAGTAGCAATGGTAATGAACCTGGATAAATGCATCGGCTGCCACACATGCAGTGTGACCTGCAAGACGACCTGGACAAACCGCAAAGGCGCGGAATATATGTGGTTCAATAACGTCGAAACCAAACCTGGTATCGGGTATCCGAAACGTTGGGAAGACCAGGAGCTTTACAAGGGCGGCTGGCAGCTCCGCAAAGGAAAGCTGGAACTGAAATCCGGCAACAAGCTGTCCAAGATCGCACTCGGAAAAATCTTCTACAATCCCGACATGCCGGAAATGAAGGATTACTACGAGCCGTGGACTTACAACTACGAGCATCTGACGAATGCAGGCGAACAGAAGCATTCTCCGGTCGCTCGGGCTCATTCTGCGGTGACAGGCGAGAAGATGGATCTGGAATGGGGGCCGAACTGGGAAGATGATCTGGCTGGCGCGCATGTAACCGGGCCGCTCGATCCGAACATCCAGAAGATTGAGGAAGAGATCAAATTCAACTTTGAGAAATCCTTTATGATTTATCTGCCACGCCTCTGTGAGCATTGCCTTAATCCGAGCTGTGTAGCATCCTGCCCTTCCGGTGCGATGTACAAACGGGACGAGGACGGAATTGTGCTTGTCGATCAGGAAGCTTGCCGCGGCTGGAGATATTGCATGACAGGCTGCCCATACAAGAAGGTGTACTTCAACTGGCAGACCAACAAAGCGGAGAAATGCACCTTCTGCTTCCCGCGCGTGGAAGCTGGCTTGCCGACTGTCTGCTCCGAGACTTGTACCGGCCGTATCCGCTATTTAGGCGTTCTGCTGTACGACGCCGACAAAGTTCTTGACGCGGCTTCAACGCCTGATGAAAAAGATTTGTATAAAGCACAATGCGATCTGTTCATGAATCCGCATGATCCGGAAGTGATTGCTCAGGCAAGAAAAGACGGCATTTCGGAAGACTGGCTGGAGGCTGCGCAGAACTCACCGGTCTACAAGCTTGCCATCGAGCATAAGCTGGCATTCCCGCTTCATCCCGAATACCGCACGCTGCCGATGGTATGGTATGTGCCGCCGCTTAGCCCGATCATGAATTATTTTGAAGGCAAAGATTCACTCAAGAACCCGGATATGATCTTCCCGGCCATCGAAGAAATGCGGACGCCGATTCAGTACCTGGCGAACATGCTGACTGCAGGGGATACGGTTACAGTAAAAGAAGCCTTGCAGCGGATGGCGATGATGCGTTCCTACATGCGCGCCAAATCCGCAGGGCAGGAGTTCGATCTGAGCCGGCTGGAACGTGTGGGTATGACCGCAGAGCAGACGGAGCAGATGTACCGGCTGCTCGCCATCGCCAAATATGAAGACCGTTTTGTCATCCCGACTTCCCACAAGGAGCAGCATATGAATCCTTACCGTGCGCAAGGCTCCACCGGATTCGGAAATATCATGGGTGATATGGGCTCAGGCTCCGGTTGTGACGGCTGCGGGCCGGTCAGCTCTACAGGAACCGCAATGAAGACTGGTAAGGAAATGTATGAAGAAAACTTCTACGGAGGGATTTGGCGTGATTGATCTGACCAAACTGCACGATTACAAAACATCCTTCAGATATTTCGCCCTGCAGCTCATGTACCCGGAGAAGCTGGATTTTCATCCAGCTTTTCTGGAAGAGGCGTTCGGCAGCGGGCATCCGGGTTATGCCCATGTGCACACCTACTGGTCAGTTATGCAAACCTTCAGTCTGGAGGAGATTCAGGAGAGCTATGCGGCAACTTTTGATTTCCAGAAAGACTGCGCGCTGTATATGACCTTTTTTAAATTTGAGGAAGGCAAGGAGAGGGGGCAGATGCTCGCCAAGCTGAAGCTTCTGTACGAAATGTTTGGGCTGGAAATGCCGGAAGGCGAATTGCCCGACTATCTTCCGCTTATGTGTGAATTTCTGTATGCCGCCGAATGGCTTGAAGTCCCGGGAGCTCCCGAGAATTTCCGGATGCTGATTGCGATCCTTGAGGATGGCACCTACCATCTGCTCAAAGCGCTGGAGAAAAATCAAAGTCCCTATTACCATCTGGTGAAGGGACTCCGTGAAACATTTAAAGCTTGTGCAGGGCAGGAGGCCATTAGTTAATGAATATGTCTGGTCAGTTCTTATGGGTTATTTTCCCTTACATTTGTTTGGCAGTCTTTATCGTCGGACATATTTTCCGCTACCGCAAGGACCAGTTCAACTGGACCGCTAAATCCAGTGAATTCATCGAGAAGAAGCAGCTTAAATATGGAAGCATCTTATTCCATCTTGGAATCATTCCGGTCATTTTCGGCCATATCGGCGGTCTCGTGGTTCCGAAGTCGTGGCTGGAGGCGGTAGGTGTAAACGATCATCTCTACCACATTGGCGCAGTTTACATTGGCAGCTTTTTTGGCGTGGCAACACTGCTGGGCATGATTATCCTCACCTCGCGCCGGTTTACGATCAAGAACGTCCGCCGGCTCAGCAGCGCCTCCGATTTGATTGTCAATGCACTGCTGCTCTTCATCGTGTTCATGGGGATGTATTCAACAGTCGTAACCAATGCCGTACAGCCTGAATTTGATTACCGGGAGACCATTTCCGTCTGGTTCCGGGGCCTGTTCATGTTCAGACCCGATCCGTCGCTCATGGAAGGTGTGCCGTTTTCCTTCAAGGTACACATACTTTCAGGCTTTGCCATCTTTGCCTTCTGGCCGTTCACCCGGCTGGTCCATGTCTGGAGCGTTCCGTTGAATTATGTAGGCAGAAGTTATATTCTATACAGAAGAAATAAAAAATTGAATTAAGGAAAGCAGTGTGAATCTTCTTTCCTGTTCAATTTAGGAGAGAAAACGACGATGAATAAGGTGGATTACCAGCTCGAGCTTGACCAAATCCGCGAGGCTTTAGGTTATGATTTCTTGTCACTGGCCCTTGCTGAACCGGCAGAATATGACTATGTTATCCGATGGAAATACGCCTCCGGGAACACGAATGACCGATTCAAACGGATTGTGCTGCAATCCGGAAGAGGGATTGCGGGCATCATATTCAAGACTGGCAAGCCGTTTTTACTCTCTTCTGTGCAAAAACATGTGAAACCTGATACATTGTTTACCTTTCCTATAATTAAGATGGAGAATCTGAACAGCATAGTAGCTGTACCCATGTGGAATGATGCCCGGGTTGCAGGCGTGCTTCTCGGCGGCTTCAGGGGAGAACGGCAGGTAACCGATGATATGCTGCGGGACCTCGAAGCAGTGGCGCGTAAAGGAATTGGAGACTTGAACGGGAAGGACTTGTTGCTGAATTGATGAAACCCGGAATGGATCTGCCAAATGCTTTGATGACGAAGCTGTTTGAGAACAGCACGGAGGCCATGTTCTTTTTTGACAGTGCAGGGAAAGCCCTGGCAATGAATCCGGCTGCCGAGAATATCGTAGACAAGGATATCTTGAAGATGCTGTATCAGGGAAATCCCCTGGCCCTCTGCGGAACTTGCCGGGGGTATACGAGTGAGACGGAGCTGCGCACATGCCTTAATTGCTATTTCAATACACCGGACTCTGAGGATTTCACTTCTTATCAGGTGTACCTGGAGACGAAGGACAAAGGGATTGTGCCTTACGCAGCTTCCTTCCATACGATAGATTTCGAGAACGACATTCGGGTATTTATGCTTAGAGATTTAACCAGACAATTCAAGACGCAAGAAAAGTTCTATCAGAACAAAATGATGAAGCATATCATTGAAGCTCAAGAGAAGGAGCGCAAACGTATTTCCCGCGAGCTGCATGACAGCGTGGCCCAGGAGCTAATGAGCGCTGTGATTGATCTTCGCGTGCTCAAATATATGACGGATGACGAGCAGTTGCTCAAAAAAGTAAAGCACACCGAGGTTTCGATGACCCGGCTGCTGAATGATATCCGCAATCTGTCTGTGGAGCTTAGACCTGCAGCGCTCGATGATTTAGGACTGGATGCTGCCTTTCGGTCACACTTCAAGCGGATGGAGCAAAGCTACGGTCTTATGATCGAATATGAGACCCAGCTTGCAGAGAAACGATATGAAAGTGAAATCGAAACGGTCATGTACCGGGTTTGCCAGGAAGCCTTGTTGAACGCCCTGAAGTATGCGCAGGTTGATACGGTCAAAGTATCCCTTACCGAAAAAGACGGTGTGCTGCGCCTCCTGATCGAGGATGAAGGAGTTGGCTTTCATCCGGGAGACGAACCCAGCGGGACCGGGCTTGGACTCTATGGCATGCAGGAGCGGGCAGAATTGGTAGGCGGTACTTTCAGCGTGGATTCGGGGATTGACAGAGGCACAAGGATTCTTTTACAAATTCCTGTAGGGCTTGCACAAGGAAAGGAATGAGATTCTGATGAAGATCGTCATTGCAGACGACCATGCGATAGTACGCAGCGGATTCTCCATGATCCTGAATTTTCAGGATGATATTGAGGTGATCGGAGCGGCGGCAGACGGAAAAGAGGCCTATACAATGGTAGCCAAATTCCGGCCGGATATTCTTATCATGGACCTGAGCATGCCGCCGGGAGAAAGCGGACTGATAGCAACAGGCAAGATTAAAGAGGACTACCCGGATACCAAAATCCTGATTCTGACGATGCACGATGATGAAGAATATCTCTTCCATGTGCTGAAGAACGGAGCTTCCGGTTATGTACTCAAAAGCGCGCCGGACGAGGAGCTTCTGCTCGCTATCCGGACCATCTACGAAGGCGGAACCTATATCCATCCCAAAATGGCGACTTCTCTTGTCCGCGAGTTCATCAAAAAGGATAAGTCCGCCACTACAGAAGATCTCTTCGAGCTGCTCTCGAAACGGGAATTAGAGATTCTGCCGCTCATCGCCAAGGGCTATGGCAACAAGGAAATCGCGGAAAAGCTGTTCATATCCGTAAAAACGGTTGAAGCCCACAAAGCCAAAATCATGGAGAAATTGAACCTGAAAAGCCGGCCGGAGCTGGTTGAATACGCTTTGAGGAAAAAAATGCTGGATTTCTAGCCAGTGAATGGAGGAAGCAACTGCGTGCCGGATTATGCAGATTTACAGTTTACAACACCCGCCATGCGTATTCTTGAGAATGAACACCGCTATCTCTCCTTTTTAATGGAAGAATGGCATGCCCACGTGTGTGGTTTGAACAGGGAACGATTAGCCTGGAGGAGGGCAGGGGGCGGCTGCAAGAGCTGCGTCAAGGAATTCTCGATTTTATCAGTCCGCTGCAGAAGCATACCGCGAAGGAAGAAGAGCATTTTTTCCCGCTGCTGGGTACTTATATCGGGTTTGACCAAGGACCGCTGGTTGGGATTCAAGAGGAGCATCGTGAGATTGACGGATATATCGGCCATTTCCTGCATCACACTAGCGGCGAACTGGATCTGCTGTCTCTTGAGGCTATCCGTGAAGCTGTTCAAAACGCCGGGGAGGCTTTTGAAGTACTGACTGTGCATTTTGTAAAAGAAGAGACGGTCATTTTTCCGATGGCTGAACAGCAGCTCAGCCGCTTGGACAAAGAACGGCTAAGCCAAAAACTGAATACGCTCATTACCTGAAACACACAGGCTGCTTTTTCATGAAGCGGCTTTTTTTTATTTTCCGGGCATTCAGCTCCTTATATTTATTTTCAGGGTTTACCCTGTCAGGGAAAGGGTACTCCCCTATATCTGGACAGGGGGATCGGCGGATACAATGAGGACAGGAGTATCTGTACAGACAATCATGAGAATAAATGCGAAAAGGTGAGTCGAATGATCAAAAAGATGCAGTTGCCGCTTCAAACGTTAAACTTGATCACCGGATTTATGGTATGGGTTATTATTTCTTCCCTAATGCCTTTTATCTCCGAGGACATCAGCATCCCGCCCGGAAAATTGGCAATGGTCACAGCAATTCCAGTTATCTTAGGTTCAGTTTTAAGAATTCCGCTTGGCTATTATGCAAATATTTTTGGAGCACGCATTATATTTATGACGAGCTTTGTCCTGCTCTTGTTCCCTGTCTACTTTATTAGTGAAGCCTCTACGATGACTCATCTAATTATTGGAGGACTCTTCCTTGGAATCGGCGGAGCAGTATTCTCCGTTGGGGTTACTTCGCTGCCAAAGTACTTTCCCAAAGAAAAGCATGGGCTGGCTAACGGGATCTACGGAATAGGTAATATCGGAACTGCCATTACAACCTTTTCCGCCCCGTTAATAGCCAAACAGATTGGCTGGTCGCCGACTGTTAAGCTGTACTTGATCCTGCTGCTTGTATTTATAGCGTTGAATTTCCTTTTCGGGGACCGGCATGAACCCAAGCTGAAAACGCCGATTATCGAACAGATTAAAGGTGTGGCCAAAAATGAGAAGCTCTGGCTGTTCTCGCTGTTCTATTTCATTACCTTCGGATCATTCGTGGCATTTACGATTTATCTGCCGAACTTCCTGGTCTCGAACTTCGGCCTGGATAAAGTGGATGCAGGGATGCGCACAGCCGGATTCATCGCGGTTGCTACCTTTTTCCGGCCGGTAGGCGGCTGGCTTGCGGATAAATTCCAGCCTTTATTCCTGCTGATTGGCACATTCAGTATTTATACGGTTGCAGCGATCATACTGGCATTCCTGCCTTCCATGGGCCTGTATACAGTGGGCTGCCTGGCAATTGCGGTAAGTGCGGGGATCGGAAACGGTGTGATTTTCAAATTGATGCCCTTGTACTTCAATAAGCAGGCGGGGATTGCCAACGGGATTGTGTCCATGATGGGCGGGCTTGGCGGCTTTTTTCCACCGATTATGCTGTCTATCATTTATTCGGCTACAGGCCAATATTCCATCGGGTTCATGCTGCTGTCGCAGGTAGCGCTGGCAAGTCTGGTGCTTGTGGTATGGCTGTATTATCAGGACCGCTTGGCGCTAACCGCTGAAGTGTTCAACTCGACCGGGCAGGGCATTCTCGTAACGGATGTAACCGGCCTTATCAAGACAGTCAACCCGGCATTTACGAAGCTTACGGGCTATACAGAAGAGGAAGTATTGGGCAAACACCCTAGTGTTCTGAAGTCAGGACGCCAATCCAAGGATTTCTACCGCGATATGTGGGGTGAGATCAAGACGAAAGGGATGTGGCAGGGTGAAATTTGGAACAAACGCAAGAATGGCGAGGAATATTTGCAGTGGCTAAATATCAGCGCTGTCAAAGACGAGACAGGCGAAGATGTCCGGTATGTCGGCACGTTTAGCGATATCTCGCTGAAGTAAGCTTTTCGAAAGGAACGATGGCCAGATGAATGCACATCCACTACAAGATCAACTGCGGCGGCCCATCCACGATTTGAGGATATCGGTAACAGACCGGTGCAATTTCCGTTGTTCCTACTGCATGCCTAAGGAAGTATTCGGTGACGATTATGCCTTTCTGCCGACAAGTGAGCTGCTGACCTTTGATGAAATCGAGCGTTTGACCAGGCTGTTTGTCTCTCTTGGCGTAAGCAAAATCCGGCTGACCGGCGGCGAGCCGCTGATGCGGCGCAATCTTCCCGAGCTGGTTGCCAAGATTCGCACGATTGACGGTGTGGAAGATATCGGTTTAACGACCAATGGGATGCTGCTGGGACATCAGGCGACGCCGTTATACGATGCGGGACTCCGCCGGCTGAATATCAGCCTGGATGCGCTGAATTCTGAGCTTTTTGGGAAGATGAATGGGCGGGGCATCAAACCTGACTTTATTTTAAAACAGATTGATCGTGCGATAGAAGCCAGGTTTGAGGTCAAAGTGAACATGGTAGTCCAAAGAGGCGTAAATGAGTCGGAAATTCTGCCAATGGCCGGTTATTTCAAAGATCGTAATATACCGCTGCGGTTCATCGAGTATATGGATGTCGGCAACGACAATGGCTGGAGCTGCGATAAAGTTGTAACGAAAAAAGAAATTCTGGAGCGCCTTCAGGAAACCTACGAGCTTGAAGCACTTGACCACAATTATTTTGGAGAGGTTGCCAAGCGCTACCGGTACAAGGACAGCAAGGCACAGATCGGATTTATTACTTCGGTATCTGAATCGTTTTGCTCCTCCTGTACACGCGCCAGGTTATCCTCTGACGGAAAATTTTATACCTGCCTGTTCGCTTCGGGCGGTTTTGACCTCAGAGAGCTGCTTCGCGGCGGGGCGGATGACCAGAGCCTGCTTGCAGCCATAAAGAGCGTATGGGAGCTGCGGGCAGACCGCTATTCTGATGAACGGACAGAACAGACTGCAAGGAATAGAACGAAGATCGGGATGTCCTATATTGGCGGTTGATGGAGCACATATTACGACGTATACGACAGGAGACGAATTGTACCAATGAACGGAGCTCAGCTGCTGATTCAGATGTTGATTGAGAACAATATTACAACCATATTCGGGTACCCGGGCGGTGCCGTATTGCCTTTGTACGATGCCTTATATGATTGCGACAGCATCCAGCATGTTCTGGTTAGGCATGAGCAGGCAGCGGTTCATGCCGCTGACGGATATGCAAGAGCAACAGGTCGCCCGGGAGTGGCGCTTGTCACCAGCGGCCCGGGTGCAACCAATGCAGTTACCGGAATTGCCACAGCTTTTATGGATTCCATTCCATTAATCGTCCTTACGGGCCAGGTTTCCACTGAGCTTATTGGGCTGGACAGCTTTCAGGAAGTAGATATTTATGGGATGACGATGCCCATCACCAAGCATAACTACATTGTCAGGGAAATCGCTGATCTTCCGAAAATTGTGAATGAGGCGTTCCATGTCGCTACAACTGGACGCCCCGGACCAGTCCTTATTGACCTCCCGAAGAATGTGATGACCGCGAGCTTCACTAGTGAGCACAATTCTGACACTCAGAAACATCAGCCCTCTATCAGGGGGTATCAGCCGAATACCGACATTGAGCTTCAGGACATTCAGCTTGCAGCAGAACGGTTGAACCATGCAGAGCGTCCACTTGTACTGATTGGCGGGGGCTGTATAGCAGGCAACACTCCGGCATTGTTAAAAGAGTTCGCAGAGCAATTCAATCTTCCCGTAGCCAGCACGCTAATGGGCTTAGGTGCTTTCCCATCTGGACATCCCCTGCATCTGGGTATGTTAGGGATGCACGGGACAGTGGCTGCCAATCGTGCACTGCAGAGTGCCGACGTTGTGCTCTGTCTCGGGGTGCGGTTCAGTGACCGCGTTACCGGGAACCGGAAGGCGTTCTCGCCGGACTCTTATAAAATTCAAGTCGATATAGATACATCGGAGCTTAACAAGAACATTCCGATTGATCTTGCAATTACTGGACAATGTGCAGATCTGCTTACCGGACTGCGGGAGATCATACATATTCAGGAGCATGCTGCATGGGATCAGCAAATCGAGAGCTGGCGTAAGCGTTCAGTGAAATCCCGCCGGGTGCAGAATACCCAGTTGATGCCCCAAGAGGTAATCCATTGCATAGAAAAGGCTACGGATGGAGATGCCATCATCGCTACGGACGTAGGCCAGCACCAGATCTGGACGGCTACACATTATAATTTCACGGAGGCCCGCTCTTTTCTGACCTCCGGAGGGCTTGGCACAATGGGGTATGGCTTGCCCGCGGCCATTGGCGCTGCAGTGGCTTTTCCTGACCGTCATGTCGTATGCATCACGGGGGACGGCAGCTTCCAGATGAATATGCAGGAGATCATGACCGCTGTCGATCTGGGGCTGAACGTCAAAGTCGCTATCTTCAAAAATGGCTACCTGGGCATGGTAAGGCAGTGGCAGCAGCTATTTCTCGGCCGCCGTTATTCTTCCGTGCGCATCAGTTCCCCAGATTTCGTTGCCTTGGCCCAATCCTTTGGCGCCCACGGTTTCCGGGCACGCAATCTAGCTGAAGCGGAGCATATTATTCATCTTGCGCTGGACACAGACGGCCTTGTCGTCATGGAGTTCGATATTACTGAGGAATCGAATGTATATCCAATTGTCCCTCCAGGGTCCAGCAATCAGGACATGATCGTCGAATAACATCATAGCAAGCAAAAAGGATGTTCCTCTATTGAATCACCAATAGAAGAGCATCCTTTTTTTGCTGCTGAAGGCTAGAAATACAACACAAGCACAGACACATATAACATGAGGGAGAAGCCTATTTCACTCATACCGGTACGCCTGCCTGTAATCCCTGTCTTTGGCAGGATTGCCGCCCGCAACAGCAGGATGACGAGTGGAGCAAGCAATGAAGGGAACAGGAGCATCCCAACCAGTGCAAACAGCAGATGATACAGAACTGATCCGTAATAGAAGCGGAGGTTGTTTCGTTCACGAATAACTGTTTTGACATATACAGCAGTCCCGATAAAATACAGCGCCGCAAGCAGGAACAGCTCTGTCGCTGTTCTCCAGCTATCTCCCTTGCCGAAATAAGCTACAGGATAAATGATCAGGCAAAATGCTAGAATGGCCGAGATGTCATTGAGCAAGGCGCGTTCATTTTTGGTTTTGGCATAGTAGAGATTAACAGCAAACAAGGGAACCAGCGGAAGGACAAACCATAACAGCTCAGGCTCGGAAATCAGCAGATAAAGGCTTAATGGCAGCAGCAGAATCCCGTACACCTTCATGGGCCCAATATAACGTTCAGATTTCCCTGTCTTTACCCATTGCAGCAAGGGGAAGCTGAACAAGTAGATCAGAAGCCAGCAAACAAACAACGGAATGTGTATAACCTGCCCTGTAGAAGCTGCTATTCCGAACAGAAAAGGGAGGATAAGCATGGCCCAAGCTCCGTGCTGGTTGGGGATATACTTCCTCATACAACAATAACCTCCTACCTGAAATTATCATGCCTGCCAGAGCCCCAGACTACTTAACTATACGTTCTTTGCTACGCGGCAATAGTGATTTGACACACAAAAACCTGGTGGGATCATAGTGGCTCTTTTGATCATTTCACTTACCATGTCCGGCGCTGAAGGAAATATTTTCTTGTCTACTTTTCAAAAAAATATTGGTAAGGTAGGGGATATTATTAATAAGAGGTGATATGTTGACATGAATAAGAAACATTGTTTGTTCTGTGATGAGATTGTCCCCATTACACCGGAAGGCGATTACGATAGATATATAGGCTGTTCTTGTTCACCCGGCGGGTTCTATAGTCTACTGAGAGACAGCTATGAGCCTATTAATTCCTTCCCATATCAAAAGAAACGTGACATGCTTCATTTAGTATCGGCTTACATCCGGGAGTTGACAGATTGTGATGAAAAAGTTGCTCTATCGGCCAAGGACATGGAGTCCATTGCGAATTCTCCGAAAATCCCTGTGACCATTGAAGATAAAGGACACCGGCTACTGCAATATTTGTACAGACATTCCGAAGGCCCGGGGGAAGCGGTTGTCATTCACCCACTCTCCAGCAGCTACAACCTGACGTATTCTCCCAATCAGCAAGAGCTGGTATATATCATCGAAAAGCTGAGAAATGAGCAGCTGCTCATCAGGGAAGGCTTGAGCTTTAAGCTTACGGAAAAAGGATGGAACGAGGCCGCCGCAAGCACTGAAGGCAAAGAACTAAAGCCATGCTTCGTTCTCATCTCGGATAAGGAGGAGCTACGCACTGAGTGGCTGGAAAAGCTGTTGCCTAAAATCGAGCAGTGTGGCTATCTGCCGCGCTTGCTTACACATACGAAAACGCAGACTCATGAAAAGTATTCCTTAGAGCTTATCACGGACAGCAAGCTGATTATCGCGGATATAACCGGTCAATCCCCTGAGGTGTATTTTACGGCGGGATATGCGCTCGGTTTAAATATCCCGGTGATATGGACCGTGAACAGCAGCGATAACGATAAGCTTTTTGTACACACCTCAGTTATTCGTCCAATCGTTTGGAATACCGCTGAAGAATTAGCAATAATGCTTGAGCAGAGGTTGAGTTTATAGAATTAAAAAGGGCATCCCATTCTTCAGCCACCATTCCACTACCCCGACATAGGCCGTACAAGAGTATTGAAGAATAATCTCTTTGCTCAGACCGGCGTTTTTCCCTGCGTAATATCGACCTCATCTTCTCGAAATATTCGAATTAGACCAAAGTAGCAGGACAAATTCCAATTCACATGCCCAGGATAATAAACACTTTCGCTATCATTTGTGCAGTAATCAACGAATCCAAGGATTTTAACCATTGAAAGTATGATAGCTCTTTCTATAATTATTAACAGGTGTTGATTTATGGATACTTACGGAGCGATAGCGACTGCGAACAGCGGTACAATCCAAAACATCTGGAGACAACAGCGGCCGGAAGTCCAAACATACCCCGCAGTTACGACCAGACCCCAATATGAAAATAACGCATCGAATCCATAGACTCGATGCGTTATTTTTAGAGCTTATCGTACCAGTCGCTGTCAACAGGCTCCAGCCATACCGTTTCACCCGGCGTGATGGCCAAGTGTACAAACCAGCTGTCTTTGGTAGCGCCATGCCAGTGCTTCACATTCGGCGGGATATTCACCACATCCCCCGTTTTGAGCAGCTGCGCCGGCTTTCCTTCTTCCTGATACCAGCCCTCGCCGCCTGTCACCAATAAGACTTGGCCGACTTTATGAGAGTGCCAGTTATTGCGGGCGCCCGGAGCAAAGGTCACATTTCCAATGGGTGCATTATTCCTTCTATCTTTAGCTTTTGAAGATTTCTTTTGCAATGTTAAATGCAGACCAGGCTTTGGGCCAGCCGGCATAGAACGAAAGATGAGTAATGATCTCTGCGATTTCGTCTTTTGTCACTCCGTTTTCCTTCGCTTTATGAAGGTGTGGAGTCAATTGTTCGAAGTTACCTCCGGCAATTAAAGCGGAAACGGTGATCATGCTGCGGTCGCGCGGAGATAATTCCTTTTCCCTGGACCATACTTCACCAAATAAGACATCGTCGTTAAGTTCAGCAAATTTAGGCGCGAATTCACCCAGCAAGTCCCGTCCTGCTGTCTGTTTTTTTGGCATATCCGTCATTCCTTTCGTCTTTTCATGGGTTCATGAAGAAGTATAGACCTTAAAGTGGACTTCAATGCAAGTATTGAATTATTGAAATTTGACTTAGAGTTAACTTCAGGGTGTAAGCTGGCATTAAGAGATGGGAGGAATAACCTTTGAAAACACTGAATCAACAACTTTTAACCGGAGAGCGGGCGCTTTTTAAAAGCAGAGAGCTTGTAATCACTAATTCTGTTTTTGCGGATGGTGAATCACCGCTGAAGGAAAGCCGCGATATTTCAATCCATAATAGTATTTTTAAATGGAAGTATCCGCTTTGGTATAGCGAACACATTCATGTGGAGAACAGCACATTTCTGGAAATGGCACGCTCGGGAATTTGGTATACGCGCCATATTTCAATCCATGACAGCGTTATAGAAGCGCCCAAGACATTGCGGCGTTCAAGCGATATCCACCTGGTGAATGTCAATTTGCCAAATGCGCAGGAGACCTTGTGGAATTGTGAAGGCGTGTACTTGAAACATGTGACTGCACATGGAGATTACTTTGGAATGAACAGTCAGAATATTACAATTGATGATTTGACCCTGGTAGGAAATTATGCCTTTGATGGTGCGAAGAATATAGAAGTCCGTAATGCGAAGCTGATCTCAAAAGACGCCTTTTGGAATTGTGAGAATGTTACTGTATATGATTCGCTTATCATTGGCGAGTATCTCGGCTGGAATTCCAAAAATATCACCTTTATCAACTGTACCATTGAAAGCAATCAAGGCATGTGTTACATGGATCATTTGGTCATTGAGAATGGAAAGCTCATCAATACAGATTTGGCATTTGAATATTCAACGATTGATGTGGATGCAGCAACATGGATTGACAGTGTGAAAAACCCGATTGCCGGAAGGATTAAAGCGAAGGGCATTGGCGAATTAATCCTGGATGATGAAGATATTTCTGCTTCAAATACCCGGTATGAACTGGAACAGGCAGGTGAGCCTTGTGAATTATGATTTTGATAAAATGACGAACCGCTTCGGCACAAACTCTTATAAATGGGACGTCGGCTCCAAGGAGCTGCCCATGTGGGTAGCGGATATGGACTTTGAGACATCCCCCGAAGTGATCGAGGCCTTTCAAAAGAGATTAGACCACCGTATCTTTGGCTACACCTCCGTACCGGACGCCTACTTTGATGCGGTTGCCCAGTGGTGGGGCAGGAGACATCATTTTCGTGTTCAGCACGAATGGATAATGTTCTGCACAGGTGTGGTGCCGGCGATTTCTTCCATCGTGCGCAAAATGACCACGGCCGGTGACAATGTGCTTGTGCTGGCACCTGTATATAATATCTTTTACAACTCTATTGTGAATAATCAGAGAAACGTTCTCGTAAGCGAATTGGTATATTCGGAACATAAATATTCTATTAATTTTGACGATCTGGAAAAAAAGCTGGCCGCTCCCGAAACCACGCTGATGATTTTTTGCAATCCGCATAATCCAATCGGTAAGGTCTGGGACAGCGCTGTTCTTCAAAAAGTGGGGAATCTGTGCATCAAACACAATGTCCTTATCCTGTCCGATGAAATTCATTGTGATTTAACTCATCCTGGGCATCGTTATATCCCCTTTGCATCGGTTTCAGAAGAAATTGCCCAACATTGCATCACCTGTGTAGCACCAACGAAGGCATTTAATCTTGCGGGAATACAATCTTCGAGTATTATCGTACCAAATCCTAGTTTGCGAGCGCTCGTGAATCGGGGGATTAATACAGATGAGGTTGCTGAACCTAATGTTTTTGCGGTTGAAGCGGCCATATCGGCATTTACAGAAGGCGAACCTTGGCTTGCTGCATTATTAAGCTACCTAATGGAGAACAAGCAGCTTCTCGAACAGTTTATAGCAAGTCAACTCCCGGAGCTTCAAGTCATTCATTCGGAAGCCACCTATTTGGCCTGGATAGACTGCAGTGCTGTAGCCCGGGATACAAAAACCTTATGCGAGTATATAAGAAAAGAAACGGGGCTGTATGTCTCGGAAGGGGCCATGTTTGGCGGAAACGGCAGCACATTCATTCGAATGAACTACGCCTGTCCGAAAGTGCGGCTTAAAGATGGGTTACAGCGGTTTGCTGAAGGAGTGAAGGCATTCCAAAGCCTCAAGATCACAGCGGATCGTCCTTAGGCAAGAAAGTTTCTCTTGCATTCTTTTGGCTATTAATGATATTTTAAAAGAAAAGAACACAATAAACAAACTAATCACACACAATACAACACAGATATCTCAAAATGAGAATTTGAATCCCAGGAGGTTCAAAATGAACAAGCGACGTCTCTCCTTCCACACGGATGGAACCTTTAAGATTGTGCAATTTACCGATATTCATCTTCAAGACGGAATCAACCCGGAGCATGATGCCCGGACACTGGCCCTTATGGAGCGCATTATGGAAACCGAGCAGCCGGATCTGGTAGTGTTCAGCGGCGACCTGATTTACAGCCATGATACGGTGGACCCTGAGGCCACCTTCCGCCGGGTCATTGAGGTTGCGGCACGGGCGGAAACGCCATTTGCCGTGATCTATGGCAACCACGATTCGGAGAAGGGAGTGACCCGGCCGGAGCTTCAGGAGATTTTGACAGAATATGAGTTATGCATGGCCGAAGCAGGGCCGGAAGAGATCCACGGTACAGGTAACTATGTGCTGCCGCTCTTCAGCCATTCCGGAGACCGGGAAGCAGCAGCGCTGTATTTCGTGGATTCGGGTGAATATGCGCCTGAAGCAATTGGCGGATATGCCTGGATTCACCCCGATCAGATTGCCTGGTATACCCGGGAATCAGCCAAGATCCGGGAGAGAAACGGCGGGGTGCTGCCTGCGCTGGCTTTTATGCACATTCCCATTCCTGAGTATCATGAAGTATGGCAATCGGGAAGAGTAGCGGGGAGAAAAGGCGAAATGGTCTGCTGCTCCAAAGTGAACAGCGGCTGGTTCGCGGCAATGCTGGAGGCGGGGGATGTGATGGCAGCCTTCGCCGGGCATGATCATGACAATGATTACATAGGTAATCTGCACGGAATTACGCTGGCCTATGGCCGGGTTACCGGGCATAACACATACGGGGCACTGCAGCGGGGTGCACGGATCATTCAGCTTCTGGAAGGGGAACGGCGCTTCGAGACTTGGATCAGGCTGGAGGATGGCGGCGTAATTGACTAGCATTGACAGGAACATATCAGGAGGACTTACGAAATGAAGGTAGATTTTCATCTTCATCTGGAAGAAGGGCCGTATTCGCCAAGGTGGCTGCAGCGTACGCTGGAGAGCCTGACAGCTATGGCTGACAGCGGCAAGAAGGAGCACACACTGGCCTGGATGCAGGAGAGCTTTCGTCTGCTGGAACGGCGCATTGCCGACGGGGCTTATTCCGATGAATGGCTGGACTTGTATCTGAAGCAAGCCAAGGAGCGCGGCATGCACACTGTCGGCATTGTCGATCATCTGTACCGGTTCAAGAAATATAAAGCTTATTCCGAGAAGCACATGCTTCTGGATAATAGCCCGATAGGCCGCTTGCAGCGGGAATGGCTGGAACAGGTGTGCATAGCGGATGTGGAAGAATTTACAGCTTGCATTCAGAGCCAGAAGATGAAGTGGCGGCAGGAAGGGATTGAGCTCCGGCTCGGCATTGAGGCCGATTATTTCCCGGGCTGCGAGCAGGAGTTAAGCAGGATCCTAGAGGAACAGCCGTACGACTATGTCATCGGCTCGGTGCATTTTGTAGATGGCTGGGGCTTTGACAATCCGGCGACGCAGAAGCATTTTGAACAATTCGACTTGGAGGCTCTCTACACCCGGTTCTTCGAGCTTGTCGGTGGTGCGATTTCTTCGCGCCTGTTCGATATTGTTGCCCACCTGGATAACCTCAAGGCCTTCAACTACCGCCCGGACGAGCAGCAGCTGCTGCCGATGTATGAGCGGATTGCAGATCTGCTGGTCGAGCATGATACGGCCACCGAGATCAACGCCGGAATGTTGTACCGCTATCCGATCCAGGAAATGTGCCCAAGTCCAGCTTTTCTGGCGGTATTGGCGGCCAAGGGGGTGCTTTTCACGACCTCTACCGATGCCCACTTTCCTGACGACCTCGGCTGCTATGCGGATCAGCAAGTGGAGCTGCTGAAGCAGGCGGGGATACGGGAAATTGTAACCTTCCAGAATCGGCGGCGGAGCCGGCACGAACTTATGTAACGACTAAATATATAAGTTGAACTAAAGAAAATATAGAAGGGGCAGAAGTGACGGAGGTAAATCAATGTACAATCAAGAGAAAAGAACAATTACTACCGAAAGATTGATTTTAAGACCCTTTGAATTATCTGATGCACAACGTGTCTCCGAGCTCTGCAATAACTACAATATCTACAAAAGTACATTGACTCTGCCTTATCCATACCCCATTGAATGTGCAATATCTTGGATTCAGACACATGAAGATAATTTCAACAATAACAAATCATATGAGTTTGCCATTACTGACAAAAGTACTAACGAGCTTTATGGAGCCATAGGACTCACCAATAACCAAACACACAGAAACGGCGAGCTTGGATATTGGATAGGTGAGGACAATTGGGGGAAAGGGTATGCAACTGAAGCAACAAAAGCGGTCACTCAGTTTGCTTTTTCAGAAAAGCATTACCACAAAGTATACGCGAGATATTTTGCTTCAAATCCAGGCTCTGGACGGGTTATGCAAAAATCGGGAATGGTGCAAGAAGGCGTATTATTACAGCATGTCTATAAAGATAATAAATTTGTAGACCTTATTCATTATGGGATTATAAACCCTAAACAGACCTCTTAACACCGTACATTTCACGATACTATAATGACTTACAGACAACGGATAACATAACTCTTAGATAATGAAAAATTCACACAAACGGCTGTGTCCACCTTGAAAGGCGGCACAGCCGTTTGTTCTGTAGCTATTCTATGGCATCCTTGTATGGATGAATGGTTTGAATGGTGCCGTCATCGCCATATTTCAGCTCCGTATATTTCACGCTGCGCTTATTGTCGGCTCCCCTGGATAAGGAGCTGTCATGGTAGAACAAATACCATTTTTCCTTAAATTGAACAATGGAATGGTGCGTTGTCCAGCCTACCACCGGTGTAAGGATCTTTCCTTGATATACATAAGGCCCAAGCGGATTTTTACTGATAGCGTAAACAATAGTGTGGGTAGTGCCAGTGGAATAAGAAAGATAATAATAACCGTTATATTTATGTACCCATGGACCTTCAAAATATCTTCGCTCTTCATCGCCGGCAAGGATCGGATCACCATTCGCATCGACAATGGATATTTCTTTGGCTTCGCCCTTGAAGCTCAGCATGTCCTCGCTCAATTCCGCTACGATAGGACCAAGTGCAGGTGCTGCTGCGTCCGGCCCCTCGGCATCCGCGATAAATGTGCCGGTCTGCCATTTTTCAAGCTGGCCTCCCCACAGGCCGCCAAAGTAAATATAAGCTTTGCCATCGTCATCGACGAGTACGGCGGGATCAATGCTGAAGCTGCCGGGAATATAGTTCGGTTCAGGCTTAAATGGCCCCGAAGGGGAGGAGCTTGTCGCTACGCCAATCCGGAAAATATCATCATGGTCCCTAGCCGGGAAATACAAATAGTAGGTATTGTTCTTGTATGCGGCATCTGGGGCCCACATTTGCTGCTTGGCCCACGGAACATCCTTCAGATGAAGCACTTCGCCGTGATCTACGCAAACGGAGCCTTCTTCTTCCAAGGACAGAACATGATAATCCTCCATATTGTATTGATCGCCGTTGTCATTAGAGACCATTTCTTGATCGAGGTCATGAGAGGGATAAATATAAATTTTGTCTTCAAATACATGTGCGGAAGGGTCCGCGGTATACATATGAGTTACAATCGGCTCATTTGGCTGCACGGGCTTGGTCACGTCATTTCCTCCTAAATATTTTTGTCAGCAAATCTTCACAGATTCAGGTTCGTACAACAACCACTTCGGAAGCATATGCTAATTTAACCGCTTACAAATGATGTTAGCAGGAAAAGGCGGCCCTGTGAATATAGAAAATTATAGTTTATACCCGATAAACTTTACATGTTATAAGCGTGGGGGGCTGGAGGATCTCCAGGTGAGGCGCAGAGATCTCCAGCCCCCGGCTAAGAGGGTTCAAATATTGTGTTGCTTTATTTTGTTAATTCCGGATATAAAGCCTTAACGCCGCCGGCAAGACCTTTTTGCACTTTCATACTGATTTCATCGGCAAGGATTTCATAAAGCTCGGCTTCAATACCATCTACTGCAATTTTGGCAATGTCCTTTGGATCAGACTTAGGGGCATTTAATCTTTCAGTCATGTCAGTATCCATATAACCTACGTGTAACCCGGCGACTGTGATATTTCGGGGGGCTAAACTTAATCGTAGAGCATTAGTCATTGCCCATTCAGCAGACTTTGCAGCCGAGTAGGCTCCCGCACTGTCTGAACTGAACCATGATAATACGGATAAAATATTTAAAATTGATCCGCCGCCATTTTTCTCGATAAGAGGTGCAAAAGCCTTAATCACTGAAAGCGTGCCGAATACATGGGTATTAAATTCTAACTGGATATCGTCCAAGCTGCCCGTTAGAAAAGAGGCTCCAGTTGACGAACCGGCATTATTAATAAGCAGAGTAACATCTTGAGCAGCTTCCGCCGCAGCCGTTACGGAGCCGGGATTTGTGATGTCAAGCTGTAAAGGAATGGCTCCAGGAATGTTGACCAAATTCGGGTTTCTTGCGCCAGCATATACTTTTGCACCCCTTTTTAAGAGTTCCATAGACAAATACTTACCGAACCCCCGGTTGGCTCCACTAACTAAAGCTACTTGTTGAGAAATATCCATTGTACTCGCTCCTTTTCCATCGCCTTAAAATATGATGAATATAATATTTTGATTTAAATTAAAGAGGGTGTTGAAATGCCATATCCAGTAGGCCATAAAGCTAAGGTTCGCGCTCGTATTCTTGACAGTGCTGCTCAAGCTTTTAGAAAAAATGGGATTAGAGAGACAAGTGTCCCTTTTATCATGAAGGGGGCCGGTTTAACGCATGGGGGATTTTATTCGCATTTCGCAAGCAAAGAACAACTGATCGCTGAAACGTGCAGCAGTATTGTAAATGATACAATGGATACTTTGCGGACAGTTGCGCTGGAGGAGAATGATAATTCGAAATTTGATGCGGTTATTAATCAATATTTGAGTGCAGCTCATAGGGATAATATCGAGGGAGGCTGTATTATACCGACGCTGTCTGGAGAAATAGCCCAGTCTTCGGAAGAGATACGTGAAGTATTTAGTCAAGAGCTGGAGCGGTTTATTGACTTCATCTCAGAGATTGCAGGCTGTGACAAGTCTTCCGGTGGGGAAGTGCTCAGTATTATGATTGGATCGCTTATACTCGCCAGAGGTATAAAGGATCCCGTAGTGAGTGACAGCATTCTTGAGTCAGGGAAAAAACAGGCCAAGAGTGTATTGGGACTCCATTGAATTTAATGGAGGAAATTATTGGTCTCCCGTCGAAATCACTATTGAGCTGCTCCGGCATTCAGCCGGACAGCATACATCATTGGGGGAAGGAAATAGAATACCTATGAAAAAAATTGTAATGCTGCTCACCGCCCTGCTGCTCGTAGTAGGATTGGGCTATCCTGCGGGTACCGGACGGGCCGCTGCAGCCGTTGCACCGTCGTATGACGAAATCTCAACGTTTGTAGACGGTAAGCTCATCATCTCGGCGTCCAAGTCAGTGCTTGTCAACGGTTCTTCTTATGTGCCGGTGAAGCTTTTGAATCAGATCCCGGACATTTCTGTTGCCTCTGCAGGCTCTGCTGTAACCATTAGTGGCAGCAAAGGAAGCGCCAAGCTAAGCAAGGACAACTCAGTTCTGTACAACAACTCTAATTATGTCGCCTTCAAAACGCTGCTTAAGCTCGGAGCCATTGACGGCAAATACGCATCCAGTGCGATATCTTTGTTCATCTGGAGTACAGAGGAGGGCAAGACAAAGAGCAATAGCATGCTGTACGCGATCAGTAAGCTTCCTGGAACCATGGGCCTGGTTGTAGGTAAAAAAGTCTATATGTACGGGCATCCAGGAAGCCACTGGGTAACGGACGTCCAGTATGATGAGATTAGCCCGACCTTCACCTTGCAGAATGAAGCAGGAACCATTTGGACACTGGATTTGGATACTTATGAAGACCATACCCTCTACAGCGAAGATATGCTCCAAGCACTGAGGAAGGTCTTTAACGGGCAGCCTGTATGGGCGAGAAACTCGGAAATTGCCAACAGTCCTTATAAGAATATGGAGAAGGCCTCGGTCAAAGACTTCCGCTCCAATCCGAATAACGGAAATTTAGAGATCATCATCCGTCGGGCCAATGGTCAGGAAATCAATATGAAGATAGAGCCGAGCGGGAACCCAGCTGAATACATCACCGGACTTTTTTATTTCAAAAATCCGCGCAATATATTTGACATCAGTGACAAAGCATGGGTGGCTATCCGTGAAGAGAGGGTAATCGTTGGCATGAAGCCCGAGGAGGTTTTCCTTTCCTGGGGCGACGCGGACAGCATTAACGAAGATTTGGGATATCTCGTTTACGGTAACGTGTACTTATACTTCATCAATAACAAGGTCAAATACATTTATCAAATGTAGCTTTAAAGGAACATAAGGTAGCGTAAAAAAGTGACCCTCTTTCGTTGAGAGTCACTTTTTGCATTTCTATCATTATGTTGCTATCGACGCAGCTCACATGATATGTTATCATGATAACCTGATAACGTGTTAACGAACTAAAGCGTATGATACTGTGTGTTACTTACTAGGGGGATTAGAGAGATGAAGAGAAAAGGCTTAATGGTTCTATTAATAGTTATGGCAATTGCAGCAATAGCAGGCTGTTCCAGTTCAAGCGGCCATGACGGCAAGCTGGTAATTGGCATAGATGATAAGTTTGCCCCGATGGGCTTCAGGGATGATAACAATGAAATTGTCGGTTTTGATATTGATTACGCGAAAGCGGCGGCTGAGAAAATGGGTAAAGAGGTTACCTTCCAGCCGATTGACTGGTCGTCCAAGGAATCGGAGCTGAACAGCGGACGCATTGATATGATTTGGAACGGATACACCATTACGGACGAGCGTAAGGAGAAGGTGCTGTTTACAAAGCCTTATCTTGAGAACAGCCAGGTTGTTGTCGTGCTGGCGGATTCATCGTTAACGAAGCTAGATGATCTGGCCGGAAAAGAAGTCGGACTGCAAAGTCTCTCATCGGCTGCCGACGCCCTGAATTCCAGCCCGGTCAAAGCGAAGATTGCGAATGTATCCGAATTTCCGGACAATGTGCTTGCCCTGACGGATTTGAAGTCCAAACGGCTGGATGGAGTCGTCATCGATGAAGTGGTGGCTAAATATTACATGTCCAAGGAACCGGGCACTTACAAGCTGCTGGCTGAATCGCTTGCACCTGAGCAATACGGCATCGGGATAAAGAAGGGCAATGCAGCACTGCTGACTGAGCTGCAGAAGGCTCTGGATGAACTGAGCAGTGACGGAACGGCCGCCGAAATATCCAAGAAGTGGTTCGGAGAGAACAAAGTACTGAACTAAGATTGTTACCCATAGGAGTCGGTTGTAGAAATGAATATGGATTATATTATTAAAATTGCCGGACCAATGCTGGAGGGTGCGCGGACGACCGTTCTGCTGTTCCTGATTGTCATCGTGCTGTCCATTCCGCTTGGGATGCTGGTGACGCTGATGGCCAAGAGCACCATCAAACCGCTGGCCTGGATTGCACACACTTATATTTACGTCATGCGCGGAACTCCGCTTTTGCTGCAGCTGCTGTTCTTCTGCTTCGGATTGCCGCAGATTCCGGTGATTGGTCAGTATCTGGTCATGGACCGCTTCGTCGCGGCCAGTCTTGGTTTTATCCTTAATTATGGCGCTTATTTTGCCGAGATCTTCCGCGGCGGGCTGCTCTCGATTGATAAAGGACAACATGAAGCGGCCAAGGTTCTCGGACTCAGCAAATGGCAGACCCTGCGCAAGGTAATTCTCGCCCAAATGTTCCGAATTGCTTTGCCCGCGGTAGCCAATGAGTCGATTACCTTGGTCAAGGACACCGCTTTGCTCTATGCCGTAGCCGTACCGGAGCTGCTGAATTACGCGAAAACGGCGGTGAACCGTGATTTTACGGTGACCCCATTTGTAGTAGCTGGCGTTATTTATTTGCTGGTGACACTAATACTGACGCTGTTCTTCAAGGCACTGGAGAAACGTTTCAAATTTGAGTAGAAGGGCTGTCCAAATATGAGTAGTATGATTGAAGTCAAACAATTGCAGAAATCCTTCGGCAGTCTCGATGTGTTGAAAAAGATTACCTTTGATGTGAGCCCGGGAGAGGTTGTAGCGGTGATCGGGCCTTCCGGCTCCGGAAAGAGCACGATGCTGCGCAGTCTTGTCCATCTGGAGGAGGTTACCGGCGGAAGCATCTTTATTCACGGCAAGCCGCTGGTGGACAACGGCAGATATGCTAGTGGTGCGGACATAAGAAAGATTACTGCAACTATGGGTATGGTGTTTCAGCATTTTAATCTGTTCCCTCACTTGAGCGTGCGGGGAAATCTGGAGCTTGCCCCAAGAACACTCAAGCGGGAGAGTGTTCAGGATATTACCGCCAAAAGCATGGAATTGCTCTCCAAGGTGGGCCTTGCCGATAAGGCGGACGTGTATCCTTCCATGCTGTCGGGCGGGCAGAAGCAGCGGGTAGCTATCGCCAGAGCGCTGATGCTGAACCCGGACATTCTGCTGTTTGACGAGCCGACGTCGGCGCTTGATCCCGAGCTGACCGGCGAGGTGCTGCGGGTTATCCGCCAGCTTGCAGAGGAGAACATGACGATGATGATCGTCACGCATGAAATGAACTTCGCCCGCGATGTAGCGGACCGTGTATTCTTCATGGACAACGGGGAAATTGCCGAATCGGGAACACCGGAGCAGATCTTCGGCAGCCCGCAGCTTGAGCGGACCCGGACGTTTTTACAACAGGATTAGAAGTAGAAGAATATGAGAATCTGGAGGTGCATGGCGGCGGCTATGCACTTTTTTTGCGGGCTTCTTTTGTATGAGGGTATATTAATCCTGATGACACAACACCAAGTGGTCGCCTATAATCAAAGTGTGACAAAATAGTGTCCATTAACACTACCCGGAAGGATGTTGACATGAGCGAATCAAATCAGGAGTATATCGTAATTTCGGGTGCGAGAGAGAATAATCTTAAGAACGTATCCTTGCGCATTCCGAAGCGGAAAATCACGATCTTCACAGGAGTATCCGGGTCCGGCAAGTCATCAATCGTCTTTGATACGATTGCTGCAGAATCCACGCGATTGCTGAATGAGAACTTCAGCATGTTTGTGCGTAATTTCCTGCCCCGCGTTCCGCAGCCGGATACAGACGCGATTGAGAACCTGAGCATGGCGGTTATTGTAGATCAGAAGCGGCTCGGAGGTGGTTCCCATTCCACGATGGGCACGATTACCGATATTTCTCCTATTCTCCGTCTTCTTTTCTCCCGAGTAGGTCAGCCCTATGTTGGACAAGCGAACATGTTCTCATTCAACGATCCGCAAGGCATGTGTCCTGAGTGTAGCGGCATCGGCCGCAGGCTCGGCGTTGACATGAGCAAAGCGCTGGACATGTCAAAGTCGCTCAATGAAGGGGCAATTCTGTTGCCGGATTATTCGATGGGCGGCTGGGAGTTGAACATGATCTTGCAGTCGGGGGACTTCGATCCTGACAAGAAGCTGAGCGATTATTCGGATGAGGAACTGGAGCAGCTGCTGTACGCCAAGGCAAGGAAAGTGAAGATGGATTTTGCCGGGAAGGCAACGAATATTACAGTGGAAGGCGTCATTGAGAAGTTCACCAACAAATACATCAAGCAGGATGTGAAGATGAAGTCCGAGCGCACACAGAAAGCTGTTGCGCCGTACATCTCCGAGGGTCCCTGCTCCAGCTGTCACGGCGCGAGACTCAGTCAGGCCGCGCTCAGTTGCCGGATCAATGGACTAAATATTGCAGAGCTGTCCTCCATGGAGGCTGGATCGCTTATCCGCGTCATTCGGGAGATTGACGATCCTGCCGCCGCGCCGGTCGTCAAATCGCTGACGGAGCGGCTACAGCATCTGGTGGATATCGGACTTGACTACCTGACGCTGGACCGCGAGACGGATACTTTGTCCGGCGGCGAGTCACAGCGCGTCAAGATGGTGAAGCACCTGAGCGGCAGTCTCGTAGATGTCACTTACATCTTCGATGAGCCTAGTATTGGCTTGCACCCCCGTGATGTACACCGGTTAAATGAATTGCTGCAGAAGCTGCGTGACAAGGGCAATACCGTAATTGTTGTCGAGCATGATCCCGATGTAATCAAGCTGGCGGATCATATTGTCGACGTCGGGCCCCATGCAGGCAGCCACGGCGGTACCATCGTGTATGAAGGAAGCTTCCAGGGACTGCTGGATGCAGGTACGCTGACAGGCAACTATATGAAGAGACCGCTCCAGGTGAAGCACGATTTCAGGCAGCCAACCGGCAAGCTACCTATTAAGGAAGCTACACTTCACAATCTGCAGAATGTGAGTGTGGATATCCCAACAGGAGTACTGACAGTAGTTACAGGTGTCGCCGGCTCAGGCAAAAGTACGCTGATTAACGACGTGTTCCTCAGCCAGCACCCGGATGCGATCGTTATCGACCAATCGGCGATAGGAGTGTCAACCCGCTCGAACCCCGCGACCTACACGGGCATTATGGATGATGTGCGCAAGGCGTTTGCTTCCGCGAACAAAGTGAATCAAGGCTTGTTCAGCTTCAACTCCAAGGGGGCTTGCGAGAACTGCCAAGGGCTGGGTGTTGTGTATACAGACCTGGCATTCCTCGAGAGTGTGAAGCTGCCATGCGAAGTATGCGGAGGCAGACGGTTCAAGGAAGAGGTGCTTGCGTACAGACTGAACGGCAAGTCAATTGCAGATGTGCTGGAGATGACGGTGGAACAGGCACTGGACTTTTTTCAGCTAAAAGAGGTTGTGCGCAAGCTCCAGGCGATGAGCGATGTGGGACTCAACTATATTACACTCGGCCAGCCGCTCAGCTCGCTCTCAGGAGGGGAATGCCAACGCATCAAGCTGGCAAGTGAACTGCATAAGCAGGGCAGCATTTATGTAATGGACGAGCCGACGACCGGCCTTCATATGTCAGATATCGGGCACCTTGTAGAGATCATGAACCGCCTCGTGGACACCGGCAATACGGTGATCGTCATCGAACACAACCTCGATGTGATCAGCCAAGCGGATTGGATTATCGATATGGGTCCGGATGGAGGCAGCAAGGGCGGCCAGGTGGTGTTCGAGGGCACACCTTCGCAAATCATCCATTCGAAGCAGTCGATAACGGGAAGATACTTAATATAATACATTAAAAAAAGGGGCCAAGTCCTTCTCCTTTGACGGGACAAGAACTTGGTCCAAAAAACAGGCTATTTAGCCGAAATAAGTGTACCTATCCCTGTGATAAAGTTTTGCTGCTCGCAGGGATGATTTATACAACCCGCTTGGTCAATGTTCTAGATTTGCTCTGTGCGACTCTGATGAAAATGCCACTTACACGAACAATAATCATTGCAGTAGCCATTAGTATAAAAATCGGTCCAAGCAGATTAAGATCAAAATGGTGTTTTATTGAGAAATTGTAAGCTTCTTGTCCATTGTGCGTGACCCACTCGATTAGAATAACACGCAGAAATACAGGTCCTATCGGACTTCTGGCTGATAAAAAGTCGCTACACATCCAAGCCTGCGGCGGAGTTTACTCTGAAGGTCCTGCCGCTTCCCTTGAGTCCGGTCATAGTTATATTCGCACAATTATGCAGTTCATGGGAGTAGCTGATAATACTAAATTGTTCGTTGAGGGAATGGCGGATCGGCTTTGCGAGGTACTTAGACACCATAAGACTATTCTACTGGACTTGTGTTAAAATAACACCATACTTCACGTTTTCACCACACAAGGAGGCTGCCATGCAACTGATTCATCCCCCAGAGATACAAGCTCGGATTGACCGCCTTGCCGGTCAGGATTTATACGTACACCTTGAAGTCACAACAGGCGCCTACACCAGTCACCTGGACAGTACCCGTCACCCGGCGTCAGCGTTTATATCCAATGCGGTTGTCCGATATACACATGGCTCCATCTCCGGCACTGGTCCATACCGGGTAGGCTTAAAGACAACACAGGGCTGGATTTATGCCGAGGGCCTTACACATGTAGATGAGTCAGAAACCGGGAGACTTATCATGGCTGGGCACGACGATCAAGGAAAGTTAATGGTTGCATTGCAACTAAGCCGGGAAAAGTTCTGATGATAAGCAGAGGAGAAGCCATGAATACTACACGAGCTGAACATCAGCGCATTTTAGTTGTGTTCCCCCATCCCGACGACGAATCATTCGTTGCAGCAGGGACATTAGCAATGTACATACAAAGCGGTGCTCAAGTTACCTATGCTTGTCTGACCTTAGGGGAGATGGGGCGAAACATGGGAATTCCGCCGTTCGCAAACCGTGTCACCTTACCGGGCATCCGTAAGGAAGAACTTACAGCATCTAGCAATGCGATTGGCATCCAAGACTTAAGGATGCTTGGCTTCCACGATAAAATGGTCGAGTTCGAAGACCAGCAATTGCTGGACAATACGGTCAAAGCGCTACTCAAGGAACTGAACCCGTCGCTAGTTATCACATTTTATCCAGGGTATAGTGTGCATCCTGATCACGATGCCACAGGAGCCGCTGTCATCCGGACGATCAGCCAACTCCCGGAGGAAGAACGGCCGCTTGTATACTGCAACGCGTTCTCCAGCAATCACGAGCAGATGATCGGGAAAGCAGATGTAACAGTAGACGTGACCGCATTCCTTTCGAAGAAAATGGCCTCAATTCAAGCACACCGTACGCAATTCCAGGCAGCGGAGCTTGTCGGGAACCGGGAACTGACAGATGAGGAGATCCGGAACCGTTTCGGAACAGAACAATTTTGGACATACCAGTTCGATTAAATCAAAGAGAGCGTCCCTAACCGGGCGTTCTCTTTTAATTTCTCGGCGCTTTACATTAATCAATGATTTCATTTCTATAATTCCGGAATCCCGAGGTGTTTTTTCATGATGTTTTTTAAAGGATTGGATGAAGTGGTTTACATGATGGAACCCGACCTTTTGGGCTATTTCGGTTATTGTATAATCGGTTGAGATCAACATTTCACTGCTTTTCTTAATATGGTACTTAATCAAGTAATCGTAAGCTGTCATATGAATAGTTCTCTTAAAACTGCGATTGCATTCCGAAACACTTAGATGTGCGGACGAAAGAGAAATATTAGAGATTAAGGTTAACCATAATTGTACGCTTTTGATCGAAACCTCATATTCCCATTCAGCAGTACCCTTGATTACGTATGCCAATAAGAAAGAATTTGTATAAGGGTGTACATACTTTTTTTCCATAGTAGGGGTACCGACAAGGATCCCGCCAACAAAACGCGGAAATCGTACGCTAAGGTATAGCTCTGCATCCTCTCTCGGGGTGGTGTAGTACATAGAGTGGCTTTTCCTGGTTCGGGAGCAATACGGCACCCTGAAAGCAGTTTCTAACAGCAATGCCAGCTGGAGAGATTGGATTAGTTATGAGGAGAATTTAGTGGCTACTGGGGAAGTGTAGACAACGAGTAAAAAACTTAAGCCCGCGAGCGACGCGGGCTTTTTGTGTTGAAGGATTTCTCAACTATGCAAACTGTACAGCATGGGCTTACCTAATGAATGACGATTACAAAGCGGAATTACCCAACACTAAATAATGCTCCAAACGGGATTTTGTTGCAGTAAGCGGTATATAGATCATGATCCGTCGATCCGGGTCATTGGGGAATTGAAGGGTGATATGCTCAAACTCTAAAGCTCCAAGAGCGGGGTGACAAAGTTTCTTATACCCATCAAGGGTTCTAGGTGCCTCATGGTACTGCCACATCCGTGTAAAATCGGAACTTACTCGTTTCAGATCGTCGATTAATCTGTCGAATGAAACATCATCCATGTAGCGGGCTCTCGACGTACGGAACTCGGCAACAATTCTCTGTGAGACGGATTCCCAATCCTCTGACCCTTCTCTCCAAAGAGGGTCCGTGAATTGGCGCCAGATCAAATTGTAATCATGCGGCGGCGAGGACCCAAGAATCATAAACACCGCATCCGCGGCTTTATTCCAGGCTATAAAATCCCATCTTCTCCCAATAACATAGGCCGGATTCGGATTTAATTCGTCCAGCATCACCTGAATGGATGGATTGAGCTTCTCTTCAGCAGCAGTCCATTGAGGGGGCAACGACTCTCCGGCGAGCAGAAAGAGATGCCGCCGCTCATTGGGTGTTAGCTTGAGCGCCGAAGCCAGGCTCTCCAGCACGTTCACCGAAGGGCGGATATCACGTCCTTGCTCTAGCCGGGTATACCATGATGGGCCTATGTTGGCGAGCTGAGCAACTTCTTCGCGGCGCAGGCCATGTGTCCGGCGACGATTGCCGGTCGGCAATCCAACATCGAGGGGAGAGATCGACGATCTTAGACTTCGCAAAAAAATACCCAGAGCTATACGGCGTTCACTATCATTCAACGGGAATCCCCCCTTATCCTAGCACTCAGAAACCTACCATAAAGCAGGCTCTCGTCACGAAATCATAGTCAAAGTATACTCAAGGTGATCGATGATATCAATACGCCTAAGGCAAAGGAGAATGAACATGACAAATAGTTCAACACAATTGTTGACGAACAAAGTGATAATGGTTACAGGCGCCGGACGGGGGATCGGAGCTGCGGCAGCGAAATTGTTTGCTGAGCAAAGCGCTTCGGTGATGCTCATCGCTCGGACGGAACACGAGTTGCGCAAAGTCAAAGATGAAATCACGGCATCCGGTGGAAATGCAGATTATTTCACAGCTGATCTGTCAGATGCGAGCAACATCGAGGAAGCTGTCAAAGCGACAGTGGAACGGTATGGCCGCCTTAATGCCGCTTTCAACAATGCAGGCATCGGAGTCACGGTATCCTCGTTGCTCGATGAAAAAGAAGAAGATTTTGACCTGATTCAATCTGTAAACTATAAAGGAGTCTGGTTATCCATGAAAGCCCAAATTAAGGCTATGCTGGAGACCTCGGGATCAGGTGCTATTGTCAATACCAGCAGTGTGGGCAGTCTAAAGGGAAATCCGGGGTTAGGAGCGTACGGGGCATCTAAACGGGGGGTAAACAGCCTGACTCAAACGGCTGCTATTGAGTACGGACCAGTCGGCATCCGTGTCAATGCAATTGCCCCTGGGACCACGATGACGGATATGATTCAGCAATGGGTTTCCATCAACCCTAAAATTATCGAACAAATTAGCGCCAACACGCCTCTCCGACGTCCGGCCGAACCGATTGAGATCGCTCGGGCGGCGGCCTGGTTGCTTAGCGATTATGCATCCTTCATTACAGGGGTAATCCTACCGGTTGACGGTGGGCTAAGTGCCTAAACGCGGCTTGCCCTACCCGGCCAATTAGGTCTGTACCTTAATCGGTGTCTTGTGTATGGTTTCAGTCACCTCTTTAAGTTGTATCGTCCGCTAATGACGTGACTCGGGATGTCACAATCTATCCTCCATGTTGTGAATGTGCGGCTCTATGCAGGGAGCTGGAGTGATTGGATTAGCTATGAGGGGAATCCGGTGGCTGTGGGGGAAGAAGAGAGGGCTTAAACGACATAGCAGTAATTAATCAATGAATACATCGCCATGTGGGCTGCATGCCTTGGGCGTTGTATTTTTATGTTCGAAGTCAACACTTGCTCTATGCAACTATTTTCTGAGTACTTGGAGTAATGCCACATGCCCATCAAGCTAAAATTTTCGAATACCCCAAAATGAAAAAAATCCATCCTTTATTTACAAAAAGAATAGCTTTTTTCGTTTTGGGGGTGTATTAATTTCTTAGCTTGATGGGCATGGGGTACGACCGAGATCATGTAAAAATGGGTTGCATTATGGATAGTATCTCCAACAGCAAACCCATTCAGGTTACTACTGCAACAATATTTACGAAAACAGCGCAAAAAGCGTAACAAGGTAGCCCGATCAGACCCGCGGCAGCCAGATATTTAATGATTCAATTATCGTCTTCTTAGCACAATGACTTGCTCAGTTGAATTTCATGTTCCTCAACATAATTGCGGTAATTTTCACCACTAAAGTAATCAACAATATCTTTATTAATCTCTGGATATAGTTGAATGGAATGCAACTCCGAAATAGGGATCCATTTGACACCAATCTGGTGAGGATCTGGATTTCCAGGAAGTTTGGGATGCGATCCTGATTTCAACTTACATCTAAATGTAACTCCTACTGAATGAGTATCTCCGTAAATGTAGTTGTTTTTCGTTGGTTGATATTCGTAAACAAAAGCAACTGGACCAACTTCTACCTCAACACAAGTCTCTTCTTTTGCTTCCCGTTGCGCAGCTTCAATCAAGCGCGAAGTCTTATCTTTTCCATCATCTATCACATCCAATTAGTATATTGCGTTATGCCAGTTGTCGGAACGGGGCTAGCAGCAATGAAATCAGCGATGGATCGGCTCCATCGCTACGCTATCGTCTCTGTTAGTGGAAATATACTATTGATTCCTTTAGTTTGACCAATGACGTATTACCGCGAATCTCTGGCCCTGATATGTGCGAGGCATGCAATCTTATTGATTTGTAAATGCTATTCTAAAGCCAAGGTCATCTATCTTGAAATTAGGCATGCTTTTCCTCCTAATCGTAGAACCGCAATTATTTTCAATTTCAGCCCAACTGCCTCCCCGGAAGACTCTATAGTTCCCATATCGTTCAGGATCATATAAATCCCAACACCATTCCCAGACGTTTCCAATCATATCGTAAAGTCCCCATGGATTAGGTAGCAGTTTCCCGACCATTTGAGCTGAACCATTGGAGTTTTCTTGATACCATGCAATCTTATTAATTTTTTCATACCGATATCCCTTGGTTCCCGCTTTGCACGCATACTGCCATTCAGCGTCTGATAGTAATCGAAAGCCATTCGCTTTTTTGTTATATACAGTGTTCTCACTTTCATCAGTGAATGTGTAGCATTCAGTCCTATCAAGTATTCTGGACAATTTGTTACAAAAGACTAGCGAATCTAACCACGAAACTTCCGTAATTGGCAGGTTATTCACTTTAGGGTCTACTTCTTGTGTATGCATGACAAAATGATACAACTCCTGTGTTACCGGATATTTCATTACATAGAAAGGTTCAATCGTTTCAGTCCATGTAATAACCTTTTTATCGCTTCCTCTTCCAGGATCCGATAAAGTGTAATCAGAACTAAGCCACTTGTTGAGATTAATATAATCGCGTAATTCGACAGTCCCACCTTCTATTGGTACCATCGAATTCATTAAATTTTCTTGAATGTCAATTTCGTACTTTCCAATTGTCATATTGACCTCTTATCTATTCAATATTTTTTTATAACTAATCTGCCCGTTAGCTCAATGACCAATTCAGTCTAACACTACAAGTTCTCAGTATACAGCTTTATTTTCTACGTTTATCCCATAAACGAACCATATTTGGACAATACATTTTTAATCTGCTGTTGAAAGCAATAGGGGCCACTACGGTTTCTGTAGGGACAATTGGAGAACCTGTTCTGGCCATTTTTCTTGCCTATTTATTCTTGGGTGAGACGATCTCTGGGTTTCAATTCTTTGGTGGTTTGATAACTTTATTGGGGATGGCAGGTTACTTCTGGACGCCTTCTTTAACCCGAAAATTAGAAATCAATGGATGAGGTGGACACTGACATGGCAACGATCGACGATTTTTTGAAACTGGATATTTGTGTTGGAACAATAATCAAAGCTGAATTTTTCGCAAAAGCAAAAGAGTCTCTTAAAGTCGTCAATGTAGACGACTTTTTGTTTTATTATAAATGACTAGATCATGCTAAACATATGACTTGAAAATGAAGGTTTGGCAAAGTGAAAGTGTACTACAATGTGGAAATAACAGAGAGCTATATAATCTGTATAAAAAATAGACAGGAGTGCGGATATATGCAGTACAACAATCCCGTCATACCGGGTTTTCATCCTGATCCAAGTATTTGCCGTGTCGGTGATGATTACTATCTAGTCACAAGTTCTTTTGAATATTTCCCTGGAGTCCCTATCTTTCACAGTAAGGATCTGGTCCACTGGCGGCAGATCGGCCATTGCCTCACAACAGAGCGACAGCTTCCACTTTCGGGTGCATGGAGTTCTGGCGGAATCTATGCACCAACCCTCCGTTATCACAACGGCTGGTTTTACATGGTGACTACTAATGTAAGCGGAGGCGGGAATTTCTTTGTGAAGACACAGAACCCTGAGGGACCTTGGTCGGAGCCGGTGAAGCTCGCGCAAGGTGGTATCGATCCTTCCCTGATGTTTGATGACGACGGCCGCGTATATTTACAGTCTCCAACTACCGGAGCTGAGGGCGATGGTATCTACCAATGCGAGATTGATATTGAAACCGGAGCCACACTGTCAGAGAAACGCTTGATTTGGAAAGGTACAGGAGGAGCTCATCCCGAAGGACCTCATTTGTACAAAATCAACGGACTATATTATTTGATGATCGCCGAAGGGGGAACCGAATATGGACATATGGAAACGATCGCAAGAAGCAATCATCCATATGGGCCATTTGAGCCTTGTCCAAGCAATCCGATTCTCACGAATAGAAGTATGGGGAACGGCATATATGCAACAGGTCATGCGGATTTAATCGAAGCCCATGACGGAAGCTGGTGGGCTGTGTGCTTGGGGATAAGACCGGTATCCTACCCTATGGGACATCATCTGGGAAGAGAGGTTTTTCTGGCGCCTGTGAGCTGGACATCTGATGGATGGCCTATTGTAGGCAATGATACGCATATTGAGCCGGTCATGGATGCTCCCAAGCTGCCTCAAGTGTCATGGCCAGCCAAGCCGCACAGAGACGACTTCAATGATGTGAAGCTGGATATGATCTGGACATTCTTACGTAATCCTGCTGAGGGAAGCTGGTCACTAGCGGAACGTCCGGGATTTCTTGTCTTGCATGGACAAGCAGCAACATTAAATGAAGTGGGGTCACCCACCTTTGTAGGCCGCCGCCTTTGTCACTTTTCCTGCAGAGTGGAGACTAAGCTGGAGTTCGATCCGAAGCACGACGGAGAAGAAGCGGGATTAACCATGTATATGGACGAGAAGCATCATTACGACTTGGCAGTAAAATCCGTTCAAGGCCGCAGGAAGCTAATCTTCCGCCGGACGGTCGGTTCAATGCAGACCATGGAAACCCGCGATTGTCCTGAAGGGGGGCCTATTGTGCTTCAATTCCAGGCCCTGCCCGAGAAATTTGTGGCATCTGTCCGTACCTCACAACAGGATGCAATAGAAATAGGCTGGGGTGAAACCCATCTTCTCTCCACCGAAGTCGCCGGCGGCTTTGTAGGAGTAATGGCAGCCATGTATGCAATCTCTGAAGCGACGGACCCTGCTCCTGCGTCATTTGACTGGTTCGATTATGAGGTGACCGAATAATGCTTCCTTATCGGAACCCGGATCTGCCGCTGGCAGCGAGGGTAGATGACCTCATACTGCGCCTTAGCCGCGAGGAAAAAATAGAATTGATGTGCCAGTACCAGGCGGATATTCCGCGTCTTGGTATACACAAGTATAAGCACGGCACGGAGGGGGCGCACGGGGTAGCCTGGCTGGGAGAAGCAACCGTTTTTCCACAGAACATAGGTCTTGCCTGCACCTGGAATCCCGAATTGCTCAATAAAATCGGCTCCGCCATAGGCGATGAGGCCAGGGTGTACTATCAGCGCAACCCCACCGTTAATGGTCTAACGATTTGGGCACCAACTGTAGACATGGAGCGGGACCCAAGATGGGGCCGTACCGAAGAAGCGTATGGAGAAGATCCTTATTTGACGGGAAAACTGACAACCAGCCTGGTCCAAGGTCTTCAGGGAAACGACCCTTTCTATTACAAGGCAGTCGCAACGTTAAAGCATTTTTATGCCAATAACAATGAAGAGAACCGCGGCAGTGCTTCAGTCAGCATCGACCCGCGCAATAAACGCGAATATTATTTAAAGGCATTTGAACCAGCGGACCGGGAGGGCCGCGCCGGTTCCATAATGACTGCCTATAACGGAGTTAACGGAACTCCATGCAACCTTAATTCTGAAGTGAAAGATATCGTCAAAGGCGAGTGGAGTATGGACGGCTTTGTTGTTGGCGATGCCGGGGACATTCTGGGAACGGTGACAGATCATCACTACACCGATTCTTATGCAAAAGCCGTAGCGGGGTCGATCAAGGCTGGTATTGATAGCATAACGGATGATCAGCCGCTGTCCTTTCAAGCGCTGCGTGATGCACTATATCAAGGGCTTCTTACAGATGATGACCTCAACCGGGCGCTGCGTAACACGTTTCGCGTGCGGTTCCGGCTGGGCGAATTTGATCCTGCAGAGCGGAATCCTTACAGCCATGTTCCAGAGGAGAAATTGTCTTCGCCGGAGCATAGGGCTTTGTCACTTGAAGCAGCCAAAGAATCCATTGTCTTGCTGAAAAATGATGGTGTGTTGCCGCTAAGGCCGAAAACAGGTTCTGTGGTGGTAATCGGGCCTTTGGCTGGTGAGGCTTTCACTGATGCTTATAGCGGAACGCCACCTTACCGTATTACCCCGCTCCAAGGAATTAAAGAAAAAATGCAGGACCATCCGGTTGGATATACAACAGGTGTGGATCAAATTCGCCTACGCTCCGTTACCAGCGGGAAATACGTGTGTATACGTGATCACGAGAATATTCCCGCTGTATTGGCGGCAGATTGCAGCACCGCAGCTGAGGCGGCTGTGTTTGAGTACAATGACTGGGGCTTTGGAAGCTTCACATTACGGGCAATGGACAGCAATAAATATGTCACGGAAAGTGAAAATGGTCTTATGACTGCTACTGCAGAAGCAGTGGAAGGTTGGTACGTCAAGGAAACGCTCAGGTTCGAAGTGCTGGAGAATGGCCGCATCACGATAAAATCATGGGATAACAAACCTATTGTCCTAAGCGACCTTGGGCTTTTAAAAGCAAATGAAGATGACGGCATCGGCGAATTTGTCATTGAGATCGTGCACCACGGGATTGAAGAGGCCATGCACTTGGCAAAAGAAGCAGAGACAGCAATTGTATTTGTCGGCAACAACCCTTATATCAATGGAAAAGAGACGGTCGACCGGACAGAGCTCATACTTCCTCCTGCTCAACATGCACTTATTCAGGCAGTCCGGGCTGTAAATCTAAAGACCATTGTCGTAATCGTTGGCAGCTATCCCTTTGCGATCAATTGGGTAAACAAGCATGTCCCAGCAATCGTATTCACATCACATGCCGGTCAAGAACTGGGCCATGCTGTAGCCGATGTGCTTTTTGGTGATTACAATCCTGCAGGCAGGTTAAACATGACTTGGTACAGCTCGGTGAAGCAACTGCCGAATCTTATGAATTACGACATTATCAAGGGAAAGCGTACCTATCAGTATTTCGATGGAGAAGTACTGTATCCGTTCGGCCATGGTCTTAGCTACACAGACTTTGAATACGGTGAGTTGTTAATCGGCCGTGTGGCCGCCAAGGATAATGAGACGTTCTCAGTTTCTATTAATGTTGGCAATACCGGAAGCAGACCAGGGGACGAAGTTGTTCAGCTCTATATTCGAGCCGAGAACTCGCGTGTCACACGTCCACTGAAAACGCTGATAGGTTTCGAGCGTGTGCATTTACAGCCGGGGGAATCCACAACCATTTTATTTACATTAAAGGAAGATGAACTGGCATTCTGGGACGTAACCCGTGAACGGTATTGTGTGGAGAAGGGGGTGTATACGCTTATGGCCGGGCCATCTTCTTCCAACATTATTTCGCTGGCTTCACTGTATGTGGAAGGAGAGGAGATCCCTGCACGCTCACTTTGGGGACCGGTAAAAGCGGTTAACTATGATGATTACGAGAAGGTTTACATTGATGAATGCAGGGAAGGAGGAGAGAGCATTCGCCCCGTTGAAGACAGCGGCTGGATTGCTTTCCACGACGTAGCTCTGGGCGAATGGCCGGTGAAGTTCATCGCCAGGGTCACAGGTAATATCCGGGGTGGGGAGATCGTCTTAACGCTTAATTCCCCTGGCGGTGATTGCGTTCTTGTCTGTCCCGTTCTGCCGACTGGTGGAACTCAAGCTTGGACGACTGTGGAATGTGAGGTTCCATCCAGGCTTGTCCCAATAGAACGATATAAGGTTTACCTGCACCTCAAGGGCGATGTACAGATCAGCACTTTTTGTCTGAAATGACTTCTGGCAAACAGAGAAATGCCGGCTGAAGCATCGGTTATTGCATTTTACGAAATGCTTTCGGCGTTACACCGTAGCTTTTTTTGAATTGGCGGGTGAGGTAATTGCTGTCGTTAAATCCGCACTCGTATGAAATATCTGTAATGGAGCGGTTCGTTTGTTTTAGCAGTGTGCAAGCCCGCTCCAAACGCAGCCGGTGAAGATAAGCAATCGGTGTTGTTTGATAATATGCCTGGAAAATCCGGTTCAAATGTCTGACGGAAATATCTGATTTGGCCGCAATCTCCTCAAGCGTCACTTGGTCCAGATAGTGGTCCTCAATGTAAGAAATTGCACTGGCCAAATGCATCAGACTATTGTCTACCCCTGTCTCCTGATGGTCATATTGCCTGGACAAATAAACGACAAGCTCCATAAACCGTGACACGAGCATGGTTTGATAGCCTTGCTGCTTGGTCTCATATTCTTTAATCATGACCGAAACTAAGGATGACACATATTCAAGGCTTGCAATCGACATGTTCAATTTGCTTTGATATGGATTAATGCTGCGGTAGAACGGTTCCAGAATGAAGAGCGCCTGATAACCGTTCAAGGACCGCAGATCCGGCCCGGCTGACTTCAACATCTCCGGCTTGTACATTACGTTGCAAATTTTGAAATCATGTGGCGCCTTGTAAGCATGAGGAGTTCCGCCGTTCAGGACAAATGCATTCCCTTTCTTGATAAAAGATTCTTCATTATTGACGACATGTGTAGCATGACCATTCAGTACGATGACCAATTCGGAGAAATCCACATGCTGGTGAAGCGAAATCTCCTCCTCATGTCCTCCATATTGAATAAAAAAGGGAAATTTCTCATCGGTCGTAAACCAGTTTAAATATACATTACTCAAAATATTCCCACCCAGTCCGTTGATGTCTATGTCCATATTATGCTGTTTTATGACTTGATAATCAAGGTTTGCAGCAGGAGTAAAAGATAAAATTAATAACGAAAACAGACACTCTTAACACTATAAGGGGGAAATGATGACCATGATTCAGAAATTGCCCAAGAAATGCGGAATAGCGCTGTTAGCAAGCATGCTGCTCCTGTCGGCGGGCTGCAGCAGCACAAAAAACAACACTGCCAATAATGTAAATGACAGCAGCAGCAGCGATGATACCAGCCCAATTACGTTTTCATTTTTTGGAGCTGACGCTAATCCGAACTGGAACAACATGCAGGATGATGTGGGGAAAGAAATTACCGCCAAAACCGGGGTTACTCTTGATGCCGAATTTGATGTAGGCAGCGGCGGCGGACAGGACAAAATCTCTTTAATGGCGGCCAGCGGACAATTTCCCGATATCATCTATGCCAAGGGAGAGCTTGGCAAGCTGGTTGATGCAGGGGGAATTATCGATTTGACCGATCTTATCGATAAATATGCTCCAAATATTAAAAAGGTTATGAGCAAGAGTATGAACCGCATGAAATACAGCAAGGAAAATCAAGCCATTTATTCAATTCCAACCAATGTTGGGGTAGATGAACAGGTTTTTGATGCAACGGGCGGTTTTGAAATTCAGCTTAGAGTTCTCAAGGAACTTGGTTATCCGAAAATTGAAACAGTTCAAGATTATGAAAGCGCCCTCAAGAAATATGTGGCCAAACACCCGACAACCGACGGCCAGCCTACGATTCCTCTATTGTTAAATGCAGATGGCTGGAAGAGTATGATTACCGTAACCAATCAAGCCGCGGCGACTACAGGCGGGGCAGGTGACGGTGAATACTATGTGGTTCCGGAAACTTATCAAACGATGCTTCATTACAAACGTCCGGAAGAAAAAGATTACTTCCGCTGGCTGAATCATATGTATAATGAAGGTTTGCTGGATAAGGATTCCTTTGTGCAAAAGGATGATCAGTATAAATCGAAAATCTCCAGCGGACGCGTGCTCGGCCTTACCTCTGTAGAATGGGAATACCAGGACGCCGAGAATGCTCTGAAGTCAGCCGGCAAAGACGAATATACGTACGCTCATTTGCCTGTTACTATGGGTAAGCAGTATAAAGATAATTCCATGCAGGCCATCGGGGTTGACGGGTATGGCATTAGCATCTCGACATCCTGCAAAGACCCAGTACGTGCCATCAAATTTATTGACTGGCTGTCCTCAGATGAAGGACAGGTACTGCGAAATTGGGGAATCGAAGGCAAGCAGTATAATGTTGAGAATGGAAAGCGCGTCATTCCGGACGAGATCCGTAACCAAAAAGTCAATGATGCAGCCAACTTCGCGAAACAGACAGGCATCGGACTATACTCGATCTTTGGGGTCCGCTACGGGGACGGTGTCAAGGATTCAACTGACAATTACTATACCACCAACTTCCCTGAACAAATCATCGCCAGCTACTCGAATGCCGAGAAGGAAGCTTTAGCGGCTTATAAAGCGAAGACATGGAAGGATCTGTTCCCGGCTGAGAATGAATTCCCAGTCAAAGAATGGGGGGCACTGTATAATATGCAGGTTCCGACAGATGGTGATTATCAGGTCATCTACCAGAAGACGCAGGACATCGTCCACAAACGTATTCCGGAAGCCATTCTCGCTAAGCCTGCAGACTTCGACAAGCTATATGATGCATTCCTCAAAGAAATGAACGACGTTGGAGCAGAGAAAATGGAGAAGGAATATACCGAGCTGGTAAAAGCAAGAGTATCACTTTTTACAGGCAAGGATGTTAAATAATACAAGCAGACATAAGAAAGGCCCTTACCAGTTTGGTGAGGGTCTTTCTGCATGTACTAAATGGGTTGTTTTTTTACAATATTAATATAATTTTCGAGCCATTGTATCGTTACAGTTTCACGTAAAATAGCACCATCTAACACAAGATAATCACCAAAATTATCACTGTCAAGCGGAGGCATGCTATCATAACGTTCTTTATTTTTGCGTAAATGTGCTAGCCTGTCTTGATGTTGAAGCAGTTGATGCTCTAGCAGTTGTAATCGGGTAGCTACATCCAGGTTATTAGAAAAATACATTCTCAGTCTAAACACGTCTTTAGGAGTGGGCTCAATAGGTTCTTCCTTTTTCAACCATTGCAAAAAATCCTTCTTACCCTTCTCCGTAATGGAATACAGCTTTTTCTCTAATACTTCTCCGCTAATTTGAATTTCGTAAACGATCAGGCCCTCGTCAAGCAGCTTTTTTAATTCCGGATAGATCTGACTATGCTTTGCATTCCAAAATTCACCCAGATCTTTACCAAACTCTTTACCTATATCATAACCAGTCATTGACTCTTTATTTAGCAAACCTAAAATGGCATATTTTAAAGTTCTCATATGGCTCTCTTTTCTATGCATGATCTTCGTTTTTGTGTTTAGTATAACATATTTAGCCAGTCAACAATAAAATTGCGCGGAAGAAAGAAAATATGTTTTATAAAACATATAAATAAATACATGTTTGTATTGATATAATTAAATCCACATGCTAATATTAAATCGAATTACGATGTGAATGATTTCACAATGAACAATAAGGAGATGAGAATTGTAGTGGAATTTACAAAAAAGAGATGGATTATCCTGATTGCAAGCTGCTTTATTAACCTGTGTATTGGATCAATCTATGCTTGGAGTGTATTTGCTGCCCCAATGGCAGAATATCTGAGCAGCGTTACAGGAATTCGTTTAACACCGGGAGATTTGGCTATTGCATTTACGATTACAAATTCAGTAGGACCTATCACGATGATTTCAGGTGGCTGGGTTAATGACAGGTTCGGACCAAAGAAAGTGATCTTTGTAGGGGGCCTGTTATTTGGGGGCGGTATGATTTTATCAGGGTTTGCAACGTCTGTAGGCTTCCTGGTATTTGCCTATGGTATTGTACTCGGCCTTGGAACAGGAATGGTCTACGGATGCACAATTAGTAACTCGATTAAGTTTTTCCCTGACAAACGTGGATTAGTTGGCGGTGTAACAACGGCTGCCTATGGATTAAGCTCAGTGATTATACCTCCCATTGCCAATGGTTTAATCAGTCACTCTGGTGTAACAACAGCATTCAAAATAATCGGTATAGCATTCCTTATTATTGTATGTGCCGCTTCATTCTTCATTGAGAAATGCCCATCTGATTTTGTCCCGGCAGGATGGACACCAAAGGCTGTCAATGTTGGCCGTTCGATGAAGAACGACAAAAACTGGAAAGGCATGCTTGCAAGCCCACTATTTTATGTAATGATCTTGCTATTGATAAGTGGAGCTTTTGCCGGACTAATGTGTACATCACAAGCTTCACCTATAGCTCAAAAAATGGTTGGCCTGTCTGCGGCAGCCGCTACGACAGTTGTTTCTGTATTGGCTCTGTTTAACACTGGCGGACGAATTCTTGCAGGCTATATTTCAGACAAAATTGGTCGAATCAATACCCTGGCTTTTGCTTCTCTCTTTTCGGTAGTAGGACTCATATTGCTTTATTTTTCAGGAGAAAGTAGTGTGGCGACATTTTATATCGGTATTTCCGTTATCGGTTTAAGCTTTGGCGCACTGATGGGGGTATTTCCCGGATTTACTGCGGATCAGTTTGGTGCAAAAAATAATAGTGTGAATTATGGAATTATGTTTATTGGATTTGCATTAGCAGGATATTTTGGGCCGTCCATTATGAGGAATGTTTACAGCACAGACAGTAGCTATCAGAGAGCCTTTGTCATTGCGGCCATTTTTGGCATAACCGGATTTATTCTAACATTTGTATACAAGTGGGCTGTCAAGTATCAGGAGAGCGCTGCTAATAAGAATCAGAAAGCTATCATTTAAACGTAAGAAAGAAACATCTACAGAGAAGGAGAATGAAATCATGCAAAGAAAATATCCAAACCTATGCAAACCCATCACCATTGGAAATGTAACCTTCAGAAATAGAATGTTTGGCTCACCTATGGGAGGTACAGATATTACAGCAGACTGCACGATTGGCCCCAAATCCACAGCATTCTACGAATTAAGAGCAAAAGGCGGTGCTGCCTCAGTTACAGTCAGTGAAGTTGTGGTTCATCCCGAAACAGAAGCCTCCCATATGTACCATCTGGATCTGCAGACAGTAGATTCTCTTGCAAGCTTTACTTACACAGCAGATGCTATTCGGCGTCACGGCGCAATTGCCAGTGTGGAATTGTCTCATTCCGGGCAATATGCAGGAACTTATCTGACTGACAAGAATAAGAAGCAAGGACTTGCTCAATGGGGACCAAGCCCCGGAGTCCGTCCAGACGGCAGAGAAGTAAAAGAGCTTACGCAAGAGCTAATTGCTGACATCGTAGCAGCGTATGGCAGATGTGCCGGACTTGCTAAGAGAGCAGGTTATGAAATGATCATGGTTCATGGCGGACATGGATGGTTGATTAACCAGTTCTTTTCACCTTATTTCAACCGCAGAACAGACAAGTATGGCGGATCTTTGGAGAACAGGGTACGTTTTGCACAGGAGGCTCTGGACAGCGTCCGTGAAGCTGTGGGTCCCGGCTTTCCCATAGAGTTTAGAATGAGTGGTTCGGAGTTGTTTGAAGGCGGCTATGATCTGACAGAAGGCATTGAAATTGCCAAATTAATCGAATCTAGAGTTGACTTGCTTCACGTATCTGCCGGAACCTATCAGACAGGCTTTGGAGTCACACACCCTTCGATGTTCCTGCCTCATGGAAGCAATGTATATCTCGCGGCAGAAATCAAGAAGCATGTAAGTGTTCCGGTTGCAACGGTTGGCGGATTAAATGACCCGGCTCAAATGGAAGAAATCATTGCCAGTGGTCAGGCAGATGTTGTTGAAATGGCCCGCGCGCTGTTAGCCGATCCCGAGCTTCCAAGAAAGGTGATGAGCAACCGTGACGAGGATATTATTAAATGTCTGAGATGCTTCACCTGTATGGCGGAACGTGCGGAGACATCGACAAGACGGTGTACGGTTAATCCTTTAATCGGCCGTGAAATGGATGGGACAGAAATATATCCTTCTCCTACTCCGCGTAAGGTTCTAGTAGCTGGCGGAGGTCCGGGCGGACTTTATGCAGCACTTACTGCAGCCAAACGGGGACATAAAGTCATTCTTTGTGAGAAGTCTGACGAGGTAGGCGGCATCTTGAGGGGAGAACAGGCGATTCCGTTTAAATACGAGATGTATGAGTTAGGTATGACTCTTGGAAAATTAGCCAAAGACGCCGGCGTTGAGATTCGTTTGAATACATCTGTTACTAAAGAGTATGCAGAGAAAGAAAATGCTGAAGCATTAATTATAGCTGTCGGTTCGGCAGCAATTGTTCCTCCAATCCCTGGACTTGATGGTGATAACGTGGTCGTTGTTAATGACTACTATCTGGAGAAGGATAAGGTCAGCGATAGCGTAGTCGTATTGGGAGGCGGGCTGGCAGGCTGTGAAGCAGCCATTCACCTTGCCCAGGAAGGTAAATCTGTTCATCTGGTAGAAATGAGAACGGAGCTGGCTCCAGATGCAAATATTAGACATCGTCCGATTATGCTAAAAGAAATCGAAAAGAATAACATTCAGGTTCATTTAGGATTTAAAGGGCTACGTGTTAAGCAGGAAGGTGTTGTTTGCGCTGATCCAAATGGTGAAGAGCATCTTGTTCCAGGCACTTCGGTCATTTGTGCGCTTGGACAGCGGCCAAGAAGAAAAGCAGTGGATGAGTTAATTGATTGTGCACCTTATGTTGCACAGATTGGAGATTGCGTTAAGGCGTCTACGATCACGACTGCGATATATCAGGGATATCATGCTGCGCTTGATATCTAATTTTGGCCATGAGAGAGGAGAGATCCTCTCTCTTTTTTTACTTTGCTGGTAATTCCTGAATGAACGCAGCCCAGAAATGACAACATAAAGAAGTAGTATACATCTCAATTTCCAGAGGAGGATATCTTTTATGGCTCACCAGAAGAGAAGGAACGAAGCTGCCTGGAAGTCACGAAAGCAAGCTCAGCATCCCCATGGTAAAATCAAACCGCTTAAGGAATTGTCCAGCGAATATGAAGAGAAGCATACTACTTGATGAGAAAGGGAAAGACTGCCCGGCGATATTGCCGGCAGTCTTTCTGTATTAAGAATACACGCAGCTAAATCGTGTAAACTCTGCATTGGAATCGGGTTTCTCTCCAGTGGCATACAGACCGATAAGTACACCTGTGAACCCTCCTGCTACTTCTGAGGAGAGATACCTCGTCTGCGCAGTTCCAAGCAAGGTCTCAGTACCTTCTATCTGCACGTAAAAGTGATATTGAGTAGGGGTAGCCCTGACAACCAATGTGGCATGATTGCAATGGCTCAGATCTATAGCTTTTTCAACGGATTTAATTTCTCCGATATTAAGCCGTTCAATAACTTCGTATCCATCTTGATGCCCGCGCAGTGCCAAATCATAGTGGTGGTTTTCATCCATATAGAGCGTAATACCGGCTTCGCCGCTGCTTAGGCTGATTTCACATGAAATGACCGCATTGAAGTCTTTTTGACGAATGCCTATGAATGTCGGGGATGCCGGAACATCCAGCGTCACTCCGGTTCCTGTAAGCTTTACCTTATCGGATTCTAACTGATAATGCTCTGCAGCCGGATGACGAAGATAACACCAGTCCAGATTCCAATCCGTGTTCTCAAACGTAAAGACCTTCTTTTCCTGTTGAAGGATTGTGTCCGCGATACGGTCTGTCTCGAAACTCAAAAGGGTGGTGCCATTATGCCCAGCCGTAAACCAGCCGTCCTCTCCAAAAGTAACCGGGGCTAGAAACACTTCGCGTCCCAAGTGGTGATAAGTAAGATACTGACCCGTTTGCCGGAATCCGAGATGGAAGAGCCACCAATGCCCTTCATGGTCTTGAATCAAATCACCGTGGCCGACTCCCTGCAGCTCGTAACCGCCCAAATTACGATTAGTTAGTACAGGATTGTTCGCATAGGCTTCGAACGGGCCAGTAGCTGAATCTCCCCGGGCATAAGTAATCATATGGCCATATTCGGTTCCGCCTTCGGCAGCCATCAGATAGTATCGTCCATTTATTTTATACATGTGAGGGCTTTCCAAATAACGTCCGCCGGTTCCCTGCCATATTGAACGGCTAGGCGTCAGCTTGCGTCCGGTTTCAATTTCGATTTCACATTGGACAATGCCGCTGGCTCCGAAATCGTCAGTCCCATTGCTCATGAAATACGTTTTACCTTCTTCAAAATATAAATCCGGATCAATTCCCCCTTGATCGACATAAATGGGTTCAGACCATTCACCATAAATATCGTCCGTCCAGATATAGAAGTTCTGACGTGTAGTGTCATTTGTGGTTGTCATGTAGAACCGTCCATTATGGTGACGCAGGGTAGGAGCAAATACACCGCCGGAGCTGTCCACAGTTTCCAGTTGAACCTGGCTTTTTCGAGTCAGGCAATGACCGATTTGGGTCCAGTTGATCAGATCTTTGCTTTCAAAAATCGGAACGCCGGGGAAATACTGAAAGGAGCTGCAAACCAGATAATAGGTATTATTAACTTTGCATACGCTGGGGTCAGGATAAAATCCTTTTATGACCGGATTATTGAATTTCATTTCTCCACCTCATTAATAAATTCATATATACAAGAATTCAGTATGATCTACAACTAACAAGAATTAAACACCATTGAATAAAAACTTTCAATGAAGCAAGGTTGAAGTTTCACATAAAATTTATTAAATTAATATAAATGTGATTTCAATAAACATAGTCAGGAGTTAATGATTATGATCAAAGCAAACGGGGAACAAAAATTCATGCCGTTATATGAAGCATTGGCAAGTGAAGTCAGATGGAGAATTATGAGCCTCATTGCCGACAGAGAAATTAATGTGAAGGATATTGCGGCTAATTTAGAGCTTAGCCCCTCCATCGTTACCATGCACATCCATAAGCTTGAGCAAGCCGGATTAATCGGGAGCCGCAGGGTTCGCCTGAAGGGAGGCACACACAAAATGTGCTTCCTCACAGAAAAACATATCGAGATCAAGCTGCCATCCGCCAGCCAAACCAAGAGGATCAGAGAGCAGACGATTTCAGTCGGTCATTATACCGCTTTTGACGTCCAGCCTACATGCGGGCTTGGTACCCGGGAGAAGGAAATCGGAATTTGGGATGACCCGCGCTACTTTCTCGATCCCGAGCGGGTTCATGCCGCCATTCTGTGGTTCGGGAAGGGATACGTAGAGTACAAGACGCCTAACTATCTGCTTCCTGACCAAACCGCAGAGGCCATCGAAATTTCGATGGAGATTGCCTCAGAAGCGCCCGGCTTGAGCGATCATTGGCCTTCGGATATTCAATTCATCTTTAACGGTGTTGTGCTCGGAACCTGGACAAGCCCGGCTGACTTTGGCAGGGCTGCGCGGGGCAAATATACGCCGAAATGGTGGCATAGAAATGTGAATCAGTATGGATTATTGAAGACGATCCGTATTGATGCCACAGGTACATTTATAGATGAGGAGCGGATGTCAGACGTGACCATCGCAGATATCAAGCTAGCGGAACAATTCTGGACACTTCGTTTCGCAGTTGACGAGAAGGGCGTTAACATTGGCGGATTGACACTTTATGGAGCCGGCTTCGGCAATCATGATCAGGATATTGTAATCCGTGTATTCCTTGGCGATGAAACGCAACAGTAGAGGGAGAGATGCTGCGTATAAATAGGAATAACTGCCACTAATTATGGACAGTATAAGCGTAATCTTTCTTGTAAACCTCCTAGGACTTCTTTTGGCACTTCCCTAACCTTGATATCCCCACCCAGGAAAAGCAGCCAATTTGTTATATCGGTCAGTTCTTCAGGCTTATCTACATTGATAAAAGTCTCTAGAATGGCCGTGGTTTGGTAAGGATTCGTATAGGAAATTGAAACTTTTAGTGGATGGTATTTTTTGAATTGGGCAATCGCTTTTGGACCAAGTTCAAGGACAAGGTTGATTTCTTCTTTCTGCTTACTTAGTTTGTCTAAAATTGTTTTCTTGCTTAGTCTTGTTTTCGCCCTGTAGGGCGTGACATCCGTGAGATGGTCCACAGGAAAAATCTGCTTTTTTTCTTCCTTTAAGTCAAAGCCTTCAATCAGCCAAAGACTTTTTTCACGGTAAAGGTGCAAGAGATATATTGAATAAGACTTGATTACATTATCTTCTTTGGTGGTAATCAATAAATAGCTATCCGAAAGAAGGATTTGGATCAGTTTTTCCAGCATGGGATGGGGGAGGTCCGAAAGATCAAGCAGATCGGGATTATAAGGGTTGGTCCCTTCAAAAAGCAGGATTTGATTTAATAGAAAAAGGTCATCCTGCTGGTTGCTCGAGATGAGTCCCAGTAATTTCTCAGTTAAAGACTGACGGCTCTTTAGATAGGGGAGCTGTTGATTTCTTGTGGCCATAAAGGCAATAAAAAGAGCTTTGACCTCATTATCGGTAAAGCGGACAACGGGAAGGACGGAGTTATGCATGACAGAATAACCCCCGTCCCTTCCAACTTCAGCGACAAGAGGCATACCCATGGCCTCAATCTCTCTGATATCTCTAATTGCTGTCGAACGGGAGATGTTAAATTCCTGCATGATTTCAGAAATTGTAAAATGGGCGCGGTTGTTGATAAACCGCATGATGATATTAATCCGTTCAACTTTTTTCATCGGGACTCCTAAACAGTATCACTTTTTGACATGATTTAAGATTATCATATACTCATCAAGTGAAGAAGACAAATCATTTGATAATCCACAAAAAAGGAAGGTTTTGAATATGGCAGAATATACCCTGATAGAAAAAGACGGCTTTACCGTTATAGGTTTAGGAACTGAGCTGAAGAGCGATTACACAGACTATGCTGGTATAAATAAGGAAAAGTCAGACTTTTGGCAGGCCGTCAGCCAAGATGGAAGGCTCGATACTTTAAAAGCTATAGCCGCAAATGACTACATTTTTGCTGTGAACGAAGCGGTGAATGGCAAGATGATGCATTATGCCGGCGTCCTGGCAGAAGCAGCAGCGGCACCGGAAGAAGCCCGAGTCATTCAATTTCCTAAGGGAGAATACCTGGTTGTTAAAGGAGAAGCACCGACGGCTGATGAATTAAATAATAAGCTTGCCGGCGTTGCCTTTGGTCAAGCCTTACCGGAAGCAAAGAATGTTGCCTATGTTGGCGCGCCTAATACATCGGTGGAGATGGGGCAGCGGAACGGCTTGGTTTTTGGTGAAATGTGGATTCCTGTTGTAAGGAAATAAAGAGATAAAAGGAGGGATTGAATTGTCCTATATCGTTGATTTTAAAAATGTGTCTACGATTGGTTTAGAGTCTTCACCTGTAGCAGAAGCGCTTGCTGGTTTACGTGCGAATGAAGCCCGTTACTTTATGAACAAATACGAGCATGAATTTACGGTTGTACCTGCCAGCGAAAGCCAGGAGACCCTTGACTATGTGAATCAAATTTTGAAAAAAGAACGTGATATTGAGTTTGCAGCCAAACCTTTAGAAACGTCACGGTTTCAGGTGGAAAATATTAAAATGGCCTACGTCTTTTATGAGGATGGTCTTTCGGTCAACGTCATGTATACGGTTGATGACCCTAAGAAGCGGGCCGTTGGTTTTAAGCTTTCCGAGGGGATGGAGATACCCAAGGAGTTAGAAGAAAAGTTTAAGTTTGCAAGACAAAAGTCCAAGCTAGCTGGAACTATTCGGGGCTCGTTTTTTGTAATTAAAGGTGAATATTAAAAGTTAAACCGCGAGTCCAATTTACGGTTCCAAATCAAGGGGAAATGTAACAAATGAAACCATCTGTACAAAAAGTTCGCGATTTAACTTTGGTACGAAGAGCGGGAAGCCGATTGCTCGTCATAGGCTGTGACTCCAGCGCAAGTATCGGAAACAAGCCAATGGATGCTGTGCAGACTCCGCCGGATATCGTCGGCTATTATACAGCCCGGGTTGCGGTTATGGAAGTTCTGTCCGTATGCGCAGACATTCTTACGGTAGTGGATACCTTAGCTGTGGAAAAGTATCCGACAGGAAGCGAAATTATCCGCGGAATACAAAGACTGCTGGACGAGGCTGGACTCACTGAGGCGCATTTGAATGGCAGCACGGAGGACAACTTCAAATCGTGCCAGACAGGCGTAGGAATTACTGTTATCGGGGAAACCGATGAGGAACGGCTGAAGCTGAAGCGGTCGCTTGCCGGTGACTGTGTGGTTATGCTGGGGGAACCGCTGATTGGGAGTGCAGTATTGGAGCAAGGGGCAAGAATATGCAGCATCCGGCAGCTCCAGTCACTTGTAGCCTCACCTGAGGTGCATGAGATTCATCCGGTTGGCTCTAAGGGGGCCGGGTATGAGGCAGAGCTTCTGGCTGAGCTGAACGGCTGCAGTTTTCAGGCAGTACCAGGGATCACGGAAAAGCTAAATGCTTCAGGAGGCCCGTCGACGGCGGTGATTTTCTCTGCCGCAGAGGAACAGCTTGAATTCATCCAATCCGAAATTGGCGGTGAGCTGGAGATTATCGGTCGTTTGCTTCCCCTCAGGGGATAGAGAAGGCAAAAAAAGAACCTGGAGAAATTCCAGGTTCTTTTATATTGCACATGAACAGACACGATGATATAATCAAATCACGACTGTTGCAAATAAAATTATCAAAACTACTGCATCTTATACTCTAAGTATACTATGGCAGTAAGCTCCTGTCAAATCTTTTTTCTCAATTTAATGGTTAGGAGAGGATATTGAATGAGTACTTTCGTTCTCAGTTTTCAGGAAATGGACAATACGCAGCTTCTGCTCGTTGGCGGGAAAGGGTTAAATTTAGGGGAGTTATCAAAAATTGAAGGAATACAAGTACCTGAAGGCTTTTGTGTTACAACAGCGGGATATCAAAAAGCCATCGAACATAACGAGACATATCATGCTTTGGTGGGTCAACTAACCATGTTAAAAGTAGAAGATCGGGAGCAAATTGGAGAAATCAGCAGGAAGATTCGACAAATCATTATGGAAGCAGAAATTCCTTCCGATGTTGTGAGAGCAGTTACTCACTATCTCTCACAGTTTGGTGACGAACATGCATATGCAGTGCGTTCTAGCGCGACTGCTGAAGATTTACCTCATGCCTCTTTTGCCGGTCAACAAGACACCTATTTAAATATCATCGGCGTCGATGCCATCCTGCAGCATATCAGCAAATGCTGGGCTTCCTTATTTACGGATCGCGCGGTAATCTACCGTATGCAGAATGGTTTTGACCATAGCCAGGTTTATTTATCTGTAGTCGTTCAAAAGATGGTTTTCCCGCAGGCTTCAGGGATATTATTTACCGCTGATCCCATTACTTCTAACCGAAAATTGCTATCCATTGATGCTGGTTTTGGACTTGGAGAAGCTCTGGTCTCCGGCCTGGTATCTGCCGATTGTTATAAAGTGCGGGAAGAGGAAATCGTCGAGAAGAGGATCGCAACCAAAAAATTGGCTATCTATGGACGAAAAGAAGGCGGAACAGAGACCCGGCAGCTCGATCCTAATCAGCAAACGGCTCAAACACTTACAGAACAACAGATTTTACAACTGGCACGCATCGGAAGACAGATCGAAGCTTATTTCGGTCAGCCGCAAGATATCGAATGGTGTTTGGCTGATGAAACCTTTTATATTGTCCAGAGCCGGCCAATCACGACGTTATACCCCATACCTGAAGTGAATGATCAAGAAAATCACGTTTACGTATCCGTCGGTCATCAACAAATGATGACTGACCCCATAAAACCACTCGGATTGTCTTTTTACCTGTTACTAACTCCTGCGCCCATGCGTAAAGCCGGCGGAAGGTTGTTTGTTGATGTTTCTCTTATGCTGGCTTCATCTTCCGGCAGGGATACTTTAATAAATGTCCTGGGAAAAAACGATCCGCTCATAAAAGATGCATTGACGACCGTCATAGAGCGGGGGAATTATATAAAATCGATACCGGAAGATAAGAAAGAACAGAGTTACGGTAAAAGCAATCAAGGTCCGGAGCCTGCGAATTATCAAACACTAAACGATTACGATCCGGCAATCGTTTCTGATTTGATTAAGCGAGGTGAAGCAGCGATCGAAGAGTTAGAACATAAGATCCAAACGAAATCAGGAGCCGATCTATTTGATTTTATCCTGGGAGATATCCAGGAATTAAGGGAGAAGAAGAGCGTGTCTGATCCACAAAGCTTTGGTGTGATTATGACTGCTATGAATGCTTCATCATGGATTAATGAAAAAATGCTGGAGTGGTTGGGTGAAAAAAACGCAGCAGATACGCTGTCTCAATCTGTACCAAACAATATCACTTCGGAAATGGGTCTGGCACTAATGGATGTCGCAGATGTGATACGTCCTTATCCGGAAGTCATTAATTATTTACAGCATGTAAAAGATGATAACTTTCTGGATGAGCTGGTTAAGTTTGATGGAGGAAGGGAAACCCAAGACGCTATCTATGCCTATCTCAGCAAATACGGAATGCGATGTGCCGGTGAAATTGATATTACCAGAACCCGTTGGAGCGAAAAACCAATTACACTTGTCTCCATGATTCTGGGTAACATCAAAAACTTTGAGCCTAATGCCGGAAAACGGAAGTTTGAGCAAGGGCGACAGGAAGCGTTGGCAAAAGAACAAGAGTTATTAGAGCGATTGAAGCAATTACCGGATGGCGAACAAAAAGCCAAAGAGACAAAACGAATGATTGACCTAGTCCGGAATCTCATTGGATATCGGGAATACCCAAAATATAATTATATTAATCGCTTCTTCGTTTACAAGAAGGCTTTAATGAAGGAAGCCGAACAGCTTGTACAAGCGGGTGTTGTTCGTGAAAAAGAAGATATCTATTACCTCACCTTTGAAGAGCTTCACGAAGCTGTACGCACCAATGAATTGGATTACCAGATCATCGGCAAACGAAAAGACGAGTACAGGCTATATGAAAAACTAACTCCGCCACGTGTTATCACGTCTGATGGCGAAATACTCTCCGGCAAGTATAACCGAGAAAATCTCCCAGCTGAAGCTATTGCAGGTCTGCCTGTTTCTTCCGGAGTGATTGAGGGGCGAGCACGTGTCATCTTAAATATGGAAGATGCCTATCTGGAAGATGGAGATATTTTAGTCACCTCGTTTACTGACCCTAGCTGGACACCATTGTTTGTATCCATCAAAGGCTTAGTCACCGAAGTTGGCGGATTGATGACCCATGGAGCAGTTATCGCGCGTGAATATGGCTTGCCGGCAGTTGTCGGTGTAGAAAATGCCACCAAGCTGATCAAGGACGGGCAACGAATTCGCGTGAATGGAACAGAAGGGTATATAGAAATATTGTAATACAGAAGGAGAACCCTTTCAGGTAGTTGAAAGGGTCTTTTCTTGTGATTACAGCAATTCCATATGCAGAATCGGGAATGAATTACCCTGGTCATCCTGCTCAGACCGCCCATATACGCGGAATCCCATATGCTCATAGAAGCCTTTAGCCTGTGGGTTCTGTTCATTTACATCTACGCTTTGTACATCCAGCGCCTGTATGGCATGGGCAACCAGCTTCTTTCCAATGCCCTTTCCCATGGCGTCAGGGCTTACAAACAACATTTCAATCTTATACTCCTGAACGCCTATGAAGCCAAGCGGCTGCTTATCTTCACCGGTATAGGTAATGAGCTGGCTAATCTCCTTGAGACCTTGCAGGACAAGGGGGCGCAGCGCTGCAATGTCCTGTTCGGACAAGAACAGATGTGTATGTCTCACGGATGCTTCCCAGATGCCCAGCAGACAATGGAGCAAGCTTTCATCGCGGGATGGAATGGACTGATTGTTAATCATGGGTAGGCTCCTCGTTTTTGAGTTCATTTTACAGTAATACTTGAACTCTTAGTAGGTTTAATTCTTTTCTATAAAAAATTTTCTATTGCTTTGTTAACCTCATTGTCATGCCCATTAATCAGCTGTCCACACGTATCAAAAATAGCAATGAGCGTTTCCCGAATGAAGGCAGCTACTATAAGCTTCTCTCCAACAATGCTCCAACTTGCTTAGCCATAGTTTGCGGCGGATACGGCATTCCACTTCTAATCCACCATTCAATCACCCCTACATAAGCGGTACCAGCATATTGCAGCATAACATCTTCAGTTAAATCCACATTTCTTCCGCTTTCTCTATCAATCTCACCTTTGAATCCTTCCATAACATAATTAAGAAGCCGGGTTCTAAAAGAGGGAGTTCCTTTACTGGCTAGCATATTTGAAAAAAATAAATAGTTTTTCTCAAAGTACTCAAAAAAAGGTACAAGCCCATTGCTCCAATCCAGCTTACATGCCCATTCATCCATCTCGCCCAATTCGTTCATGTGTGATTCGATCAGTTTATCGAGCAGATCATATTTGTCCTGATAATGAAGATAAATGGTTCCGCGGTTTAGGTTGGCCTGGTCTGCAATATCCTGAATGGTAATCTCATCGAAATTTTTTCTCTCATCAATTCAACTACTGATTCCGATTCGGAATGGGTGCAAATTCCACAGAGCCGTGAGCTTGCCTTGGGCAAAAAAGCTTCAAGTGATAGCGTGAAAGATAACCATCATAAAGCAAGCAACGGGAATGATGGCATCGGCGGGATAGAATGGAATGTAGCCTCGAACCAGACTGGTCAAACATCAACCGAACAGACGCGAGTTGACCGATTTACCGCGACCGGAAGGTATGTAAGAATTGTCTACAACGGATTGCCAAAAGGCTTGAGTGCGGGACATTATTCATTTGAGGTTTATGGAGGTTAATTGGCTAAAATTCAGGGAATTCTTCTGGGTTCACGACCTTATAGCTAAATGAGTCTGGGTGCCGTGCGTGCTGGCGGAGTGATTAGCTGCGTAGGCGTTCCACAGTATGAAGAAGCTCCTGTTGGCTTTGCAAGTCTGTTTGGGCGTAACATCAAGCTTGCGGGAGGGCCGGCACCAACACGTGCGTATATGGAAGAACGATTACCGGATATTCTCGATGGAACACTGGAACCTGGCCGTGTATTCGATGTAACGGTAGATCTTGAGGGTGCGAACAATTGATCGCTGGCTAGATAGACTAAAATATTGTAACCATTAAAGCGTGAAACTTTTAGCTAGGTCGGAGCGTCAAAAGGTTAGGAAAAGAATGTAATCGTCATTCCAGGAGGGTGAATCTGTGAAGAAGTTATGGATTTCTATTTTAGTGGGCTTATTAGCTTTGCCGATGATGCTTCAATCTTCAGTGAACGCTGCTAATTCGCCCATCAGCATTATTATTGACGGAGTTAAATTGTCCACAGATCGGGCACCGGTGATGGTGAACGGACGGACGATGGTACCGTTACGGGCAATTTTCGAAGCCTTTAATGCTACCATCAAGTGGAATCAGAAATCCCAGACGGTAACTGCCACTAAAGATGATACAACGATTATGTTAAAGATTGGCTCAAAGATAGCCACGATTAACAATACAACCGTAACTCTAGATGTGCCTGGTCAAAATTTGAAGGGGAGAACGATGGTTCCTACACGATTCATCAGTGAGGCACTGGGGCATAAGGTGGGGTGGAACCCGGTTGCAAAAGTGGTGACTATAACAACTTCAGGCGGCGCAAGTGGGATTGTAAATCCGGCATCGAATGTGCAGGTAAAGGATGTTAGTGATAATGGTGACGGCCGGGATCTTCAGATCACCTTCATCCAATCCTCCAATGAATCACTGGTGGATCATTACCGGGTAATGATTGTAAAGGCTTGGAGCTCCTTTGGCCTATCGTCTGCAGAAAAGGTAACGTCCTCCAATTACTCCACGGTATTTGTTACAGGCACTAACCCTACGATTAGACTGACAGCTAATTCAAGGGATGTGGATGGTGAACTCATTAGAAGCAATCAAACCTATGCAGCTTATGTACTGGCAGTGGGTAAAGGCAACAACACCAGTGCTCTTTCGATTAGTTCGGCGGCGATAACCCTGAACAATAATACTGTAATAGTTGCGCCAAGCAACGTACAAGTAAATGATGTGAGTGATTATAGTGATGGCCGGGATTTATTTGTAAGTTTCAATAAAGTATCGGATGAGTCCAGGATAAGCTCTTACCGGATTTTTGTGGTCAAAGCTTCTAATTATTCCTCATTCAGTCTAGGGGCAGCCAATGCTGTTATCAGTTCAAATTATACGCAGGTCAACAAAACGGGATCCAAGATCGCCCAAATATTGTCATCCGGAGCCAGGGACGTGGATGGGGCTCTGATTAAGACTGGAGTTAGTTACCGTGTGTTTGTTATGGGGGTAGATAGTGCAAGCAATGCAGCCAATAATTTGTTGTCTGCTGCTTCATCTGCGATTACGCTGTCCTCGGTAAATATCTCTAATTTAAGTGTAAGCGACGTTAGTGACTTTGGAGATGGCCGGGATATAAAAGTATCCTTTAACCACGCTACAGATGAAACGTATATTAGCCAGTACCGAATTCTAATTGTGCCTACAGTTTATTACAACAACTTTAGTCTATCTGAGGCGAATAATGTCTACAGCTCTTATTACACAACAGTGAGCACAACAGGATCTAGCACCAGTCAAGTGTTAGCCTCGTCAGCAAGAGACGTGCGTGGTGATTTGATTAAGAATGGAACACCTTACAGAGTGTACGTGTTAGCGGTTGGAAGCGGGAAAAATTTGGGCACCAATATTCTTTCGACTGACGCACCATTAATTACGTTAACTCTAGACTACAGATTGTCACCTATTTCGAACCTGGAGGTAAGTGATGTGAATGATTACGAAGATGGGCGTGATTTAAAAGTATCCTTTAACCATGCTACAGATGAGACATACATTAACCAGTATCGTATCATGGTGGTCCCTACTTCCAGTTACAGCAGTTTCAGCTTATCCCAGGCGAATAATGTCTCCAGCTCCAATTATACAACAGTGGGCACTTCAGGAAGCAGCACCAGTCAAGTCTTGAAATCGTCCGCGCGGGACGTAAACGGCACAATGATTAAGAGTGGCATCAGCTACAAAATATATGTCTTAACCGTTGGAAGCGGGAAGTATTCCGGCACCAATGTGTTGTCTTCAGAGTCGAATGTAATTACTTTATCTACTAAGCTTCCGGTGAGATCGGTCACCAATGTAACATATAGTGTTGTGGATGATGGAAAAATACTAGTCAGATTCAACCAATCCGCTAACGAGTCCAATATTTCGGAATACAGGATCCTGGTAGTTCCATCCAAGCAAGGTTTTGGTTCAGCGGAAGCAATTGCGGTTAAATCCTCGTATTTTACGTCGATAACTCCTAATGGAACGAATCCTGCAATTGTAGCCTCAAGAAGGGATGTTAACGGTGAATTAATTGTTAAAGGGGTTAAATATAGAGTGTACGTTCTTGCTGTAGCCAATAATAATGGTTTGCAGAATGGTGGTCTTTCAGCTTCAACGGAAGAGTTTGAAATATAACTATAATTAATTAAGACGTAATTATATAAGGAAAAAAAACTTCATTGAGCATAAAAGCTTGATGAAGTTTTTTTTCCTTGTTTTGTATATTCTCTTTACGAAACAATGCTGACCTGGAAATATACTTCCTACCCGTTTCGGATTTTTGAGATGACTAAATTCATTGGTTAGAAGTGTATAGTGGCAACGTCATTTGAAACGAAAAAACGTCACCGGTATGATGAAGCGTCAGGCTGCCTTGATGCAGCTCCGCGATATTCCTCGCAATAGAAAGACCGAGACCGGATCCGACCTGAATGCCTTCGCTGCTCCTTGAAAAATCGACCTTATAAAACCGGTCAAACAGCTTATTTACCTGGTCTTCCGTAAGTGGTGTGCCTTTATTTTGAACCTCAATAGTGATATGTGTACTATGCTGTATCATTCGAACGTGAATCACTCCGGGCTTGAAGGAATATTTTAAGGCGTTCATCAAAAGGTTGTCGATCGCTCTGGCAATTTTTTCGCTGTCCACAAAAGCGCTTATTGGAGAGGCTCCAATCTCTTTCGCAATTTGAATGCCGTTTTCTTGAGCAAGCGGTTCAAATTCAAACAACAATTGCTCTAAAAGCTGGAATAAATCAATTTTCTTTCGATTCAATTGGGTATCGTCGACAGAGGTTAGCCGGGTGTATTCAAACAAATCGTCAAGCAGCTTTCTCAAATGTACAGCCTTGTTGTACGTGTTCTGAACAAAACGTGAATATTCGTCTTTATCTTGGAAAGATTCAGTTTTGAGAAGCTGGATATAGCCGATGATACTTGTAAGAGGGGTGCGAAGGTCATGTGAGAGGCCTGTAATCATTTCCATCCTAGATTGTTCGATTTTGCGTTCCTTCGCGATTTGTTCTTCTAAACGCTCCGCCATTCTGTTGATGTTCATGGCAACATTTCCAAGTTCATCTTGACGATTGACAGTTACGCGATAACCCAAATTTCCTTCAGCGATAATTTCTAGCCCCTGCTCAAGTTTGATCAGGTCCTGTACAATTTTGCGGGTCAAGAATAAAAAAATACTGATGAAACTAACGATAAACAAAGGTGTATTCAGATAAGGGAACAAACGAAGATACCAATCAGATTCCATAGCATTACCAAGTTTAAGTGAAGTCAAAATGAAAACATTGTTTATGTTAATTGAAATTACCAGGCTGATGATCATCCGAATTAGAATATTGAATTGAATCCGCTTTTTATGTTTTGGCTTTTGAGCGCGCTTAGTCAATTTTATAGCCAACTCCCCATACTGTTTTAATGTATTGAGGTTCCCTTGGAGTTTCCTCTAATTTCTCCCGAAGATTGCGAATATGAACCATAACGGTATTGTCAGAATACCCGTAAGGCTCTTTCCACACACTTTCGTAGATTTGCTCCGAGCTAAAAACTTGACCAGGCCGGCTCGCTAACAGCAACAGAATCGCGAACTCCAAAGGGGTTAACGAAATCTCATTTCCTTTCAGTTTTACGGAATGTTTATTTTTATCGATCACCAGGTCTTTGATCAGGATCAGCGATTTGAATTCTTCTTTTCCAATTAATGATTGCCGGCGGAATTGAGCTTTTACACGAGCGATCAATTCCAAAGGGTTAAACGGCTTGACCATGTAATCATCCGCTCCAGTAGTCAAACCGATAATTTTATCAATATCCTCTTCTTTGGCCGAAAGCATGATGATTGGAGTATTTGAAATTTCTCTTATTTTCATGCAGGCAGTGATCCCATCCATGCGTTGCATCATGACATCCAAAATAACGAGATGGACGGGATTTGATTGGATGATGTTCAGCGCTTCCTCGCCATCGGCTGCCTCAATTACATGGTATCCTTCATTACGCAAATATACATGGATCACATCTCGAATATCCGGATCGTCGTCTACAACTAAGATTGTATTCATTTTCTGTCGTATCCTTTCTATTCTTTTTTACGACAAACATAAACGAAAGCGGAAGGAATATTGAGCGGTACAAATTCAATTTTCTCAATAATAAACTTCTCGGAAAGCTGCTTCTTCATTTGTAGCGAATATTGAAAAGCAATAAACAGTCCTCCGGGTTTCAAAGCTTGGTGGATTTGTTCAATCAAAGTATCCCTTAATGAACGCTCAAAATTAAAAAAAGGCAAACCGCTAAAAATATAGTCCAATTGATTTAAGCCTTCCTTCTTCATTGCATCCACTAAAGCAGCAGCGTTCGGGTGGCAAGTGAAGTTCGGATATTCATTTTGTAAATTGCTTCTCATGGTCTGATCCATTTCAAATAACAGCACTTTTGTGTTTTCATTTGCATTTGTTTGAATGTACCGGGTAATCGCACCAGTCCCTGCCCCAAGCTCTGCAACTGCAGTACTTTCTTGCCAAATTGCTTGCTTAACCATCGCGTTGGCTAAAAAACGAGAGCTCGGGATAATACTCCCAACATTTTTAGGGTTTTTTACAAAACTTCTCAAAAACAACAGATTATCATTTGATTTCATTTTATACTCCTCCAGCACTGTTTATTATGATCTGATCCGTTTATTTCAAAACGCTTTCTATTGCCGACCTCAAAATCTCAAGCATGCAGCAATGACAAAATAGGATTTCCAAAAAAAGTTCCTAAACCAAAAAAAATTATCGTCCAGAGCAAGGCGCTCGAGTACGTAATAAGAGCAAATTTTTTATAATGAATACCGCTCAGCCCAATCAGCAAAGGCATAAAATAACGTACAACCGGGATGAACATCCCGATACACATCGCTACATCGCCTCTTTTTCTTAAGATGGATTCGGCTTTTAGATAGTGATTATTGTTCAACAACTTTTTCTTAAATCCGTGACCAAATAACTTTCCTGCACAATAAGCAATCGTGATCGCCGTTAGCAAACCTGCCAGAATACAGATATAAGTAGTCCAGTGATTAATAACGCCTGAGCGACTTAGAATGGCACCAGTAAGGATGGTTATTTCATTGGGGATCGGGACTCCAAATGGCCCCAAGGAAAAGGCGAGAAAAAAGAATAGATAACCATATTGATGGATAAGATCTATCACTGTATTACCGAACATTATTATCAGCTCCTCGTGTCGATAGAGGTATCATAACGAGAAAAACTAAGGAATTGATGAGAGTATTTCTAAAGAAAATCTTAAGAAAACCTGAAGAGTGTGCAGAGGGGAGAGGATGGGGAAGAACATTACAAACATCATAAAGTGATAAAAAAATAAACCTTACGATCATTGTTGAGTATCTTCAACATTGATCGTAAGGTTCATAATAGATTTTCTCTGACAAGACGCACAGAGTGTAATAATTCATTGATTACTTTTTTTAAATAAATTGCTTTCGTATTTGCATCATGTATAAGGTTTGCGTATTCTTCCTGACTATTGTAAGCCCCTGATTTCAAGAGGGTTACATCATTAATGAGACTATTCAATGGTCCGTGCAATCCCGATACAATATCCTCGATCAACTCTTTCTTGGGATGCTCCATTTTACGTTCTTTTCTAATTTCTTGTTGTAAGTGATCCACCAATAAATTGATATTTGCTGCGACTTTATCCAGCTCATGAAAGCTCAAACTGGGGACTCTATAACTTAAATCCCCTTCATTAATCACTTGCAATGCTTGTTTCATTAAAATCATTTTTTTCACGATATGTCGAGTCAACAGACTAAATGAAAGCACAAAGATTATTGTGAAAATAAATGGAATGAGGTAGGCTGCGAAAAATCTGGTAGTAGAATCATCAACAAACTGTGATAAACCAGCAAGAAAATAAGCCAAACAATAAGAGAGAATTAATGTCAAGAAGAATGCAATTAATAAACTGCTGCCGAGATAGATTAAAATTTTCACATAGATATTCATTTATTATAGATGACCCCTCCAATCCACTGAAATTCATCATAAAAACAAATCCTGAAGAACATCGTAGGATATTTCTAAAGAAATTCTTAAGGTGAATTCGACAAAAACACTCCCCTCCAAGTAGCTGGTTTATTTTTAACCTGTCTACATGGAGGGGAGTATATCGCATCTACTTTACCAGTTATTACCTGATACCCGGATGACGTTGAACCCGGGGTTTTTGGTTTCGCCGTAGATCGCGGTTACACCCGGATTATTCACTTTCACGTTAGTGAAGCTTGCTGCGCCGACGGCAGGACCTTGCCCGTCCTCCGCTTTAGCTACCAGCTTGATGCCGTAGCGGGTCGGGTTATTGATCGTAATGTTCTCCAATCGAACGTTCTGCATCGGCAGATTTTCCGGAGATTTCGATTGAATCATCAGTCCGAAGTAGACCGGGTTATTGATATCGACGTTTTTGACAAGGATATTTTTGAAATCGCGGTCTCCGCCGAAGAACCAGATAGCTCCAAAGTTTTGATAATCGTTGATCTTATCATCCGCTCCCACACTGGTCCAGAAATCACCACCTGTACGGTCCAGGGTCACCCCGTCGATGATCGTATCCTGGTTACCGAAGCCTAATGTGTTATATCCAAAGCTTAAGCTGCTAATGGTTAAGCCCGGATAAGTTAGCGTATCAGCGCCGTACAGATTCTGGAATAGATTATTCTCACCTCCATAGATGGCAAAAGCCGCTGCGCGTCTGACATTGGTGGCGGTGAGGTTGGTGTATTTATTGCCTAGATTGTAGGAGCCGCCGGAATCAATCGCGCTGAACAGGGCAAACGAATCGTCGCCAGTACCGCGGGCATAGTTGTTATTGATGATATTATAGGAAGAACCATTGGTCATGTTGATACCGTCGGCAAAAACGTTCTTAATCCGGTTGTTTGTGAACGTATTGTAGGAGGAGTTCACCCCCCAATACAGGCAGATGAAGTGTTCAGCCCAAATATTGTCGATGGTGACGTTTTGCATCCCGTTGCCATCAATGAACTTGCCAGGACCGTCCTGACGGTAGACATAGTTGCCCCAAGCGGATAAATTCTTGATGGTAGAACCGTTTGCGGCCGAACTGATGTTGAATCCGACATCTGTATTCGTCTGATCTTTTGGAGCCACCAGCTTGGTGTGCCATGGACCAGCACCGATGATCTCTGTCGCCCGGCCGTACAAGTAGATTTTGGATGAAATCGTCCACTCCCCAGCCGAAATGAAGATCCCTTTCTTGGACGGGTCCTGCCGGAATTCGCTTAAGGCTTGCTCGATGGACTTGGTGCCGGACACCTGCACATATTTGCCCGGATCCGGATTCGAGGCGGGCGGAGCCACATTCTCAGTCTCGATCATGTCTACGTAGATCCAAGGAATATCTCCGTCGTCTTTCTGAATCTTGATTTTGGTCCCTGCCGGATAAACTTTGTCCAACATGAGCTGGGCATCTTCATAGAGCCAGTAAGCCTTGGACCCTGAATTATCGTATCCAAGCCGTCCGAGCGTTGAAGGTGTTGCGTACACATAAGAGAACTTGGAAGTCACGGTAAAATTGCCTTTATCCGCACCATCCGCATAAATACTAACTGTTCCCGTGCTATTCTCGGCAACAGCATTGCGCAGAACGAAAGCGTTCGCTGGTGAGGGTAGCGTGAATTCTACATATTCACCCGTCTTATCCAGGTAGACCGCCGAACGGCCTGAGGCTTCTCCGGCAAAATCACCCGGTGTAAAGTTCGGGGTGAGCTTTGACCCATTGGTGCTGTTTGCTGAGGATTCTGCCTCCAGGATCGTAAACGGCATGTTGGCGCCGCGGCCGGAATACAGGCTGGACACGCTTTCGTTGTTGGACTGCTTGATAGCTGCTTCATTAGCATCAGCTTCAACTGTGGTCGTTACGGTGTAACTTCCGTTGACGGCTGTCCATGTCCCAACGGTGATGTTTGCCGAAGCTCCTGCGGGTAGGGAACCGTTGTAGGATCCGGTGAGGGTCTTGACAATATCACCTGCAGTGTTCTTCAGTACCACCTTGATTCCATGAGATCCACTCGCGGAAGCGATCGTTCCTTGATTTTTGAGATTGACGGTAAAGGCGACTGTGTTGCCGGTGCTCGGATTGCCCGGTGTCCAGGACGTGGTGGCGATGAGATCGGAGCTTTGCACCTGATCTATGACTAAATGTGAAGTTGAAGTAAGGCTGTTATTCGCGTTGTTTGTTTCAATGACCTTATCATCCTCGTCCACTTTAGCGATGACGGTGTAAGAGCCGGCATCCTTTGCACCAATGTCCGCGGAGACATTCGCCGAAGCGTTTGGCGCAAGTGCAGCGACATGAGCCGTACCAGCCAGCGCAGTACCAAGATAGAAGTTTACACTTGTAGCGGGTGAAGCTACAGCACCAATATTCTGAACGGTTGCCTTTAGAGTTATGACTTGGCTCTCATCTGGAGAAGCAGGCAGCCAGGAGATATCCGTGACCGTCAAATCCGGGTTAGGTGCAGGCGTACCGAAAATTTGGAGTTCGGCGACTTGCCCTCCCGGCGCTCCTGAGTTCGCTGTAATCCGAAGCTGAAGTTTACTCAAGCTTGCGCTGACAGGAATGGTCACGGTATTGTGAGAAGCTGGATCAAATGTATACGAGGCTGCCGGGACCAGGCTTGTGAAGGTCGTGGAATCCTGATTGTGGCCCAGCACCTGGATCGTCTGAGTGCGCGTTGCCCATGCGCTGTCAGGATTTAGCTTGAGTACTGCCGAAGTGACGTTGGCATTGGCACCAAGGTCTAAGGTGAGTGTGCTTGGATGTCCGTTGCCTTCCCAATAGGTGTTTACGTTGTTGTCGTTTGCATTTGAGGCTACAAAAGCAGATGTAGAAGATGAGGCAGTTATTTGCTTGCCGATTGCGAGGTTTGACTCAGTTGTGCCTGAACCGCTACGTGTTACGGAATTGCTTGGTGCGGAACCATTTCCGGCACTGTCCTTGGCAACCACGTAATAGGTCACCGCTATATTCACGGGCTGTGTGTCCTTATAAGTGAGGGTGGAGCCGTTAACGCTGCCTCGAAGCTGGTTGTTGGCGTAAATGTCATATCTGCTAACGCCCACATTGTCGGTCGAGGCGTTCCAGGCGAGGAGAATCGTACCTGAATCCGGCTGCGTAAAAGCTAAGCCTGAGGGCGGCGTAGGAGCCTCATTATCCGAAGTGGAACTTGGGATAAATTGGAGCCAGTTCAGATTGAAACCCGCTCCGCTCGCCAAGACGCGGATGGTTTGCGGCCCGGCCTTAAGCGTAACAATGGCTGAGACGGTCTGCCAATTTTGCCATCCTCCGGTATCCGGTACCTCTGTAACAGCCAGCGTTGCTCCGCCTGATTGAAGCTGAATCCCGCCTGTGGCGGTATTTCCAGCTACCCGGTATTCTACATTATAAGTTCCGGCGCTCTGTACATTTACACTATAGTCCAGCCAGTCGCCGGCATCTATCCAACCTACATTAAGACCGCCACCGGTATCTGCAGCCGGTTCGGTCTGGATGCCGCTCATTGTGGTATAGCTTTCAGCTTCAATTTTCCCGGGGATCGGCGAGGGCTCAACCTGAGGAACCGTACCGTAGACCTCAATCTCGGATAATTGCGCTGCCTGCCAGCCCGTATTCGCAGTTACATGGATACGTACATAACGGACAATGCCTGCAGTGAAGTCAATCGTTACCGTATTTCCGGTATTCGGATCAAACGTGTATCCGGTTGAAGCTTTAAGATTCGAGAAGCTGCTTCCGTCCGTGCTTCCCTGCACGGAAAGGGTTTGCGTACGGCTCTCCCATTGGGCCGGCAGCTTCAGGACAACCTGATCAACGGAGGCCGTGCTGCCGAGATCAACCTGTACCCATTGAGGGAAGGCATGGTTGACACTTTCCCAATACGTACCGGAATTCCCGTCCGTGACATTGGAGGCAACATAAACATCGGCATGTCCGGACGCGGATACGGATGCCCCTGCCGCCAGATTAGGCCGTCCTGCTGCATGAGAGGAGGCAGGAAAGCCAACAGATGCCAGAAGCGTTCCTGCGATTAAAGTTACAATGCACACCCAAGCGATAAATCTTTTTTGGTTATTCACGAATTCAACTCTCCCTTCAGATTAAAGTCCCTTCGATAAATCGCATCTTATGCTCATAACGGAAATGTAAACGGTATCAAGTTAAGACATGTGCCTCCCTTCATCATCAGATCAAGCAAAGAAGTTGCCTATTAATTGTAAAATAGGATGAGATTACATAAATAGGTTTGTTTCTATCGAAGTCATGTGTAGAACTAAGATTTCGCCGATGACCAACCACGAACCGAAACTCCGTAAGATAACACACAAGCTCATGAGAGTTGGACATTTGGCTGCCTTTCGCTTTTGGCTATTCTGTAATTGTACAGAGCAAAAGCGTAAAGGAGAGGAACATTAGCATGCCGAAAATCGCGGACAAATACTTGACGGTAGACCCCTGGAGAGTCGTAGAGGAAGGGTTTGACCCGGACCGCAACCGGGTTTCCGAGTCGATTTTTTCGCTGGGAAACGAATATATGGGGGTCAGGGGCTATCCGGAAGAAGGTTACGGCGGGGACAGCCTGCTGGGGAGCTACTTCAACGGGTTATTTGAAGAGAGCAAAGTTGACGCCCACTATAAAGGAATCATCAGATCGCTACGTTTCATGGTCAACGCGGTGGATTGGCTGTATACACGGATTACGATTGACGGAGAAACCCTGGATTTGGCGGAAAGCCGGTTCAGTGACTACCGCCGGGAGCTGGACTTCAAAAGCGGAGTATATGCGCGGGAACTTGTATGGCACTTGAATAACGGAAAAAGCGTGAAGATCCGGTTCGAGCGTTTTGTGAGTATGACTGTCTCCCATCTGGGCTGCCAACGGATTACGTTCGAGCCGCTGACTTTCTCAGGTATGGTCCAGGTTCGCTCCGGGCTGGACTTCTCCATTGTTCATGAGGATCAGGGGCGCTGTTACTGGGAGACGCTGAATCGGCAAGAAATCGGCGGCATGGCCGCAATCATGGCGCAAACCGTTAATACGAAGAATCGTTTGTTCTCCGCCTTCCGGTTGAGTACAGACGCATTGCTCGACAGTTCGTCCGTGGAAAGCGATCGTTTTATCGGCACCGACGTCTTACTCAAGCTGGAGCAAGGGAAACGCACGACGCTGGACAAGATGGTCATGAATTACGCCGAAAAGGACCACACCCTTAGTCACCAGGACGTTTGGGGGAAGGGGGCTCAGCAGGCGGAGCAGTGTGTCATACTCGATTACGATGAAGCGGCTGCGCGACAGCTGGAATATTGGAACAATGTGTGGAAGGCTTCTGACATTGAGATTGAAGGAGACTTGGAGAATCAGCAGGGAATCCGCTTCTGTATTTTTCAGTTGTACCAGACATACCACGGAGATAACTCCGGCTTCAATATAGGGGCGAAAGGGCTGACCGGCGAAGCCTACCGGGGCCTGGCGTTTTGGGACACGGAGTCGTATTGTCTGCCGTTTTACATTTTCAACAATCCGAAGGCGGCGAAAAGCCTTCTGGAGTTCCGCTATAAATCGCTTCCCTACGCTTTGCAGCGGGCGAAGGAGCTGGACTGCGAAGGCGCGTTCTATCCGATCGCCACGATTGACGGAACGGAAAGCTGCGACTTGTGGCAGCACTCGAACCTTCAGCTTCATGTGGGAACTGCTGTCGCATACGGGATACGTCACTATGTGAATATCACCGGGGACAGAGCGTTTTTATTTGAAAAAGGTCTGGAAATGCTGATTCAAATCAGCCGTTTCTATGCAACGCGAGGGCAGTTTGGCCAGAAGACCGGCGAATTCGGCTATTTCGGAGTCATGGGGCCGGACGAATTCCAACTGATGGTCAACAACAACTGCTACATCAATCTGATGGCAAAAAAACTGTTTGAATACACGCTCGAAATAATCAGCCAGATGCGCATCGCGGAAGAAGCCGCTTTCGAAGCGCTCGCGGAGCGACTCGGATTGATTGCGGAAGAGCAGGCTGATTGGGCGAACAAGGCGGAACGGATGAAGATTCCGCAGGATAAGAAGAGCGGCATATACGAGGAGCATGACGGTTTTTTCGATATGCCGCATCTAGATATCCATGCTATTCCGGTAGAGGATTTCCCTCTGTATTCACATTGGTCCTACGACCGGTTGTACCGGTACGATATGATCAAGCAGCCGGATGTGCTGATGTTCCTGTTCCTGTACAGCGGGCAATTCCCGCTGGAGGTGAAGCGCACAAATTATGACTATTACGAGCCGAGATGTATTCACGAATCCTCTCTATCGCCGTCGATCCATTCGATCATTGCTTCCGAGATCAGCCGGCCGGAGGAAGCGTTCAAGTTCTTCGAGTTTGCTACACGTCTCGATTTGGACAATTATAACCGCAATACCCGGGAGGGACTGCATACGACTTCGATCGCCGCTGCCTGGATGAATATCGTCTATGGCTTCGGCGGCATGCGCTCGGATGGTGAGAAACTCACGTTTAATCCTGATATCCCGGACCGCTGGGAACGATACAGCTTCCCGATTACTTTCCGCGGAACGAAGCTATTCGTGGAAGTCTGCAAGGAATATGTATTGTTCCGTGCTGAATCGGGCGAGCCCGTCGATATTACTGTGTATGGGCAGAACTGCCATGTCGGCTCAGAAGCCGTTAATATCACTATTCCCCGAGTAAAGGTCGGGTGAAGGCGTAATGGAATGGATTATAAGTGAACGGGGCTTCAACAAAGATCGGGTCGCCGCGAGCGGCAATAAGTTCATGATCGGGAACGGGTACATGGGTTACCGGGGCACGATGGAGGAATCTACCCGGGAGGAATTGTCGGCGGTGACGCTGGCCGGTCTGTACGACCGGGTGGGGGATCGGTGGCGCGAGCCGGTGAACGCACCCAATGGGTTGTTTGCACGTCTCGAATGGGACGGGACGCCGCTGAGCGTCCATTCCGCCGGAACCGGGCAGGGTGCGGAAACTGAAGTACTCGAGCATGAGCAGCAGCTCGACATCCGCCGGGCGGTTCACCGCCGCCGTACGGTGTTTCAGGTGGCCGGAGACAGCGAAGCGACGAAACGGCGGGTTACGCTGACGGCAGAGCGGTTTTGCTGCGCGAAGCGGCTGAACCTGCTTGCCGCCCGGCTGACAGTAAAGGCGGATGCAGACGGAGAACTTGTCTTCTTTACCGGCATTGACGGAGAGGTATGGGATATTAACGGCCCGCATCTGGAGCAATTTAAGGTTTCGGAACGGGAAGGCAGCCTGCTGCTGACCGCCTCGACTCATGAGCTTAAGGTACCGCTTGCTGTCGCCGAAACCTGGGAAGGCGCTCCGGGACTACCGTATGAAATAACTTCTAATTCCGGGCTTGGAACAGACTCCATATTCCGGGAAATCCGGATTTCCTGCCGGGCAGGGGAAACGTATACGTTATACAAATACGCGGCGGTGTTCACCGGCCAGGACAACGCGGGAGATCCGGGCATTGCTGCGCTAAGACTATGCCGTGAAGCGGCCGGACTCGGCTACGGGGCATTGCTGAGAGAGCACTCAGCCAAATGGGAAGAGAAATGGAGCCGCACCGATGTGGTAATTGAAGGCGACGAGGAAGCGCAGCTGGCGCTGCGTTACAGCTTGTACCAGTTGTTAATCGTCGCACCCGGGCATTCGGAGCGGTTGTCGATCCCGGCACGGGGCTTGTCCGGCCAGGTATATAAAGGAGCAGTTTTCTGGGATACCGAGATGTTCATGCTGCCGTTCTTCCTGTATACGCAGCCAGAGGTTGCACGCAACATCATGATGTACAGAATTCATACACTGGGCGGCGCGCTGAGAAAGGCTGCGGAATACGGGTATGAAGGAGCCTTTTACGCCTGGGAGAGCCAGGAGACGGGCGATGATGCCTGCACGCTGTTCAACGTGAACGACGTGTTTACCGGACGGCCGATGCGCACCTATTTCCGCGACAAGCAGGTGCATATCAGCGCGGATGTTGCCTGCGGGATTTGGCAGTATTATCGTTTTACCGGGGACGGCAGCATCCTGCAGGATGGCGGAGCGAAGACGATATGGGAATGCGCCCGTTTCTTTTACTCCTATGCTTACTATAATCCGGGAAAGGAACGCTACGAGATGCTCGATGTGACTGGCCCGGACGAGTATCACGAGCGGGTCAACAACAACGCATTCACGAATGCGATGGTAAAACGCACGCTTCGCTTCGCCCTGGATGCGGTCGCCTATTTGCGCGAAGAATGTCCCGACCAATACGAGGCTTTGATGGAGGGGGGCGTAATTAAGCCCGGGCATATCTCCGATTTGCTTGCACGTCTGTATGTTCCGCATCCGGACCCGGCAACCAGACTGATCGAGCAGTTCGACCGCTATTTCACCTTGGAAGATATTACGCTGCCGGAGTTAAAGTCCAGAATTCTCAATAAAAACGAGTACTTGGGCGGCGGAAACGGCTTGGCGACAACGACGCAGATTCTGAAGCAGGCTGATGTGGCGCTGATGCTGCATCTGTTCGAGGATGAATATGATATGGATACCAAACGTGCCAACTGGGTGTTTTACGAGCCCCGGACCGAACACGGTTCGAGCCTAAGTTCCTGCATATACGCTCTGGTAGCTGCAGATATCGGCTCCCCGGACTGGGCATATTCCTACTTTCTCCGCACGGCCACGATCGACCTCACGGGCGACTCCAAGCAATATGTCGGCGATTTGTACATCGGAGGAACGCATCCTGCGGCAAACGGGGGAGCATGGATGGCGGCGGTGCTCGGGTTCGCCGGTATCCGGTTCAATGGGCAGACGGTGCGCCTCAAACCGGAACTGCCACAGAACTGGCATTCTGTGGAGTTCAGCCCAGTGCTGCTGGGCCAGCGGTTTACGGTTCGGGTTAGCACCGATGAAATCTTAGTGAAGGCGATGGCAGACAACGGCCTGGCGCTGGAATTCCGGGCCGGAGGAGAAACAGCCCTTGTTCAGCCGGGAGAAATGGTGCGGTTTGTACTATAGATTAAGGAGTGAGTAATATGCTTGAAACGATGAAAGGCGCTATCTTCGATTTGGATGGAGTCATCGTAGATACGGCGAAATACCATTATCTGGCCTGGCGCTCGCTGGCGAAACGCTTGGGTTTCGAATTTTCCGAGGCGGACAACGAGCGGCTGAAGGGAGTAAGCCGGATGGAGTCTCTGAGTATTCTGCTTGAGGTGGGCGGCTTACAGATGGGAGAAGAAGAACGCAACGAATTGGCGGAGACCAAAAACCGGGAGTATATCGAATATATTTCCCGGCTCGAACCTTCCGAGATTTTGCCGGGAGCATCGGAGTATTTACGGTCGCTTAGAGGCCAAGGTGTCAAAATCGCACTCGGCTCAGCCAGTAAAAATGCGCTATTTATCCTGGACCGGCTCGGCATCACGGAGTTGTTCGATGCCGTGATCGACGGAACGAAGGTGTCTATGGCGAAGCCTGACCCTGAGGTGTTTATAACGGCGAGTGCAGCGCTCAGCCTTGACCCTTCCCAATGCGTCGTGTTCGAAGACGCAGCCGCTGGGGTCCGGGCAGGAAAAGCCGCCGGATGCCTTGTGGTCGGCATCGGAAGCGCCGGCATCCTGGGCGAGGCGGATCGCGTGATTGCCGGGCTGCATGAACTGGTCTAAAGCATTGGGAGACCAGACGTATGGCGATTAACACTGGATAGTGGCAAAAGTAATTCAGGCGATGTTCGAACGCCCATGAAAAGGACCCTAGGGTTTACCCTAGGGTCCTTTTCGCATGGCGAGCCGTATTTTTTTGCTGGCAACCGGTACGAAATCCATTACACTAGGGAAGAAATGCCAAGACGTAAAAGTCCACGCGACAGGTAGCCCTGGAACCGGAGAAGCGCCCATGAAGTGCGTAGGAACGCACATACTTTCCGTTTTGTATTTTTTGCTACACTTAAAGTGTGAGGAGGCAAGACCGTTGAAATCTAAACTCGCCAATCCGCTCAATAAAATGAACGTGAAGCAGCAGTTAATTTTGCTGTTCCTCGTAATCATCATCCCGCTGCTGGTATTGAACTTTTACGGCAATGATCAGGCAGGGAAAATTTTGAAGCGGAATGTCACGAACGCTTATATCGAACTGAGCAAACAAAACTTCCGGCTCATCAACCGCGACATCGAAGCAGTGAACAAGGTAACGTCCACCGTATTTCAAAATTCGCTGCTGCAGCAATTGAATCCGGTTTCAAGCGGAGAGACGGCGCTGGAGCGAGTGAAAAACTACGAAAAACTAGAGAATCTGCTGACGACGTATTCACAGGAGACGGACGAACGTGAGCCGCTGTATTACTCGCTCTACGTTTATGATCCGAAAAACACTTATTTTTTTGCACCGTTTTATCCGGGACCGCAGAAATCAGGTGTGTACTTTTTCTCGGACGAAGAAAAACCGGAGTGGTTCGATGAAGCGGTATCGAAAAAGGGGAAGGGCTATCTCCAACTGATTGAGCATTTATCGCCTCCTACCAAAGGTCAGGGTAACCAGAAAACGCTGGCCTACATCCGGGCAATCAACAGTATTTACCAAAACGGAACGATAGGCGTACTGGTCGTAACGAATCTGGAAGCCCGGGTGGGCGAAGCTCTGCAAACCGTTTCGCTGCCGGATGGTGAACTCTTTTTTACCGATTGGGATAACCGGATATTAACCGCGCGCACTTCCGATCCCAGCACGATACTTGAACTGCCGCCCGAAGCGAGCTCCATTGATTCCGGGGCCGGCGTCAAGGATGTCATTACGAATAAATTTATTTATGTCATCAATCATAATGCCACGCTTCAGCAAAAGCTGGTCTACAAAGTGCCGCTTCAAGCCCTGCTTCAGCAGCAGAATGAAATCAAAAAGCTGATCTGGCTTATATCAATCGTCTATTTTGCCGCCAGCCTGGTCTTCATGCTGTATTTCTGGCGTTCTCTGATGACGCCGATCCAGAAGCTCGTTTATTTCGTAAGACGGTATGAACCCGGCAATGTCGTGCCCGAACCGCCTCAGCGAACCAAGATGGATGAAATCAGCGTGCTGATATTTTCCATTTACGACATGGCCCATCGCCTAAACGATCTGATCCATTACAAATATAAGATGGACTTGAAGCAGAGAGAGTCGCAGTTGCAGCTGCTGTATCAGCAAATCAATCCGCATCTGCTGTACAACACACTCGAGAGCATTTACTGGAAAAGTTCGATGGAGGGGAATAACGCCTCTGCCGAAATGATCAAGGAGCTCTCTAAGCTGATGAAAATCAGTCTGAGCCGGGGAAGGGAGCTCATTATGCTGGAAGAAGAGCTGGAGCATGTATCCGCCTACATTAAGCTTCAGCAGCACCGGCACGATTACCGTTTCAGATTCACGATCGAGATCCCTGCCGAATTGCTCCCAGCCCGGATTCCCAAAATTTCGCTGCAGCCTCTGGTTGAAAATGCGATTATTCATGGCGTGAAGCATATGGGAGAAGACGGGGAAATTCTCATCCGTGCCCGGACTGAGGAAAATGAGATTTACATCAATATCGAAGACAACGGTTATAAACCCGTCGATTACGACTTGATCAACCGATTGTTGGATGAGGAAACACCCGATCCTGCGTTTGGTTACGGCATCCGAAATATTCATCAGCGGATTAGACTTCATTTCGGCAACAATTACGGTTTGTCTTTTGAGGGACGCCCGGGAGGGGGAACGAGGACAACACTTCACTTTCCCCAAACAAACCAGATGCAGAACTAGGTAACCAGGAGGAGTTAACTATGTACAATATTCTGATCGTTGATGATGAGCCGCTCATCTGCCAAGGCTTGGCCGGACTGCTAACCTCTTCAGGACTCGGGATTGGAGGAATTTACACCGCCTATAGCGGACAGGAAGCACTGGACTATATCCGGATGGAGGACATTGATCTGCTTGTGACGGATATCCAGATGGGAGGGATGAACGGTATTGAGCTGATGCAGCAGGCCAAGTTGATTAAGCCCTGGGTGCAGACGATCATCATCTCAGCGCACGAAACATTTCATTATGCCCAAATGGCACTGAGGCTGGGAGCTAAAGATTATTTAATCAAACCGCTGAACAGTGAGCAGTTCCTGGATTCGGTCCGCAACGCTTTGTTAAAAATGGATAAGCCGACGCAGAATATCGACGACTATTTGTCACGGCATGCAGAGCATTTTCATATGGAAAATCCGGTTGCGGAACATAATGAAGGGTTAATCTGGCTGCTTCGGGATCATATCCCCGCCGATGGGGACGGAGAAAAGCATAGCAGGCTGGAGCGGGAACTGGGGCTTCTCGGGCCTTATTTTTCGGTTCTTAAAATGAAGCTGAAGCTGGACAATAAAGGCTCCGGGGAGACGAATAACGGTGAATCGGCCTATTCCGAAAGCGATATAAGGCTGTTCCATTATGCCGTGCTCAACGTAGCCAAGGAGCTGCTGTATACGGAATGGAACGCACTGGCCTGTTATTCAGACCAGTATGAGCTTAGTATAATTCTGCAGTGGAGTGAGTCGGGGTATGCGGAGCTTGACGTGAACAAAATCAACCAGCTGGAAATGATCGGACGCAGTTTGCATCATCATGTGCAGAAGTATCTGGGTATTGGGACCGTCATTGGTATTAGCCAGATCCTGAAAGGTTCGCAGTTCATTAGCTTGCTGAAGCGGCAGGCGGATAAAGCGATTGAATGGGGCCGGGACCTGGGGGATTGTCCTGTTTTTTACTATGGGGATTTCAATTGGCATAACTATGCCCATGACCCTTCCTCAGAAGAACTAACCACGCAGAACAACCGCATCGTCGACAATGCCAAACAATATATCGAGGCCAATTACAATCAAAAGGGTCTGACCATTCATGAGGTAGCGAAGAAAAACCATGTCAGCCCCAATTATTTGAGCTATCTTTTCAAGAAGAACACTGGCTTCAATCTTTGGGAATACGTAATCAAGCTGCGGATGGAGGAGAGCAAAGCGCTCATCCTGAATACGGATCTGCGTCGTTATGAGATCGCTGAGCGGGTCGGATATGAATCGCCGGAGCATTTTAGCAAAATTTTCAAAAAACACTTTGGCGTTAGCCCCACTGATCTGAAAAAATAACATCGAAACACAACAACGGAAGATCGGTTATCATTCACATAGTTTTAGACATGTTCGGTTCCCCCTCCCTTTTCTAAAATAAAAGCTAGACATTATAGAGGAATGAGGGAATCTCATGGAAGAAGCAGTGATTTCACCAGGAAGCATACTCAAGGAACCAGAAAAACGCAAGATAAAGGAACCGGGGAGAAGGCCGTTGTGGAGGAAATACTTGTGGGGGTACATGTTCCTCGTGCCGGCCATCGTTATCTTTATCGTTTTCCTGTGGGTCCCCATCATCAAGGGAATGGTTTACAGCTTCTACAATATTGATTTTGTCAAAGGCAACACATTCGTCGGCTTCGACAACTATATCAAGGTGTTTAACAACCCGGATCTGCTTTTATCTGTAAAAAACACATTATACTTTATGCTGCTGACACTGGTCATCGGTTTCTGGGTGCCGATTGCTGCTTCGATTGCGATTTCGGAATTGAAATGGTTCCAGGGGTTCGCGCGGATCGCAGCCTATCTGCCTTTTGTCGTGCCGGGCGTCGTGCTCTACGGCATGTGGAGATGGATGTACGACCCGGTTGGACCGATCAATGCGGTGCTCGGCTGGTTCGGTGCCGAACCAGTCTCATTCATTTCGGATGGAAGGTTCTCCATGGTTTCACTCGTATTCATGGAAACGTGGCAGCAGTTCGGTTCAGCGATGCTGATCTATCTGGCAGGCGTTCTGAGCATTCCAAGGGATTGGTACGAAGCGGCGGAAATCGACGGTGCGGGTGTATGGAAAAGGATCTGGCACATTACGCTCCCGTCGATACGGAATCTGATCGGTCTGATGTTAATTTTGCAGTTGATCGGGACATCCCAGGCATACCAGTCTCAACTCGCCATGCTCGACGGCGGGCCGAACAAGGCCACGCTGACCTATGCACTTCTTACAGTCAAATACGCGTTCACCCAGCTCGATTATGGCGCCGGAACCGCGCTTGGTGTGCTCATGTTCCTGGTCCTGGGTGTACTTGGCATTATCCAATTCAAGCTGAACAGGGAGGACTACTAAGATGGCAGAGAGAGGTATCCTTTCTTCTTCGGACCTGCAGAAGCCGGGCAATAAAATCGTATATGGCCTCATGATGTTGTGCATTGCGGTGATGGCAGTCACGATGCTGTATCCAATCGCGATGACGATGTTCAACGGGCTAAAATCGAACCAGGAGGTTAACACGTTCCCACCACGTTTTTTCCCGACGGAATGGCATTTCGAAAACTTCGGAAAAGGCTGGAATTATATTGATTTGCCGATGTTCCTCAAAAGCACACTGTTCGTTTTCGGAGGCAATCTTCTGATGACGATTGTGGTGCTCGGTCTAGCCTCCTTCAGTATCTCGCGGATTCGTGTTCCTTACAGCAAGGCGATTTACTTCTTTATTTTAATGACGTTGTTCATTCCGGCCTCCAGCTACATGATTCCGAATTTTGTGAATTTGAAAGAATTGGGGTTACTGAACTCATACTGGGCATTCTGGCTTCCAGCCGGGGCAAATGCGTATTACTTTCTGCTGTTGAAAAACTTCTTCGACGGCATCCACCCGGAAATTTTCGAAGCAGCGCGGATCGACGGCGCCTCGGACCTTACCAGCTACCTGCGGATTGCGGTTCCACTGTCCGTGCCGATCTTCGCAACGCTTTCGATCTTCATATTTTCCACCGCCTGGAACGATTGGTTCTGGCCGTCGCTAGTCATGCATACGGAGGATAAATATACGCTGGCAACCGCGATCTTCAAGTATGTCATCAATGCGCGAAGCCTGGACAGCAGCACTAAATTCTCGATTTTGTTCATGGTAATGATCCCGCCGATTTTCGTGTTTCTTGTGTTCCAGAGATTCATTATGCGCAGCGTAAGCCTGTCGGCGGTCAAGGGATAGGAGAATGGAGATAGCGTTTTCAGATCGTAAAGACACACATGATCCCCATATGAATGCACATCGTCTTAAGTGTGACGGGGCATTAAGATTAAGGTGTAGCGACAACACAAATGGAAAAGGGGAGTTTCAATGCGCAAGTTCACAACACTATTAACGTGTCTGATGCTGACCGGTTCGCTGCTGGCAGGCTGCGGGGGCAATAACAGCAATGAGGACAAAACCTCCAGTGGAGCGGGCAACGGCAACTCGAACAATAGTAACGCCGTAAAGACCGAGGGGCCAACGGAAGACATTACCCAGAAGAAAATAACGATCAAAATCCACTATCCGTTACCGGATGATACCACGCTTCGCGCCCAGGAAGATGATAAGATTGCCCGGTTCCAGGCAAAATATCCGAACGTGACCATTGTTAAGGATGATTGGCAATACAACGTTAACGAGATTGGAGTGAAAATGGCCTCCGATGAAGCGCCGACTTTCTACAACACCTGGGCAACCGAGGCGCAATTGCTTATAGAACGGGGCTGGGTGGCTGATATTTCGGAATTTTGGAATAACTGGCAGTATAAAAATGATATTAATCCAGTTCTGCAAAATCAATTTATCGTTGACGGGAAAGTGTATGGAATAACCCAAAATGGCTACATTACTTCCACAATTGTGAATAAGAAGCTATTGGAAGCAAAGAATGTTAAGATTCCAGCCCTTAATTGGACTTGGGAAGATATGTATAACACTGCCAAGGGAGCGGCGGATCCGAAGAAAGGAATCTCAGGGATCGCACCAATGGCAAAAGGCAATGAAGCAGGCTGGAATTGGACAAATTTCCTGTTCGAAGCCGGCGGAGAGATTCAAGCTGTCAATGACGGCAAGGTTACAACTGCATTCAATACAGACGCAGGTGTCAAGGCGCTTGATTTTTATAAGAAGTTAAAATGGGAAGCGAATGCAATTCCGCAGGACTGGGCGCTTGGCTGGGGAGACGCGGTCAGCTCATTCCAGCAAGGCCGGACGGCAATGGTAATCGCCGGCGCGTTCGATGTGATCCAGCCAGCTCTGAATGAAGGCGGTATGAAGCCTGAAGATGTCATCGCATACCCGATGCCTGCGGCCGAGGCCGGAGGGAAGCATTACGGTATTCTGGGCGGCAATTATCTCGTCATTAACCCGAACGCCACGAAGGATGAGCAGGAAATGGCGTTCCGTTACATCACCTTCGATTATTTTACCGATGATGCGTTGAAATCCGTAGAAGACACGATCCAGGCGCGCAAAGCGGAAGGCAAATATTATGTTCCTACACCGCTTGAATACTTCAGTGAAGATTCTGAATATGCCTCGAAGGTCAAAGCCATATACGATAAGTATGACAATGTGTACAAATATGATCCGCAGCTGTTCGGCCTGCTGGAAGGTAAGCCGGAAGCGCAGTTTGGTACCCAAGACTTTTATGCAGCTATGTCTACCGTCGTTCAAGAATCATTCTCCAAGAAAGGAACAGACTCTAAGCAGCAGCTTGACGATGCCGCAAAAAACGTGCAAGAGAATAACTTTGACAAAATCGTAGTTAAATAAGTGAGACAAATCAAAACACCTTCAAGAGATTGAGCCCATGTCGTTAGATATGGAGATAACCTTGGAGGTGTTTTACCTTCCTCTGTATTCACTTGGAGTTATTCCTACGAACTTTTTGAATTGCCGCATAAAATGTACATCGTTCTCATAACCGCAAATTCCAGAAATATGACTGATCGTGTATGCTGTGTTCTTCAGTAAATAGGAGGCATATCCTAGTCTGTTAAGGATGATATCGTTAATTACCGATATGCCAAAGATTTGTTTGTATATATTTTGAAAATAAGACCGGCTCATATTCACCTTATCCGCCAAGAACTCGACGGTATACCAGGTAGAAGGAGAACTGAAAACTTCATTTCTCAGGTTCAGGAACTGATCATAGTATTTACTAATCTGATTGTGTGGCTCCAGATGATTTCGAATATCGCTAAGCTTCATGAACAGGCAACGAATGGTATAATCGATGATCTCATTTCGAAATGTTCCATTCTGCAGATTCTCCCAATGAATATCATTCACCTTTCTGGAAATATACAAGGGGTCATATGCTTTGATTAAAGTATCTAAAGGGAGATTCAACCGGTCAAAAAAAACATCTGCATCCTCCATTTCAAAATGGAACCAGTCATGGACCAGAGGCTGTTCGGCATCCCGGTAGAAATACGGGCTGTTTTTATTAAAAATAATAAAGGTATTAGGTTCAACAAACACAGTTTGCGAATGTAGCCTAAGCTCCATTTTGCTCCGGAAGAATAAAAAGACATAATCCCCAGAGCCGTCCGGGCGGTCGACCGTAAAGCCTTCCGGATGAATCACATTGTACCCGCATCGCTTCAGATGTATCAGTGAATTCCACTCCTCAATAGGATAATAGATCAGTCATTAGATAGAATAAATCATTTTCTTTCTCTAAACAAGATAGTAATCTGTGATATGAAATACAGAGGATATATCAGTGATCAGAGAGAGGATTGGTGCTAAGATGCCCACAGCAGCTACGAAATTTTATATGAAAAATTATCCGAGACCCCAATTTGTACGGAGCCAGTGGCTGGATCTGAATGGGGAGTGGGATTTCAGTTTCGATGATGAAAAAGTCGGTGTTGCAGAACGCTGGATGGATCATTTTCCGGCCGCACATAAAATAAATGTTCCATTTACCTATGAGACCCGGGCGAGCGGGATCGGCGAGGAGAAATTCCATGCGCAGATCTGGTATCGCAGAAAGCTGACACTTTCTCCAGAGGCAGAAGGGAAACGAACGATCCTGCATTTCGAAGGTGTGGATTACAAAGCCTCCTGCTGGGTAAACGGCAGATTTGCAGGGGAGCATGAAGGAGCGTACGCCCGGTTTTCCTTTGATATTACCGACCTGCTTAAGCAAGACGCCGAAAATGAAATTGTGCTAAAAGTGGAAGACAGCGATAGCTGTCTTCAGCCTCGGGGCAAGCAGCGCTGGGCGGGACGGAATCATGCTTCGTTTTATGTGCAGACGACAGGCATATGGAAAAGCGTCTGGCTCGAACATGTCCATGAAACCCGTCTGGATATTGTGAAAATTACGCCGGATATTGACCGTCAAATGATTCGTTTTGACTTCCGCGTTAACGGTACGAACAACAAAAATGATCTCCAGCTGGAGACAGAAATTACATTTAAGGGCGAAACGGTAAGGAAGCTTAGCCTTTCGGTGGACAGAGCCTGGCTGACGCTCGAAACCGGCATGATGAGCAGTATCAACGGGCCTTGGCTGCAAAACCTGTGGTCTCCGGGCAATCCAAATCTGTTTGATGTGGAGTTTGTGCTGTATGAAGGAGAAAGAGAGCTCGACCGGGTGGGCTCTTATTTCGGTATGCGTAAAATCTCGATCAGGGACGGCCAAATCCTGCTGAACAATATTCCCCTTTACCAGAGACTGATCCTTGATCAGGGCTACTGGCCCGAAAGTCATCTGACGCCTCCGTCCGAAGAAGCGCTGATAGAAGATATCGAAGCGATATTCGAGCTGGGCTACAACGGTTTGCGCAAGCATATGAAAATTGAAGACGCCCGGTTCCTATACTGGTGTGATGTCAAAGGTATGCTGGTCTGGTCCGAAATGGCGGCTGCTTATGAATATAACGATGAGGCTGTGGAGCGTTTTACCAAGGAATGGATTGAGGTTGTGCAGCAGCAGTATAATCATCCCTGCATTATTACCTGGGTGCCTTTTAATGAATCCTGGGGCATTCAGAATATTATCCATGACGCGCGGCAGCAGAAATTTACGGAAGGTATTTATTATTTGACCAAATCTATCGACCCGTATCGTCCAGTCGTCACCAATGATGGATGGGAGCACACCATTTCTGATATTTTGACTCTTCATGATTATGTAGAACGGGGCGAAGATCTGTACGAAACCTACAAGGATAAAGACGCGATTACGGGTAACAGCGGGACGTACAATGAGTGGAAATTTGCATTCGCCCAAGGCTACAGTTATAAAGGCCAGCCGATTATCATCAGCGAGTATGGAGGGATTGCTTTCAAGAGCGAGCATGGCTGGGGTTACGGCAACCAGGTGGATAGTGAGGAAGCTTTCCTGGAGCGGTTCGGCAGCATAACCAGAGCGATTAAGGCAATTCCGTTTATTTCCGGCTACTGTTATACACAGATTACGGACGTGCAGCATGAGGTTAACGGCCTGCTTACCGAAGACCGAAAACCGAAAGTGGCGCTGGAAAAGATCCGGGAGATTAATTTGGATTACAAGAAGTGAAAGCAGCAGTGATATAATTTTATCTTGTACAACATAAAATGATAGATCCGTGTTTCGCATGGATGGATTGTTCACTTCAAGTGTAGAAATACACTAGGACCAGGAGGGCTTATGAATATCGAAGAGATAAAGAAGATGATTAATTCAGGTAACATGTATGATGATGCCGGAAAAGATGTGTCTGCACTTAGAGCTCATGCGATTTCGAGCTGCAGGAAGTACAATCATAAAGTCAATACCGATGATGAGTACGACATGTCGATTTTAAAAGAGTTGTTTGCCGAAGTGGGGGAGAACGTGTACATCGAGTCTAATTTCCGGTGTGAGTTCGGCTTTAATATTTCCATCGGCAATGATGTTTATATCAATCATGATATGATTATTCTCGATTGTAACGAAGTGAAAATTGGCAACGATGTTTATATTGGTCCGAGAGCAGGACTGTATGGTGCCAATCATGCGGAAGATCCTTTTGAACGTGCAGAAAAAGGGGTGTATTCGGCACCAATCATTCTGGAAGATAACGTATGGCTTGGCGGAGACGTTAAGATTACTCAAGGCGTGACCATCGGGAAGAATAGCATAATCGGAGCAGGGAGTGTAGTGACTAAAAATATTCCACCGAATTCTATCGCTGCCGGAGTTCCATGTAAAGTCATCCGGCCAGTCCAATTCTCTGACAATCCATGGAGAAGACCTGCTGAATGAACCTCATAAAGTACTTTCGAAATTCAGGGTAATTTTTCGTGGTTCTTCGTCAAAATTGAATGATTTCCTAGATAACCTTTAATTTTGACAGCGTCAAGATTAAAGGTTATCTTTACATTGTAAAGATGTTGAAAGGAGCGTTTTTGGTGCGGCCTAAACCCTATCATCATGGAGATTTACGTAACACATTAATTGAAACCGGCATTGAGCTAATTGGTGAGGAAGGTTTAGGAGGTTTCTCCTTGCGTAAAGTTGCAGTCAAATGCGGTGTCAGTCACGCAGCTCCTTACAGTCATTTCAAGGATATACAGGAACTGTTGACGGCAATGGCAAATCATGTAACCGAACAGTTTACAACTTCCCTGCAAGACTCCATTAAAGAGCAAAACGACCCCATGTCCGCAATGGAAAAGCTTGGTACGGCCTATATTGCCTTTTTCGAGCAGCATCCTGCTTACCTGCCATTTCTCTTTTTTCAGTCGGGGATTATCATTCAGGTAGACGAAGGAGCAGAAGGTATTCCGCCTTACCCGCCATTTGCGTTATTCCGGGCAACTGGCTATCGGCTGTTCCGCAGTTTGGGTCTTCCACCAGAGCTGGACGCTAAAATGCTGATGGCCTATTGGTCGCTTGTACACGGCGTGGCATCACTACTATCCAGCAGCGGTATTCGATATTCAGGCAATTGGCATGAGGTATGGCAAGTCATTCTTCAATCGGGAGGAGAAGCAAATGAGACTGATTGTCCATGATTTAGCAGACCATGAGTATGACTCTCAGCTAAGTGGCTACAGCAGGGATACTGATGAGATCATCGGAGAAACGGGTTCCATTCGTCATTGTGTAGGCTGCTTTGGTTGTTGGGTTCGCACTCCGGGAACCTGTGTGCTTAAAGACCCCTATAAGCACATAGGCGAACGGCTCGCCGCCTGTGATGAGTTCGTGCTTATCAGCCGCAACGTGTATGGGGGATACAGCCCGTTCGTGAGCAATGTATTGAACCGGGCACTACCTTATATCCTTCCCTATTTTGTAATTAAAAATGGGGAGACACATCACCAGCAACGCTACAAGCGGCAGTTCAAGTTCACAGTCTATTTTTATGGAGAAGGAATAACGGAGTCTGAACGTCAAACGGCACAAGCATTGACTCGGGCCAATGCAATAAATCTGGATGTGTCCGATTATTGTGTTTCTTTTCACAACACGCTTCATGGGTTGACGGAGGTGCATCAATGAAGATTTCTCTGATTAACGGTAGCCCCAAAGGCGGACCGAGCAACTCTGGATTTCTATTAGAAAAGCTCAAGCCACTCATCAGCGAAGACAACGAGCTAAGTTTTTACCGGGTAAATGCAAAACAGTTGAAGTATGAGCAATACCGGGAAATTAACAATGCCGATGTAATGGTACTAGCATTTCCGCTCTATTTTGATGCCATTCCTTCACATCTACTACGGATGATGGTCGAATTGGAGAATTACCGGCAGAATGAGCAAGGAAACCCGAACCTCATTGTTTATGCGCTAATAAATAATGGATTTTATGAAGGGCATCAGTGCACCATTGCAGTGGATATTGTTAGTAACTGGTGCATACGCTGCAGCTTCCGTTTTGGAATGGCAGTAGGTCACGGAGCAGGGGAAATGCTCAACATAAAGGTTCCTTTGGGAAAAGGCCCTCTAAAGAATCTCGGCACGGCAATGACCCAACTTTCCACTGCTATCCTTACCCAAAGTAGTGCAAAATCGCTGTTTATTCAGCCAAACTTCCCACGTATTCTATGGCGTTTGTCCGCCACTTATTTCTTCTGGCACCGCAAAGCAAAGGAGAATGGACTACGGCCAAAGGATCTGAGGAAGCAGCCGTTTCAGCAAGGCCGGTAGCACAGCAAAAAATGTAATTGACATGGATGGGCATTTAATTGCTTATCCTTTTTTTGTTAGGAAGGGTTAGGTTGGAATTAATGATCTGATCCAAATATCTTCCGTGAAAAGCCATCCCAGTGCCAAAAGGGGGGAGCGGTCATGGAGCAGAACCTCAGCAATTACTAATATCATCCGCGGTTGCTTGCTATACGATGACGCTGGCCTACATGTTAGATCGTAGCATGCTTCCTGTAACCGGGTTCTATATGGATACCGTAGGAAGTGTATCAACAGGTGATCAACTAGGAATTGTCCACTATCCACACGTTGTTTTGTCTGAGGAAGCTACTAATGAAGATATAGCAAAGGCTGAAGGTCTAATTAGCATGGCAGACGAACAGTGCCACATTGGTCAATTACTCATCAAAGCAGGTGTTCCGGTCAAAGCAGAAGGTAAAGTGTCAGTAGATTCAGGGGATGCGGCTACAAAGCAATACATTGAAACACATGGATTGAACTGGTAACCTGTTTGTAGGTACCTTAATTGTTGGTGGATAAGAACATAGTCCCATTAGAACCCGCGCCCAGCGCGGGTTTACTGTTGTAAGCCGAAGGTGGCCAGGAATATGGTACTATTGGCTATTTGAGAGAAATATGCTTTTTAGAATGAGTATATACTCTGTTTTTATGATAGCTGTACCTAAAATCAGGTATTCATGTGAATACTCCCACCGCCTATAGAGGCGGGGGCTTCTTGTTTCGACGATCGCTGCCTTTTTGTAGAAAGGTCTTACATGATCTCCACAAGCGTTCGATGCAGTATGCATCCCGTTCGGGGCAAACCCTCCCTACGGCGATCGATCCATCATGCACTGATTTCCTTGATCGGATCATATGTTCCTATTATATCACACAAACATCCAACATCTATCCTCTTATTGGAAAAAGATAGGATGAATTTGACGCCCAAGGGCACACACAATAGAAAATGCATATAGGCTTCGCCTAACCGAGATTCATCCCCTACCTGCAGAGGTAGGGGACTTCTCTCAGAAGGCCGTTAAAAGGATCGTTTGGAGGATACTGGGGATTACCAAATAATGATATAGTTTAAATCAGTTAAGTAAAGAGTCGGTCAGTCAGAGGAGGCAGTGATCGTGCAAGTTTGGATAAATGTAATTACTAGTTCGGCTGCAGCTGTTAATGGATGCGTATGAGAAAGAGATATAGCGAAGGCGATATATTTATGATTCCCATGCATGATGGACGATTTGCAGTATGCCAGGTGGTTTGTGCGCTAAAAGACCGTTTCAAAAAGGCGTTTTCGTTCGGTGTAATTCGCTTGGAGCTGGATGATACAAATGTGGAGGATGGAGCCTTTCTCAGCTACCGGTTCGGAAGCCGGCAAAGCAGCGTGATTTTCACCTCTCCGGCAAATCTTCGAAACGGAACGTGGAGGATTGTAGGCAATATTCCCTTGACTCCCGATAAGGAAGAACTGAAAGTATTCCAGTGCGCCGGGCATTTGTACCGCGGAGACGAGTACATTCGTAACCTTAGGCAGGATGAGTATGGTAAGTTCACTGCGTTGGGCGTGGCCGGTTATGAGCTGGTGCAGATTCATCTGTCGGAGATGAAGCAATGACAGGTATACATATAACAACGGACATGTAGAACCAACATGAATTAAAGGGAGAGAAACAGATTGAAAAAAAAGCGAGCGGTATCTCTAATCAATTTGGTGTTTTTGATTCCAGTAATACTTTTAAGTTTTTTTATGTGGAACGATTACAAGAGTTATATTAAAAATATTGATAACTATCTGCCATCCTTGGAGAGCACCTATATGCTGGATGAGGGGAAGAAGCTGATTGGCTTTTCAAACGACGACCGGTTTGGTGAACAATACCAGGTTTATCTTTTTGATACGAATACGGAAACTATAATTAAAGAGACTACTATACGTACCAATTTCCAATCCGGACTGGGGCCAGCGGCTTATCAGCAAGATGGAATCATCATCCCAACCTACGACGATACATTAGGGCTGCAAATGAATTACTTCCACTCAACAGGCGAGGTTGAAGAGTTGGCTCAGGGAACAATGCACCTTCCACCCTCATGGAGTTCAAATGTGTATTCCTGGCGCGGCAGACTCATTGTAGCCGGGGAATCACCAAGTTCTGAATGGTATGTAGCTCAGGTGAAGGACGGAAAGTTAGATAAAGTGAATTTAGGCGAAAAGGAACTACTTCCATCCAGGCCTGTTCGGATAGATGAAGTGCATGGAAGTTTTCAGAACGACCAGGCAGTTCCAATATTTTCGGTGAGTTTAAAGGACGATAGAACTGCATTTGTCAGCGGAATACTAGACCCAAAAGGCGATCTATCCGTGCTGCTTAAGAAGAAGGATGAAGGGACGTTTGCTGCACAGGATCGGGCAGGCGTACACTTCGCCAAAATCTTCGGCTTCAATAACGCCAAGCTGGTACGCGAAAATGGGAACTACCCTGAAGAAGCATCATTTTATAACGCTAACGAAAAACATTGGGGAACTGCGGTTCCTACGCCAAAGCCGGTTTATCAAGCCCGGATATTCTTGCTGAATGACGAGGAACTCCTGATCGCCGGATCTACTGCAGAAGATGAATTAAATGGAACTGTAATTGGATATGTATTCAATGAGAAATCCGGAAAATTTCAAGATGCCACAGTTCTTTTGAAGCAGCTGCCCTACGAAAATTTAAAAAATAGCAAATCTGAATTTCACAAGCAATTAGGCAGTGACATCCTATACTATCGCGGTGGAGACCTTGCGGTAGGTTATGCCGATCTGAAAATCCAAAAGGCTAAGGTTCTTTCGAGCGGTCAGGTCGAAGGATGGATGGTCACAGAAGACGAAACCAAGGTCTCGATTCAAAGCTTCTGGAATTATGCAAAGCAAGGTGGAGCGATCCTTATTAACTGGGCGGTTTGGGTCATTATTATTCTTGTCTCATTCCTAGGCCTCGCAATCGCCCCTCGCATGTTCGTAAGATCAAAAATGAAAAAAATAAGAGATGGCCAGCATATTCAGGGCCGGATTATGGGTATGCAAGAATCGGGTGTATATGTGAATGAACGGCCGATGATCCAGTTTATCGTTCAGTTCGAGGATGAAGGTCAAATGAAAGAGGTTGAAATCAAGCAGGTCATCTCCTATCTGAATCCTGTTCAAATTGGTGATACAGTAATGATCAGTTACAACCGAAAGAAACACAAGGCTGTGTTCATCACAGAAGAGGATCTTAAACATGCGTCGCAAGAGTCAGAACCGGTACTTATTAAAGATGCGGTCCTCGCCCGTATCGAACGTTATGGAAAAGTGAACCGGGGACAAGCCCTTCAGCTTCACTTCACAGCCGAAGGACGCGATTATACGATACCGGTCGTTGAACCTTTCGGATTTGAATATCGTACCGGTGAACGGGCGAACCTTATTTTGATTCAGGGAATGGCGAGAATCTTCAGGTATGGCAATATAAGCACCACTAAGGCAGCGGACCAGCTCTCTCTACAGGGTGAAGTAATCCATGTGCAGAAAATGCCGATATTCATTGAAAATAAGCAGCTCATGCTTCTAGAAGTCATAATTTCTAGAGGAGCGGACCGAATCCGTAAAGCCAATAGTCTATTTGTGCCAGAAAACCTGTCCGTAAATGTGGGTACAGTCATTCCAGTCTCCATGGAAATAGACGATTTACAGAAGGACACCCGGTTACTTCAAGGTAAGCAGGGCGCGGCTAAAGTGCTCTCCGTCCATTTTGACGGAACAAAGGGAGAACGGCCACTAGCCAATATTACCGCAGAAAAGGACGGAGTTATCTACCACATTAAACAGACAATTGAACCCGTATATGGTGTAGTGACTGGAGATGAGTTGTGGATCGCTTACGATGAAGGTACGCAAGAAGCCATGATTATTAACTATTCTTCGAGGTAGTCACATTACTTTAGACGACTTGCAAGTATGGATAAGAAAACGGAGGTCTGACTAATGCCACGAATATTTTTGGTTGAGGACGATAAGGCAATCGCTAAAAACCTTATACTTTTGCTTCGCTCGGAGGGATTTACAGTCACCCACGCCCCTACGCGGGGTGACGCCCTTGTTGCGCTTGCCGGGAATAAATTTGACTTGGCGTTGATTGATATTTCTTTGCCTGACGGAAATGGCTTTACGGTTTGCACGGAAATCAAAGAAGCTGGGGATGTTCCCGTTATCTTTCTGACAGCTTCCGGCGATGAGGCGAGTGTGGTTACCGGGCTGAACATGGGTGCGGACGACTATATCACCAAGCCTTTTCGTCCGCGTGAATTGATTGCGCGGATTGGAACCGCCCTGCGAAAAAGCGGGCGCTCTCAGTCGGCTTTTGAAATCTGCGGGCTTCATGTCGATACGGGAAGCGGTGTTGTGAAAAAAAACGGCAACGAGGTTTTTCTTTCAGCTTTAGAATACCGCTTGTTGCTGGTGTTCATTAGCAATCCAAAAAGTATTATCACGAGGGGCAGGCTACTTGACGAATTGTGGGACGCGGCGGGCGAGTTTGTCAATGACAATACCTTGACCGTGTACATCAAACGCTTGCGAGAGAAGATCGAGAACGACCCGGCAAGCCCCCAAATCATTCTGACCGTTCGCGGGACGGGGTATAGATTGGGTGGCGAGTATGCTTCGGAATAGAGAGTTTCGGCAGTTTACCATTTTGTTCTCCTTAATAGCCGCCGCCGCTGTAATACTGGGGTTTGCATTAAATACGTCAGCGGGAATCCTCGCCATGGCTTCTGCCGCCGCCTTTGGTACAGCGTTTTTCGTGTTTACCAAAGCCCGATACAACAGCATTGCGCGGATTTCAAATCAAATCGACCTTGTGCTTCATAATGCTGACCATCTGTTTATTGGTGAATCGGACGAGGGCGAGCTTTCCATTCTACATAGCGAGATAACAAAAATGACGTCACGTATTCGGGATCAAAACGACGCGCTCAAAAAAGAAAAAGAACATCTTGCCGATTCGCTGGCCGACATAGCCCACCAGCTCCGGACTCCGCTCACATCTGTGAACCTCATTCTGTCATTGTTAGCGAATAACCCCGATGAAAACGAGCGGAAAGCATTTGTGAGGGAAACAGAGGAATTGCTTGTGCGGATGGATTGGCTGATTACTTCTCTATTGAAATTATCCCGCCTGGACGCGGGCATTGTGGTGTTCCAAAGCGAGCAGATAGATGTAAACAACTTGATATCCACCGCGCTACGCCCGTTCCTAATCTCAATGGAGCTGCACGATATTGATGTGCAAATAGATGCACCGCAAGGGATAACTATTCAAGGTGACTCAGGTTGGCTTTCGGAAGCAATTCAAAACATCCTCAAAAATTGCATGGAAAGCGCAGGCGGGAAAGGGAAGCTTGAGATTGTCTGCACGGACAACCCACTGTTTACTGAGATTTCCATCCACGACAGCGGCGCGGGCTTTGACAAAGAAGATTTACCCTGCCTGTTCGACAGGTTTTATCGTGGGAAAAACCCAAACGCTACAGGATACGGGATTGGACTCGCTCTCTGCAAGATGATTATTACACGGCAGGGAGGGTTAATTACCGCAAAAAATCACCCGCAGGGCGGCGCGGTGTTTGCTATTCGTTTCCCAAAGTGACTAATCTCTCACCTGAAAGTCACAGAGATGTAAGTTGAAGGTTCTATTATATGGGTAAGCCATAGAAGGGGGACTCACATAATGGAGTTTTTAAAAATTGAAAATTTATACAAGGTCTACGGCAAGGGCGAAAACCAAGTTACCGCGCTTGACCATGTTTCGCTTACAATCGAAAAGGGGGAGTTTACCGCAATCATCGGCTCCTCCGGCTCCGGAAAATCCACATTGCTTCACATCATAGGCGGCGTGGACGTGCCGTCAAGCGGAAAGGTGTATTTGGACGGGCAGGATGTATATGCTCAAAACAATGAAAAACTCGCCATTTTCCGCAGGCGGCAGGTTGGGCTGATTTACCAGTTTCACAACCTCATTCCCACGCTGAATGTGGTGGAAAACATCACCCTGCCTATCCTGATGGACAAGCGCAAGGTCAACGAGGAACGGCTGAATGACCTGCTCGAAATGCTTGGGCTAAAAGACCGCAAAACGCATTTACCCAATCAGCTTTCGGGCGGTCAGCAACAGCGTGTTTCCATAGGACGCGCTTTGATGAACGCCCCGGCGGTCATGCTTGCCGACGAACCCACGGGCAGTTTGGACAGCCGGAATGGACATGAAATCATCAAGCTGCTGAAAGAAAGCAATAAAAAATATGGGCAGACCCTGCTTCTCGTCACCCATGACGAAAATATCGCCCTGCAAGCAGACCGCATTATCGGCATATCAGACGGCAAAGTAGTGCGAGATGAGAGGGTACGGCCATGAACATTTTAAACAAAGTTACCCTGCAAGGCTTGAAAAAGAGTCGCACACGAACGATTGTCACGATTATCGGAGTTGTTCTGTCCGCTGCTATGATCACGGGCGTACTCACCTTTGGCGTTTCCCTGCTGAACTATATGGCAAACGGCGCGGCCCAGAAATACGGCGATTGGCACGTTGAGTTCTTGGACGCCCCTTCTTCTTTCGTACAGGAACGAACCCACGACAAGGGGGTCGCTAACACCGCTGCATTTGAAAATATAGGCTACGCAGCACTTAAGGACGGGCAAAGCCCCAACAAGCCGTATCTTTTTATAGCCGGATTTAGCAAGAAAACCTTCGATACCTTGCCCATCAACCTGACGTCCGGCAGGCTGCCTGAAAACAGCGGAGAGATTCTTGTTCCGATGAGCGTCGAAGTAAAGGGCGGCGTTAAATTTGCGGAGGGTGACAAGCTTTCACTTGGTGTTGGAAGCCGCATGAATGGCGACAAGAAACTCGGTCAACACACCCCTTACATTTCCGGAAAAGAAACTCTTGTGCCAAAAGCCGAGAGAACCTACACGGTTGTCGGTATCTACCAAAAAGCCTACTTTGAGGAATCTTCCGCGCCAGGCTATACCTTGATCACAAAAGCAGATCCTGGAGATAAAGCGGACAGTTTCAGCCTATTTGTCACGCTTACAAATCCACGTGGGGTTCACGCTTACGCAAGCAATACAGCCGGAACCGAGGCTTATGTCTTTAACGATAATGTGCTGCGCTTCATGGGTCTGTCGGATGATAATATATTCAACACGTTTTTGTACGCGGTTGGCGGCATTGTGGTCGCCATCATCATGATCGGCTCGATTTTTCTGATTTATAACGCATTCACCATCTCACTGAACGAACGCACACATCAGTTCGGGATTCTGTCATCTGTGGGAGCCACAGCAAAGCAGCTACGAAATTCGGTGCTGTTCGAGGGGCTTTGTATCGGCGCGGTCGGCATACCGATTGGTGTTATCGTTGGCATAGGCAGCATCGGGCTTGTGATTTCCGTTGTCGCCAAGAATTTTAGCGATATTCTCTATACCAACGTCCCGTTTACCTTGTCGGTGTCCATCCCCGCAATTGTCGTTGCGGCGGCGGTTAGCTTGGTTACGATTCTGATTTCGGCCTATATCCCGGCTCGAAAGGCCGCAAACACTCCCGTTATGGAGAGTATTCGCCAGACGAACGAGGTCAAAGTTGAGTCCAAAGCCGTGAAAACGTCAAAACTGGCGCAGCGTATTTACGGTTTGGAGGGAACCCTTGCGCTCAAGAATTTTAAAAGAAACAAAAAACGCTATCGCAGCATTGTGCTATCACTTGTTCTAAGCGTAGTGCTGTTTATATCGGCCAGTGCTTTTATAACGGATCTGAAGCAGGGGGCGGAGCGGGCAGTAGTGGCTACTGACATTGACATTAGTTTGGCCACGCAGGACATGGACGATAGCGAAATGTTGCCGCTTTACGACAAACTAAAAACCGCCGACGGGGTTTACAAAAGCTCTTATCAAACGCTTATGAAGTATTCAGGCGTTGCCAAAGCAAGCGATCTTTCAGACGCTTACTGGGAAAGCCAGAGTTCCCACTCGCCGGACGAAACGGTTAATCTGCCAATGGACATCCAGTTTCTTGATGACAGCACCTATCTGAATATTGTCCAGGGCCTCGGCTTGCCTGCAGAGGAATATACCGGGCAAAATGCGAAACTGATTGCCGTTGCCAAAATGGTAGACCAGGCCAATCAGGTGGCGGAGGTTGACCAGCTTAGTGATATGTTCAAGAGTTCTTCCATGAATTTTACCATCGCTCCCGAAACAAATGGTAAGCCGAAGATGGAACAGGGGCGAAATGTAAGCATTATGTTTGTCAATATCGTGCCGCCTGATGGCCCCCCGATCCCAGGAAACTCCGGGTCGAAGAATCCGTTCACTTTTAGGGTGATGGCCCCCTATTCGCTCAAAGAGAAGTTTGAAACCCCCGAGACCCATCTGGCTATTAAGGGCTTGACCTTTCGGTCAAAGCATCCCACACAGTCGATGGCTGAAATGAAAACGATGATTCAGGATGTGGGAATTACATCCAGTTACACCCTGATCAATTTCTCTGAAGTGCTTGATCAGAACCGCAATATGATATTCATTGCCAACGTGTTCGCTTATACTTTTATCATTCTGATTTCGCTGATTGCGGTTGCCAATGTGTTCAACACGATTTCCACGAATATCAAGCTGCGCCGGCGGGAGCTTGCCATGCTCCGCTCTGTGGGGATGTCTGAACGCAGCTTCCAAAAGATGATGAATTTCGAGTGTGCCTTTTATGGCATGAGGGCATTGCTCTTCGGGCTTCCCGTAGCGGCACTCTCTTCTTGGCTGATTTACAAAAGGATGGGAGGCGGGGCGGACAATATCGATTTTGTGTTCCCCTGGGGCAGTATGGCAATCAGCGTGTTCAGTGTGCTCTTTATCGTGTTCATTACAATGCTGTATGCCATTAGCAAGATAAAAAAAGAAAATATCATTGACGCGCTCCGTGATGATATGACTTGAATCAAAACCGATATTAATTTGTATTAATTTGATAGAAAAAGCGCCGGCTCACGATGTTATCATGAACCCGGCGCTTTTTCTATTCGTTTCATATTCGTTCAAATGGAGTCGCTGGTTCTCTCAGCATTATAAACCGATATCTTCGGAAAAACTTGTGATGAAGAAGTTGTCAAAGAGATTCCCTATAGAGAGCGAACACTCCATAGCCAGAAAGGGGAATTATTATTAAAAATTTAGGAGCCGAAATATTGTACCCCCTATCCGAAATTCGAGCCATATATATCAGAGATTTTAAAGTTTATTATGTAATTCATAAAAGTAATTTAATTTCATTAAAGAATTTTGTTTTCATTTAAATGGATTATATTTCTTTTTATGAAAGGAGATTACTAATTGCCAGAAATAACCATTATAATCCCGACCTATGAAAAAGCTTTCTACCTAGACTTAACTTTGGCCGGTTTTGTCGGGCAAACCAAAAAAGATTTTGAAATCATTATTATTAATGATGGTAGCGAAGACCACACTGAACAGATAATCAATAAATATAGTAATTTGGATATAAAATATCTGCACCAGCACTTACAACTTGCACGGAGAGCTTATTAAGCCTCCTTACTTGCTCTGTTGCAAATAAAAATTTTATATGGGATAGGGGAGAATAAAATGATTGATTTATTACAATTACAAAAAAGAGTCTATCAGAATAAAATTGCGAAGGGATTTAATGTTACTGATATTTTTCAAGAATTTTGTTTTATTTATGGCGAATTATCAGAAGCTTGCGAAGCATATCTGAAAAAGAAGGACGATTTGGGTGAAGAATTGGCTGATGTTGCACTCTACTTAATAGGACTTTCGGAACTTCTAGGAATTAACTTGGAAGAGGAAATAATGCATAAAATGGAAAAAAACGAAAAAAGAAAATACGAAAATAAAGATGGTGTTCTTACAAAAGTAAAAGAATAATATAAAGAATTTCACACAACACGATAACTACGACAATTGGATCCTGCTCTCGCTACGGAGTTAGCCTCTCAATTTAAGACCGAATCGAAATGGGAAGGTCTTTTTAAGCTTACTTTAACCGGAGATGATCAAATTCCAATGAAAGGAATCCCTTAAGTCCATATTTACGACCGGATGAAGGTGCTCAGCCGGAATACATAAAAGAAGTCATAACGATGTTCCCACTTTAGTAGCTAAAATGCAACATGAAGCGAATTCTAATAATCCCTAGGAGCTATTAAAAGAACAGAAGATGAAGATTAAAGTATCACGGGCTAAAATCTTGGTAGAATATAGTTAAAAGAATATTTGTGATGCATTTTGTTCTTGTTGTAAGAGGACAAGAACATATATTTATTGAACCCCGTGCTGGACGCGGTTTTTTTGATTTATGAATCCATGTTCTTGTCCCAAGCAAAGGACAAGAATATGGATTCATTGCCGAAAATGGACAAGAACATGTATCTATTGCCAATTTCATGATCATCTAAACATATTGTTATGCTGATACATCGGACCTGAAATTACACAAAGTTGATTTTTTTGATAAAAGAACATGCATTATACACCTGCCAGGAGCGTCCGGCGCTGCAATGGCTGAAGCAATATCTGGGCGGCTCGACCGGTGGTGGTGGAGCAACTACCACTGCCTACGCCGATTTTGAATCGGGTATGGAAGGCTGGACAGGCTCGAATATTGTTGGCGGCCCCTGGTCAACCTCAGCCTGGAGTTCCAAGAACACACACTCCCTGCAAGTAGATATTGCGATGTCCCCGAACTCTCAGCATACCGTATCAAGATCGTCAACGCGGATTTCTCCGCCCATACCAAACTGAAGGCGACAGTGCATGGTTCAGATTGGGGCGGATACGGCTCGGGATTAGGTGTGAAATTGTTCGTCAAGCATGGGAACGCCTACACGTTCACCGACAGCGGCTGGGCAACGATAGGCAAGAGCGGAACCATTGACCTGACTTTGGACTTGAAGACAGTCAATGCCGCCGATATCAGGGAGTATGGCATTCAATTCATTGATGCCGGCAACTCCTCTGGTCTATCTGACGAACTGATTTTAAGTATCACTCTGGAGGGCTGTTCCCGGTGCGTGAAGGCGCGGAGAGCAGCCCTTCTTTGTCATGTCAGGAACATTGTCCGGCAAAGTACAATGGCCGAATTTCTGTTCTTCCGGAGAAAAGCAACAAATGTCGATGTGAAAGCAACGTCAAGCTATAGATCGAAAGAGTTGTGTATGATTAAATACATAAAGAATATAACATCTGTTCTTACACCTAATCTTCGAGTTACACGAAAGGATGAATACTATTATGAACAAACAACAACTCGGCTTGACACCACCCATGGGTTGGAATTCATGGAACACCTTTACATGGGACATTAATGAGCAGCTTATCCGGGAAGCCGCCGATACACTTGTTGCAGAGGGGTACAAGGATGCGGGATATGAGTACATTGTTATTGATGATTGCTGGAGCCTGAAAGAAAGGGACAAGGATGGCAAGCTAGTTGCCGATCCGATCAAATTCCCAAATGGGATGAAGGCGCTTGCAGATTATATTCATTCAAAGGGATTAAAATTTGGGATGTACTCTTGTGTAGGAACACATACATGTGCAGGATATCCGGGGAGCTTTGAACATGAATTTCAGGATGCGGAATTACTGGCCGAATGGGGCGTAGATTTTTTGAAGTATGATTACTGCTTCAAGCCCAGACATATATCGGGGGAACTGCTGTACAAACGAATGAGCCTGGCGCTTAAAAACTGCGGAAGAGATATTCTGTTCTCGGCATGCAATTGGGGTGAGGACAATGTATACCATTGGATTCGTGAGTCAGGCGCCCATATGTACCGGTCCACTGGGGATATTCAGGATAGCTGGGATTCCATCAAGAGTTTAGCTTTGTCACAGCTTGATAAGGCCTGCTACACAGGAGCATATTGCCATAATGATATGGATATGCTGGTTGTCGGCATGTACGGAGGCAGCAACAGCGACTTTATCGGAAGCCAAGTCGGCGGTTGTAGTGATGTGGAGTACAAGACCCATTTTTCTTTATGGAGCATGATGGGGTCTCCGCTGATGATTGGCAGTGACATCCGGAAAACCAACCAGGTCACCAGAGATATTCTGATGAACGGGGATTTGATTGCCATTAATCAGGATGTGGAAGGCCGCGGTGCTTATCGCATCAAGCCGGAACCGCAATGGTTTCATGCGGATGATGTATTTATGCTGGTGAAAGTGTTAACTGACGGAGACGTGGCTATAGGTTTCTTCAATTTGAGTGATGGTCAAAGGGAAATGTCGTTGCAGTTCTGGGATATCGGACTCCCCTATGCTTCCGGAAAATCGCTGTCGCTGCATGACTGCTGGGAGCATAAAGAAATCGGTGTATTCCGAGAAAGATATGCTCCTGTAGTTCTGGCTCATGATTGTCTGATTGTGCGGGCGAAATTGGTATAAAGGATAACATGAACATGAATAGGACATGCAGAACATGCGGAGTTCCCTTAATGACGGATGATGTGGCGATTTACCTGAAGCTTGTTACGCGAAACGCCCAAGACTTCCTGTGTATAGATTGTCTTGGCGAGAAACTGAAATGCGGGCGCAGCCCCATTGAGAAATTGATAAAATATTTCCGGGAATCCGGGAATTGTGTGCTGTTTCGCTAAGTCAGACTATTCACATTAACCCTTATAGCCTTCCTATATTGCGAAGGAGTGTACGAAGTTGCTTTTTTGAATACTTTGGAAAAATACAACGGGTCTTGATAGCCCACTGAATAGGCCAATGACTGTATAGATAACTGGGAATTCTCCAATAATTCGCAGGCGCGCCGAATCCTGAAGGCAGTTAGATAGCCGGAAATGGATATGCCGTTTTCTTCCTTGAATAACCGGAACAGATAGCTGCGCTCAATCTTCACAAATTCCACTACATCCAGAACCGATAATGAAGGCTTCCAAAAGTTGCTTTCAATGTAATATGACAATAAAAGATGCAGCCCTGCATCCGATCGCTCTCTTTCGAACGGCTCCATTCCGGCAGTCTTGACTCTATGAAACAATGGTTTGAAATCCTGCGGCGATGCCTCCAAGACCGGATGATCAGGTGCAATATGAATCATCGACAAAAGGCGTGCGGCCTCAAGTCCGTTAAATTCAATCCAATAATACTCCCACGGATCCCGTGGATCAGGATAATAATATACTTCCATATGCGGAAAAATAATGAAGCTTTCGCCTGTTTTCAAAGGAAAGGTTGTATGGCATGTCTTTAAATAGCCCCTACCGCTTACAATATAATGCAGGGCAAAAACATCGCGGACACCCGGTCCCCATTTGTGCAAATTAGGAGGTTTATAGCCGTTCCCTTTACAAATCGAACCCTCGTTGAAACCGTAACACATTGACTTCATAGGCTGTACCCATATCCTTTGCATCAAGATATTATATTTTTACACCAATGTCACGCACACTTGATCTGTGTTTCGAATACATCCCAATTATACCATTATCCGATCAGATAGCAGTTCTTAACCGTTATAAAATAACTGCAAAGTGACAGGTTGTTCGCATTTATTTGTAAACGCTATACTTAGGTTATATCCATTCTTGCAAAAATATTTTATAACCGTATCTATGGAGGAGTAAAAGAATGAAAACTGCTATTAAACACAATTCAGTTAACTATAATAATCCGATTATGCCTGGTTTTTATCCCGACCCGTCAGTATGCCGGGTCGGGGAAGACTATTATTTGGTAACATCGACATTTGCTTATTTTCCTGGTGTGCCGATTTTCCATAGCCGTGATCTTGTGAATTGGAAGCAGATTGGCAATGTACTTAACCGCCCTTCACAATTGAACTTACAGGGAGCCAGGCACTCAGGGGGGATTTTTGCCCCAACGATACGTTATCATGAGGGCAAGTTCTATATGATTACGACCAATGTAACTTATGGTGGGAATTTCGTTGTTACAGCAACCAATCCTGCCGGGCCATGGTCGGAACCCTATTTTATTCAAGGAGCGGTAGGGATTGACCCCACGATTTTCTTTGATGATGACGGAAGAACCTATTATTTAGGTACAAGGCCTAACTCAACTGGAGTACGTTATGACGGCAACTGGGAAGTATGGATTCAGGAACTGAACTTGGAGACCATGGAGTTTGCAGGGGAGAGCTATGTACTTTGGAGAGGCGCCATGACAGATGTGATTTGGCCGGAAGGGCCGCATCTGTACAAGAAAGATGGCTTCTATTATTTAATGATTGCCGAGGGAGGAACAGGGCCGAATCACGCGGTGACCGTTGCACGCAGCCAGAAGCTGACAGAAGGCTATGCCGGGAATCCGAACAACCCGATCATTACGCATCGTCATCTGGGCAAGCATTATCCGATTATTAATGTGGGGCATGCCGATTTAGTTCAGGCTGCAGACGGTCAATGGTTTATGGTGATGCTCGCTTCACGTCCTTATGGAGGTGGCTATAGTAATTTGGGGCGGGAGACGTTCCTTGCTTCAGTGATCTGGGAGGATGGATGGCCTGTAGTCAATGAGGGCCGGGGAATTCTGGAGGAGCAGGGGGTCATGGGTTTGGCACCGGTTCCGGTGGAGCCGCAATTGCGCTGCGACCATTTTGACAGTGACAATCTGGCGCTGAAATGGATGTTCTTAAGGAATCCGCAGGCGGATTTATATTCATTGACAGAACGTAAAGGATATTTGCGGCTAAAGCTAAAACCTCAAACGTTCAAGGATCAGGATAATCTCAGCTTTGTCTGTTTGCGGCAACAGCATTTTGATTATGCGGCTGCAGCAGTGATGGAGTTTGAGGCGCGGAGCATCCATGAATCGGCAGGTTTGGCTGTCATTCAAAATGAAATGTATCATATCCGGTTTGAGCGCGTGTTGCATGATGACAGGCAAGCCCTACGTGTTGTGACTTGCATCAATGGCCAGGAGACGAATGTTGCACAGGCAGATGTTGATGCTCAGCGGTTGCATTTAAAGATGGCTGCGAGAGGCCAGGAGTTGAGCTTCTACTACAGCACCGACGGAGATCAATATCATTTGGTTGCAGAACATGTGGATACGAGTAGTTTGAGTACCGAGGTGGCAGGCGGATTTGTGGGCTGCTGCATAGGAATGTATTGTACGAGTAACGGTACGGCCTCTGATAATGCGGCAGATTTTGATTGTTTTGAATATGGCGCGTATTAAACCAGCCAGAGTAAAATAAAAAGTGATGAGTTCAATGCAGCCGGAGATAACCAGCAAGCGATTGATGAGGCCGCAGCCAAGTGGCAGAAATTAGAGTGAAATGCGGCATGATAATGAATATGCTTCTAGAATAATTGTTGATAGGTAGTTGAATATTTACACTGAAAGGGTAGGCGGAAATGGTTGAATACAGAATGGCAACTCAGGACGAGCGCGAGGAATGCATAGATTTGGCTAATTATGCTTTTCGCTTGGATTTTGAAACCCTGATGCCCAAAGCGTATGACAAGAACGTAGATTCTTCAGCTATGCATAAGGTTGCAGTGGATGAGAAAGGCAGGCTGCGTGCACAGGTGGCCGTTTTTCCAGAGCCTCTGACGGTATGTGATTATACTCTGCGAACCGGCTATTTGGGTACCGTATCAGTCCATCCGCGTGCGCGTGGCGAAGGGCATATGAAGGCGCTCATGGACATGTGGCTTGAAGAACTGCGCAATACGTGTGATATGGTTGTATTATATGGTCAGCGACAGAGATATGAGTATTTCGGCTTCACGCTTGGCGGTGTAAAGTTCAAGTATTTCGTGGGAGAGGCCAATGTGCGCCATGGCTTAAGACATGTGAACGACACTGGAATATCCTTCAGCCCGTTATTCGAGATTGAAGGAGCAGATGCCTTTGCGCATAACATGAACACCTCGCGGCTTGCTTATATTGAACGTAACTTACAGCAATTGCCGCTTATTTTTAACACCCTCCATCAAAATGCACTGGGTGTCCTGGATAAAGGTAAGTTGATCGGGTATCTGATTGTAAACGAAGCAGGCGATGAAATATCTGAATTCGCGATGGGAGATGCGGACGATATTTCGCGGACTCTCAAGGCGTATAGGGGATATAGCAGAGCAGAGCGGATAACGATTTACACGCCGGAGTATGACATTTCTCTGAATACGGCTCTTGGCAGCATTGCTGACGACTATGTTATCGAGACCTCTGATATGTATCATATTCTGGATTTCGCCAATGTATTGAAGGCTTATCTGACGCTTAAGTTCAAGACGACAGGGATTGTCCAGGGGGAATTCTCCGCAGTTATGGACGGTCAGCCGGTTACTGCGCGAGCGGATGCGGGTGGCGTGACTGTCGAGCGGTCTGCTAAGCCGGGTGCAGTTGTCCTTAACAAGCAGCAGGCTCAGGCGCTTCTGCTTACACAGCACAGTCGTTATATGGGAGTTAATGCGCCCGTAGGATGGTTTCCGCTACCCATATTCTGGTACAAGATTGATAAATTCTGACTAATCCAACTATTTAGCTATACCGGATTTTGGATATAGAAAAGATACTAAGCTTCGTACACACAACTCCTTGCCTGCTACGATGAACACTGGCCCTTACACAGCCAGCGTTCTTCGTTCGCAGGCTTTTTTTGAATCATAATGGCTTTATATTTTCCCGGGGGCATGCCGGCTATTGTCCAGTGGTGACAAAGGGTATAAATAATACATAGACATATGTACAAAATACGGGTTTTGTGAAGATGTCCTTGAGAAAACCCGTAACGCCTTAGGTTTAACGATGTTTAACGATCCATATTGTTCACAGCATTACGCATCTCTTCATCTGTTAAGTGTGTGTATATCATCGTTGTTTGAATGGATGAATGTCCTAATTGATTCTTCAATCTGGGTACATCGTTATTCTCCAAGTGATACCGCGTTGCAAAGGAATGCCTTAGTGAATGTACGGTTAAGGATGGTTTCCCAAAAGCTGTTGCGTATTTTTCAATTAACTTTTCGATGGATCGGCCTGTCAAACGCCGGCTTTTTCCTTTGCGGCCTATGGGAGCTGCCATGAACAAGAAGCTTTCAAGCTTTTCAGGTGTATATCTTGATTCTCTGATCTGCAGATAACTTTCTAAGTCCAATAATGCTTGCTTGCTGAAATACACATATTGCTCTTTATTGCCTTTGCGTATAACACGTACTATAGCTTTATTCATATCTATGTCTTCCAGGTTAATCCCTGCAACCTCTGATAGTCTAAGTCCGGAACCCAAAATAAGTGAAACAATGGCTGTATCCCGTTCACGATTGAATTGATGGAAATTATAAATTCGTTTGTTTTCTTTATTCTTTTCTCCAAAATCATGCGCCACAAATTGTCTAAACGCTTCAAAATCATCTTCTCTGAGAATTTTTCCCTCGATACGGTTCGCGATGGTTTCCTGGCTTTCCTTAACCGCATTTAAATCCATTTTAGCCATCACATTCCGCTGTATATAAGGCTTCAGGTCAGTTGTCTCAGCTTTGTTCTGTAGATAATCAAATAAGGACTTTAGAGATGATAATTTACGATTTACCGTCAGTTTAGTGTTCCCCAATTGATACTCCAGGAAAGACAAAAAATTCTCAACTTCACGGACGGTTAATGACTCTAGTGCTTCCAGATTGATTTCTGTTCGACTTGTGGAAGTCAGGTTCTCCACAACAAGCCAGTCAAAAAAGATAATATAATCATGGCAATAGTTCAAAAGTGTCGTGGGAGAAAGTTTTCGTTTCTTGCTATCTATAAATTCTGTTACGAACCAAGGAAGATCGGACAGTTTCTCATCAATGCGTTGTATGTAATGTAGCTTCATCTGTTTATCCATATGTATAACAGCCTCCATGGCTATAATATATCTCATCACCAATTATTCGTCAAATTTATATTTTACGTAATTATATAATGTTTCTTTTCCTATATTGCCTTTATCCTTAATCGAGTTTGTACTGCCTCGTACAGCCAAAGTAGTCATAACAAAAACCAGTGCTGACTGTCCAAAGAATAAACAGCACTGGCTTTCACTTTATACTTGCAATGTCTTATTGATAAAAGCAACCACTTCCGAAGCATTTTGGGTAACAAAAAAATGTCCCCCGGGAAATCCTTGAATTCTACAATCTGCCTCGCTGTACAGCGTCCAATGCTCTAACTGCTTGAGATTATCAATCGTATCCTCCTGACCGAACAAGACAGAAAGATTAGATTGTACAGGGGTAATCTTATCAACAGTCAGGCGGTAATTCTCAACCATCTGCATATCGGACCTGATAATTGGCAGGAACAGCTTAAGCAGATCATCATGTTGCTGAAGTTCAAGAGAAATCCCGCCGAGACCTACAAGATAGTCCAAGAACTCGTCATCGGGAAGAAGGTGCCGACTGCCTCCTCCTGCAAGATGCAAAGGGGATCTTCCGGAAAAAAACACATGGACCGGATCCAGCTGCAGCTCATTATGTATCATTTTGACGAGCTCATAGGCAAGTATCGCTCCTAGACTATGACCAAGTACGGTAAATGGTCCCCCATTCAATTCCGGCTTCACTTGTTCCAACAGATCACGAACGGTCTCGGATACATCCGTAGATAGAGGTTCTCCGAAGCGTCTTCCCCTCCCGGATAATTCGAGCGGGCACAGCTCTATGTCAGGTCGTAAATAATGTCTCCAACTGTTGTAAGCCGACGCAAGCCCGCCTGCATAAGGGATACAAAAAAGTTTAACTGCTTGTTCTTTATTCACTTGTCGCCTCCTTTCTCTGCCACTTCGTCTTTCGAGTTACTGCATAAGTGTGGGGCTTGTTGTAGGATCTAGCGGCGCGGCCTTCTCCTCCATTCTGCTCATAAAGATTACAAATAACCAGGCCGCAATAACTCCTGTACCAAGAAAAAGCAATCCCATTAGCCACACTGGAAGCCAATGACCAATCGTAATCGCTGCTCCGCCCAGCATCGTGGCGGCTCTGCCAACCAGGCTATTGACCGCCATATATACGCTACGGCTCTCCGCAGGTGCAATATCTGCCAGATAGGTTTGTTTTACCGGATAAAACATCAATTCTCCAATCGTTGCAGGAATCATCATCGCCAATAACAGCCAGGCATTGTTGCCAATCGCAATAAAATAATAGCCTACTGCGTTTATAAGAACCCCTAATATGAGCAGCCACCGATCCTTAATAATTCTGCTTAATAAACCCACTGTCAATGAGAACAGGATTACAATAACCGCATTCTCTGAACGCAACAGCCCAAACAGCTCCACACCACCTAATGAGAACTGAAAGCGGTCCGTATTCCACAAGCTAAACTGATCCGTACTATTGGATAACCGTACACCTGTATAATTCATTACCTGGAATTCCAATGATAATGCCAATGTCGAGGCCAGAATGTAGATCATAAACAATTTGTCGTGCCAGGTAATTTTATAATCGTGATATAACTTGCGCAGGTGTACACGTTCCTTAAACTCTGTGAAGAAGGTCTCCTGTATGAAAAATTTCACGATAATAAATGAAAGCAGCGAGCCGGCAGCCGCGATAATCAATAGTTCGAACAAATGGTTCGAAAATAACACGCCTCCCAGCCCGACACCGATGGCTAAAGCCAAATTCGAGGACCAATATTCCAGACGATAAATTAGCTTCCGGTTGTCCGGTGTACTAACATCGACCACCATCGCTTGGGCCGCCGGAAGAGCAAGTCCGCTTCCAATGTTAAGCAGGATCATCAAAACAAAAGTAAGGCTTGGCCATGTTTGCCAGGGGGAATTGCAAAAAATTAACAAGAATAAGGCGACAAACCGGAGCACCTCGGATAATAGCATGATCTTTTTTCTTCCCAGTTTGTCGGCAAGCTGTCCTCCGTACAGGCTTGATACCAAACCGACTACCGTAATCACCGCTACCAGAATACCAGCAAGCGTCTCACCAAAATATTTGGCAAAATAAATCGCCATAAATGGCAGAAACATAAACGTGATGAACGATGAAAAAAATGATTCAGCAAGCCGGACCTTTATGTTCAGATGAAGTTTATTCATTGAGAAATCCTCATTTCAGGGATTATAGATGGAAATGTACGTACCGATCCATGATGTCTTCATCCATTAAGATGTCGTGTTCTTCTAACCAAGCATCCGAGAAGATCGTATCGTAATATCGTTCGCCACGGTCTGGAAGAATGATGAGCACCTTTTGACTGGGAGGTAAAGATTTGGCTAATTGGATACCTGCATGGACGGCGGATCCTGAGGACCCTCCCGCCAAGATCCCTTCTTCCAGCGCAAGCCTGCGTGTCATTTGAAATGCTTCCCGGTCTGTGACGTGAACAACCTGATCAAAAAGCTCTGGCCGCAAATTGCCAGGGACAACCGCTGCTCCAAGCCCAACCTGGAGTCTGGGTCCGGGAGGTTTCCCGAAGATAACAGACCCTTCTGCATCTACAGCCATAACCTTTATATCCGGAATGAGCTCCTTTAACCCCATACTGCAACCTGTTGACAGCCCTGCTGTTCCAACTGGAGTTACTACCCAATCCAAATCCTGGCCGAAATCCTGAAAGATTTCCCGGGCCGTTCCTAACCGGTGCGCTTCTGGATTTGCGGGATTATTATATTGATTAGGCCAGTATACATGCTCCAGCTGTTCACTCAGTGATTGGACCAGTTCAAGTCTGGCAGCCAAATAATTACCATTCTGATCCGGATGATTAACCATTCTGATCTCCGCCCCATAGGCTTGCAGAATTCTGAGATTTACACGGTTGATTTTGGGATCGACTACGGCAATCATCCGATAGCCTTTGATACGGGCAATCATGGCTAGTCCGATCGCTAAATTACCTGATGATGATTCAACGATAACCCCGCCCGGCTGTAAATCTCCACTGGCTTCAGCTTGCCGGATAATATTAAAGGCGGTTCGGTCCTTCATACTCCCCCCTGGGTTAAAGCCCTCGATTTTGACAAAAACCTGCGCACCTTCTGAAGGAGCGATTGTATGCAAAGCGACAACGGGTGTACTTCCGATCAGATCAATTACCGATGAATAGATCATATGAACAACCTGCTTTCTATGGGCTATAGTCTTGCAGCGAACGGACTTACCAGGAACCCGCAATCCACCAGATAGTCAAAATATCGGGTCAATAGGGAAGCGTCTACTTTTGGGCATAGGATGGAATTGGCTGTAAGTCTCTCCGCCGTATTCTGCATATCGTACATTTTGCCCTGTACAGGAATCTTCTGACCGGGTGTATGCGGCTCTTTCTCGGGAGCAAAATAGAATAAAAAAGGAGTCAGCGCATTGTCTTTGGATTCCCGAATGGCTTGTTCCAGCTTGTCGTTCCAATCATTAACCGGGATCAGATCGAGTACATATCCATAACTTTGAATCCATTCCAGCAATGAAAGCCAGGTTTCGGTTTCCGGATTGGTAATATGATAAATAGGCTGACAGCCATCTCCTTGCCGGGACAATAAGACGATAGATCGGGCCACAAAATCGACAGGCGTTACATTGACATACAAATCGGTGTATGGGGCAGCCCCGATCTGTATACACCCTTTTACCATGCGGAAGACAAAATCATTGATATTGCTTATTCCATTCAGACTGCTTCCCGTTACATAGGCCGACCGGAAAATAGAAACGGGAAGACCGCAAGCCCGGGCTTCAAGCAGCAGCTGCTCGGAAGCCCATTTGGATTCCGCGTAACCGGTCTGGAAGGTGCGCAAATGCCCGATGTCTTCATTCTCATAACATACCCGGGTCAGAGGCAGCTCCTGGGAATCAAACACGGCAACAGAAGACATAAAGTGTACAGGCTTCAGACGGCTGTAAGAAGCGAGCCGGATAATTTCTTTAGTACCGAGAACATTCGCGGCTCTCAGCTCGGAATAAGGATAGATCCAGTTCACCCAAGCAGCCATATGGTAAATGACCGACGTTGTGCCAGCGATATCGGCAAATTGCTCTTCGCTTATTCCCAGCCTTTCCTCATCCAAATTCCCCAGTACCGGAATAATGCGGTCTCGATGGTCCTCCGTCCAAATCAAGTAGCGCTGCATAACAGATGAGATCCGTTCCATCGCTTCCTGTGGCGTCAAAGCCCGGACAAGGCAGTAGATATTGCTTCGGGTTTCTCGAAGCAGCTCATATAGCACGTGTGACCCGATGAACCCTGTAGCACCTGTCAGGAAGATCCTGTCATCTGCAGTTTCCAAGGTCTCAAGCCTGGAAAGGCCAACAAGAGTCCGAATGCTGTCAGCCACTTGCGGATCCAGATGAATATCGTCTGGTGCGCTGGATACCGGCACCGGATGATGTACAGGTGTCTCCTGGTCTTGCAACTGCTCGCTACGCAAGCGGTTGACCTCGGCTGCAATCCCCTGTACAGTCGGGGCCATGAAAATCAGTTCCATCGAGAAATGAGACTGAAAGGTATGATTAATCTTGGATAAAAATTGTGCGGCAACAAGTGAATTTCCGCCAAGTGCAAAGAAGTTATCCTGCGGACCCGGCCGCTCCACACCGAGAATATCCTCGAAAATCCCGGCGATGATAAGTGTTGTCTGCTCCTCCTTTGTTGTCTCCGCGGGACTGCCAGCGTTATCCTCGGCTTCGTTCATTCCCGGTGGATGTTGAATCATGCCATCCCTTTCCCCTCCGAATACCGCAGACAAATCAGGTTCGATCCAGTGACGTTTTCTCTCGAACGGATACGTAGGCAGCGGAATGCGGCGGCCAGGCCCCTGATCCAGGCGCATTTCCTTCCAATTTATCGTTTGACCGCAGACCCAGTGCATTCCGCCAAGATATAGGAGCATTGACACTTCGGATTGCTCCTGATGAATCCTTTTTAACGTGCTGAATGTATAAGCGGTCTGGCCTTGTGCTGTGAACATGCGCTGCACACTCGCGCCTAGAACCTGGAGAGGCCCGACTTCGCTGAACAGGAATCTGGAGCCATGACGTTTGATTTGCTGAATTCCTGCCTCAAATTGTTCAGGGCTCTGCAAATGCCGAAGCCAATAGCTTGGATCTGAAGCTTCAGCTTCAGAAATCCAAGTGCCGGTTACAGAGGAGACAAAAGCAAGGTGCGGCGTCTGGAACTCAAGGTTATCCACTGTTCGCTTGAACGCGGTTATGCCAGGCTCCGGTTCTTCTAGGGATGAAGATGTTGCTTCGGCTGTAAGCATCAGCCTGACACGGGCGGATACCAACGCGACTGCATTCTCCAAACTGAGTATGCCGGAGACACAAGCTGCCGCGTATTCTCCTGTTCCGCAACCGATAACAGCTGCTGGCTGAATCCCCCAGGAGAGGAGAAGAGAAGCAAGAGCATATTCCATTGTAAAATTCACAGGCAGGCTGTATAAGGAGTCCAGCCGGTGCTCATGCGGTTCCTCTCTGCTTCCATCCGAAGCAATGACTGCCCTAACATCTATTCCGAGATGAGAGCTAAAGAGAACGTTACAGCGCTCCACTTCTCTTTTTACAACCGGAAAGGTCTCGAATAATTCTCTTCCAATGCCAAAGTACTCCCCACCAATACTTGGAAACATGAAGATGCTTGCATAAGGCTGAGAGGCAGCGATCGGCGATTGATGCAAAAGGGTTCCGACGCGCTTGTCTTCCGGATGCTGAAGCAGATCAATGGCTTCGTCCCTTCCAGAGCAGACAAGCAGTCTGCGGTTTGCGAACGCCTTTCTTCCGAACTGGAGCGTGTAGGCTACATCGGATAATTGTGCTGTTTCGTTTCGAGCCAGATACGATTGTAAATTTTCGGTCATCTGTTCCAATGCACCGGGTGTCTTAGCGGAAAAAGGCAGCACCTGCCAGCCTTCCTGCTCCTCCAAAGCATGCAGCGGCTGAGCTTCCTCCAGCACAAGGTGGACATTGGTTCCTCCAACGCCAAAGGAACTGACCGAAGCTCTCCGCGGCTCGTTACGGGATTCCCAGTTTACTAATGAGGTATTGATATCGAAACAGGAATCCTCCAGCCCCAGTCGGGGATTAGGCGCGGAGAAATGTAGCGTTGGCGGAATCTGGCCGTGCTTCAGGATCAGTATCGTTTTTACAAGACCTGCAATCCCTGCAGCTGTATTCAGATGGCCCACGTTGGTCTTAACCGATCCAAGCACAATTTTGCCGCCGTCCGGCTGGTCATAGCACTGCTTCAGCGCTTCAATCTCGATCATATCCCCCAGCTTGGTTCCGGTCCCGTGGGTTTCGATATAGCCGATCGTTTCCGGAGGTGTCTCTGCCATGCTGAGCGCCTCCGCAATAACTTTAGCTTGTCCTCTGGTGCTGGGGGCTGTGAAGCCAATCTTCATGCTTCCGTCGTTATTCATCGCGGATCCCTTAATGACAGCATGGATGGTATCTCCGTCCTTCAGGGCATCCTCCAGACGTTTGAGCAGCACAATCCCAACACCGTCTCCGAAAATGGTACCGCCCGAGTCTTTATCGAACGCACGGCAATGTCCGTCATCGGAATAAATATTGCCTTCTTCATAGAGATATCCGGAATGATTGGGCATGGCAATAGAGGCAGCCCCGGCAAGAGCCATGTCGCTCTCCCCGTTAAGCAAGCTTTGGCAGGCTAAATGAACATTCACCAGCGCGGTAGAGCATGCAGTCTGTACGGTCATGCTGGGACCTTGAAGATTCAGTTTGTAGGACACGCGCGTGCTCAAAAAATCCTTGTCATTAAAGAGCTTGCTCTGCATCTTCCCTAACTGTTCCAACAGATCCGGCCGGCTGAAAATATGAAATAAGAAATAGGTGCTTTCTCCAACACCGCCAAAAACACCGATCGGGCCAGGATAATCTTCTCCATGGTACCCTGCCGACTCCAGCGCTTCCCAGGCGCATTCCAGAAACAGCCGCTGCTGAGGATCCATCAAGCTGGCTTCCTTCGGGGTGAATTGAAAAAATTCTGCATCGAAAAGATCAATATCTTGTAATACCGGCTTGGCGGAAACATAATTGTCGAGCTTATAGACCGAAGAAGGAATTCCGCTCTTCTCCAGCTCCTCTTCTGTAAAAAAGGTAACCGACTCGACTCCGCTTCGGAGATTATTCCAGAACTCCTCTATGGTTCCAGCGCCGGGAAACCGGATGGACATCCCCACAACCGCAATGGCATTATCCTGCTCTGTCTCGTAATTCATCTGAATCTCTCCCCTCCGGATTACTCATGTGGATCGCGGGCTTGTCTCCGCTTCTTCATCTTTTCCTTGCGCTGGCTGACCCGTTCCATGGTCCCGGATAATTCTTCCCGGTTGCGTTTGTCTTGCTTAGCCGAGTCATGGAGCAGCACAGCCAGCGATTTGATGGTAGGATACTGAAATAAATCAGCAATCGCTATCGTACAGCCCAGTGTCTGCTCAAGCCTGCTGTGAACTTGCATTAACCGGAGCGAATCCCCGCCGATTTCAAAGAAATGCTCGTCGATTCCGACTGTTTCCCTTTGGAGTACATCCTGCCACACGGCGGCAATGGACTGCTGGAGAGCATTCTCTGGAAGCAGAACGGGCTCGTCATTTGACTCCTGACGCTCACTAGGGAGGGGCAGCTTTTTCCGGTCAACCTTGCCGTTTGACGTTAACGGAATCGCATCTATGAGCAATAGATAAGATGGAATGCAGTAATCGGGCAGCTGGGCTCTCAGATAGGAACGCAGCTCCTTGGCTGACAACTCTAATCCAGGCTTTGTAACGATATAACCGGCCAGATATTTTTCATGGGAAATCTTGTCCAGAGCGACTACGACGCTCTCCCGAATTCCCGAATGGCGCCCGAGAACGGTCTCGATCTCCCCGATTTCGATGCGATGACCGCGGATTTTCACCTGGTGATCCACGCGCCCGAGGAATACCAGATTTCCATCCTCAAGGTAACGGACCAGATCGCCGGTTTTGTACAGCCTGGCACCCAAAGAAACATCAAACGGGTTGTCCAGAAAGACCTCGGACGTTTTTTCGGGATTACCGACATATCCTCTTCCCACACCAACCCCGCCTACATACAGCTCACCGGGTACTCCAAGGGGTACTGGCCTCAGGTGGCTGTCCAGCACATACATTGCCATGCCACGGACCGGACGTCCGATCGGGACAATGTTCCACGGGTTAGCCGGTTCTTCGTAAATCGGATAATGTGTAACATCGTCGGAGCACTCCGTCGGTCCGTAGGCATTCATCATTGGAACATGGGAATATTGCCCGAACCACTGCCTAACCAAATCCGGGGGAAGAGCTTCTCCGGTAGGGATCATCCAGCGGAGATGAGGCAATTCAGGCGCTTTCTCCATCCGGCCGGTTTGATCCAGCATCGTCCGGATCACCGAAGGCACCATTTCCAGAATGGTAATTTCTTTGCGTTCAATGACCTGCAGCATGGCGGCTGCGTTATAGACAAGCTCGTCCTCGCAGATATGCACGCTTCCGCCAACCAAAAGCCCGGACAAGAATTGCCACACGGAAATATCGAAGCATTGTGATGCATTTTGGGCGATCCTATCACCTTCGGTCAGCTGAAGATCGGTTATTTTGGCGAACAGATGATTCATCATTCCTTTGTGCTCGACCATTGCCCCTTTCGGCCGGCCTGTTGACCCCGACGTAAAAATAATATAGGCCAGCTGGTCCTTGCCGGGGTACATGCCGGGAGAATCCGCAGCGTGTTCTGCCTGAAGCAGCTCTGTCATCGTAACAATCTCGCATAATTGACCCGAATTTCGGGTATCCATCATCCGCTCAAACGGTTCCGCATACTCATCCGATGTGATCACCAGCCTGCTGCAGCTAATGTCCACCATATCTGCAATCCGCTCTTCAGGATAATGCGGGTCGAGCGGAACATAGACGCCTCCGGATTTTAGAACGGCGATTAAGGTAATCAAGAAATTCAGATTACGCTGGCCGAGTACAGCAATACATACGCCTGGACCCGCGCCCCTAGCGATCAGCTCCCGGGCAGCCTCATTTGAGCGGGTATTCAGCTCGAAGTAACTGATGCTCTGATCCCGGTCACTCGCAGCAATCCGGTTCGGCCAATTCGCTGCTCTCTCTTCAAATAGCTGAGGGAACGATACATCCGGTAACGAAGGATCCTGTGAAGATTTGCTCCGGTTCCACCGGTACAAAAGCAGCTCTTTCTCCTCCTCGGACAACAGATCCTGATGCAGATAACGGGCATGACGGCTACTGAGCAAGCAATCGAATGCTTTTTGGTAATAGCCTGCCACTTCGCGGACCTGTCTCTCAGACAGGATGCTGGCGTTATAGTGCAGCTCAAAACGGACATGGCCGGAGGCAATATCGCGGGAGAACTCTGCGCGAAGCGGAAAGTCGGTTTCAAGCACCGCATCCATATCGGTCAATTCAAGCTCAGGCAGCCTGAGCAGCTCCTCAGCCACGTGGAAGTGGGTATAGTTAAAGACCGTCTCAAATAAAGGCTGACCTCCCTGATCCCTTTGGATCTGAGCCATGGGATAACGACGGTAGGGGAGCAGAGTGGTCTCTGTACGGAAAGCTTCCCGTATCAGCGATTCCCATGAGTCTTCTTCCACATTGAGATTTAACCTGAACGGAATGGTATTCAAGAACAAGCCCAGCATGCTCTCAGCCTGGTCCGCTTCTGGTCTTCCATTGTGCTCAAGCCCCGTCAGCACATCTTCCGTACCGCCCAGCAGGCCCATAACTCTCATGTGTACGGCTAGCAGAATGCTTTTTAGCGGAACCCCCATGTCCTCGGCCAGTTGGATAAGCTTATCCGAAACATGCTGCGGGATATCCGCCTTCCAGTACCGGATCGTAAACCTGCCGGCTGCATTAGGTAAGGCAGTAATCCGCGGGACCGGGCTAAAGGTCATACCCTCTAATTCGTCCAGCCAGAATTGCTTAGCCTCATCAGTGGCGGCCGCCTGTCTCTCCAAAGCCACATATTCACGGAAAGGAACAGACGGAGCGCTTACGGAAGTAGCCGCACCGGTGATCCGTTTGATATAGTCTGTGAACAGTTCGGTGATCAGGGCGTTAACACTCCAGCCGTCAAGCATGGAATCGTGGAAACTAAGGGTTGCACAATATTCGTCGTCTCCCAGCACATGCACGAAGAAACGAACCAGCGGCTTGCTCCAATCGAATTGTAGCTGCCGCTCACTCTCCTTGAACCGATGCAGCGCTTCTTTCCGTTCTACTTCAGATACCCTGGTGAGATCCACAATGATCAGTGCCTCGTCCATCTGCAGATGGACCAGCTGAACCGGCTCGCTATAAGAGGCCAGATCAAAGGTTGTCCGAAGAATGGAATGCCGCCCCGACAGATTTCGAATTGCCTGCTTAAAAGCCTCTTCGTCAAAACGCCCCTTGATCGTGAAGCTCATGATATCGTGATACACAGCAGTATTCGGATATAACTGGCTATGATAGACAAGCCCAGCCTGAAGAGCAGTCAATGGGTAAGCATCCTCAACTCCAAGGCTTTTCAATTTGACGGCATCGGCAGGCGCCAGCAGCGCGAAGGGCTCGACGGCTCTCTCTTCAATGATCTGTGCGGTATTGGCTTCAATCTGGTTCAGCAGCGCTGAAATCGTAGGGAATTCAAAGAGCTGCTGCAGCGTAAAGAAAATTCCAGCGGTTGTGGCCTTCGATAATACTGAAATGCTTCGGATCGAATCTCCGCCCAAGGTGAAAAAGTTATCGTTAACGCCTACCCGGTCAACGCCCAGCACATCCTGCCAAATGCCAGCCAGCTTGCGCTCTGCCTCATTTGATGGCGGGACATAACCTGTCGCAAGTTCCGGTCTGCTCTCCTGCGGCATCGGCAGCTGACGGCGGTCCGTCTTTCCGCTCGGTGTCAGCGGCATCGCCTCCACTTCCACCCACGCCGCCGGAACCATGTATTCTGGCAGCTCGTCTTTCAGGTAGCTCCGCAGCTCCGCTGCACTCACACTTCCCGGCTTCTTCGAGGTCCAGTACCCGATCAGCCGTTTCCCGGCACGTCCGTCCTCCCGCACAACAACGGCACTTTTCAGTACCTCAGGGTGCTTCAGCATCGCTGCTTCAATCTCCCCAAGCTCGATCCGGAATCCCCGCAGCTTGATCTGGTCATCGCTCCGTCCGGCGTATTCCAGTCTTCCATCCGGCCCGTATCTGGCCCAATCCCCCGTCTTATATATTCGCGCGCCTGCTTCTCTACGGAATGGGTCCGGCAGGAACCGCTCGTTCGTCAAATCCGCCCGGCCGTGATATCCCCGGGCCAGCTGCACGCCCCCGATGTACAAATCTCCCGTGACACCCGCCGGCACCGGCTGCAGCTCCCGGTTCAGCACGTACATCTGCGTATTCGCCACCGGATATCCAATCGGTACGTTGCTCGTCCCTGTTCCCGGGCTGCACTTCCAGAAGGTTACGTCAATCGCTGCTTCCGTCGGGCCGTACAGATTCCACAGCTCTGCACCGACCCGCATGAAATACCGCTCCTGCAGTTCATAAGGCAGAGCTTCCCCGCTGCAGATCACCCGCTTCAGGCTTGCGGTATTCTCCACCCCGGGCTGCTCCACGAACATTTGCAGCATCGACGGCACGAAGTGCAGCGTCGTCACCTGTTCCTCGCGGATCAGCCGCAGGAGGTAATTCGGGTCCTTATGCCCTTCCGGCGCTGCGATGATTATGCCGGCTCCGGTCATCAGCGGCCAGAACAGCTCCCATACCGACACGTCGAAGCTGATCGGTGTCTTCTGCATCACCCGGTCTTCGGGCGTGAGGCGGAAGGTATCCTGCATCCACAGCAGGCGGTTCACCACCGCTTCCTGGATATTGATCACACCCTTGGGGGTGCCGGTCGAACCCGAGGTGTAGATCATATACACTGCATCCTTCGGTCCGGCAGCCGACTTCACTGGCTCCTCTTCCGCAAGCTCTTCCGGTGGTACGGCCTCTGGCCCGTCAAGAAGCACGATCTGCGCAGCATGCTCCGGCAGTCCTGCGGATAGATGGGACTGGGTCAGCAGGATTGGCACTCCAGCGTCCTGCAGCATGAAAGCCAGCCGCTCCCGGGGATAGGACGGGTCCAGCGGAACATAGGCTGCCCCGGACTTTAAAATGCCCAGCAGCCCGACCATCATCTCAAGAGAGCGTTCCACGCTGATGCCCACGAACCGGTCCGGACCAGCGCCCATTCTGCGGAGCCGTATAGCCAGCTGTTCCGCTTGACGGTTCAGCTCGCTGTAGGTCAGCTCCCGGCCTTCGAACCGGAGGGCCATCGCGTCCGGGGTCCGTTCGGCCTGCTCTTCGATCCACCGGATCAAGGGCTTGTCCAGCTCGTATTCACACTGTGTAGCGTTCCATTCTGTTAGGATCTTTCTCCGTTCGTCCGCCGGGAGAGGAGTAAACGCCGAATAACTGGTCAAGGGTTCCCGAGTCATTGATTCCAGAGTCCGCAAGTAATATTCCTTGAATTGCACCATTTGCTCCTTGCTGAAGCGGGAAGTGTTCCACTGCAAAATCAATTTGAGCTCCGATGATCTCGGGTCGAGATTAAATTGGATCATCCAATCAAAGTTGGTATAAGCTGTGTCCGCCGCGTTCAGAACGCTCAAATCTTCGGACCCGGCGAAGGATTGATAAATATGGAAATCGGTAAAGTTAAATACGCTATCAAACAGCGGCTGCCCCTCAGCTGCGATTTTTTGGATTTCGTCCAGGGGAAGACGCCGGTACGGCCAGACTTCCATTTCTGTTTTAAAGGTATCCTTCACCAGTTCCAGCCAGCTTGTATCCTTCAACTGCAGCCGCAGAGGAAGTGTATTAAGGAACAATCCGAGTACCTGATCTCCGGACAACTCTTCCGGACGGCAGTTGGCAACGAGACCTGTGACCAAATCGGGTTCGTTGCATAACGTTCGCAGAACATACAGATGGCTGGCGAGAAGTACGCTCTTGAGCGGGACTGAAGCCATTACCGCCAGCTGCTTGGCACCGTTAAAAAGCTCAGACGGAACAGTATATTCAGCGGAGTCCATTGCGATTTCCCGCAGACCGTTCTTACCGGTCCCTGTAGCACCAGGCAATCGGTTATAAGCCGCTTCTGACAGGTATTCCTCCCAAAATCTTCGGGTACCCTCGTCTTCCAAGGTCAGCTGTTCCATCTCCACATAGTCGGAGTATTCAATGGACAGTGCGGTTTCCTGCATGGACTCCCGCTGCAAAATATAATCGTTATAGTAGCCGAATAACTCGGTCAGCATCGAGGCTACACTCCACCCGTCCAGGATGGCATGGTGCTCGGTGAGCGTGAACTGGAATGTATCTTCGGTCAAAAGATGAATATGAATTCTGAACAACGGAAATGAGGTCCAGTCAAAAGAAGTTCTGCGTTCCGTTTCATGCCAGCTATTTAACGCGGCTTCCTGTTCCCTCCCGGACATGCCGCGCAGGTCGTCCATGTTCACTCCGACTTGAGCCCACCCGTGTACCAGCTGCAGCGGAACACTGTAGGAAGTCAGGTCAAAGGAAGTCCGCAGTACACGATGCTGTGAAACCACCTTTTGAACTGCCCTGTCGAGTGCTGCGAATTCGAGCTGTCCCTTCAAGGTGATGCTGGTGATGTTGTGATAAATGGAGCTGCCGTTTGGATGCAGGACCGAATGAAATAACATGCCGGATTGGAGCCTGCTCAGCGGATAAGCGTCGATGACACTGTCCGGCATTTTGGACCGGTCCGATTCAGAGAGACCGTGAAATGCCGTACGTGTTGTAGCTTCATGTAAGATTTGTACTTCCGGCTTGAGAGCTGCAGCCAGCATACGGATCGTCTGAAGCTCGAACAGCTGCTGAATCGTGAACAGAATCCCCAGCTGCTGAGCCTCCGCTCTTACGCGAATAGCCCGGATCGAATCGCCGCCAAGTTCGAAGAAGTTATCATCAATCCCTATGGAATCAACACCGAGTACCTTCTGCCATATCGAGCACAGCTGCCGTTCTTCCCCGGTCCTTGGAGCGCAGAATCTGCTGTTCCCGTCCACCTGCTGTACATTCATGGACAGAATAGTCTTTAGATCTGCTTTCCCGTTATGGGTAAGCGGAATGGCATCCAGTTCATAGAATGCGGCAGGAATCATGTAATTCGGCAGTTTTTGCCCTAAGTAAACCCGGATAGCCTGAAGATTCAGCTCCCTTCCAGGGTTCTTGACCAAATACGCCTCCAGGCGCTTCAGTGCGGAGAGCCCCTGCTCCTCTCTAATGGTCACAACCGCTTCGCCGATCTCTGGAACCTGTTTCAATACAGCCTCAATTTCTCCCAGCTCAATGCGGAAGCCGTTGATTTTGACCTGATGGTCGATCCGGCCGATATATTCGAGGTCCCCGCCGGACTGAAAACGGGCTAAATCCCCTGTTTTATAAAGCCGCTCTCCGGGAACGTAGGGATGAGGTATAAACCGGTCCGCAGTCAATTCTGCTTTTTTCCAATACCCTCGGGTGACCCCGGCGCCGCCGACATACATTTCTCCCGGAATGCCTACGGGTACGGGCTGCAAATGCTCGTTCAACACATAGATGGAAAGATCGCCCAGCGGGCGGCCGATGATACTTCCACTGTGTGTATTTGTATCCGAACTGCTAATCGGGTAAAGCGTCGTATGAACCGTTGTCTCCGTTATCCCGTACATGTTGACCAATTGGGCAGCACGTTCCCCATGACGCTGAAACCACGGCTTAAGCGAATCCATGTCCAGAGCCTCTCCGCCAAAAACGATGTAGCGCAGTGCAAGCTCAGCGCCAGGAAACCCCGATTCTTCAGCCTTCAGCAATTGACGAAAAGCCGAAGGTGTCTGATTCAGGACGGTGACCTGCTCTTGAAGCAGGGTACGGTAGAAATCTTCCGGTGAACGACTAACCCAGTAAGGCACTATCACAAGACGGCCTCCGTACAGGAGTGCGCCCCAAATTTCCCATACGGAAAAATCAAAGGCATAGGAATGGAACAGCGTCCACACATCTTTTTCGTTAAATGTGAAGTAGGACTGTGTGGTCTCAAAGAGCCGGACAGCGTTGCCGTGCTCCACCATAACCCCTTTTGGCTGTCCGGTTGAACCTGACGTATAGATCATATAGGCCAGATGACCGGATGGGATGGTACAATTGGGATTACCTGCCGGCTCTCCGGACAGCAACATTCCAGGCCCGTCAAGCTCGATCCATGCGCCTTGATACGCTGGAAGCGAAGCGGAAAGGCCTTGCGATGTGATGATCGTCTGCAGACCGCTGTCATGCAGCATATAGCTTAGTCTGTCGGCAGGCAGCGCTGGATCAAGCGGAACATAGGCGCCGCCGGCTTTCAGGATGCCGATGAGACCGACGATCATTTCGATTGACCGTTCCATATATAGGCCGATGAATTGTTCTGCCTGTATCCCCGAGCGAAGCAGATAATGGGCGACACGGTTAGCTTGTTCATTAAGCTCCCGGTAGGTCAGCTCCGCTTCATTAAAAGTTAGGGCAATGCGATCGGGCATCAGTGAGGCTTGCTGTTCAAACCATTCAACCAGATTGTGATGCTGCAGCCGAGCTTCGGACGCGCCTCCGCTGTATTCCTTGATCGTCCGCTCCAGTTCTGCCTCACTCATAATGGATAGCCGGGATATTGGAATGTCTGGCGCTTCAACCGCACTTTTCATCATATTTAACAGATGGTCCGCCATGCGCTCGATGTCCTCCGGAGCGAACAGTCCGCTGCGATACTCCAGCGTTCCTTTCAGAACACTTCCCTCTTCTTCGACCGACAACACCAGATTATACTTGGCCGTATCGTTATGAAGGTTCAGATATTCCAACGTTAGACCCGGAAGCTCCAGGGTCTGTTTCGGCGTATTTTGCAGCGTGAACAAGGCCTGGAATAAGGGAGAGACTCCTGCGGACCGGCTGACATGGAGTTCTTGGAGCACCTTTTCAAACGGAACCTCCTGATTGGAAAAAGCGTTCAGGCATGTATGCTTGATCTCCCCGGCCAGTTCCCGAAAGGTTGAAGCTGCAGAGATTTTGGAACGGATGACGAGGCTATTCACGAAGCAGCCGATCAGATTGGCAGTCTCGGAATGGTTCCGGTTAGCCACCGGCGTACCGATCAGCAAATTCTCCTGTCCCGTATACCGGAACAACAGGGCCTTGAACGCAGACAGCAGTGTCATGAACAGTGTGGCACCTTCGTTCGTTCCGAACTCCCGCAGCTTGGCGGTTAATACCGCTGGAATTTCAAAAGAACAGATGCCTCCCCCAGTAGCCGGGACTAATGGAGATTTACGTTCCATCGGTAATTGCAGAACGGGATGCGGGCCTTGTAAATGGTTCTTCCAATACTCCAGCTGCTTCCGGTAACCTTCTGATTGAAGCCACTCTTGTTCCCACCAAGCATAATCCGCATATTGAACCGGCAGCTCCGGCAAGCTTACAGCCACCTGGTCCACCAGGATTTTATAACAGGACATAATTTCCTGGATCAAAATCCCTTTGGACCATCCATCTGAAATAATGTGGTGCATATTGATATAGAAAATCGAAGTATTCCCGCCGGTAAGAAACAGCTTGGTCCGCAGAAGCGGCGCTTCCGATAAATCAAATGGCTGCTGCGCATCCGCTTTGGCAGCGCTGAGCGCCGCTTCCTCTCCATAATCTTCTTTCTCTCCCCTGAGGTCGATAATCTCAAGCGGGATACTAACCGCACTGGCCATCACCTGCTGAGGTTCTCCATTCAGCTCGATAAAGGAAGTACGCAGCGCCGCATGCCTGCCGGCAATAGCTGACAGACTTTCCTCCAGGGCTGCGATTTGAAGATTCCCGGTCATTCTTACAGCAGCACACATATTGTATTCCGAGCTTAAAGAGTCATATTGGCTCATAAACCACATTCCGGATTGAGCAGAAGATAATGGAGCCGGACCTTCGGCTGCCCGTTGTATAATACGGGACCTCCTCGGCTCATGCTCTCCCCGGTTCATCCTTTTGCTCAGCAGCGCAAGTTTGGCATCGGATAATTTGGACAGACGAGAGTCTTGCGGGTCAAAGCTTGTCATTTTGCCAGTCTCCTTTACGATCTAGTCCCTATTCGGCTTCCAGCAGTAAGCGGGCTTCTTCTTCATCCATGTTCTCGATTTCCTCGATGAGAAGACGCTCGATTTCATTGCTCAAACGGGCAACGGTAGGTGAATCGAACAAGGTCTTAACAGAAAGTTGCACGCCGAACTCGTCCCGGACCTGAGATATCACTTCCATAGCCAACAGGGAATGGCCGCCCCATTCGAAGAAATGATCGTGAATGCCCATATCAGGTGCTCCAAGAAGCTCCCGCCAGTATTTCAATATGAATTCATCAATCGCATTTCTTGGTTCTGCGCTGCATTCAGCCGCGTTGCTGGTGGTGTCCGGATGAGGCAGGCTCGTCAAGTCATATTGGCCACCATGGGTTAAAGGAATGTTGTCAAGCAGAACCAGATAACGAGGGATCAAATGACCCGGCAGCCTCATGTGCATGTACTCTTTCAATTCGGAGGCCGTTACGCTCTCCTGGTGAACTGACAGATACACTGCAAGCACCGGGACAGGACCCGCGTCAATTTTCTTCAGGCACACCTGTCTGACCGCAGGATGACGATACAAAACAGCTTCAACAGGTTCTTTCTCCATGCGGAAACCTTCGGATTCGTCGTCATCATCTATCGTTCCTATGTAGCGGATGGAACCGTCCGGCAGTCTGCGGACCCAAACACCGGAACTGAACCATTCAGCCTGCAGTGAACCCGTTTCTGCATGATGTACAGCAGCGTTTTTCCAATACAGCGGCCCAGGACCGGGTTTGGTAAAATACAGTTCTCCGGCTGCTCCTAAGGGTACTGGCTGCTTGTACCGGTTCAGAACGGCTGGCTTCACATCATATAAAGGCTGTCCCAGACAAGGCTCAATGTGATCTGCAATCCGGCATCCAAATGCTGCTCCCGCCTGCTCCGGCATGCCGAAGATTTGATAGAAACGGATATCCTCGCTCTTCGCCAAGCGACTCCACAGTGTTTGGTCCAGTAGCTCACCGATCACACAAATCGTCTTCAGCGCGGTTGGGCGTTGAAGTGTCAGCCCCTCTCCGATCAGCATTCGCAGCTGAGGCGGCGTACAGGCAAATACTTCGATTTCATGTTTTCTTGCAAAAGTTAGCATCTCGGCGGATTCTGTACGAATGTCATGCCGGACAGGATACAGCGTATGCCCATATAAAAGATACTGCATCTGCATCAGAAGGCTCTCCGATTCAGTAGAACCGGTCCATCCTGCCCGCAGAGGCTTTTCTGTCAGCTCTTTCTTGAGCAAGTCTTCCATCCGTTTCGCTTGAACAGCCAGGGAGGAATGTGTGACAATAACTCCCCGGGGTGCTGAACCGCTGCCGGAGGCGTAGATCAGGCATGCCGGCTGTTCAGGCTTCAGGTTGAGGTTAAACTCCAGGCTGTCTTCCATGCCGCAATCGGTCCGGTTTATCCTGGCATCGTCAATGGTGATGATTTGGCCCGGGAATGACGGCAGCTTTTCTTTGAAATGCTGCTGTGTAAGAATCAGCTGCATACCGGAGTCTTCGGCTATCGCGTTGATGCGTTCAGTTGAACATTCAGCATCAATCGGGACGCAGAAGGCTCCGGATTTCAATATCCCCAGGAAGGACGCTGCAAAATCAGGCGATCTTTCCATAAAAAGACCAACGGGGCAACCTTCCCCGATCCCTTCCTTCAGCAGCCTGACAGCCAATAGCTCGGCACGCCCGTTCAATTCCGAATAGGAGACCGTCTGCCCTTCATATACAATGGCTGCGGAATCCGGTGTCCGGTGTACCTGCTCTTCAAACAGCCCAATAAATCCTTCGGCTGACGGCTGTACCTTTTCATACTGCGGCTCTCCGCTTGTCAGCGGATTTTCTTTTTGCGGTATGGACAAGGTGTGGATATTCCAGTCTGGATGCTCTGTTACAGCCTGAAGCAGATCCTGGAAATAACCCGCCATCCTGTTTATCGTATCCGGACGAAACAAATCAGTGTTATATTCGAAATTCCCTTCCAGTCCGCTGGCTGTTTCTTCGAACGTCAGCGTTAAATCAAACTTGGCAATGCCCTGGTCATATTGGACCGGCTCCGTAATGATATGATCGAGCCTAACAGCCGGAAGCTCGTTATTCTGCAAAATGAACATCACCTGGAACAAGGGGGAATACATGGGATTCCGTACCGGCTGCAATATCTCCACAAGCTTCTCGAAGGGAACATCCTGATTATCGTATGCTTCAAGGCAGCTCTCGCGGACTTTGCGAAGCATCTGTCTAAAGTCAGGTGTCCCCGACAGATCTGTCCGCAGAACCAGGGTATTGGCAAAAAAGCCAATAATGGGTTCTATCTCTTTCCGGTTCCGGCCTGCGACGGGTACCCCCACTGCAATATCGTCTTCATTCGTATATCGGCCAAGCAAAATATTAAATGCCGCCAGAAGAGTCATGAACAGGGTAGCTCCCTCAGAACGCCCCAGCTCCTGTAATGATTCTAGCAATCCAGCATCCAGCCCAAACCGCTGCACACTTCCTCTAAACCTCTGTTGCTCGGGACGCGGGAAATCGGCAGGAAGCATCAGGACAGGCTTAAGACTCCGCAGCTTCTTTTTCCAGTAATTCAGTTGACTTGTCCATTGCGGTTCTGCCGAATAGCGGCGCTGCCAGCGTACATAATGTGAATATTGGTATTGAAGCGGTGTCAACGGTGAAGTCTTATGCTGCAAATAGGCATTGTAGAGCTTGGACAATTCTTGCGTAAATATCGCTAAGGACCAGCCGTCCGAGACAATATGGTGCATCGTAACTAGAAACAGATGATCTTCCGTGTCTAAACGGAACAAAGACGCCCGGATGAGTGGATCGCTGGACAGCTCAAAGGGTCTGCTTGCCTCCTCCGCAGCCAGCCGCTGAATCGCAGATTCCCGGTCCTCCTTGGCATATGGACAAGGCAGCGGATCAAGCTCCAGACATACCAATTCTCGTATTTGAACAAAAGGAATACCGCTTAACTCATGAAAAGCAGAGCGAAGACTTTCGTGACGATTGATGATCTCGTTCAGGCTGCTGCGAAGCGCTTGTAGGTTCAAGCTTCCCTTGAACCTTAGTGCGCCGGGAATATTGTAGGCCGCTTTATCTTCCATATAGTGATTCAGGAACCATAACCGCTGCTGAGCAAAAGAAAGCGGATAATCTGCGTCGCGGTCAACAGCATTTCCTTCATTAAATCCTTCTAGCTTCTCAGAGGATTCGCCATAAGCAGAAGGTTGGCTGTGCCGCTCAAGGTAACGTGACAACTCGCTGATTGTCGGATGCTCAAAAATCGCTTTCAGCGAGATCTCGGTCCCTAAAGATTCCCTTATCCAGGACGCCAGCTGTGTTGCCATAATGGAATGACCGCCCAAGGTGAAAAAGTTATCGTTAACGCCTACCCGGTCTACGCCCAGCACATCCTGCCAAATGCCGGCCAGCTTGCGCTCTGCCTCATTTGACGGCGGGACATAACCTGTCGCAAGTTCCGGTCTGCTCTCCTGCGGCATCGGCAGCTGACGGCGATCCGTCTTTCCGCTCGGTGTCAGCGGCATCGCCTCCACTTCCATCCACGCCGCCGGAACCATGTACTCCGGCAGCTCCTCTTTCAGGAAGCTCCTCAGCTCTGCAGCACTCATACTTCCCGGCTTCTTCGATGTCCAGTACCCGATCAGCCGTTTCCCGGCACGTCCGTCCTCCCGCACAACAACGGCACTTTCCAGTACCTCGGGGTGCTTCAGCATCGCCGCTTCAATTTCCCCCAGCTCGATCCGAAATCCCCGCAGCTTGATCTGGTCATCGCTCCGTCCGGCGTATTCCAGTCTTCCATCCGGCCCGTATCTGGCCCAATCCCCCGTCTTATATATTCGCGCGCCCGCGTCTCTGCGGAATGGGTCCGGCAGGAACCGCTCGTTCGTCAAATCCGCCCGGCCATGATATCCCCGGGCCAGCTGCACGCCCCCGATGTACAAATCTCCCGTGACACCCGCCGGCACCGGCTGCAGCTCCCGGTTCAGCACGTACATCTGCGTATTCGCCACCGGATATCCGATCGGCACGGCGTTCGTCCCTGTTCCCGGGCTGCACTTCCAGAAGGTTACGTCAATCGCTGCTTCCGTCGGGCCGTACAGATTCCACAGCTCTGCACCGACCCGCATGAAATACCGCTCCTGCAGTTCATAAGGCAGAGCTTCCCCGCTGCAGATCACCCGCTTCAGGCTTGCGGTATTCTCCACCCCGGGCTGCTCCACGAACATTTGCAGCATCGACGGCACGAAATGCAGCGTCGTCACCTGTTCCTCGCGGATCAGCCGCAGGAGGTAATCCGGGTCCTTATGCCCTTCCGGCGCTGCGATGATTATGCCGGCTCCGGTCATCAGCGGCCAGAACAGCTCCCATACCGACACGTCGAAGCTGATCGGTGTCTTCTGCATCACCCGGTCCTCCGGCGTGAGGCGGAAGGTATCCTGCATCCACAGCAGGCGGTTCACCACTGCTTCCTGGATATTGATCACACCCTTTGGGGTACCGGTCGAACCCGAGGTGTAGATCATATACACTGCATCCTTGGGTACGGCAGCCGACTTCACCGGCTCCTCTTCCGCAAGCTCTTCCGGTGGTACGGCCTCTGGCCCGTCAAGAAGCACGATCTGCGCAGCATGCTCCGGCAGTCCTGCGGATAGATGGGACTGGGTCAGCAGGATTGGCACTCCAGCGTCCTGCAGCATGAAAGCCAGCCGCTCCCGGGGATAGGACGGGTCCAGCGGAACATAGGCTGCCCCGGACTTTAAGATGCCCAGCAGCCCGACCATCATCTCCAGCGAGCGTTCCACGCTGATGCCCACGAACCGGTCCGGACCAGCGCCCATTCTGCGGAGCCGTATAGCCAGCTGTTCCGCTTGACGGTCCAGCTCGCTGTAGGTCAGCTCCCGGCCTTCGAACCGGAGGGCCATCGCGTCCGGGGTCCGTTCGGCCTGCTCTTCGATCCACCGGATCAAGGGCTTGTCCAGCTCGTATTCACACTGTGTAGCGTTCCATTCTGTTAGGATCTTTCTCCGTTCGTCCGCCGGGATTACAGGCAAACGGGACACCGGACAATCCGGATCGGCCGCAATCCCACCGAGCAGAACTTTGAATGCTTCTGCCATTTGTTGGGCCGTATCCGCTGTGAACAAATCCGTATTGTACTCCAGTCTGGCTCCGAGCCTTCCTTCCGTCTCCACGATCATAAGCGTAAGGTCGAACTGGGCGGTCTGCGGCTGCAGTCCGAAGGATTCCAGCTGCAAATCCCCAAGGGCAAATTTCTCCCCGGAACGTCCAAGAATAATACTGGACAGCTGCTCCAGCTTCTGCGGCTTCTCCAGAACAAACATCACCTGGAACAAAGGAGAAACCCCGGGGTCCCTTGTCACCTGCAGTTGTTCGAGCAGCCTTGCAAAAGGATAGCCCTGATGCTGAATTGCGCCAAGCACCTGTTGTTGGATGGTCTTAAGAAATTGGACGAAGGAAGGGTTATCCTCTACAGATCCGCGGATCACAACCGGATTAACATAATACCCGACCGTATCCTTCATTCTCGTGTCATGGCGCTCGGCAGTCGGAGTACCAATACAAATCTCTGATTGCCCGCTGTAGTGATGAAGCAGTACTTGAAAAGATGCCATAAGCAAGGCATACAGGGTTACACCCTGAGCCCTGGACAGGTCTTTGATCGCCTTCGTCAACTTCTGTCCAATCTCAAAATCGTAACAGGAGCCTTTATAGCTCATATTTTTAGGTCTTGGCTTATCCAAAGGCAATGTAAGCTGTTCATAAGGCTTGGAGAACTGTTCCTCCCAGTAAGCAGCAAGTTCTTGTCCGCGCGGACTGTCCAGAAGCTGCTGCTGCTGCATAACAAAGGATCTGTACCGCCCGGCAGACTCCGGCAGCCGGACTTGCTCGCCGCGTACCAATTCGGGGTATACCCGTCCCCATTCCTCCATCAGCTGCACAAGAGACCACAGGTCCGCCGCGATATGATGTACGGATAGCAGCAGAATATCGCCTGCCTGCGAAGTTCGTATGAGCCGTATGCGGAACACTTCCTGCTCCAGCTTAAACGGCTTGTGTGCTTCACTGGACAGCAGAGACCGCAGCTTCTGTTCGTCATGGTCGGCTGTCTCGATGATTTCAAAATCCAGTATAGCGTTAGTAAGAGTGCTGGCGACTGGCTGCTTATCTTCCATAGGATAGACGGTCCGCAGCAATTCATGCCGTTCGATGAGATACTGAAAGGACTGCTGTAGTGCGGCCTCTTGAAACCCGGAAGAGGATTTAAAGGCGAACGACAGATTGTAAGCGGTGTTCCCGGGCTCATACTGCTGAAGGAACCACAAAGCTTTTTGTCCATAAGAAAGCTGACGGTTCCAGCTTATCTCTTCATTAATAATAGAAGCAGGTTCGGCGGTGCCTTCCTCCATCTTCCTGCAAATGTCTTGCGTTAAATCGGGAACGCTGGTTCCGTTAAGCAGATTCACCACCGACAAGGAAACGCCTAAGTCTGTGTTAACCCGGTTAATCAATTCAAGAGCCGCGAGAGAGTCCAATCCCCAGTTCACTATGGACTCTTCCCTTGAAAGACGGGACTCATCAATATTCAGCGCATTCGCAAGCAAGCCCCGAACGTAGCGGCCGATGCGGACAGCCCGTTCTTCAACCGGCAGCTGCAGCAGCTCCTGCTGATCGGGCGACTCTGTGGTTGGCGGTTCACTTAAAATGTAGTTATTACTGAGCATATCCAGGGTTCCTGACAGAAACTCTTTTTTACATAGATGTCTCTGGATCTTACCACTTGAGGTCTTGGGAATACGTCCTGGATTCAAGAGGATAACGGCGTAGGTTTGCAGGCCATACTCTTCCGCGATCCGGGAACGAATGGCATCGCTGACCTCTTCGGGATTCAAGCTTTTCCGGTATTTGCGTTCAACCTCATGTACAATGACCAGCATTTCCTGCCGGTTCACCTCAACTGAAAAAACCGCACCGTGGCCAATGCGAAGCGCCGGATGGGCTTGTTCGGCTGAGGCTTCGATATCCTGAGGATAATAATTGATGCCGTGTATAATCAGCAGATCCTTTTTACGGCCTGTTATATAGAGCTCGCCATTCCGTATACATCCTAGGTCCCCTGTTGCCAAATAGAGGCGGGGATCGTCTGGAAGCATTCTTCCGAAACACTGCTCGGTGGCTTCCTGGTTATTCCAATAACCTTCCGCAACGCTCGGGCTGGAAACCCAGATCTCTCCGATCTCATCTGCATCACAAACTTCGGACATATCCGGGCGTACAATACGTATGTCCTGGCCTTCCATACTTCGGCCTGACCCAATCAGGATCATGTGGTCTTCCTGATCTTTCGGAGTCCTTACCTTATGCTCACCCAATGCTTTTCTTGAAAAAGCAGAGACTGACGGTCCTTTTCCGAGCTCTCCTCCAGTAACCATCAGCGTCGATTCGGCCAGTCCGTAACAAGGAAAATAGGCATCATGCTTGAACCCGCACGCCGAGAATTTGTCCCTAAACCGCTCTAAGGTCTCTGCTCTGATTGGTTCTGCTCCGTTAAAGGCCAACCGCCAGCTCGTCAGATCCAGACCTACCATTTGCTCCTCGGTTACGGCCTCGACACATAGATCATAGGCGAAATTTGGTCCTCCGCTTACAGTCGCCTTCTTGTCGGAAATCATCTTCAGCCATTGGAAAGGACTCTGCAGGAAGTCCACCGGCGCCATCAGCGTAGAGGGCAGTCCAGCATACAACGGAGATATAATGCCGCCTATCAATCCCATATCGTGATACGGCGGAAGCCAGAGCACAAGCTTGGTCTCTTCGGTTAAGCCGAAGGAATGGGTAATCCGTCCCGCATTATGCAGCAAATTACCGTTAGTCAACCGTACACCCTTGGGCTGGGAGGTCGATCCCGAAGTGTATTGCAGGAACACCAGGTTGTCTACTCCGAAATTCTTTTCCTTCCAGGACGCTCCATCTCCCACTTCGAGTAAGTCAAGCGAAGTTAACCATTTCAGTTTCCGAAGTTCGGATGAACCGGTTAATTGATTCTGGATGCTCTGATAGATCCTGTCGCTCGTTAGCGCAAGCTTAGCCTGTGCATTGGTTACAATAGATTCAATCCGCGACAACGAGCGGTTCAGCCTCGGCGGATAGACCGGAACTGCAACAATTCCCGCATACAAACACCCGAAAAAAGCCGTTATATATTCTAGGCCGGGCGGATACATCAGCAGCGCCCGTTCCCCGTCCAGCTTCAATTCCTGAAGAACCGCAGCTATGGAGCGGGCGCGGTTATCCAGTTCGGCATAGGTTATTTCCTGCTCCTGACCGTTCACCATAAATCCCAGAGCCTGCCGATGCGGCTGCATGGCTGCTCTCCATCGGATCAATTCCACCAAACTTAAAAAATGGGACATCGTCACTCACCTCATAGCAAAGAATGTCATTTTTCTTGAAATATAAGAATCTTATATTTCTCGCTGAAACGGAACCGTCCTTATAAGGACGGCGTAGCCGTTTCCACTTGCGGGAGCATTGTTAACAGCGTTCCCTGCCGATATTCTTCCGGGTCCATCTTTTGATTGAACTGCAGTCCGTCAGCATGATTCTGTGCCTGATCCTCATAATGCGGGCTGCATACATTACCCGATTGACCCGGTGCCAGGATATCATAGGAGCAGCGTTTCAGATCAGACAGGTCAACCACCGTCCGCCAGGATGCAGACCAGTATACGGCACCAGTAGCGTTCGGAACCATCGCTCCCACCGATATGTTGCTGCCCCCGATGGGGCGCATTTTGGTATTCAGCAACCCTCCCAGCCCTTTTACGGCTGAGCCGAAGGGATGCACGGGACCGATGCGGTGATATGTACCCCAGGTCCAAGTGCCGGGAGTATTACCCTGCAGTTGGACACACTCCTGGATCGCTTGCCGGTAGCTCTTTACAATGACTTCGGCCCATCCTCCGGCACGAATGAACCAATCATTTTCAACTCCCTTATCCGCTTCAATAATCATCCGGTCGAGAACATTGACCTTATCAAACATCCGGGTGAAGAGCACCTTTCCCATAACAGGCTCGAAGATGGTCCTTCCCAATTCATCCATCCATTTATAAAAAATAAGCGGTGCGGCCTGATCCGCTTCGTCCTTCCGGTTCCAATGCTCCAGGATATCTAAAGCCGACTGTTCAGCAGGAGCAAGCTTTGTGTGCAGCCGGAGCCTCGGAAGCAGAATGGGCAAAAGCAAATCGGCCTGCGGATTCATGAAGTCAACCTGCAGCTTCATCATCTCCTCGGCCCTTATCTCCGACATTCCGGAGAGCAGCTCGTAAATACGGTTTGCCCGGTAAGGAGGAGCCCAGGCGTATGACAGGAAGTATGGATAGCTTTCTTCGTCAGCTAATTTGTTGTTAGCGCTGATAATCATACCTTCTTGCGGATTCACTGACTCTGGAAGTTCATCAAACGGAATATAGCCGGTCGGTTCATATGCTTTCTTCCATCCCGGAACGGGCAGCAGGCCGTCATGGTTCTGCCGGATCGGCACAAGTCCCGCTACCTTGGCAGCAATGTCATCCTTTGACGCGAACATGAAGGTCAGCACCGGAGTCTGATACTGCCTCAGCGCGGTTCTGAACTCTTTCCAATCTTTGGCATCATTGAAAGCCAGCACGGCTTCCAGCTCTGTGGTAGGCAGATGAGCCGGCCATGACAGGGCCAATGCTTCCGAATCGTCTTCAAGCTCTTCATCCATCCCGAGTACGCCGCATAAAATGGGACCATGATGCGTAACCAGGACCTCAAGCTCTGTATCAGGCTCTCCCTTGACCTTTATTCTTTCGCGGTATACTTCGGCATCTAACCAGCGTTCGTCATATTCATACTTGTATTTGTCTTTAGGATTTATTTTTTCTATATACAAATCCTGTGTATCAATCTTTGTGTTCGTTACTCCCCAGGCGATGTGCTCGTTATGGCCCAGCGTGATGCCAGGCACACCCGGTATGCTTACCCCGATCACATTTTTACGGGTCTCCCCGTCTTTAATGATCATTAGGTGTGATTGATACCAAAGGGAAGGATTACTGTGGTTAATGTGCGGATCATTGGCCAAAATCGGATAGCCTGATTTCGTATGTCTCCCCGATAATACCCAGGCGTTGGACCCGGCTGTTTCGTCCGGTAGCTCTGTTGTCGCTGCGAGGAGCTCTTCAAGATCAAGGAGGGGATTAATGGAAGGCTGCACTGGGCTTCTGCTGCATTCTTTACCGCCTCCGGTGGATTGAGAGTTTGACTTAACCGTGACAAACCCGTCCGGCGGATATACGGGGAACAATTGGGTGCATAAGTGGAGTCCGGCTTTTTTAGCCAGCTGATAACGATAAGTCTCGGCCCGCCAGTTCTCACTCATGTCATACGACATCAGCTTGAGGATCATGAGGCAGTCTATCGGATGCCAGGGAGCCGGCCGGTACCGCAGCAGCTTGAATTCCAAAGGCAGCTTTCCCTTCCCCGTCGCCTGTTGGATGTAGGCGTTAACCCCCTTGCAATAGCTATCCATGATCTTGCGTGTCTTCTCAGAGTAGGCAGCAAGGGAACGTTCGGCGGACTGCCGCAGCTGAAGCGTCCGGAAAAGCTTGTCGCTGCTTAACTGGGCGCTGCCGATAATTTCAGCCAGTTCTCCTCCGGCAAGCCGGCGCATCATGTCCATTTGCCACAAACGGTCCTGTGCCGTGATGTAGCCCTGCACCTGATACAGATCCTCTTCAGTCTCCGCTTCGATATGCGGTACGCCTCTTTGGTCCCGGTATACCCGGGATTCGTACGTTAATCCGGGTATGATCAGACTGCCTTTGGTTTGAACTTTTGAACGGGTGAGATACCCGATCCCTGCCCGGGTAAACGAAGCAGCCATAATATTGTTGAGCAGATCCCAAGAAATCATATGGAGCCTCCTTTACCTACTCTTCAAGCTCAATTCCAGCTCCAAGCTCAGCGGCCATTCGATAAAAATAGGAACCCACTGCGATATCAAATACCGCCATCCCCATCGGATTGAACATCACGGCTTCAGCAGTGGATAAGTGTTCCAAAGCGCCATTGATAACGATATCCCGGATGGAGAAGGTACCTTCTTTTTGCAGATTCTTAAGCTTATGCAGCATCTCGATGTCCGTGTTTTCCCGGCATACCTCATCCCAGTCGTCAACAGCGATTTGCCGGGTGTATTCGTAAATGTCCGCGGTGAAATCCCGCAGAGACACATTGAGCAGTAAAGCTCCGTCTTTGGGCTTTCGGTCGATATACCGGTGTTTAGATACCGTGCATGTCATAAAAATATCCGATTGCCCGTAAACCTCTTCCCAGTGATCACAGATGGTAACGCGGTCCCGGATAGAAATTTCGATATCTTCTGCATCCACTCCGCGCAGGTCATAGAGAAGTACCCGCTCTATTTCTTCGGGAAAAAGCGCAGCGATCATTTTCAGGTGGAGCTGTCCGATAGGGCCGAATCCGATAATTCCTGCGGTCAGATGAGATTTCTTTTGGGCCTGCAAAAACTTCTGTATAACCAAACCGGAGACCGATGCGGTTCTAATCCCGCTGATCAGACCGCTGTTTATGATGGAGACCGGCTTCCCGGACGAAGCGTCGTTCAGGACAGTAACCGAATGAGCACGCTGTATCCCCTGATTGATATTGTTCGGGAAGCTGGCAATCCATTTGATTCCGGCCAGCGAAAAAGGTCCGCCGACAAAGGCGGGCATCGCAATAATGCGGTTGGCTGGGTCTTTAAAACGCACATAGGGTTTGACCGGCTGGGAGAAATCACCTGTATGCAAGCATTCTGTTGCCTTCTCAATTTCACGAACCGTATCCTTCCAATGTAATCCGATTCGGTTCAGATCATCCGTATTAAGGTATAGCATAAGGACCTCCTAGACATAGATTGGTTATATGAAGCTGCTCTGCAGGCTCAAATATTGAATAAGGGTCTGCCGATCCGAAGCCGTATCCAAACCGAACGAAGTTATTCCACTTGGGATATTGGCTTTTACCAAACTGCTCAATACGGTTTTGGGGCCAAATTCGACTGTCAGGCTAACGTTCTGCTGGCTAAGAAAGCTCATCGTATCAATCCACCTAACCGGATGAGTAATCTGCCGTTTCAGCAGGTCAGCTGCCGATTCTTCATCCGGGTAAGGCTGTCCGGTCACATTGGAAATGACAGGCCAGCGAAGGCGGGAGAATTGAATTGATTGAAGAGATTCGGCAAATTGTTCAGAGACTCCGGCCATTAAAGGATGATGAAAAGGAGCGCTGCGAAATAAAGGGGTTATTGTTGCTCCCATATTTCTCAGGCTCATCTCAACCAAGTCCATTGTCTGATTCTCGCCCGACAGGGCGGTCTGCTCCGGGGCATTCTGGCAGCTGACGCTAACCCTGGAGCCTGATGGATCAGCGGAGCTGCACTCAATCTCTACCTTTTCCAAAGCTACGCCATCTACTATCGTCATTCGGCCAATTCCCGACTCAATATGACGTTGAGTGAGCTCACCACGCCGGTGTACCAGCTGTAAGGCATCCTTGAACGTAATTGCTCCGCTGACTGTAAGTGCAGCGTACTCACCCAGACTGTGTCCTGCTGTATAATTGGGCTGAATTCCGATCTCCTGCATATAGACTCGATAAGCACTGATACTCGTTGTTAGAAGAGCTGGTTGAACGATTGAAGAATCTGACAACTCACTATAACTGCCTTCGAAGCAAATCCTGGCAAGATCGTATCCCAAAAGATCGCCTGCTTCTTCGAAGGTCCGCCGGACTACTGAATACTCCCGGGCAAGCGCCTGTCCCATTCCAATGTACTGTGACCCCTGACCGGGAAAAATAAAAGCAAGCTTCTCCATGGTTGCTCTCTCCTATTCTTTGCTGGTTTTCATCTTTATGTAATGCGGAAAAGGCTGAATAGCAGACAGATCATGTTCAAGCAGCACCGTATTTCCGTTCTCTCCGATCTCTTGGAAGCCGGCAAATTTGTATGTAACATACATCATCCGGTTCCACGGATTTTCAACAAATTCCGCTCTCAGCCTACATCCCGCCTTGCGGGCTTCGCGCATCACAAAATTCAGCATGACGGACCCCACGCCGCGGGACATTACTCTGCAGGACATGAGCAGCAGTTTGAGCGTCCATATATCCTCTGAGCATTCAACGAGGGCAAGTCCTATTTTCCCGTAGGTTCCATATCTATCTTCCAGCTCCGCTACCCAAAGCCGGTGCAGATCCGATTGCCGGAACTCATCCAATTCCTGATAAGAATAGGTATAGCCTGTAGCATTCAGCTGATGGGTTCTTACGGTCAGCTCCTCAGCCCGCTGCAAATCTCCCTCGCTGGCCGGGTAAAGGCCAAAAACCATATCTAAGGTAGCAAGAAACTCCTCTGTGGTACCCGAAAAACGTTCTTCATCTTCTTTTCTTTCAATATCGCTCCTATACAGGCTCCGGCGCATCCTGGAATCTTCGGTAATGAATCTGGGGTTCATATCAGGCCTGTCCAGGATTGACGAAACGTCTTCAGCGGCAATGCATCTTACTTCAGGCAGCGAATAACGGACCTCGTCTCTTTCAAAGGGCTGATCATCAATAAAGGCAATGGTGTTCGGATTGATGTTGATCAGAGCAGCTATACGTTTAACCGATTCTGATTTTGGCTCCCAGGATATTTGCGGGTGCAGGAAGTAGCTATGGATACCCAGCTCCTTCAGCTTCAGCATCGCTTGGCTGGCATCGTTCCTGCTGGCAATAGACAGCAGAATTCCCCTTTCATCCAGCCCCTGAATGACCTCCAGAACGCCTTCCTTCAAGCTCACCTGCTTGTCCTCAAGTAAAATCCCTTCCCAAAGGGTATGATCCAAATCCCATACGACGCATTTAACTTTGACTTCCTCGAGGGTCTGCTGTACGTTATCCCCGGTATGATTCCCATGCAAGTTCAATCCCCAAACACCCTTTCCCTATGATCTTGCCCGCTAAGCAAGCAGCCGGTTAACTGTCTGTTCAATGGAATTGATAGATTTGAAATTATCGGGATTCATCTCCTGATTCGTAATGCGGATGCTGAAGCGGGATTCCAGATACATAATGAGCTGCATTGCGAACAGGGAGTTAACAGCACCGGAGCTGAAGATATCCTCATCATCCTGAATATCCTGATTCTTCACATAGCGGGACAAAAATGCACGAACATCCGATTTAATATCTGACATTAGCCATTCTCCTTTTTTTGTTTTTTTGCATATATGGGGATTAATATTGATAGAAGCCCTGACCGGATTTGCGTCCGCATTTTCCCGCCGATACCATCTGGCGCAAGAGAGGGCAGGCTCTGAACTTCGGGTCCTGGTACGATTCGTACAACACTTCAAGTGAATACAGTATGGTATCCAGGCCGATGAGATCACCTGTCTCGAGCGGTCCGCTTGTATGGCCGAAGCATTCTTTGAAAATACGATCGACATCCTCTGGCGGGGCAACCTGATCCTGTACAGTCCAGATCGCTTCATTGATCGTCAGCATCAATACCCGGTTCGATACAAACCCCGGCATATCGTTAACTAATATGTACTTCTTGCCCATTCCCGCTAGGATGCCGGCTGCATAATTAATCGTTTCCTGTGAAGTATAAGCGCCCCGGATGGCCTCCACGGTGGATTTTAAGGGTACGGGATTCATGAAATGAATGCCCAGGATACGGTCGGGGCGCCGGGTAAGCGCACCAATCTTTGTAATGGATATACATGAGGTGTTGACTGCAAAAACCGCGGATTCAGGGCAAATCTTGTCCAGAGCCGGATATATTTCCTTTTTAATCTCCCATTTTTCCGTTACGTTCTCGATAACAAAGTCGCAGTCACTGAGAACTTCCATATGGAGATCGCTTTCGATGCGGCTTAACACCTCGTCTGGATCAAACGATTCCTTCCCCCGCGTATAGAACTGGTGCATTCTTGCATTGTTATATATCTCTCTTTTCGCATGTGCCAAAATATCCTCGTTAACATCTACCAGTCGCACATTAAATCCGGATTGGGCCAGATTCTGTGCGACCCCAACCCCCATGACACCTGCTCCGATAACGCCGACTTTCTTCATTGTCCGCACACCCCATCTATATTTTATGATATATGGCACATAATGTTTTATTTCCAATAGTTAAACTATTATAGTAAGTAGATCCTAATTCACAAAACAATAGTAAGGCAAAAATATCCATTTGTCTATTAAAAATCTGCATAAATATACAAAACATCTTTTATCAACGACGTATTTGTAATAATATATTATTATTACAACAAAATACCATATGGATAAGGCGGTCTGATAAGATGGATTTTCGTTTAACTGAAGAACAAATCGAATTACAAAAACAATTCAGATGTTTTGCCGACGAAAAAATAGCCCCTTATGCACAGCAGCACGATGAAGACGAAAAACTGACGGATGAGGTTCTTGAATACATGAAACAATCAGGCTACCTGGGTTCTATGATTCCACAGCAATATGGCGGAACAATGCTTAATATGGTGGAAACCGGGCTGCTTAACGAAGAGATTGGCAGAGGATGTGCCTCAGTTCGCAGTCTGTTAACCGTTCATGGAATGGTCGCATTGGGTATTCTGAGATGGGGAACTGAGACACAGAAGGATTACTGGCTTCCTAAGCTGGCCAGCGGCAGTAAGATCGGGGCATTTGGTCTGACAGAACCTCTTGTAGGCAGCGATGCCAAAAGCGTGAGTACATCCGCTATTTTACATGAAGATTCATACATCCTGAATGGGGTGAAAAAATGGATTACGATGGGACAGATCGCCGATGTCTTTATTATCATGGCCCAGCTGAATGGAAAACCTACGGCTTTCCTGGTCGAGAGGGACAATCCGAATCTGACAATCAAACCAATGAAGGGGCTGCTCGGCTGCCGGGCTTCCATGATTGCAGAACTCACCTTGGAGGACTGCCGGATTCCGGCTGACAGCATTATAGGGGCGCCGGGTACAGGGCTGTCGCACATAGCTCTAACCTGTTTAGACTATGGAAGATATACGGTAGCCTGGGGGGCTGTCGGTACGGCACAAGCATGTCTGGAAGCAAGTGTTCATTACGCTAGAAAGAGAAAGCAATTCGGAAGACCTCTAAGAGAATACCAGCTCATCCAGAAGATGATCACGGAAATGATTGTAAGTATTAAAGCTGCAAGACTTATGTGCTTTCAGGCAGGCAATTTGAAGGACATTGGCGATCCCGATACCATTATGGAGACATGGGCCGCTAAATATTATTCAGCAAGCATGGTCAACAAAATTGCCAGCGATGCTGTTCAAATTCACGGAGCCAACGGCTGCAGCCGGGATTATCCCATTGAACGATATTTTAGAGATGCCAGAATCAATGAAATCATAGAAGGAACATCACAGATGCATGAAGTCTTAATTGCAATGAACGGATTCCGGACAATTTAGTTTGTTCGACGCAAACGTCCCGCAATCCACGATTTTAGATTGCGGGACTTTAAAGCTAATACGTTCTTTATTTCAAAAAAACCGCCCCTAAGGACGGTTATTAATTGCACTTATTTCACTTCCTGCACGTCTTTCATAAATTCCCGGAAGTCCTCAGCGATTTCTTTTGATCTGGTATGGTGTAAATAATGCGCTCCTTCTAGGGTTATCATTTTTCCATGCACAGAATTCTTTATTTGCTCTTCATGCAGTGGTATCCAATCTTTAACTTCTGGATCATTCGCCAGTACGAACAAAAGAACCGGAAGATTTTTGGGGAATGTTAGGTTTTTGGCTGCTTTGAAATTAGCACTAATATTTTTCATTTCATTCAAAACAGTGGCATCATTCGAGTTCTTATTCGAAATCATTCTCATCTGATCTTTGGTTTCATCATCATAAGGCAGTCCGGCATAGGGGTCGCCGCCTATTTTCTTGAGCAATCTTATGAGACCTGATTTTTCGAGAAACTCAAGCGACTGGATTGGAGTTTCTTCATCCGCCCCACCTTGCGTTGGAACACTGCTGTCGATCCCGACAAATGCACTCACTTCGTTTGGATATTTATTCACATAAGCCAGTCCGTAAATGCCCGCAATCGAATGACCCATTAGAGTGTAACGGTCAATCTTGAGCCGCTGTAAAGCTTCATGAATTTCACTAACGATATTCTCAGTGCTTCGTTCTTTGCCGGTTCCATCACTTAATCCATACCCAAAAGGTTCAATTACGACTACCCGGTAAAACGGAGATAACTCCTCTACTAGCGGCTTAAAATCAAGTGCTGGCGCTCCTGTACCAAGACCTGGAAGCAGCACAACTGTCTCATCTCCTTTTCCTTGGATCAGAACATTCATGTTCTTCCCGTCTACAGGCACTAACTGGCCATAGGAATGTATTTTCCCTTGCTCTGATTTGTTACTGATCACATTAACTATAAAAACAATAGCAAAAAACAGCACTATCGCTATTGCTGCAACTCCTATGGTTTTAAGTAAAATGGTGAACAGTTTCTTCATTCTAGTACCCTTCCTAATGTTCATTACCTCTCTTTGTTCCACTCTCATCTTCTCCTATCCTCATCTGTCTATTAATCTGAGTTAAATAGCTGTTAATGAAAGCTTATAGGACGAAGATGTACTCCTAATGACTACAATATGAACGGAATATGAACAAGCAAAAAAAATGCTACAGCGCGACATGCAAGGAAGCTTGCACATAATGCCGTAGCATAGAGATGACTAATTAATCTGCCCGCGTTCTGATCGGCAACGTGACAATGATGGCCGTTCCCCGGCCGAGCTCGCTCTCCACTTGAATGTCGCCTTGATGAAGCGAAACGATCTGTTTGACGATAGCAAGCCCCATACCGCTGCCGTTATACTTACGACTGTGGGAACGATCCGCCTTAAAGAACCGTTCGAATATGCGCTTCTGGTCCTCGGGGGAAATACCAATGCCAGTGTCGGATATCCGGACGAGTACGTTTTTGACATCTTGCTGAATGCTGACGCTAATAACGCCGCTATCCATAGAAAATTTGATGCTATTGCCGAGTAGGTTCGTCCATACCTGGTTTAATTGATCATAATCTGCCATTAGCCGAACGGCCTTCAAATTGAGCTCAAAACTAATGTTGCGGGCCGACCATTGCGGCTGGATTGCAACGATAACTCGTCTGATCTGCTCATCAAGGCTAAACGTAGTGAGCCGCAGCTGCTGGGACTGCGATTCAAGCAAGCTCAGCTTGAGCAGGCTATCACTCAGCTTGGATATCCGCTCTGCTTCTGCAATAATAATATCGAGATAGCGGGTTCGCTCATGATCCGCGATGTCTACTTGCTTGAGTGCTTGAGCATAACCGGAGATTGAGGTCAGCGGCGACTGAACTTCGTGAGATACATTCGATACGAATTCCCTGCGCATCTCTTCAAGCTGCTGCAGATCTTGCATCATTTCTTCGAAGCTGCGGGCCAAAGTACCTAACTCACCCTTTTGCTTAATATTCAGCTTGACGCTGAAATCTCCATCTGCTATTTGCTTAGTCGCTTTTGTCAGTTTTTTGATCGGTCTTATTAAGAACATAGCAGCAACCATAATCAACAGACTGCCTGCAACCAATGAGTAGATTAAAAAGTTGATAACCCACTTTACCATAAATGAGGAGGAAGAAGGCGGGCGCTGCTCCACAAACATCGCTTTCGTTCCCATCTCCGTTTTCAAGGGCAGCCCTAAGAGGAGCGGTTTAATACCATTGGTCTTGACTTGAACAACTCCGCCACCGAGTACTTCCGTTATTTGCTCCTTAGTCACTGTACCAGGATTGTGGCCCTTAAGCGCTCCGAAGGACTGCAACTGCCCCTTCCCATCATAAATTCGAATATAATAGGAATTGAGCTGCTTCATGTCACCCACGAATGAGTCTGCTTCACGCGTCGGTAAAGTCTCGTAAATCCGGGAGACGTCCTGACCAAAATCAAGTAAGGTAATCTGCATATTCTCGTTCAATTGATCTTTAAACACCCAGGTTGCCACATAAAAAGCAATAATCGTTCCCACGATTGCAGACGCCAGGAAAGTCAGGACGACCCGTATATATAAGGATCTGATCATTCATATACCTCAAGCCGGTAACCAAGCCCGCGCATCGTTTCGATACGAAAATCCGGTGTATCCGCAAACCGTTCCCGCAGACGCTTAATATGTACGTCTACCGTCCGATCATCTCCAGCGTAATCAATCCCCCAAATTTCATCAATCAACTGCTCACGCGTATAGACTTGTCCGGGTGTTCCCGCAAGCTTATACAGCAATTCGAACTCCTTGAGCGGTAGTGTGAGCGTCTCCGCCCCCCGCTTCACTTTATAGGTCTGCCGATCGAGGCTGACGTTGCCGATCTGGATCGACTGCGTGGAGCCAATCCGGTAACGTTTCAGTAAGGCTCTAACACGAACTGTCAACTCCAAAGGATCGAATGGTTTCGTCAAATAATCGTCCGTCCCGAGATCAAATCCCTTCACTTTCTCCCAAGTCTCGCCTCTTGCAGTCAGCATAAGCAACGGAAGATCAGGATTGGCTCTTCGAAGCTCCTTGCATAACGTCCAGCCATCCATGACAGGCATCATAATATCGAGCACGACCAGATCGACATGTGTTGAGGTATACACGGCCAGTGCTTCCTTACCGTCCTCAGCTTCGAGCGTTGTGTATCCGTCATTTCGTAAAAATAAACAGACGAGTTCGCGAATGTTCGCATCGTCGTCAGCAACCAGTATTGTAGGCATCCGTTCCCTCTTCCCCTGTTTTCCAGTCATATTTTCTCATTTCAAAAGAAGCCACTGCTGCAAAACTATCGCATGATTATAGACAGGATCTTTCGCGGCATAAACCAAAGTCACCCTTTGATGCAGCGCAAGCTCCGCGATCTTCGCACCCAGTTCCCCGCGTAACGGATCGCCCTCCAGCTCTTGGATATAGCTTTTGCTAAATGCATCAAAACGCTCGGGCTTATGATCAAACCATTTGCGCAGCTCCGGGCTGGGGGCAATCTCCTTCATCCACTCATTAATGGAAGCCTCCTGTTTGGAAATGCCGCGCGGCCACAGCCTGTCTACCAGTATGCGATATCCATCCTCTGGAGCAGCCGGCTCGTAAATCCGCTTCAGAGCGATCATAGGTTCGAATTTACTTTCATCAATAGATTCATTAAGGTTTCCGCTTCTTCTGCAGAAAGGCCTTTGGTGATGCTTTTTTCCACTTCCGTAAAAATCTCGTTGAATTCATCGACAAGAACAACCGCCTTATCCAATAAATATATTTTTTTCTGCCGCTCATTGTCTTTCGGAATGACCCGTGTGATGTACCCTTTTTTCTCCAACCCTTGAAGCATACTGGTGATGCTGGCTTCCTTGCGATTGAAGTGCTCTGCCAAATCCTTTTGGATCAGACCTTTATCCTGATTTTCAAAAATGTAGCCGATCATCTGTCCCTGCTGAGAATTCAGTCCCAGCTCCATTAATCTGGCGTCTCCTATTCTTTTCTGTTTCAATCCAATTTCCCGAATCAGATTTGAATATGGAGTATTCGAAGCTGGTTTTGTCATACGACCCTCTCCCTTATAGGTTTCATAGTTAGGATTCTAATTATAAGGAGATCATAAGCTTTAGGTTCCCGATAGTCAAATTACAAGACAAGAATCGCGTCTACTTTTCCACAAAAACTGATTATCCAACAAATTACATAAATCTCTTGACTCTTCCTAATTTTGTAATATAATAAAAATACTATAATTACATAAATATCCAGTTTTCTTGTCATGGATTGAAATGTAGTTGTAAAATTCATATGAAATGGGGGTGTCTGCTCACCTACTCTAATCAAAAGGTTGTCCGTTGCACTTGTCTTTACAGCCAGATCGCAGCTTGGATACAGGCTAGATAAAGGATGTCTACAAGAATTCGGCACAATTAAAAACCAACTATTTTGATTGGAGGAGTATTTTTTATGAAAAAAAGTTTAGCTTCCCTTCTTGCAGGTATTGTAGCATTAGGCTCATTCGCATCCGTGGGCAGCGCAGCTGAGGGCAATGAGCACAGCCAGTCAGGTGAGCTGTTCACGAGCTCTTCCCCCATTTCTCTTACGGACCAAACCTGGAAAGCACCGACCGGATCAACTCCCGAGGATAAGGTGTGGGGGTATCTCGAAAGTGTCAAAGGCAACCTGAGCCTATCCGCCAAAGAAGATGTACGCAGCAAATTTCAAATTACGGAGCAAAAAACCAACAGCAAGACAGGCAGCCAGCACTACCGGTTAAGCCAATACATCTCCGGTATTCCGGTATATGGTGCAGATCAGACACTTCATATTGATAAAAACGGCAACGTTACCTCCCTGCTCGGCAGCGTGGTCGAAGATGTCTACCAGTCCATCCCGCAGCCGCTAATTCAGCTCAAAACCATTTCGGGAACAGAGGCCGTTTCAGCTGCAACTCAGGATGCGACGCTGGAGTATGGACCGCTTGGGGAAGCCCAAATTGAGCCCGCAGCGGAACTCTATTATTTTATCGTAGAAGGAGAACCTAAGTTAGCTTATAAAACGGAAGTAAATGTGCTCGAGCCTGAACCGCTGCGGATACGGTACTTCATTTCGGCAGAGAATGGAAGCGTGTTGTTCAAGTATAATATTTTGGAGGATCTGACCGGTACAGGGACAGGGGTCAACGGTGATACCAAGACGTTCGAGACTCGTCTCTCCGGTTCCACTTATCAGCTCTACGACAGTACTCGGGGCAATGGTATCGTTACCTACACGGCCAGAAACCGGACCAGCCTTCCTGGAACGCTCCTAACCAGCAGCAGCAACGTCTGGACGGACAAAGCCGCCGTTGATGCACATGCGTATGCGGAGAAAACCTACGATTATTATCTCCAGCATTTCGGCCGCAACAGTCTGGACAACAATGGGCTGCAGATCCGCTCCACCGTCCACTATTACACCTCCTATAACAATGCTTTCTGGAATGGAACTCAAATTGTCTTCGGAGATGGAGACGGGGTTACATTTACGCAATTGTCCGGTGATCTGGATGTTGTAGGACATGAGCTTACGCATGGCGTAACGGAAAAAACGGCTGATCTCGAATACTATGGAGAACCTGGAGCGCTGAATGAATCCTTCTCGGACATCATCGGCAATGCGATTGAAGGCGACAGTTGGCTGATTGGAGATGATGTGTATACCCCGGGAGTAGCTGGCGACGCCCTTCGTTCACTGGCCAATCCGCCCCTCTACGACCAGCCTGACAAATACAGCGACCGCTACACCGGCACCAGCGATAACGGTGGTGTGCATACGAACAGCGGCATCAATAACAAGGCCTTCTATCTGGCAGCACAAGGCGGTACATTCAACGGTGTGACGGTCACAGGCATCGGCCGTGAGGATGCTGTTCAAATCTATTACAATGCACTCGTCTATTACCTCACAACTTCATCTAACTTCTCTGCTGCGCGCACTGCAGTCATTCAATCTGCAACCGAATTGTTCGGAGCAGGGTCCGCTCAGGTTGCTGCAGTGACCCAAGCCTATAATGCGGTTGGTGTCCACTAAGGCTGATACAACAGAACAGGCCAATGATTGGAAGATCATTGGCCTGTTTTTTACACTGCATGGGCTAATCTATATATTTTTCCAAGGAAGGACGATTCGTCAGGATCATCTGTTTGTTGCCGATCAGCTCGATTAACCCCAAATCTTCAAAGACAGCAAATTTCCGGCTGATCGTTTCCCGGGTAACGCCAACATAATTGGCCAATTCTTCACGGGACAGAGGAAGATCTATATGAATCCGCCCTCCCCGCTGCTTGCCATATTTATCACTGAGCTCCAGAATCATATAGGCAATCCGGATTTCCGGGTCTTTGGTTGCCAGGCTCTGAGCGAGATTTTCCGTGTGGGCCAGCCTTTTGGTGACAGTCTTCAGCAGCTTGTAGGAAATATCCGGGTTCTCCGCTATTAGCTGCTCCATATCCGTTTTGGTCAGCATGCATATGCTGGTATCTTTTAATGCATAGGCACTGAAGTTGCTAAGCTCTTCGCTATTAAAAATATTCAGCTCACCGAAAAAGTCGCCTGTCGTCAAAACATGCAAAATCTGTTCCTTCCCCTGTGGGGTCATTTTGGACAATTTAACATGCCCCTGCTGAATAATATATAGTGTGTCCGTCGGCTGTTCTTCAAGAATCAACGCCTGACCCTTGGCATATTTCCGATGTTTGATCATAGCGCTGATCCTTGAAAGATCCCCATCGGTTAACGAAGCGAAGATTGGCACTTTACGTGTACAGGGCTCCGCGGCGTTCTGGCAGGAATGTTCCGACATGTCTGTTTCCCCCTAGTTTTTGTATACAGAGTGGCGTTAGGAAACCGCACCCTTATCTTCTACAGGCGCAAAATGGCTAGTGTCCTCCCCGCAGACCGGGCAGCACCAATCTTCAGGCAGATCCTCAAATGCAGTACCTGGAGCTACATCCTCGTCCGGGTCTCCAATCGCAGGATCATAGATGTAACCGCATGGCAGACAGATATATTTTTGCATTCTGTTCATCTCCTCGTATTTTATAAAAAACTAATTGTGCAATCTGGTCTGTACTTCGGCCATAATCTCTGTGAGGCTGCCTTCTGCAAGCTGGATGCCGGTGAGGCTGATTCCCCGCTCGATAGCATCTTTATAGACCAGTGAAGCGGCGGCTCCCTCCCATGAGATCGCTCCAACCATTGTGTCATTCTTCACAAATATCCGGGTGTAGATGCCATTTTCCTGAGTCGCTACGGTCAGGTCACACTGGCTCTCCTCTGTACCGCCAATGGAGAAAAGCGAGATTCCAAAAGCATTGAATAACGTAACAGGAACCGCTCTACGATAAACAGCGTTCTCCGCTGCAGCCATGTTGCTCCCGGCAATGCGCCCCTGTTCTATGGCTCCTCCCCATAATCCCTCTACATGGCCATGGATTTCCGCAATATCTCCGGCAGCATACACATTAGGTACACTTGTCTCCATATTTGCGTTAACAACGATGCCGGACCGGGTGTTAATCCCTGTTTCTTTTGCAAGTGCTATATTCGGTACGATCCCAATCGAGTAAACCACATGCTCGCATGGGATTGTGGACTGGTCATCCAGCATTACTCCAGTAACCGACTCCACGCCTGTAATTGAAGCTACTCCAGCCTGAAGAACAACCTTCACACCTGAGTTCTCCATCGTTCGCAAAAGCTGCTGTGAGGAGCTTTCGTCAAGCTGTCTAGTCATAAGGCGGGAGGACATTTCGATGACAGTCACCTGGTATCCGCCTTCATGCAATGCCCAGGCAGTCTCAAGTCCCTGTACTCCTCCCCCGATAATGACTACACGGTTGCCGCTCGTAAGGCTTGCCTTCAGCCTGTCGGCATCGTTCATATCCCTGATGGTATGCACATTTTTCAGTCCTGCACCGTTTATTGTGAGCGCCCTGTTTCTTGCCCCCATACAGAGCAGCAGCTTGTGGTAAGACAGGAGTTTGCCTTCCGCAGTCTCTACCTGCTGCCGGTCTGTATGGATGGACACAACGCGGGTCGATTGCTGGACAGAAATACGGTTGTCCCGGTACCATTTCTCTTTCTTGATCAGCACCTTCTCACTGTGCAGGTCACTGAACAAGCCTTTGGTCAGCTTGATCCGGTTGTAGGGAAGATGATCCTCCTCACCGAGAATCGTTATTTCCGTTTCCGGGTCCTGGTCACGGATAGCCTTGGCGGCATGAACTGCCGCTACTCCGCTGCCGACTATAATAAAATGCTTTGGCATGGATCTTCTACCTCCTTTAAAATGAGCTCAGCAGCAAATCAGACACAAATTCAGCAGCATTTTTAATTTTCTGCACCTTATCCGCTTCCTTGGGAGAGAAACGAACGCGCACTGGAAACTCCACATGTGTCATTCCTGTAGATTTGATAACCTCCGAAGTGCTCTGTACAGTCATATTTGTTGTGTTCAGGTAATCCTGAATAACCTCAATAGCTTCTCCGCTCCAGCCGTAGGAGCCGAACGCCGCCGCCAGCTTGCCCTCCAGGCTCATATGCTGCAGTTCTTTCAGCAATGGCTCGAGGTTGCCGATCATGTCCGCATATTTGGTGGAGCTGCCGATAAAGACGGCGTCCGCTGAATTGATACTGCTTAGGATATCTTCCATACTGCTCTTGTCTGCATCCCAAACCTCTGTCCCGATACCATTCTCCTGCAAGGTAGTTTGCAAAATATTAGCCATCTTTTTCGTGTTGTTTTTGATCGTCGTATAGACAATGGCTGCCTTCTTGCCCTGGGTTGTCTCACGGCTCAGTGTAGCGTAGAGATCTATATATTTGCGGATATCTTCCCGGATAATAAAGCCGTGGGATGGTGCGATCATCGTTATATCCAAATCCTTGACAGCCTCAAGCAGCGTTCTTACATATCTTCTGTGAGGATGAATGATTGCGTTGTAATAGCCCTTGAAATCCTCTGTAATATCAAACCCGGCTTCATCGCTAAAAAGCTTCTCCACAGCCACATGTGTGCTGAAAATATCGCAAGGGAACAATATCCGGTCTTCAATGCAGTAGGTAATCATTGTTTCTGCCGTATGGAGATACGGCGTTTCTTTGAATAACAGCGTTTTTCCGCCAATGTCCAGCGTATCGCCGTCTTTGACTACAAGGAAATTCCGGTTATGCAGCTTGTACATTTCCTGAAGCTCCGGTACGGCAATCCCTGTGCATACAATAGTGGCATTGGTAGCTCGGGAAGCCAGTGCGGCAAGTCCGCCGGAATGATCGGGTTCGGTATGGTTAATAACGATATATGCAATGTCGAGCGGATCAATCATTTGACCCAGGCGCTCCGCATATTCACGTCCGAATTCCATATCGACGGTATCAATGACGGTTGGTTTGCCTGACTTCAGCAGGTAAGAGTTGTAGGTGGTTCCTTTTGCTAGTATAAGGCGATGGAACGGAACCTCCCGGTCGTCGATCTTTCCAACCCAATAAGTGTCGCTTGCAATCTTGAATTCTGCGTTCATATTCTTTAGCCCCCTGAATGATAATGTTTATCAACAACCTCATTCTATAATGGGAGCCAAACAAAAAAGAGGATTACAATCAAATTTTGAAAGTTTTAAAATCTATTTCTCATAATTTGAATATACACCGATCCCGGGAAGTGATTATGCGTCTGGTCACTTTTTGATGTTATTTCCAAAAAAATAGATCAGCGCAAAATACGCTGATCCAGTATTCAATCTTGCTGAGGCTAACTCTGCCTAGAAGGACAACTGTACGGAGCCATCCTCGTAGATGTCTACTCTCTGCGTACAGAGCAGCATGCCCGCTCCTGTTACCGTTCCTTTGTCACGTAAATCTCTTTGCCGGCGTTCCCATAGCTCCCGGTCATGGATGATGTCATACAAGTAATAACTCTCCGAATTGGCTGCCTCCATCTCCTCCACAAAGATGAAGTTTTCTGGAAACAGGCTGCGGAACCAGTCTGCCGCCTCAGCATGGGAAGTGAACGCCGGTAGGTCACGTTCAAAGCGTTCGGATAAATAACGCTGCTTCAATCTGCCGATTCTTACATAGTAGTCTTCGAGATTATGCGGAGTGATCACTCAGACGCCCCCTTGGTTTGAAATTTTGCAATAAAATATCATGCTAGCGTATATAATTGTCGATCGCCTTGTTCAGATCCTCCAGCACCTTTTCCTCGTCGCCATGATGGACGGCTTTGACCACACAGTTCTCCAAATGGTCCTTCAGCAGCAGCTTCGCAGCCTTGTCCAGCGCTTTCTGCACGGCGGCAATTTGCAGCAATACCTCGGAGCAATCGCGGTCTTCGGCGGTCATTTCCTTGACGGCGCGGACATGGCCTTCAATACGGGCCAGCCGGTTAACGATTTGCTTGCGGTACTTGTGCTCATAATTCTCGTCATGATGATGACCACTTGCTTCCTGAACCATATATTTACACCCCGGCTTCTTTTCTATCATCTGAAGATAGCTTTAGGGGTATTATAGCAAGAATAGATTCCAAGAAACAAACAGGGCTTATTTGAGCAGCCGCAGGCCGCTTAAGATTACAGCCAGCGTACTGCCTTCGTGACTGACCACACCCGAGGGCAAGTTGATGCCGCCCGCAAAGTTGGACACAACCAGGAGCAGAATAACGGCGAGGGCAAACGCAATATTTTGCTTAATGACCCGGCTGGTCCGGCTCCCGAGTGAGATGGCATAAGGAATCTTGGCAATATCGTCGGTCATCAGCACCACGCCTGCCGTCTCCAGCGCCACATCACTCCCGGCGGCTCCCATCGCAATGCCAACGGATGCCGCCACCAGCGCGGGCGCATCATTCACGCCATCCCCGACCATCGCTACTGCGCCATATTGCTCTGTTAGCTTACGGATCACGTCCAGTTTCCCGTCCGGCAGCATCTCGGCGTATATCTCCTCAACTCCCGCTTGTTTGCCAATAGCCTCCGCAGTAGCCTTGGCATCTCCGGTAAGCATAACCACATGCTTGTTCATCGCTTTAAGCCGCTGAATCGCTTCTGAAGCATGGGAACGCAGAACATCCTGCACGGCCAGCATACCAGCATACCGTCCCTCAAATTCGACGAAGACGACAGATTTCCCCTCAGTCTCCAGTTGCTCAGCCTCGGCAATCGGCCCATCATCAATGTTAAGGTCCAGCAGCAGCGCTTTTTTGCCAAGTCTGCAGGGTTTGCCGCTCACGAGTCCGCTGACCCCCATGCCAGTTACCGCTTGCATCGCAGCCGCCGGCTCAAGGATAAGCTTCTGCTCCTCGGCCGCATCAACTACCGCTCTAGCAATCGGATGCCGGGACAGCTTCTCCAGCGATGCCGCAAGGCGCAGCAGCTCCTCTTCCGTGAAGCCGTCCGCCGGACGGATATCCGTTACCTGCGGCTTGCCCTGCGTAAGTGTTCCGGTTTTGTCAAAAACCACTGCGTTCACGCTCCCAATCTGCTCCAAGTGTACACCTCCCTTGAACAGAACGCCTTTGCGGGCGGCATTGGAGATGCCGGACAGGATTGCAGGCATAATAGAGGATACAAGCGCGCAAGGAGAAGCGACAACAAGGAATATCATCGCCCGGTAAAACGTATCCTCCCAGGTCCAGCCAAACAGATATGGCGGCAGCACCATTAACAGCAGTGCAAGCACGACCACGCTTTTGGCATAAATGCCTTCAAACCGCTCCACAAAAAGCTGGCTCGGCGGCAGCTCATTCTTCGCCTCCTGCACCATATGTATAATCCGGGAGAGCAGCGTATCGTCCGCCGCCTTGGTCACAAGCACTCGAAGGGCTCCCTGCCCGTTCATCGTCCCGGCAAATACAGCATCGTTCAGCGTTTTATCCACGGGAATAGGCTCACCGGTAATTGTAGCCTGATCAACGGAGGAGCTGCCTTCGACGATGGTCCCGTCACAGGGGATACGCTCGCCGGGGCGTATCAGCACAAGATCTCCCTTTTGCAGCTCGAAGGCCTTGATCCGCTCTTCCACACCTTCTCTCAGCCTTACCGCTTCTTCCGGACGGTATTTCAGAATTGCGGCGATATCCTGGTTGGTCTTCTCCATAGAGTAATCTTCCAGTGCTCCGCTAAGACAAAAAATGAAGATCAGCACCGCACCATCCAGCCAGTAGCCGATGCTTGCCGCCCCAATGGCCGCAACAACCATAAGGAGGTCAACATCGAGATCCTTTTCCTTAATCAGAGTTTCCAAGCCATCCCATGCCTTGCGATAACCACCCACGGCATAAGCCATGACGAAAAAGATAATCGACAAGACCCCCTGTCCGCTCCGGTCCAGGCTCCAGGCCACTCCAATCAGCACCAGACAGGCGGCTGCGATCAGAATTCCGCCGTTCTTTTCCCATGCAGACGTCCAAGAGAAAGCTTTGGTTTCCTTCGTTCGTATAATTTCTCCCATGCCATTCACTCCTCAAATATAGTGAGAACCGTTCTCATGAATATATCCCCCCGGGGGGCATATTGTAAATGGCTTTTTCACATGGAGTTGTGACAAGCAGAAACGGATTTGCCGTCCTTTAAAGGGACGGTACCGTTTCAGCGAGAAATAGAAGGATGATTTATAGTGTAAAACACATAAACCCTTATATTTCAAAAAAATGACCCCTGACGATGATCAGAGGCCACTTCGTAAGATTTATGGGTTATACGTCTTTCTTAATGAAAATCCGCAGCGAAATCAGATAAGAGCAATACAGGATGATTACATAACCTAAGCCGGCAATAATGGGTATAAGTATGTTGTCTGTAGTTCCAGTAGCCAGCCACTCAGAAAGCGCCGGAAAGCGGTCTTTCAAGCTGGATAAGCCGGTGACATTGATCATTATCATTAGCATAAAAATGACATTGACGAATTGCATTCCCTTTTGACCAAGCCAGTAATACAGCGGCAAATAAATGGCCGCAAGTATTGGAAACGTCGCAATGACCAGGAACAATTCTCTCCAGGCAATGGGCTCGGATGTCCAGCCTAGCAGGAAAGCAGTGCAGTACAACAATAGAGTGCAGCTTAGGCTAATCAAGCAATAGGGCAGCACTGTCAAATATTTGGCCAGCACCAGTTGCTGCCTGCGGAGTGGAAGACTGACCAGAAACCGTTGATTATTATGCTGCACATCCAAAGTGCAAGCGTTCATCATCATTAGCATAGATGGAAACAGCGCAAACATCGTGTAGTAATCGATATTCGTATACGCCATAATCACAAAGTAGGGAATCATCAGCAGCATAAACTTGCGCAGCAGGATGAAATCCTTGCGGATTAAGTGCAGCGAGCTATACACGGGCTTCACTTCCTTTTACGGTAAAATACATAATTTCCTCCAGTGTCGGAGTCTCGCAAATCGCAGTATCCTTAAAATAACGTTCTCCCTCCGCCCGGTTGCCGATCAGTCCTTCAAAGCCCAGTCCGCTCTCACGGATGCCGATGAACCAGCGCCGGACATCCCGGTCAAGCAGCTCCTTCCCGCCTCTCACCAGCAGATACTTCTCCGCCAGCGTCTCCTTCATCTCATTGAAAATAATCCGTCCGTCATTGATGAAAACAATATAATCCGCAATCCGGTCCAGATCGGTAGTGTTATGGGTGGAGAACAGAATCGACCTCTTCTCATCCTGAATGTGCTCACTGAGCAGCTCCAGCAGTTCCCTGCGGAAGATGGGGTCCAGTCCCGATGTCGGCTCATCCATAATCAGCAGATCCGCATGATGCGACAGGGCAACCGCGAGCGAAAATTTAATTTTCATCCCTTTCGACAAATCCTTGATCTTCTTGCCGGGCGGAAGCTTGAACAGCTCCTGGTATTTCTGGTATGTATGCTCATCCCAATGACTGTAGAACGGGGCAACGACCCGCTTCATCTGCTTGACGGTGAGATTCTCGTAATAGATATTCTCGTCCGATACATAGCCGATCCGCTCTTTAATCGCCGCCTGATTCCGCAGGTGATTCTGCCCGAACAGCTCGATTTCACCCTGGTCAGGGTAGACCATCGACATCATCATTTTAATCAGGCTTGTTTTACCCGCTCCGTTCGGGCCGATCAGCCCCGTGATATACCCCTCCTTAATCCCGAGTGTAATATCCCGCAATTCAAAGCGGTCATAGCTTTTGGTCAAATTGTTCAATCTGATGACTTCACTCATTCTTGTTCCTCCTCATAGAGCAGTTTCAGCATTTCTGCCAGCTCAGCGTATTCCATTCCCACAAGCCTGCTCTCTTCAATAATCTCTTTCAGCTTGATTTCCATAATCCGCAGCCGCTGCTCCCGGATGAACTCCTGATCCGCCCCGGATACAAAAGACCCCTTGCCGACGATAGAGTTGATCAGCCCTTCCCGCTCCAGCTCCTCATATGCGCGTTTGGTAGTGATGACACTGATCTGCAGCTCTTTGGCCAGCAGGCGGATGGATGGCAGCGGTGTGCCGGAGACCAGCTCCCCCTGTAAAACCATTTGACGGACCTGCCTTACAATCTGGGCATAAATCGGCTCGCCGGAGGTACTCGATATCAATATGTTCATGTTGCGGCACCAGCACCTTTTGTGATTAATGTATTTATTGTATATATGTAATATATACACCATTCCAACCATTGTCAAGGCTATGCTTTTGTGCGGGAGGGGCAGATGGACACGTATTACGGGAGGGCTTATTGGGAAAAGGTAATCATGAGGATTTTTTATTTTACCGTTCATTAACAATGTAGAGATATAATAGGTGAAAAAAGGGGTTTATTCATTCCAATGCGAACAAAATGGTTCAAGCTGGGCTATGGGGTGCTGATCGCCATTGTCGTTGCACTTATGATGCCTAAATACTCTTACAATGACCCGGACACCTTCTGGCATATTGAGCTCGGCCGCTACATGATTGCCCACGGGACCGTGCTGCATCACGCCATCCATACCTTCTATGGAGACAAGCTGCCTTATATCCCGCATGAGTTCGGCTTTCAGATATTATTAGCTCCCTTATATCAGAAATTCGGATGGCCGGGGGTATATCTGCTGACCGCGTTATGTCTTTTCCTTCTGGTGATGGGGCTGCTCCGGCTGGGCCGCATTTCCCGCAAAGAGCTGGGCATGACGGAAGAGCATCCGCTGCTGCTGCCCTTCGTGCTGCTAATTACTAGCTGGATCTACTACAACTATTTCAAAGGCAGACCGCAGATGATCTCCTCCTGGATGATCGTATGGTTCTTCGTGTATTTGCGCGAGTTCCAGCTTAAGACAAACCTGAAGTATGCTGCTGCAATGGTCCTGCTCTCCTGCGCTGTAGCGAATATCCACACTGGCGTGTGGCTGGTGATTGCGGTGTTCACTGGCATGGCTGCGCTGGAATCGCTGCTGGAGCGGAAGCTTACCTGGCGGCGGGCTGCTGTGTTTATTCTGGTCTGGCTCTCCGGTCTTCTCAATCCGGGTGGACTAAAAAGCCTGCTGTTTATTTTTACTGTGACCCATAAGAACTTCAACATGCTGATCAATGAATGGCAGCCCATCCAGTATAGCCGTCTGGAGAACTTGCCGATTCTGCTGCTGCTGCTGTTTTTTGCCGTAACCTTGCCCTTTTCCCTGCAAAAAAAACCGTTCCGCTTCTTCCTCATGACCGGCATTCTGTATCTGGGCGTATCCAATTTCAAGCAGAATCTGTTCATGTGGCTGTTCATCCCTTATTTTGCCGGCGCCTTTTTCGAAGCGATTCCATATCTCCGCAACACTACCTTCCGGTTCAGCCGCAGGCTGCTGATGCTTGCACTGGCTGTCGGTCTGCTTTTTAATATAGGCTATATCTTTGCTGTGCCGCCGGTAATCGACGCGAGGGCTTATCCTGTGGACGAAATGAATTATGTTATGGAGCATACCGCCCAAGGGATACGACCCAAGGTGCTCTCCAGCTATGGTTCATCGGGGTATGTGATGTTTCGCGGAGGGGATGTGCTCTGTGACGGCAGGCAGGACCCTTTTATCACCAAGGACTCCATAGGCGTGATGGGCTGGACTGCGTTTGAGCGCTCCATGTACGGCTTCTCAGAGTATCTCCCGGACATCGTGAACTTCGACCACCCCGACTATATCATCGTCAAAGAAGGCAGCTCCAGCAGACTTTACCAGGACTGGGTAAAAGCCTTTGGCAGTCCGGTCTATAAAGGAAGCTACGGGAGTGTATTTGCTGTCAAAAGAAAATAAAGTATGTTTTAGACTGACTCTGGATACGGTTCTCCGCTTTGTCTGTAACTGCAAGTTTTAAGGCCATCCTTTTGCGGGATGGCCTTTACTCGATATCACTCCGTTATTGACAAAGCATTCTCAATCGCTAGACAAGCGGCCCGGTTAGTAACTTGTCAGCCCTTCGCACAAGGTCCACAGTTTGTTGCCCGCTCCATCATCAAACCTGGTGTGAATCGGTACGATCTGCTTCTTATCATCGAAGAACACGCCATTTGTGCGCTCTATTTCTTTCGCGGATGCCAGATAAACCCCGATCCCGCATTCTGCTTTGACCCATGCGTTCATGAGAGGTGCAGCGGCCCTTAAATACCAAGGCGCGTTCCTCGAAAGATTGGATTTCACAAACCCCGGATAAAAAGCGTTGGAGGTCACTCCAGTTCCTTCCAAACGTTTTGCCAATTCGAAAGCAAACAGCGTCTTGGCGAACAGCGACTGGTTGGCTGCACTCATCCCGCTATACTGGCGCTCCATTTGAATATCATCGAAGTTAATGACGGGATTCTTAAAAAATCTAGGGTTACCCGACACTGTGATGACGCGTGCGGGCCCACTTTCCTGGAGGATGTCGAGCAGCCGGTTAGTCAGCAGATAATGGCTAAGCACATTGACCGCGAACGTACGATCAATCCCCTCAGCCGTCAGTTCCTTCTTAAAATAGATTGCACCACAAGCATTAACAAGCACATGCAATTGATCGTATTTCCGCTTGATCACATCGCTGACTTCCCGGATCGATGACTGCAGGGAAATATCCGCCACCACCCAATCTCCCCTGCTGTTGCCTGTGGCCTCCGAAATATCCTTTAATGCAGCTTGTCCACTCTCCGCACTTCTGCTGATGATCACGACCTTGGCGCCGAGACTGGCTAGTCCCGTTGCGATGGCTTTTCCTACTCCGGATGTTCCCCCTGAAATTAAAAATACTCTGTTTTCAATATCCGTACGTGTGTCGTTCATTGTCTCTCCTCCTTATATATAGCAGCAAAAATTTTCGCGAAGTCTTCGAGCTTGACTTTGCCCAGGTGGTAGTCGGTGGCACGGAGACTGGCGTAAAATTCATCGGGGCTCTCACCGGCGCGGCTCATTTGGGCGAAGCGGTTAGCGGTGTCTTCGTGGAAGCCTAGTTTTATCATATTTTCAACGAGGGCTTCGAAAGGGATTTGCTGGTATTTGGCTTCGATCCCATTCTCGGCAAGAGCCTTAAGCCAGTCGCTGCCTGTGGCCCAGTCGCTAACGACGAATTTCGCGCTTTTGCCCGCTGGGGTGTGATCAATCAGGGCGTAAGCAACGTCTGCAATATCAATGGGGCTGACCCAACCGTGCGCGATATTAGCCGAAACTGGACTAAAGAGGGTTTGCATCGTTTTGAGACTTTGCATGTCGGCAAAAAGATTGCTGTAAAAGCCGACAGGACGAATATGAGCAACGTTCACGCCTTCAAGCGAGTTAAGCGCGTCTTCTGCAAAATGATAGATGTAAAGGATGCCGGCGTTAGGGTTGTCGGCGCCGACTGAGCTGAGGTTGACGACGTTTTTCACGCCCGAATTTTGCACGGCGGTCTTATAATTCTCTGAGAGCTCGATTGCTCTCTGCCACATGTCGATGCCGGAGGCTGGATTGATGCCTGAAATCATGAGATAAACAACGTCGCTGCCTGTGAAAGCCCGAGTAAGGAAGTCGACGTCCCGGTTTGAGCCGACTGCTGCTTTGGCACCAAGCGCTTCGATGTCGGCGATACGATCGCTAGAGCTTGTGATGACCGTGACGTCGTGTCCATCAGCGATGAGGCGTGGAAGGTAGTAACGATTAATATTGCCAAGTGAGCCGAGTACTGTGATTTTCATTGTGTATTCTCCTTCTTTTTGATAAAATAGTGTCACAAACTGACATTTGCAATCATTGTATACCTGCGGGTTTTTTATTGTCAAGAAAAAATGTCAGAAACTGACCTTTCTATTTTCTTCCATTAATCATATAAATAGGGATGATAAAAAATGAAAAGCAAAGAAAAATTACAGGCGGCGGCCACCAAATTATTTATGGAAAAAGGCTATGAAAACACGACTGTGCAGGAGATTGCGAATCTTGCGGGTGTGACGGAGCGAACCTTTTTCCGGCAGTTCAAGGACAAGTCGGACGTGCTTTTTGACACGAACAATGAGCTGGGGCAGGGGGTCGCGGCTTTTATCACGGACAATTTTGACGTAGAGAAAAAACCGCTGAAGCTTGCGGTTGAAGGTTTTGTATCGGTTTCCGGGTTTTTCGATGGCTCGCGGGAGAGGGTGCTGGCGCGGAGTCAAATTATTCACAGCAACCCTGATCTGCAGGAACGGGAGCTGTTGAAGGGGCAGGTGCTCATCGCGTCTGTCACAAACTCGTTATCTGCCACATATGATAGCGATCTGTCAGAGCTTGCCGCGCGGTTTGCGGTTGAAATTTTTCACATGGCATTTAATAAATGGATTAAAAGCGCTGAGAAAGACCTTGCGGAGCAGCTGCTCACTGTGTATGAGTTGTATGAGAACTCGTTTTGTTACGTGGATTGAAACACTAAAAATTTCGCCGTCACTTAAGGTAGGGTTCACCGCGAATGGTTTTGAACTATTCCGCCCGTTAGTGGCCCTGGCGCTAGCGTGTCAATCCCGCCGCTCTCAAGAAATGGCCGACAATCTCCGTCTGATACCGGACCCGCAGCGGGAAGCTCAGACTCCAGCAGGTCTCTACGGTAATTGCTCTCGCGCCAAACATGCGCTGCATCGCCATCCGGGATGTCCCTGAACGCTCGCGCAGGTGAATATTGAAATGATACGCAGGAACAGAAATAGACTCATTCATCCGCTTAACAATTTGCCGCGCTACAGGGGCTGCCTTGCTTCCCGGGCTAATCATCAGGGTCTGCCCCACCCGCTTGCGGTTTTTTTGCGACAGTCCGTTCGCCTCATGCAGGTCGAGGTACCACGAAGGATGATAGCGCCGTGCAAGCTCAACTAAAGCTGCGGCAAGCGGATGGCTGGCACGGGCCTTAGCGTTTCGCGGAAAGGTGCGGTTGAGGTCCGGCACGCCTCGGATATGCTTGCTGTATGCTTTCTGATTCACCAGAGGGACGATGATCAGCTTGCCCTTGCGGAGAAGCAGCTCCTTGCGTGTGAAGCTTCCGGCTAAATTTTTGGCAGCACGGATACTGGCCCGCTCGTTTCCATGAATGCCGGAGACCACCATAAAGACCGGTCCGGGCTGCAGGCTGTTGACTACATAATAGGGTGTGGCAAACGGGGTTCCGGGAGATAGTACACTTTTCTTAACAATCACCGAAGCTCACCTCCGTGTGAAAGCGCCGGATTGCCCCCGGCAGCTTCCGCAAATTATATCTATATGTGTATGCACAATAAGCTTAGCGGCTTGGACGAACACACACTTGAACACAATTGTTCATGGACAATTGGATGACCACTGTAGTGGCAAATGTTTATGTTTATGGCCGAGCAACAAAAAAAGCCCTGCATCTCTGCAGGGCACCGTGTATATTCGACTTCCACAAACACTGTAAAAGCAATTCAATCAGTAATCAACGCCGTGTCCCAATGAAATAATCGCTAGTGTCCCAAATGGCGCCGAAGGTCTGGTCTGCTGATTATCTGCAAAGGCTGTTACTGAAAAGCTACTGAATATAACCACTGTGAACAGAACTGAAAGAAATGTCTTTTTCATCCATTAACACTCCTTCTAAAATGGTTTTTAACTGCAGCTTATATAGCTGTTCTTGTTCTCTGCTGGCAAACTCTCTGAATGATTCAAAAAGAGCTGTCAGCTTTTTGAATGCTATATTATCTTCTACCATAACACTTACTGTCAAAGCTTCCAAGTTCTTCTCTACTGCATTATGATAATCTCCCTGCTTATACTTATAAAGTGAAAATAAGCACAAGTATTCCGTGAAGTATCTGGCTGTAGTGCTATTGTTTGGGTTGCCCCCAATTTCTCCTAATTCATCAGATAGATCAGTCAACACCCAATCAATAGACAAATCGCTATTTATAGCAAATTCAAAAATAGTACTCATCCCGGCAACAAGCTCTCTCGGGTATTGTTTCAAATACTGGATGTAATCAACAAGGACTTCTTGGTTTCCCTCCATCAAATCGACCGTATATGTATTACCTAAAGCAAATATATGGAAGTCTTCAACTATATACTGGTCTTTTTCTTCAACACCTTTTAACCATGAAAGGTCTTTGTACTTTTGAATACAATCTCTCGATTTCTGGTATTGTTTTAATTTTTGATAAGCCACACCTTTACATAGCTGTGAAAATCCAATGTAGTAAATCAAAGGCCTATCATGAGAGGATTTACTGATTGGCTGCTGTAACAAGTAATAGTATAGTACGCTTGACTCTTCATAGAGTCTGTCAGCAATTATAATCATATTATGCCAATCTTCGTTGGAGAACGCTAGTTTCAACATTTTTGTCAGAGAATCAATGTCGTCTATGTTACCCAAGTCTATACCCTTCAACCCAAATCCTCCTTATTTGCCATTTTAATACATTATATCCCACATCTATACAATGGTCAAATAATTGATAGTCATAGTTTTACTCTGCAAAAGGCGCGGCTTAGTTCATTTGCCTTGCTCGTCGGCCGAGGGACCGTAAGGGCCTGGCACCGGAATATCGAGTAGCCGCAAATAAACCCCAAGCTGTGCCCGGTGGTGAACCATGTGGCTTATTCCGAAGGTGCGAAGCGCGATCGCCCGCGGCTGGCGCAGGATGATATGGTCGCCGTTCCGCAAGGTCCATTCCTCGCCGAGCGATTCTACGTCGCATTCGGCTAACAGCTTTTCAAGCTTGGCGACGTTCGTGTCGAATTCCTTCAGCAGGTCTTCTCGTCTTTCCAAAGGCTCCCGCCGAAACGGCACGGTCGAAAGATCGAATTCCGGGTAAAGAAAAATTGCAATTTGCCAGTTCAGCAGGTTGATCAGATGCGTGGACAGCCCGCTGAGCGTCATCGATTTCACGTGTGGCTTCCACTTCATATGCTCCTCGGGCAAGCACTCCAGCATTCGGCGCGTAGCGGCCAGCTCATGCATGACGTCTCCTACAATCAGTTGTTTCACCATAGATTCCCTCTCCTCCCTTATATGGCTAGCATACTATAAACCTGTGGAGCTTCACTAGATGTTAAGTGAAAGAATGTTGCATTTAGGGCAGGCCTGATGTAGCCTGACAATAGTGTGTTCCCATAAGCAAAAAAGGAGGCGCGTCCATGATTCCTGAGCACTATCAATTTACTGCCGGCTTCAACCTGCTCCCGGAAGAGCAGGACTTTGCCGTCCTGTTCAGCGGGGAAGGCCTTCCTTATCCCGGCCATAAAATTGGACCGTCCGTACATGATTATTATCTGATCCATACCGTTCTGGATGGAGAAGGCTGCTTTCAGAGCAGCACCGTCTCTCACCAGTGCCGCAGCGGAGACACCTTTATAATCTTCCCCGGCTCACTGTTCAGCTATCAGGCGGATCAGCACAACCCTTGGCATTATGCCTGGGTAGCGCTGCAAGGTACAGCGGTATCCACGCTGCTCGCCGGCATCGGCATTACGAAGGATCAGCCGCTGCTGCATTCGGAGAATACCGTCAGCCTTCACAGCTTGTACGAACGCATCCGGCTGTGCTTCCAGCAGTCCGCTTACCCACAGCTTGAAAGCCTGGAGGCTTCCGGCTGGGCAAGGCTGCTGCTGCATCATTTTGGGCAGGACAATCTTGACCTGCTGCCTGCAAGACCAGCAGAAATGCCGGAGATAATCGACCGGCAGATTGATCAGGCCATCCGCTGGATCTCGCTGCAGTTCCATCAGCAAATCAGCATTGATCATATGGCGTCCACGCTCGGCTACCACCGGGCGCATTTGTCCAAGGCTTTCAAGCAGAAGACCGGCCTATCCCCGAAGCAATACCTGCTCAAGACCCGGATGGACAAAGCCAAGGGGCTGCTAAGCGGCACGCTAACGATTGACCAGGTGGCTTCATCGGTGGGCTTCAACGATGCGCTGTATTTCTCCAGGCAGTTCCGCAAATTCTGCGGCATGTCGCCCAGTGAATACCGGACGCTTCTGCGGCAGGAATAGGAATGGACCATACCGGAAACGGCTACATTTAGTTTATCGGGAAAGAAAGGTTTAAGGTGGTGCCGAGGCCTGGTGTGCTGAAGACCGTGATCTCACCGCCGTATCTTTTGACCAGCCGTTCGGCAATTGCAAGTCCCAGGCCGCTTCCTCCCTGTTCACGGCTCCTTGATTTATCGACACGGTAAAAGCGCTGGAATACAAATGGCAAATCCTCCTGAGGTATCCCGATTCCCCGGTCCTCCACACTGATCTGAACCTTGTTCGAATGCAGGGCTCCGCTTACCGTAATGGCCCGCACGGTCCCCGAATACTTCACGGCATTATCCAGCAGAATGAGCAATATCTGTTCCAGGTGATTTGGTACAATTTTGATGATCACACCGGCAAGCGCATCGAGGTTCTGGGTAAACTGGAAATCGGCATGCAGCAGGGAGAAATTCCGCAGGGTGTACTGGACGGTATCCATCACGAGACAAGGAAAATCACGCTTCTCTTTAGTCTCTTCTTCAGCCCGCGTAAGCTCCAGCAGCTCGTTGACGATTCCTTTTAACCGGCCCAGCTCCTGAACCGACACATTCAGCGACTCCTCCAGAATCTGCGGATCATGCTTGCCCCAGCGGTTAAGCAGCGAAATATGCCCTTCGATGATGGATATCGGCGTCCGCAGTTCATGGGAGGCGTCCTCAACGAATTGCTTCTGGTTATAGAAGGAGCTCTCCAACTGGTCCATCAGATCATTGAATACTTTTGCGAGCTGTGCCAGCTCATCGTTGCTGCCCGAGATGCTTACCCGTTCCTGAAGCCCTTTTTGCTTAATGCTGATCATGGTGTCGCTTAAGGATTGAATCGGCCGCAGGAGCTGCCGGGACAGAAAAACCCCGCCCAATCCGCTAAGCACAATAGCCCCGATCCAACCGGCGAGCATAACAGCCAGCAGCACGTCGCTTAGCTTGTCAGAGTTCTCCAGGTTATTCACAATTTCAATCGTGCCGGTGAACTGTGACATATGCAGCGGACTTCTGATCAACAGCAGATGCTCCTCCTCATGCCATACACTCTCCATTGTAGCCCTGCCGGAAACCTGCGGCTTAACCCAAGTCGGCGGCAGTTGATCGGAAACGGTCAATACCGGATCGCCCTGAGAATCCAGAATGCGAACCATTTGGTGGCTCACATTGATGCTTTCTATAAAAGCGCGGCTGCTCGCGATCCAGTTGTCCTTTCCATCCTCTGTTTTGAGATATCCTTGAATCTCCCCCATATTCTTGGTGATGGAGGTTTCCTCCTGATGGAACATCCAGCGGTTAATTACAAAATACTGCACACCGTTGTACCCTAAAAAAAGCAAACAGAGCAGTACAGAGGCCCAGATGGCCAGCTTCCACCGGATAGAGAGCTTCGAGAACAGCAAGGAGATTCTGCTCATTTACGAATCACGTATCCCAGGCCGCGCAAGGTCTGCACGATGCTGGGTTGGCCCAGTGAATCAATTTTGCCTCTTAAATAGCTGATGTACACATCGACGACCTTCATATCCACATCCGATTCATAGCCCCATACCGACTCCAGCAGCATCTCGCGTGTCATCACCCGCCCCATGTTCTGCATCAGCACGAGGAGAATATCAAATTCACGTTTCGTGAGTTCAACAGGCACCCCATCCTTGGTTAAGGTCCGGCCGAGAGCATCCAGCTTAATATCCTGGCACACCAGCAGTTGGGCGTCATTCAAGGAACCTGATCTTCGGAAAAGGGATCTCATCCGGGCCAGCAATTCCTCTATCGCAAAAGGTTTAGCGAGGTAATCGTCGGCACCGCTGTCCAGCCCGCTAATAGTGTCGGATAAACCGTCTCTTGCTGTAATCATAATGACCGGTGTCATCTTCACCTTGCGTATGCGCCGGCACACCTCGATGCCGTTTAGCCCCGGCAGCATAACGTCCAGCAAAATCATATCCCAGGCTTCTTCCTCCGCCAGCTTCAGACCGGTAAGCCCATCATAAGCCTGTGTCACCGAATAAGACTCATGCTGCAGCTCAAGCTCTATGAACCGGGCCAGATTCTTCTCATCTTCGATTAACAATATTCTATTCATAAGTGATCCTCTCCGAACGATTCTAGTGCAAGTGCAGCTTCATTCACATCACTACAAGTACAATTAAGTGTACCTCCCGTTCCTTAAAGGATCATTAATTATGCGGATGGCCGCCCCACTTCCCGGACTTTTCCAAAATGGAATGGACAACCTCAGTCTTCCCGTTACAGTAGCTGTCAATGTCATAGCGGAATTGCTCGGCCAGCCGTTTCTTCACTTCCTCATACTCCAAACGCGCCTCTGGATGAGACCGCAGATAGTCACGGAAGGCGATATGCTCCAAATAACCCTTGCCGTCCTTGGGACACACGTACAGATGGTATTTCATGAATTGGTCCTCCTGCTCCCGCTTGAACGCCTCCCTGCCCTCAATGCCGAGATTGCCTTGATGCACATATCCGTATTGCCGCAGCCTTTCCACAATGTCCGGAAAAACATCATAACTCTCCATCACAAGATCAATATCAATAATGGGTTTGGCTGATAATCCTTCCACAGAGGTACTGCCCACATGCTCAGCAGCAATGATAAGATCCCCCACGATTTCAAGCATCCATGCTTTAAGTCTGCCGAATTCCGTTTTCCATGCGGGATCGTAGGCAACAACTTGGGCAACCTTGGTTTTTTCCGCCATGACTGTCACCTGCTTTGCATTATTTTGTACATATAGTATAGCAACATCTGTCAACGGATAATAACTGGTGTCGAAAGCGCTCCAAGCAAGGTGAACGTGCGGAACTGTATCGGATTCTGGGATAAAATGCAAACCAGGGTCTCATACTATGTCCAGAGATGGAGGTGAATGAAATGCCTAAGAATAGTGCCGATCCCAAGAAGGACCGCTCCAATAATCGTGCCGATAAGAAAAACAGTCAGCGGAATCAGGCTCATTTTACAGAAGAACCGCTAATGGCGTCGAATCAAAAATCTGCCAATTATGTGCCAAGCTTAAATGGAGTTACCAAAAATGAAACTTAATTGACCAAGCGGGCTGCACGAACGTCACACCATGACGGGAAGGCAGCTTTTTCAACTTTTCTGAAGGCAGGTAAATAAAGGTGAGGTCATAAACGGAATTTTATAGTAAAATTGAAGAAATACAGGTGATGGGCTACTCACTCAGGATAGGAGGTGAACAATATTTGGGGCATCAAGAAGTGATTATGGAGCATCTGCGGAAGCATCCGCTGAAAAATGTCACCCTGCTAAAAATGATGGCCTCTTATCATCAGGTGATCGACAGCTATTTAGTTGAGCAGCGCGAACATTGGGGAATTCTTCTTCTGCTGCCTGCCGGAGCATTTGCTTATGACCGCAGAGCATATCCTGATGCTGATATGATTGTGCTCATGGACTATAGCAGCCCGGATGTTTTTCCTGCTCTATTTGAGCTGCTGCCCAAGGATGCCAGACTGGTCTTCAAGCTTCAGGAGGAACAATGCCTCCGCGCACTGGCCGAGCATTACCCGCTGCATAAGGTTCGCAGCTTCTATTCCTTCACATCTGCACCGGGACAGAGCTACGCCAAGGATGAGAGCGCTGTTCTGAGTGAACAGCTTGACGAGCGGCTGCTCCCGCTGTGGGCGGCGAATGATTATACGAGAGAGGAGGTCGCACATTATTTTGAGGAGGGCGCTTTTTCCATATCTCTTTTCGAAGATGATGCTCCGCTGAGCACCTGTCTGGTTTTCCGCAACGAAGATCAGATATGGGAGATTGGCGCCGTACATACGGCAGAGGCCGGGAGAAGAAAGGGATTGGCACGTCGTGTGGTCTGCACAGCATTATTTCATATCCTGCAAAGGGGCCACATTCCAAGATATCAGGTCCTGGACAGCAATATCCCCTCCATTCGTCTGGCCGAGTCCATCGGACTTTTGCTTGCTGTAACGCTTGAGCACTGGATTAACTACATAGAGCAGCCGATATAATAAAAAGAGCACCAACTCACAAAACTAAGCGTAAGCTAATAAAACTTTTAAAGGAGCTACTACATGAGTTATCAACCACCGCCATTTGGAAATCAGGAGTATTATCCGCCAGCCCCGCCGCCGCCAGCCCGGACGAACGGCAAATCTGTTGCCTCTATGGTGCTCGGTATTCTAGCCGTTGTAACACCATATGTCGGCCTCTTATTCGGGATCGTTGCCATCATTCTCTCAGCAATTTCCCTAAAAGAGATCCGTACCCGCTATGAGCAAGGTAAAGGCATGGCGATTGCCGGACTGGTCTGCGGAATTATTGGCACGATCCTTTATGCCATTCTAATTGCTATAATCGTTCTCGCTGTGATTTTCATTAATGATGGAAGCAGTATAAACACTTGGAATAGCTTCAACAACATCTAGCCTGCTGAGCAGTAATACTGTTTGCATCTTTACCAAAAAGGAAGCTGACACCGGTTTTTGAAATCGGCATCAGCTTCCTTTTTTTTCGGGCGGCATGTTTCCTGGGCCTCATTAGCTTGTTAATGTACTGGTACAATCAGTATTTATTCGTTCTTCCGCCACTCCCTTAACACGCCAAGCAGGCCCGGAACATCCAGTCCGTCGAGTGAAAAGGCTTTGCGCAACAGGTCGTGCGGGATAAATTCATCATATTTGCCCAGATAAGGCGCTTCATCCGGTCCCAGCAGAGCTATGGGGTCTGACACGGCTGTTGCTTCGGCCATAATCTCCTCTTCCAGTGTCTCGGAATCTGTCTTTCCGGCCACCACCATATAATAAGGCTCCATCGGAGTCACAGAACGGAGGCCAAGCCGGTCTTTCAGATTGTTTTTGAGCAGACGCTCCAGCGTACGGAACTGCCGGCTACCCGCCCAAGGCAGAATGAACATGGAGTCGCCGCCTGCCGGAAGGACGGAATGTGTCAGCAGCCCGCTCTCCTTCGCCAGACGGCGGGCCCGCTCCAGCCTCGCAGCCGCACTTGGTGCCAAATAAGGGTACAGTGTGGTTGCTCCCAGCACCTCGCGGATTTTGGTCATGATTCGTGTGTGCACATCCCCGCCTCCGCCAACCCACAAGGTATCCACCTTGCCGCGCGAGCCCTTGACGTACACCGCCTTGTGGCGGTTGTCCACCTCTTCCACCTTCCACAGCTTGCCAGCCAGCGTGAAGCAGTAGCCCGGCGGCGGCACCGTAGTAATCGAACCGATCTCCTCCGTGCCATTGTAGACCACATGCTCCTCATCGTCTTTAAACACCGCATAGAAGCGGAAGTTATTGACGATCTTCTCCCCGGCCATGCCGATCAGCAGGCCCCCTTCATCCATAGCCTCAATATGCCCCATGCCAAGCATATATTCCATGAAGGCATCATAATCCGCAGGGTCGATGCTCTGAAAGGATGGCAGGCTCAATACTGCCGCCTTTAGGTCCTCCGGTTCGGCTTCCCCCATGCTCTTCAGAATACTCATCGTCTGATGGTACAGCAGGCCCACAGGCAGTTGTCTTACTACCAGCGGCTCCACCCATTTCTCGCGCACGTACAGCTCGATAACCGCGATTGCCCGCAGCAGCGTCCAGGGCATCCGCGCCGGAAGCTGCGCTTCCTCGTCCTCCTCCTCCGGTGTGACGAAGATCATCTCAGAGGCCGCGTCGCCCCGTCGGCCGGAGCGTCCCAGCCGCTGGACGAAGCTGGCGCAGCTATATGGCGCGCCTACCTGCAGCACCCGCTCCAGCTCGCCGAGGTCAATCCCCAGCTCCAGCGTCAGCGTCGCTGCAGCCACCGCCGGACCGGAGCCTTGCCGAAGCGCGGCTTCCGTCTCTTCACGCAGCATCGCGGAGATGCTCCCGTGATGCACGTAGAACACATCGCGCTCCCCGCGCTTGGCAGCAAGCCGCCGCATCTCCAGAATCGCCTCCTCTGCATCCGAGCGGCTGTTGGTGAAGATAAGCGCCTTCTTCAGGTGCGTGTGGTCATAAATAAAGCCCTGGTAAGCTTGCTTTGCCCGCTCCAGATGCTCAGCCTGCTGCTCGTCCCGCGCATCCGGAAATGAAAAATGCTCCACGCTCAGGCGCAGCTTCCGCCCGCCCTGCGGCGCGGAGACCTCTACGCTCTCGCGGGTTCCGGCGGCGAGCCACTCCGTCACGGAGGCGTAATCGCTCAGCGTAGCAGAGAGTCCGATCCGCCGGGGATGACAGCCGGCCATACGCGAGATCCGCGCAAGCTGGCTCAGGACCTGGATGCCGCGGTCAGCACCCATGAAGGCATGCACCTCGTCGATAATGATAAACCGCAGATCATGGAACAGCGCCGGAATCGCGTTCGGACGGTTCATCAGCAGCCCTTCCAGCGATTCCGGGGTGATCTGCAGCACGCCCGAAGGATTCTGCATTAGCTTACTCTTGTCAGCCTGCGGCACATCGCCGTGCCAATGCCAGACGGGGATATGGCCTTCGCGCAGCAGATCATTCAGCCGCGTGAATTGATCATTGATCAACGCCTTGAGCGGCGCGATGTAGAGAATACCGACCGAAGCGGACGGCTGTTCATACAGCTCGGTAAGCGCCGGGAAAAAGGCGGCCTCCGTCTTGCCTGAAGCCGTACCTGATGCGATCAGCAGATGATGCGGGGTATCGAACAGCACCCGGCAAGCATCCACCTGGGCCTCCCGCAAAGTCTCCCAGCGGTTCTTATAGATGAACTCTTTAATAAATGGAGCCAGCCTGTAGAACGGATTACTGCTCATAGGTCAAACTCCGCAAGGAAGCCGTCCAGTTCGTTTGTCTCTGTCTCGGCTGGCTTCGGGGTACGCTCGCCTACGAGCTTCTCGAACGAAAGCTCCGGATGCTGGTGCAGGGTATGCAGCAGGTCCATGAAATCGCGAACCACCTCGCGTGCGGTAAGCAGCTCATCCGCGCCAAGCCTGCCTACAGCTTCCTCCATGAAATGCACCAGCTGTTCCTGCGTCAGCCTGGCTTCATAGCCGTAATGCAGGGCATGAATATCCCGCAGCTTTTGCAGCAGCACCAGAATCTCCTCATGGGAGAGCATGTCCAGGGCAATAATCGGCCCGGTGAAATTGTTCAGTCCAGTCCCGCCGTAACGTCCCGCAACCAGACGTGAACGCAACGCTTCATAGCTGAACAATCCACGGCGGCCATCTTCCACGAACTGCGGCGTTCCCCCGATGAAGATGCCCAGCCGCTCCGCTTTGCCCTGCATCGTATCATTGAACATGGTTAGCAGCTTCTCGTAATTGCTCTGGCGGGAGATACTGTTGGTGATCTTGTAGAGATTCACGCCTTCGTCAATGAACAGCAGCAGCCCTTTATAGCCAATTGCGCCGGTGAATTCAGCCCATAGCTTCATATAATCATACCAGTTGTCATCATCAATGATGACCCCCACGTCCAGCGCCTTCCGCGCCTCGGTACGGGTAGCGAATTCACCGCGCAGCCAGCGCAGGGAATCCTGCTTCAGATCATCATCCGCAAGCTTATGCCCATTCCAGTAGGCTGCCAGCACCTTGGCAAAATCAAACCCATGCACCAAACCCCGCATCTCCGAAGCTACCATGTAGATCCTCTGCTCGACCTCTTCGCCGAGCTGCGGGGAATCCGGTCCATAGCCCTTCTCCTGCATAACAGCCTGCTGAAGCGTAACAATCCACTTCTGCAGCATAATCTCCAGCGCTCCGCCATCCGGGCGTGTACGCGTTGACAGGTGGCTCATCAGCTCACGGTAGGTGGCCAGCCCCTGGCCTTTGGTACCCACCAGCCGCCGCTCCGGCGACAGGTCGGCATCGGCAACGACAAAATCCCGGTCCATCGCATAGTTGCGGATGATCTGCAGCAAAAAGCTTTTGCCGCTGCCGAATCTGCCGGTAATCAGCTTGAAGGCGGCTCCGCCTTCGGCGATATTGTCCATATCCCGAAGGATTGCCTCCACCTCCGGACGGCGGCCGACAGCGATATGCTCCAGCCCGATACGCGGCACTACTCCCGCAGTCAGTGAGTTCACGAGCGCTGTCGTTATCCGTTTCGGTATTTTCAGTTCATTCATTTATCCTTCACCCCATTAAGTAATGCAGCATTGGCACATACTCCTCGTTCAGCTCTTCGCCGTCGATCAGCAGATCTCCGAGCAGGTCCATGGCAATTTCATTGATCTCATCAAACAGCAGTTCCGGCATGGTACCTCCGGCAGCAGCCAGATTATGTACTGCAGAGGAACCTTCTCCTGCGGCGAGAGCAAGCACTACAGCACGTTGCAAGGAAGTCAGCGAGGACGCCAGTTGCTCCCATGGCGAAGCGTCGCTGTCGCCGGGGCTATGTAAATGCTCATCTGCAGCAGGGACAGCAAGCTCCAGCGTCCCAACAGGCGCATCCCCATCGTCTTCCCCACTTGCAGCGCCTGAGGCTACAAGGGTTTCTTCCGCCGGCGAACCTGCGCTATCCCAGGTTTCAACGGTTTCCTTTTCGTACCTATCTTCCAGCCCTGTGATCTCCTCTACCGTGAGCAACGTACGCACGATTTCAGAGTCGCTTTGCAGCCGCTCCAGCTTTTTCTGGTCAATAACTACGGCTGGACCTTTCTCCTCCTGCTCCGCTTTGCGGAATTCGCGCTTCAGAAACCGTGTGACCAAATCCTCCATATCCGCATCGACCCGAACGTCCTTGAGTCTGCCCCGGAAGCCCAGCAGCTCACGCAGCTTATTCTCAGTCAGCCGGAACAGGCGTGTGATCAGACTGCGCAGCGGGGGAGATTTGCTGATCCGCACCACAGGCACAAGCACTGAATACCCATATAATGAAATATCATAGACGGCGCTGCGGAACAGGTAACGCTCCCTGGACACCGCCGGCCCCGGCGGGAACATCCCGATCAGATTCGAGCCGTGCTTCCGCGCCACATAGGCGTCAATCAGAGCAACCACCTGGGGGATATAACGCTCCGCAGCCGTTTTGCCGTCACCGGTATAGAACTTGGATTTACTGATATCATAGTCCGACATTACCGTCAGCACTTCGAACGTCAACTGCTCCGGAGCCGCCGACAGACAGCGCATTAATTCCAGTTCGGCCAGATCACCGGCGAGACCACGCGTACGGGCAACAATTCCCGAGAGCGGAACCTCCAGATGATGCACAAACGAAAAATCCGCAATCCAGCCGCCAAGATATTGATCCAGACGTTTATACTGATCCCGGTACGCCTCCCATAACAGATTAAGCTGTCTGTAGCCATCCTCAGGCTCGTTCCAGCCCACACCATTAATTAGCTCATAAACATGCAAAAAGATGTACGAAAGATCAGTCTTCAGGTACCTGCCCTGCCTAACCTCGTCCCGCCAAAAGAAATACCACCGGCTCTGCGCCCCCGTCATATGTCCATAGGTCGGCCAATAGCTTTTAAATGGAACAAACAACGCCGCAGCTTCCTTGCGGTCCACCAGCTCCCGCGCGCGCATAACAAACTCACTCTCCGTCGTAGTCACTGGCTCCTGCGTTTCTTCCATATCCCATAGCTGTAGCTGTACCGTAGTTTCCTCGGGCGTTTTCTTCTTTTCTCTGGCAGCCAGAGATTTGGGTATTGCTGCATCTGCGGAATTCCGGGGCGGAATCGGCAGATTCTGCTCTGTGCTCTCCCACACCAGCTCCGTAAAGTGCAGCCCTTCCCCGTTTCTCTTCATAGCTCTCCCCCCATTCGCACGCCAGCAGACTTATTTTCAAGCTGCCGGCCATTCCGGCCTTATGAAAAAACGGTCCTGTTCACAGTTGTGAAGGAACCGTCTTGTTCAAATATAAGAAAGTATAAGTTTCACCCTATACTTTATCCTTATATTTCTCGCTGAAACGAATACCGTCCTTTTAAGGACGGCGTGGCCGTTTCTACTTGGTCTCGCATTACGTTGTCCAGTCTACAATTCACTACTAATATTAGCATTCTTCCCAGATGAACATCAAGTAGATGCCGTTTCCTCCAAGGCTTAGGTAAGCTCCGTACCCTTCGTCTCTTTACCAAGGAAGAGCACCGCAAGCGCACCGATAATAATCGTCACAAAAAACAGCATAAAAATCGACCCGATGCCGATGGACTTGCCTACCAGTACACCTACCAGCGAAGGTGCGATAATCCCGCCAATCCGTCCGAAGGAGGCCGCCATGCCCGTTCCCGTCGAGCGGATAGCTGTGGGGTACAGCTCCGGTGTATAGGCGTACATTCCACCCCAGGCTCCGAGATTGAAGAACGACAGGCAGATGCCGGCAGCCATCAGCATACCCTCGGTGGTGGCATTTCCGAACCAGGCCGCGCTGACCGCTGTGAGCAGCAGATAAATGACAAGCACGAACTTACGGCCGAACTTCTCGATGAAATAAGCGGCTGTAAAATAGCCCGGAAGCTGGGCCAGCGTCATAATCAGCACATACTCAAAGCTTCTGACCAGACTGAAGCCTTTGAGGACCATAACCGTAGGCAGCCATAGAAACATACCGTAATAGGAAAAGACCACCGTGAACCACAAAATCCACAGCATTATCGTCGAACGGCGGTGTTCCGCTGACCAGACCGAAGCAATACGGCTGCGCAAAGGAACCGTTGTCTTCTTTTTAACCTCCGTAAATCTTGGGGAATCATCAATGGCCCGCCGCAAATACAACGCGTAAAGGGCGGGAACGGCACCGATGGCAAAAGCGATTCTCCAGCCGTAATCCGGAATGACGAAATAAGCGATCAAGGCCGAGGCGATCCAGCCTGCCGCCCAGAAGCTTTCGAGCAGCACTACAGCCCGTCCACGTTCCTTCGCAGGCACACTCTCGGATACCAGTGTCGAAGCAACCGGCAGCTCTCCGCCGAGCCCGAAGCCGGCCACAAAACGCAGCACACACAGCACGGCATACCCTGCGGCAAAAGCCGACAATCCGCTCGCTATGGAGAAAATCAGCAGCGTCCACAGGAGCACCGATTTACGGCCGAAGCGGTCCGCGAGAATGCCTGCTGCCGCAGCGCCTACGGCCATGCCCACAGAATTAATGCTCGTTAAATATCCTATTCTTTCCGGTCCCAGCCCCCACTCCTTCGCAAGCGCCGCCACCACAAAAGAAATCATTCCCACGTCCATCGCGTCAAACATCCAGCTAAGCCCTGCGCTAAACAGCAGCTTTCTTTGCTTCGGATGCTGCAGCAGCGACAACTTACTCATCTTCAAGCACCTCTTTCTGGTTCAAAAATCAAGGAATAACGCCGCATTACAGTATTGCCGGGCCAGCGCCTGAAAATAACTGGTTTGCACGGAGATCGCAGCAATCATCAGCATATTCCGCACTGTATCCCGCTGTGATCTCGTCAGATGGTTCAGCCGCTTCATCATATTTTCCAGCGACACCTTCAGCACCCGCTCCGCCTTCGTGGAATATTCCTGCTGGGCGCTGCGGTCAGCGAGACCCTGGACCTGCAGCACGGGAGAGCTTTTGATCTCCTCGAACAGCTCCGCGTAGCCGTAATACAGCTGAGCCGGTTCAACCAGATCATCATCATCCCGTTCCGGTGCAAGGAACAGCAGCCTGAAAAGCTGGCGGATGCTTTCGAAATCAAGCGCCGCCTTCAGATCATCAATCATAAAGAGCAGCGCCGCCTGATTGACTGAATACTTCTTGCCCTCCCTGGGCGAACCCAGATATTCCTTGAAATCGCGTTTGACCCAGTTCTGCATGGCCGTAACCGACAGTGTAGAGTACTCAATCAAGTGGCCGAGTGTGGCAATTTCCCCGAGCGATAGACCTTTAACCCTGCCGCCGTTAATGATTTTTTGCAGGAGCGGAGGAATCTCTGTCGACAAAAAAGCAGGCAAGGTGGTGCCCTTCTGTACCTCTTCACGATGAAATTTCGACCAGGCTTCTTGTAAAATATGCAGCGGTCTCCGCTCCGAAACTCCGTTTAAGGACAACAGCAATTCGGACATCTCAATCCGGCTCAGTGTGATAGCTTCCATATATGGCACCCCTTCGCCATTTGATTTTCTATAGAAAAGTTCGTACAATGAGTTCATGTGAACTCATAATATGAGTATAACCTATTTTAACAACGAAAGGGATGGTAAAGATTTTATGGGTATAGGACTTAGTTTGACGCTTGTGGCAATTTTGATTGTTTTAACCGCTTTTTTTGTAGCGACGGAATTTGCATTGGTACGGCTGAGAGGCAGCCAGGTTAGCCAAATGGTGCTTGACGGGAAGAAGAACGCTTTAGCTGTACAAAAAGTGTCCGCCAACCTAGACGGTTACTTGTCTGCATGCCAGCTTGGGATCACTATTACTGCTCTCGGTATCGGGGCTTTGGCAGAGCCTGCATTTGAGCGGCTGCTGCTTCCGGTATTCGATCTGGTGAACATCAGCCACAGTGTCAGTGAGCCTATTGCTTTTGCATTGGCATTTATTATTGCCACATTCCTGCATGTTGTTGTCGGTGAACTTGCCCCGAAGACAGCCGCTATAAATATTCCGGAGAAAATCGGTCAAATTACCTCACCGCTGATTATTTGGTTCTACAGAATTCTGTACCCGCTGATCTGGATCATGAACGGTTCCGCCAATCTGCTGGTCCGCATGTTCGGAATGAAGCCGGCCAGTGAGCATGGAGATGCGCATAGCGAAGATGAGATTCGCCTGATCCTGTCGGAAAGCTATGAAAGCGGCAAAATCAACAAAGCCGAATACGGCTATGTGAACCGGATTTTTAACTTCGATGAAATGCTGGCCAAAGAAATTATGGTGCCGCGGACAGACATGATATGCTTATACACTAACCATTCTCTGAAGGAGAATTTCGAGATCATCCGCAAAGAGCAGTATACCCGCTTCCCTGTTGCAGATGGGAGCAAGGACAACATCATCGGGATGATCAATACCAAGCAGCTCTACCTGAAATATGACAACAACCCGGATTTCGATTTCAAAAGCTTGATCCTGCCGCTTCTGACGGTATCCGAAGTGACCCCGGTTAAGACCCTGCTGACCCGTATGCAGATGGAGCGTGTGCATATCGCGCTGCTGCTGGATGAATACGGCGGGACCTCCGGTCTGATCACCATCGAAGATATTCTCGAAGAAATTGTCGGTGAAATCCGCGATGAATTTGACGGCGATGAACGCCGGGACGTGGAGAAGCTCAGTGACTCACATTATCTATTTGACGGCAAGGTCTCCGTCCTGGAGGTTAAGCAGCTGACAGGTCTTGATCTTGATGATGACGAGGTCACCACTATTGGAGGATGGCTGTACAGCCATCTGGAGGAACCCGCAGTCGGCAAAAGTGTGATTCATGAGCATGTGACACTCACTGTCCGTGAGATGAACCGTCACCGCATCCGCAAGGTTGAGATGAAGATTGGTCAACCCAGCACTGTATAGGTATAATGGCATCCTAGCGATCTTATATATAGCGAAAGGCGCTCCGATTATGGAGCGCCTTTCTTGCATTTGCTAAATGGAATTTCTCCATTTAGTTCTAGCGTTTCCCTCAAGATTGCTGCAAAACGCCGAAATCAATAGAGAAATTCCATTTAAGTAGTAAATATTCTGCCCATGTAATATTCATCCACCCATTCGTCATTCACCTTAAGCGACTTCTTTTTGGTCCCTTCAATCTCAAACCCGTTCTTGCTGTATAACGCCAAAGCACGCTTGTTATGTATCATAACTGTCAGCTCCAGACGGACGATTCCCGTTTCCTTCGCCCAGCTCTCCATTTCCTTAAACAGGCCGCTGCCGATTCCCATCCCCTGATACTGTTCTAAGATGCCAATGACGATATAAGCGCTGTGGCGGTTGCGTCTAACACTTCCGCCTCTAACCGACAGATATCCCGCCAGTCTGCCGTCCGCCTCCGCTCCAATCAGGATGGAGGTTTCTGCGTTCGCGAAGCAGTTGATCATCTCTTCCACCTGCTGAATACCCGTCTGCCGCTCATCAGGCTCAAGCAGCATGAACGCTGATTCTTCATCCAGGCGGTGCTGCAGATTAAGAAGCTCAGCGGCATCAGCCGGGACCAGCTTCCTCAGTGTAACAATCATTCCCCTTCTTCCTCCCGCTCTTTTTATTAATCATTATTGAGGTACCTCTTAAAAAGTCTGCTTCCATCCCCATCATAACCAAGCCGCTCATAGAACCGGTGAGCCTCCGTCCGCCTCATGGCGCTGGAGAGCATCACCTTAAGTGATCCTCTGGCTGCAGCCGCCTCCTCGGCATGTCTCATCAGTGCGGCTCCGTAACCTTTGCCACGCGATTCCGGTGCGGTCACTACCCGTTCAATCACAGCAAAAGGCCTTTCGCCGCTCAGCGCATCCATGCAAAAGTGAAGATGCACCGTTCCAACAACGGCTCCCTCTGCTTCATATACATACAGAAAGCTCTCAGGATTGGTTGCGATTTGACCGATTCTTGCAGGCAGGACCTTAATATCCTTCTGCTCAGGCAGCAGTATCCGGTATAGCTGTTCAATAGAGGGCGCATCCTCCGGCACTGCTTCTCTAATCATGAACGAAATCCTCCTATTGTTTAATTAACATCATTAATTTTTCGAAATAATTAATGACGTGAACTATAATTCCACTTCTATTAACATCGGCAGATCATCAATATATTCCCGTCCGGGTCCTTAAAATTGAACCAGTGATCATTCTCAATATCTGTCAGAATTTCTGCCCCGGATGCTTTGACAAAATCGTATGCAGCGTCAATATCTTCCGTGTTCAGATGGAAAGCTGGTACCTTCAGTACAGCCTCCGCTGTGAAAATTTTGCTGTCCAGCACAATTCCCGGTCCTTGCATCGGCACAACGTAGAGATGTCCGAACAATACTTCTCCGTCGAGCGGAAGCCCCAGCAAGCTGCAATACCAGTCTTTCGACCTCTCAATATCACTAACCGGAATGAAGACGGCACCAATCTGGTTCAGAATCGGACTTGTCACTGTCAAAATGCCTCCCCTATGAAACTGTAGTTGGTACACTTAACCAATTCGATAAAATCTGCCAATTTCCTGCCCCTTTAAGTGAAGGGGTGTAAAGTTATGCTATAATCTTGTCAGATATTCATCAGACGTCAGGAGAATGAGCTTTGGCTAACTTATCTTTTGGGAACCTCAGGCTGACGCCGCCCAAAATATTATCACTTGGATTCTTTCTACTAATTGTAGCAGGAACGGTTCTGCTGTGCTTGCCAGCGGCTTCCACCGGCGAGCGAATCTCCTTCATCGACGCTTTATTTATGGCAACCTCCGCCACCTGTGTCACCGGACTAGCGGTCATTGATACCGGAACGCAGCTTACCGTATTTGGACAAATTGTTCTGCTGGTGCTGTTTCAGTTCGGGGGCCTGGGGTTCGTGACTATGGCTACGGTAATTACGCTCGTGCTTAATAAGAGAATCTCGCTGAAAGACCGTCTGCTGCTGCAGGAATCCATGAATCAGAATTCGATGCAAGGGATCGTCAAGCTGATCCGCAGGGTAATCCTGTACTCGCTTGTCATCCAGCTCAGCGGAGCCATTCTTCTTGCCGCCAGATTTACACTGGATATGCCGGTTGGCAAAGCGGTATACTACGGACTCTTCCACAGCATCTCCATTTTTAACAATGCCGGTTTTGATCTTTTCGGAGATATTCACGGACCGTTCAGCGGGCTTACCCGATATGCGGAGGACTTTGTTGTGAATATCACCTCCATGCTGCTGATCTTTCTCGGCGGCATCGGCTTTATCGTACTATCCGACGTGGTCGATTACCCTAAGCGCAAACGGCTTACACTTCACTCCAAGGTGGTGCTCTCCACCTCCGCCATGTTAATAGTGGTTGGCGCTGCTGTCTTTTTCTGGCTGGAGCTGAACTCAACGCTGAAGCCCCTGCATCCTGGCGGCAAAATAATGGCCTCGCTCCTGCAGGCAATTACTCCGCGTTCTGGAGGGGTCACTACGATCGAGATTCCACTGCTGCGGGAATCCACACAATTTCTGATGATTCTGCTAATGTTTATTGGAGCGGCTCCCGGCTCGACCGGCGGGGGGATTAAGATCACTACGTTCGCAATTCTGGTCAGCACTGCATTTGCCAGGCTTCGCGGGAAAGAAGACATTGTCATGTTCCGCAACCGGATATCCAAAGAGAATGTATACCGCGCAATCACCATAACCTTGCTCTCACTCATGCTTGTTGTCTCTGCCACCATGCTGCTGTCCGTAACAGAGCGCGCGGATTTTCTCACTGTGCTGTTTGAAGCCGTTTCGGCTTTCGGTACATCCGGCATTACCATGGGGCTTACTCCAGAACTGACGACGATAGGTAAAATCCTTGTAATTATTCTTATGTTCGTTGGCCGGACAGGTCCACTGACTCTGGCCTATGCGCTTAAGCCCAAGAACAGCAAAGAGCTCTACCGCTACCCCGAAGGGAACATTACCATTGGCTAGATCCAGTTCCGTTATACTCTAACATGACAAATGCGACCCTTTCCCGGCAGTCCATGCCAAAAGCGGTCGCATTTGTTGTTACGCTTCCTCTTCCGGAAGCTCTTGGGTATCCAGTGCCGCATCGAGCAACTGATTGTAGACATCGTCATCATTTTCCAGAAGCTGGTCGGTTTCCAGGAACTGCTCTTCACTGCCCGGCTCGCCGGCAAAGCTCAAGCTATAATCCCATTCCGTACCGCGTTTGCTGAAGAATGTGATTTCATAAGGAGAGTTATGATTCTCCAGCTTGAAGATCGTCCTCCCAATGAAGCTGCTGTCCTCTTCCCGTTTCATTTCCGCTTTAATAATTTCTACATTCATACTCTGATCTTCCTTTCATCTGATCATCCTTGCTTTTTACATAGTATATCATTGATATGAATGCAAATCCCTCCCTTTGTACTCTAATTGACTTTTTTCATCCGGCGGTTAATAATTTAATACTAAAGACTAATAATTAGTAAATGGAGGAAATCGCAATGTCTCATTTTGAAGCGCAGCTTAGTAAATACGCGGATTTGGCCGTTCAAATCGGTGTTAACGTTCAACCTGGACAAATCCTGGTCGTAAGCGCGCCGATCTCGGCCGCTGAATTCGTGCGTCTCATAACAGCCAAGGCTTATGCCATCGGTGTAAGTCAGGTTAAGGTCAACTGGAGCGACGAGTTCATTACCCGCCAGCAATTTGAACATGCCGCACCGGAAGTTTTCAGCAAGTCGCCTACCTGGTTCGCCGGAGAGATGACCGAGTTCGCTGAGAATGGCGCAGCTTTTCTCCATGTCATTGCAGAGGATCCGGATGCGCTCAAAGGCATTGATCCTGAACGTATTGCCACCTACCAGAAAACCCGCGGAGCTGCACTCACGAAATACCGCGAGTATCAAATGTCAGATAAGGTTAGCTGGAGCATTGTAGCCATCCCTTCGCAGCCTTGGGCCGATAAGGTATTCCCGGATGTTCCCGCAGAAGAACGCGTAGATAAGCTCTGGGAAGCCATCTTTCACACCGTACGTCTGGACCGGGAAGATCCGGTAGCCGCCTGGCAGGAGCATTTGGACACCCTTGAACAGAAAGCCAATGTCCTGAATACCAAAAAGTATAAAAGCCTCCACTACATAGCACCTGGCACTGACCTCAGCATTGAACTGCCAGAGGGACATTTATGGGCGCAAGGGGACAGCATCAACGCTAAAGGCCATACTTTTGTAGCCAACATGCCGACCGAAGAAGTATTCACAGCTCCACTCAAGACCGGTGTTAATGGAACCGTGAGAAGCACCAAACCTCTAAGTCACGGGGGCAATATTATTGATGGCTTCTCGATTACTTTTGAGCAAGGCCGTATTGTCAGTGTGAGTGCTGAACAAGGCCAGGAAGCGCTGGAGCATCTCATTGCAATGGATGAAGGGGCAAAATATCTTGGCGAGGTTGCCCTCGTTCCGCATAAATCCCCTATCTCTGAGTCCAATATCCTCTACTTCAACACACTTTTTGACGAGAATGCTTCCAATCATCTGGCAATCGGCACAGCGTATGCCTTCTGTATTGAAGGCGGCAAGGAAATGACACAGGATGAGCTGATTTCTCATGGCCTGAACACCAGTGTTACCCATGTGGATTTCATGATCGGCTCGTCGGAGATGGACATTTACGGTATTACGGTCGACGGCACACGGGAAGCGGTATTCCTTAAAGGAAACTGGGCGTTTTAGTTTTAAGAACATAGACAGAGATATTGGGAGGATTGGAAACTATGCTGAGTTTCGAGCAAAAGCTGGAGAATTATGCATTGCTTGCGGTAAAGATCGGAATTAATATTCAGCCTGGGCAGACTCTTGTGGTCAATGCCGATATTGCTTCTGCAGAGCTGGTGCGTCTTGTGGTTCGCCAAGCTTATGAGGCCGGTGCGAAGCTGGTTAAAGTCAATTATACGGATGAGCTTGTCACGCGGACCCGGTATGAGCTTGCGCCTGCTTCCAGCTTTCTGGAGCCGCCAAAATGGCAGGCGGATGAGCTTGAGGATCTGGCCCGGAACGGTGCAGCCTTCCTGACAATCGTCTCGACCAATCCGGATCTGCTGAACGGAATAGAGCCTGCAAGAATTGCCGATAACCAGCGCACAGTTGGTCAGGCTACAGCTCCTTACCGTGAAATGCTGATGGGCAACCATGCCAGTTGGAGTATTGTCGCCTTCCCTTCTCCGGTCTGGGCTGCTAAGGTATTCCCGGATGCTCCTCCTGAGGAGCAGGTTGGGCTACTGTGGGATGCTATATTCAAGGCTGTCCGTGCGGACCTGGAGAATCCGGTTGAAGCCTGGACGCTTCATTTGAACGGCTTGAAGCAGCGCTGTGACATCCTGAACGCGAAAAAATACCGCAAGCTGCACTATTCTGCTCCAGGCACTGATCTGACAATTGAGCTGCCTGAAGGCCATATCTGGTGTCAGGCGGGTGCCGTGAACGGACGCGGCGTGCCTTTCCTGGCCAATATTCCAACAGAAGAGGTTTTCACAGCGCCACTAAAGACCGGCGCAAACGGCAAAGTCAGCAGCACCAAACCGCTTAGCTATAGTGGCAAGATTATTGACCGCTTCACACTTACACTGGAGAACGGCAAGGTTACAGACTTTACGGCAGAGGAAGGCCATGACGCTTTAGCCACCCTGCTCGCTACGGACGAAGGCTCTGTTTATTTTGGCGAAGTCGCTCTTGTTCCTTATCATTCTCCGATCTCGGAAAGCGGCATTCTATATTACACCACCCTTTATGATGAGAATGCCTCCTGCCACTTGGCTCTGGGTGCAGCATACGCATTCACCTTGCAGGAAGGGACCAAGATGTCCAAGGAAGAGCTTCTTGAAAGAGGCATGAACCAAAGCATGACCCATGTGGACTTCATGATGGGCTCGCCTGAGATGAATATCGACGGAATTACGGATGATGGCATTGCAGAACCGCTGTTCCGCAACGGAAACTGGGCATAAGCTCTTGGATTGAATTTCTTGACAAATCATCAATTCATATAGAACACCCTGTAACTCTTCTTGAAATGGAGAGCTACAGGGTGTTTTTTGGTTCAATAAATGTAATTAATCAGATGAATAATTGCAATTTAAAGATATGTTCAAATAATATTCACATAATTGTTGAATTAAATTCACAATTATGTCACAATACAGATAAGGAATCAGTTTCCAAGTTCCCACATTACTTTTGAGGAGGTAATCCGGATGAAAGAGTCGTTATCCCAGGACACAGAGCCCCTTGAAAAGGAACGATCGGAAGGAAATGCCCCTAAAGACTTAAGTATTGTTGCCTCCAATGCCATCAAATACACTGCCTACATTATGCTATTATTCGGTTTCTTGTATTTCCTGATCGCTTACCTTGCTCCCATGCTGGAATAGGTTGTGTTATTATGTACCCTATAGAAAGCGTTTACGGCTGACCATCCCCCTCCAGGAGACGATCAGCCGTTTCTATGTTACCAGGACAGTACCTTGCTAAGCCAGCATATTGCCGCTGGAGTCCATTTCCCTTCCATACGAGAGCGGAGCCATGTTATTGCTTCCTCCCTTGTGCCATTAAATGCTGGAATTCCATTCTCCTTCATCCAATGGCTCGTCGTTTCATACGAGGTGCTGTTCCAGCCATTTTTCTCACCTTCGGCATTATAACGCTCTTTCACACCAGAAATCACAATATCCAGCGTGCCCTGCAGCTCCGTTACCGCATTGTCAAATGGGGTCTTCTTCTCTTTCGCCTTCATCTCAGCCAGCCTGCGCAGCTCGCGTGTCTCTATGCCCTGGTTATCGCGGATGATCTGCAGCAGAGTCAGTGCTTCCCTGGTGGCCAGCCCGCTATTGTAACGCTCCTCAAGGTCCACCTTGCTGCCTGCTGCGGCTACATATGCCGGGAACCATTCTTTTGAGACCAGAATTGCTTTTTTCTTGATGAACTTGCCGTATGCAGCCAGACCTTCGCCGGGAAAGCGTGCACGCCACCCCCAAGGATCTAATTCAGTATCAGTGTGCCAGTTCTCAGCTTTGGTCAAGCCGTTCACGGAAGGGTGCTCCGGGATCAGTGAAGCCAGTGGTACAATTCCCAGCCTGTCGATGACAGCCTTCATTTCCTCGTATGTTGTAACCATCCCTTGCTCTTCAACAATACTCACGTTCGTATACCTCCCGGCGGTTGTTACTAGATTAGTTTAGTTATTCAGCAGTTGCTCTCATGCTGTGAATACCGGCAATAAACATGCTGATCAGCCGGGTTAAGCTTACATCCAGGTCCAGCGGCATGCCAAAGCCTCCCTTATTCTCCAGAGCGGCAAAGCCGTGCAGTAAGCTGCGGAAGCCCCGGACGGCGTGCAATTCTCCCGCTTCTCCAAGCTCATAGCTTGCGAGCACTTCAATAATTAACGACAGCAGCTGTTCACTCATCTTCTCCAGCGCTGAATTCCCCTGCTCCGGCGCACGCAATGTAGTCTCATACAGCCCCGGGTGTTTCCTTGCAAAGTCAACATACGCACGCCCCATAGCGTGAAGAGCTTCATCTCCCCTTAGCCCCGCTGAAGAAACAGCCATGGCAGCGTATAGCTGCTCCAGGCCGTAAACAGCAAGCAATGATCGCAGTCCTTGAAGACCGTTAACATGATTATACAACGATGGTGAACGTACGCCCAGCTTGGCCGCCAGCGCAGCCAGGGTAACTTCCTCAATCCCCTGCTCATCTGCGATTTCAGCCGCTGCGAGTACAAGGGTATGTGTATCTAATCCAGCTCTCGGTGACATCTCAGTTTCCCACCTTCTCCTGCAGTAATTGCGCTGTGTGAACTGCCTGTTTTATTTGTTCACCTGGAGCCTTCAGCAGATTGCCGTGACCTACTGCAAGCAGCTTGGGCGAGAGCTCCAGGATTTTTATTGCGCTGCTCAGCGCCTGAGCTTTGTTCCAGGTGGCCATGGCCGGAAAAGGGAACCAAGGAACAACCGTCCCCGAAACCGCGATTCTACGGAAGGTCTGGAAAGCATCTCCTACAATCAGCGCCCCTGTCCGCTCATCCAGAAAAGACATGGAACCCGGCGTATGTCCGGGCGTGCTGATGGCCGTTAATGAGCCGATTGAATCCCCCTCATGCAGCAATACGTCAGGCCTCGAAGATATCTTGGTCGGCACACTGCCCTTAATCGGAGTCTGCGGCTCGTCAGCCCTTAGAGAACGGTCCCCTCTCAGCAGAGCGGCATCCCTCTCGGAGATGTACAGCTTAGCTTCAGGAATCCGCTTCTTCAGCTCATCCAGCGCACCCACATGATCACCATGCGCATGAGTCAGAACGATGCGGTTAATCGGTTTGTTCAGCCGGGCCGCAGTATGCATAATCCCTTTAACACTGAACGGCATCGCCGCATCAATTAACGTCAAGCCATCCGCTTCTTCAACAAGGTAACAATTGACGGGGAAAAATCTTGGCATCCAGGTAAGCTGCAGCAAATGGCCTTCTTGAGTTACTCTCATCAAACACCCTCCTCGAAAACTAATCTCATTAGTTATAATGTAAACTAATGAGATTAGTTTATCAAGAGCATTCTGAAAATCTCAGCAGATTAACTTGCTTGAACTTCTGCTTCTCTCCGGCTTTGCCCGGAAGCAGGTAGAGACCGCCACGAATCCCCTTCACCGTACTTCTCTTTTCTTAAGCTTCGAATTATATTTGCTGGCCTGTCATCTGAATCCGCGCAAGCTTCAGCTTCAAATTTTCTGTTCGCCCCACCTGGCCCTTTCCAGCATCACAATAGAATTTGACCTTAATAAAATTAATGTTATAATAAATATTATTAAAGCCAATATGAAAGGAGGATTTATTTTGGAGATTGATAAAATACCTGTATGGCTACTCGCCCTAGAGCAAGAAGATGTTGTGTTTCTTAAGAATTTTGTTTTGAACTCCGGATCTTTAAAAGAAATATCCAAATTATATGCTGTTTCTTACCCAACGGTACGACTGCGGCTGGACAAATTAATTCAGAAGATACAGCTGAATGACCAACAGGAAGAGGAGCCTTTTCAGGCGTTTATTAAAGGATTGGCGGTTGATTCTCGTATTGATTTAGAAACCGCTAAATTAATTATTGAAAAATATAACAAAGATAAGGAGAACTGAAATGATTGAATTAATTATTGGCTTAACTATTGCTGCTCTATTAATGTCGGTAGAATATTTGTTAAGTGTGAAATTAGAAAATCCGTTGTGGGGAGGGATTGTTCCTTTAATCCTGATTATCGGAACTGCTTATGTTTTTATGAGTGGTTTATTACAGCCAGAGATTAAAACGCTTCTTCCATTTCTGCTACTGATCTCTTTGATACTTGGAGATTGGGGTGCTGGACGGGAAAAACAGATCAAAAACCGCAAAGCTGAACTTGAAAAAATGAAAGCAAAGGATATTTGAATTATTAAGGCCACTCGTGAGAAAAACTGCCGGAAGACACGGAATGGGTCTGATTCATTTGGGTTAGAGCGCGTCACAAAAAAATATGGCCCCTCACCATAGAGGAACCATACTTGTTCAGAGGATCAGCCGAAGCGGCCCATGATATACTCTTGAGTCATTTGATTATCAGGATTACTGAAGACCTTCTCCGTCTTATCATATTCTACAAGCGAGCCCAGGTAAAAGTATGCCGTATAATCCGAGATCCGCGCCGCTTGCTGCATATTGTGGGTAACGATTACGATCCGCAGCTCCTCTTTGAGCTCCTTAATCAGCTCCTCAACTTTACCTGTGGATACCGGGTCCAGCGCCGAAGCCGGCTCATCCAGGAGCAGAATCTGCGGATTAACCGACAAGGCCCGTGCTATGCACAGCCGCTGCTGTTGTCCGCCGGACAGGGCCAGTGCCGAATCCTTCAGCCGGTCCTTGACCTCGTCCCACAAGGCGGCGCGGCGCAGGCTGCTCTCAACGATATCATCCAAGGCAGCTTTACCTTTAATGCCGTGGTATTTCGGCCCGAAGGCGATATTGTCGTAGATGGACTTATAGAACGGGTTCGGCTTCTGCCAGACCATTCCGATCTTTTGCCGCAGTCTGATAACATCTGTGCCGGGTGCGTTAATGTCCATGCCGTCAATCCAGATGCTCCCCTTCGTTGTCGATCCGGATATTTCATCGTTCATCCGGTTCAGCGAGCGGAGAAATGTCGATTTGCCGCAGCCGGAAGGCCCGATTAGCGCCGTAACCGTATTTTGGGCAAAAGGAAGACTAATCCCCTTCACTGCCTCATATGTGCCGTAAAATATACTTAGATTCTCCGTTTGAAAAGATTCGCGCACCACTGGTTCTGCAATACCCATCTCTTACTCCTCCTATTGATCTTTCGTATTCTTGGTTTTAACTCATTCTTTTGGAAGCCGTGAGCTTGCGGTAGATGAATCTGCCGAAATAACGCGCCGCCAGATTGAAAATCAGTACGGTAATTACAAGCACCGCCGAGGCTCCGGCTGCGATTTGTGCGGCGTCAGGCGCCAAGCCTTCGCTGTTGACCTTCCAGATATGCACAGCCAGCGTTTCCGCCGGACGGAAAGGGTTCAGCGGCGATGAAGGGCTAAGCGGATTCCAGTTCGTGAAATCGAGGCGCGGACTGCTCATACCCGCTGTGAACATGAGTGCAGCCGCTTCACCGAAGACACGGCCTGCGGACAGGATCGTTCCGGTGATAATCGTAGGCAAGGCTACCGGAAGCAGCACAGTGGTAACGATTTTCCATTTGGACAATCCAAGGGCAAAACCCGCCTCCTTCTGCTGCTTCGGCACTGTACGGAACGCCTGCTCCGTGATCCGGACCATCAGCGGCAGGTTGAAGAAGGTAAGCGCAAGTGCGCCGGATATCAAGGAGAAGCCAAGATCAAAATAATTTACGATTAACAAGAGTCCGAACAAACCGACGATAATCGAAGGGAAAGAAGACAATACCTCGACGATCAGACGGATAAAATTCGTAAGCTTGCCGGGACGGGCATATTCCGCCATGAAGATTCCCGCGCCAAGTCCAAGCGGTATCGTAATGATTAAAGTCAGCACCAGCAGGAAAACGGAGTTGAACAACTGCGGGCCAATCCCCCCGCCTGCGCGGATCTTTTGCGGTGCTGAAGTCAGGAAATCCCAACTAATATGGCTGAAGCCGCGGATGATAATGTATCCAAGCAATCCTACGAGGATGGCTACAATAAGTAATGCGAAAAATACGATCAGCCCTGTGGCTATTTTGTCTGCGGTTCTCGGCTTCATATTTTATTTCTCCTTTCGAGCATTCTTACGAGGAGGACAAATACAAAGGTCATCAACATAAGAACCAGTGCCATGCTCCACAGCGCATTATTATGCGGCGAGCCCATCGTAGTGTTCCCCATGCTCAGCGTAATGACGCTGGTCAGGGTCGAAGCCGATTCAAAGAGCGACCGCGGAACGAACGGCGCATTCCCGATAACCATCTGAACAGCAAGGGCTTCACCGAAAGCGCGGGCCATCCCCAAAACAATCCCCGTCATAATCGCCGGGAAGGTTGTCGGGAGAATTACCCGGGAGATCGTCTGCCACCGTGTGGCACCGAGCGCAAAGGAGGACTCTTTCAAGTTTTGCGGCAAAGAAGCCAGCGCGTCTGCAGCCACGCTTGTAATGGTCGGCAGAATCATGACCGACAGGACAAGCGCGCCTGCAGCAACCCCGATGCCCTGGCCGGGAAATGTATTACGCAGAAACGGAACAATTACGCTTAGTCCCACGAAGCCGTACACAACGGATGGAATTCCGGACAGCAATTCAATTACAGGCTGCAGCAGCTTTTTGCCCCAGCCCGGTACAATCTCAGTCATGAACAGAGCCGCGCACAGGCTGAGCGGACTTGCGATAAGCGCTGCAAGCAGCGTAACCAGAAATGAGCCGGCAATGAAAGGGAACGCTCCATATGATGGGGTATCTCCTTCAGGCGCCCATTTTGTACCGAACAAGAATTCTGAGATCTTGACATCACCGCTGGTAAAGGTAGAAATCCCTTTGGACGCTACAAAATAAACCATCGATACAATGATAACTATCAATAGCAGTACACAAAAGGACATATATGAACGTCCAATGAAATCTTCTATATGATGTTTCTCAATCCGCGTTTTCTTCGGTTTTACCGTCAACATGCTCCCTCTTTCTAAAGTGAAAAGAGAGGCAGAAGAATTCCGCCTCTAATCACATGATGTTCTAATGATTGATTTGTTTGGATGTTTCAAGTAAATTACTTAGTGGTAACCTTACCTTCTACATCACGGGAAACTTTCATTTGCGAAGCTGGAATGTAGCCCAGGTCCACTACGTCGCCGGTTTGCACTTCATCAGTCATGAAGTAGTCAAGGAATGCTTTTACTTGTGCATTAGGTTCGCCGTTAGTGTACATGTGCTCGTAAGCCCATACTGGATATTTACCAGCGATTACATTGTCAACGGAAGGTTCAACACCGTCATACTTCAATGTTTTAACAGAAGAGTCCAGATAGGACAGAGCGAGGTAACCGATAGCTCCCGGAGTTTCGCCGATCATTTTCTTAACAGTACCGGAGGAATCCTCTTGGATTGAACCTTGCAGGTCTTCTGTTTTGGTGCCAAGTGCAAAGTTTTCAAAGGTAGCACGTGTACCGGAGCTGCTTGGACGGTTGATGATCTGAATCTTTTGATCCTTGCCGCCAACTTCTTTCCAGTTCGTCACTTTACCAGTGAAGATGTCGATAAGCTGTTGTTTGGTCAAGGTATCTACGCCTGCATCCGGATGAGTAACTGCTGCAATCGCTACAACCGCTACCTGGTGGTCAACGAGTGCTTTTGCTTTTTCAGCATCGGCATCCTTCAGCTTTTCTTCTGCAAATACGTCGGAGTTACCGATATCCACTTGCTTCTCAGCTACTTGAGTAAGTCCGGTGCCGCTGCCTCCGCCTTGAACCTGAATGTCTACGCCGGAATTCTTTTCCATGAATTTCTCAGCTACTTGCTCAACGAGCGGTTGCAGTGCTGTAGAGCCTGAAGCCAGAATAGATCCGCTTAGATCCGAGCCGCTGCTTGCTTCTGTAGGAGCAGTTGTGGCAGCCGCATTTCCTCCGTTATTGGTTGCTGCATTATTTCCACCGTTGTTACCGCATGCTGAAAGTGCTACTACACCAGTTAACGCCAAAGCCATGACCCACGATTTTCTGAATTGCATTTTTTTTGTCTCCTCCTGAGTGTTTTGTATAGCATCTGCTGCTGCATCTGCTATGTTTTGTGAGTATCTGCTACATAATCTGTGTTCGTACAAAACTCACCTTTGGAAGCATCAGATTGTGTTCATGTCACATCTGACTCTTCTTATTCTAGAGCCCGTTCGTCAGGGAAAATTCTTATGTTTGTAAAATAAAAGATAAAAAACATAATAGAAAATGTATAATTCAATAGATATAATCTATATTGAGAATACTATTGATTAACGATTCCCTATTTGCCGGAGGTAAATTATGAATATTGTTAAATTACAAATCATTGTCCTGATTGAAAAATATAAAAAAGTAACCGATGTTGCTGCAGAAATGGGACTGAAACAGCCGACGGTATCCTTCCATATGAAAAGTCTGGAGGCTGAGCTGGGAGCTCCCCTTTTTCAGTTCCGCAGCGGCCGGGTGCTCCTTACCGACGCCGGACGGACTCTTTATCAATATGCGGCCAAAATTGTGGCATTGACAGCCGAGGCAGAGCGCAGCATCAAGCAGTACTCCTCCCTCTCCTCAGGTAATCTGCATCTTGAAGCAAGTTATATACCCGGTACATATCTTCTGCCAAAAACATTCACGCAATTCACCCTTCAATATCCAGGTCTGGACATCTCACTCTCGGTTCAGCCTGAAGATGTTATACGCGAACGGCTGCGGGGCAGAGAAATTCCGCTGGCGGCTTTACATAGCGCGGCTGGTCGGGACAGCTCCTTCCATACAAAAAGCATCTTGCGGGATGAAGCCGTACTAGTCTTCGCCCCCGGCCACCCTTTCGCAAATATTCATGATTTAACACCGGAGCAGCTCGTCCTTGAACCCTGGCTTCAACACGAACCGTCCTCTTCCCTGCAGAGGCTTGCGGATCAATGGGCCCAGCGGAACGGGGTAAAAGTATGGGGACATGCGGTGATGAATTCGCCGGAGGCGATGAAGAGAATACTTCGTGAAGGCGGAGGTGTCGCGTTATTCTCCAAGGCGGGAATTATGGAAGAAGTGGCAGCCGGGAGCTTATCCTATGCGGCGCTGCCGGGAGTGCAGCCGGATCATGGCGATTTTGTGCTCGCCTGGCGGAAGGATTCTGCCTTGACTCCCCTGCAGCAGGCTTTTGTGAATTTGGCAGTTGGGGGTACGGCAGCGGAATAAGTAATATCCGATAAAAAAACGGTACAGCCTCAAGTGGCCGCTGAACAAGCGCCACAGGCTATACCGTTTGGTTAACAGACTACTTTTTCTCCGCCACCAGGACGAATGTCTTGGGAATTCCTTTGTCATACACCTGGGAAGACAGATTCGGCTCCTCATCCAATTCACGGATCACAAGTCCGCTGCGCGCTGCTGCCGTTACGATTTCACCCAGCGTCCAGCGGCGCCAATACACGACACTGTGTTTCATGTCTTCCGCGGTTTCGCCTGGCGAGGGTAAATACTTCGAATACGAAACCTTCTTCTCCTCCAGTGCGGTGTCAAAATAATCCCCGCTCACCTTATGCTTCCGGACTTTCGCGGTCGATCCCTTCGAGGTAATCAGCTTGGTCGTTACCGGATGGAAATCACGCAGCACGAACCTTCCGCCGGCTGCCAGCAGCCTATATGCCGTATCCATGAACGGAGCTAGGTCTGTAAAATAATGCACAATCCCCATCTCGGCAAAAACGATATCGTACGAGCCGTCCAGCAGCTCTTGCGGCAGCTTCAAGACATCCGAGACGAGATAATTCAGCCGGACTCCGGCTGCCGCTGCCAGCTCGCCTGCATACCGGGCGTTGGCTTCCGAGAAATCGGCGACGGTTACCTGAGCTCCCAGCAGACTCAGCGCTACGGCTTTCATCCCGTTTGAGCCCATGAGATTCATGATCTTTCTGCCCTTAACATCACCAAGATAACTACCAAGCGGGAACAGCTTGCCCGCAGGCTCCTTCACTAGCTTTGCCGCAGCCTCGGAAGGTGTGCCAAAACGGCTTGTCCAGGCAGCATATGTATCTTCGTTCCACAGCTCCTCACTGGAAGGGACTGCGCCTCCGGTTACTTCCTGATTCAAATCATGTTCATTCATTTAATTAAGCCCCTTTGTCTAGTGAAAATCTCTGCTATGATGCGTTTTTAAGGGCTTCTTTTGCCCTTGCGGCTTTTTTTCTTCCTGCGAATAAATAGACGGCCAGACCGCCCATCACCAGCACGCCGCCGGTCCACTGCAGTCCGGTCAGCGCTTCACCCAGCAGCAAAAATGCCAAAATGCTTGCCCCCACAGGCTCGCCCAGAATGTTCATCGAAACTGTAGTCGCCGAAGCATACTGCAGCAGCCAATTGAACAGAATGTGGCCGAATACCGTCGGTACGACAGCGAGCAGAATAAAGATTCCCCACTCACGCGCCGGATAAGCAAAAAACGGGATGCCGGACAGCAAATTGTAGATGGCAAATACCAGCACTGCCGAGATAAAGACGATCAGACTGTAGAGGTAGGAAGGCATACGGGACACAAGCTTTTGGCCAATCAGCATATGAACAGCCACTGCAACAGTTCCGCCAATGGACAACAGATCGCCTTTCACATTATCCGGGGACAGCCCTATATCCCCCCAACCGATAAAGACAACCCCGAAGATCGCGATTGCGAGGCCCAATATGGCGGCAGATGTACTCCGTTCTTTGTACAGTATGTATGCGCCCAGCATAATAAATACCGGCTCCAGCGCCATAATCATCGTCGAGCTGGCTACGGAGGTATACTTCAGCGAGCCCATCCACAGCAAAAAATGCAGCGCCAACATCATCCCCGAGCAACCCAGCAGCAGCCAGTCCTTCCGGCGCAGGGCGTAAGCTGCTCCACTGTAGGGACGGGCAAAAGGCAGCATCAGGAGCGAAGTAAAGAGCAGGCGGTACATGCCCTGGACCGAGGCCGGAGCCGCCGACCATTTTATAAATATAGAAGAAAAAGAAATTGCCACAATTCCGATCAGCATCAGGAGCGGGACGGGAACGGGCGGTTTTTTTGAATTCACAGCTCTGATTCCTTTCGGTTTGGATAAAACTAACTATGTAAGCAGCGGTGAATACATCATAAGCGCATGATTGTCAGCAATCGCTTCATCACGGGCGATTTCACCCGTGCGGGTCATGACCTTGCGGCGGATACTGTTGCTGCGGATATAGACGCCCCATGGTTCCAGACTGATAACGTGATCAGCTTCGTAAACTTCGTAGGTGTATAGCGGTTGCCCGCTGCATCTCCATTCCCCGTACAAATGACTGTCATCCAGCCATAGCTTGAGCTGATACACTTCATCCGTTTGATTCATCAGCTGCAGATCCAAGTAATTGTAGGCACAGGTTGCCCCACTGCCGAAGGGCTGGGTCCGCTGCTCATCGGGAAAGACATCATAGCTGTGACGGTGCCGCTCTGTAACGGTCAGCGGAGTGTGCAGCGTCATTCAGTAGATTAGATTAGAGAGCTGGCATAAGCCGCCTCCCGTGCCGGAACGGAACCCGCCGTAAATGCAGCACCATTCCGTCCAGATACCCTTTACGGCGTGTCGGCTTGCCAATAGTCTGCCAATAGGAAAAATTCTCGCCGGGGCGTACGATCAGACCGTTAAGCTTCGCCGCAGCAAGCTTCAGATTCGTTATTTTATTGTACTGCAGCTGCATGTCGACGTTTCGCAGACTTCGCAGCAGCGGAGTCGCATGTGTGGCTGAGATATAGAGCAGGTCTTCTGCAAGATGTCCCCTGGCTCTATTCTTTCGCTGGGTTAACCGTTGCCAATATCTTTTCCAGGAAAAATAACGCTTGTCTGCGAAAAGTCTCAGCCGTGAACGGCGGATAGACTTCATAGCTAATCTGGCGGACTCCCATTAGAATTCCACTTCATGTTCCTTGCGCAGCTTGGCAAATCTGCCACCCAGCACAGAGTTGTGATGCTTCACGATCTCGCCGCCGCTTAAATTGGCATTATCGAAGGTGCTATGCGCATCCTCCACCAGCACACTGGAGTAGCCCAGGCTGTATGCGCGTCTTGTGGTGGTATCCAGACAGAACTCGCTTTGCATTCCGCAGAGGACCAGATCGGTGATGCCACGCTTCTGAAGCTCCTCATGCAGCGGTGTCCGGTGAAACGCGTCCCAGGTCGGCTTTTCCACAATTAAATCTTCCTCGCGCGGAGTAATTCGGCTGCTGATCTGCCAGGTGGGAGTTCCTTTGGTGTATTCTTCATCCTCGGTATGCTGAATATACACGACAGGCGTTCCTGCCAAGCGGGCTTTATGCAGCAGTGCAACGATTCTGTCCATTACGCCCTCTTCATCATGCAGTTTCATGCCCGGATATGAAAACATCGCCTCTTGCACATCAATGATTACTAATGCGGTTGAACCATTTGCCACTGCATTCTCTCCCTTCGCTATTGTTAATTTCTAACGGACAGTCTATCTACCTTAAAGATTATAACAGATTTTCTCAAAAAAAAACGGACCTCTGCATTACAGAAGCCCGGTCATACAGTCCAATTATTTGCCCCGCTTATTATGCCAAATAAGGGCATGCAGCTGCGGAAGCACCCGCGCCCGGTTCATCTCAGGATCAGCAATCACCTGATTGAACAGCCATTCCAGCCGACCCAGCAGGCGGGCCGAGATGTCCCCCTCTTCCGTCACATTATCATTGCCCGGCTGCAGGAAGAGCGGCACTTCCGGGTATCTCACGTGGATGCTTTTCGCGTACAGATAGTCCTCGTCGTTAAAGACGACTACCTTCAGGCTATGGGCAGACCTGCCTTGTGCCTTCATTTTATCCATAATACCATCTAGCATTTCCCAATCGGTCTTCGTCCCTGAGCTTGGCGGCTTGGGGCTGACCGTCAGCACATCCACGTCGTAGAACCAGTCCTGCCATCTGCTGCCCTGGGTTTCAATCGCCGCCTGAATGCCGCGTTCATGCAGCAGCCGGATGAATGTCCCCATGCCTTCTCCAATCAGAGCGGGATTGCCCCCTGAGATCGTCACACAGTCAAAATTATTACCGGCAAGCGCATGCAGCTCCGCCAGAACCTCCTCCGGTGCAAGCATCCGCATCTTGTCCTTCGCCGATCCATCCCAGGTAAAAGCGGAATCACACCAGCCGCAGCGGTAGTCGCAGCCGTAGGTGCGGACGAACATCGTTTTGACGCCGATGACCGCACCTTCCCCCTGAATCGTCGGGCCGAATATTTCAATTACCGGCAGCTTACTCACAGTCACAGCCTCCATGCAGCCGATAGTACGGCCCTTCTTCAGGGATGTCCGTAGCCAGCACCTCCGCCCAGGAGGTTGGCGTTTCCCACAGCTTGACGGAATACAGCGGAAGTGAGGCCATCTTCAGCTTGTAGGCGATATATGCCGACATATTTTCCACCGTTGTCCGGAATGACAGATGCGCCACCTTGGACCCCGTATTTACCAGCGTCTTCAATACAGGCTCATTGCCCATCGCCAGAAAAGCATGATCCAGATGGTCCACCAGACTCTCCTGCACCGTAGCCTTGATATCGCTGAAATCAACCACAAACCCTTCGTCGGAGTGGCCCTCTGCTGCGAGTGGCTTGCCCTTCAGCACCACTTCCAGCTTATAGGTATGGCCATGCAGGTTGCTGCACTTCCCTTTATGTCCGACCAGTTGATGGGCTGCATCAAAGGTAAAAATCTTACATACGGATACCTCGCCCAGCATCAGGAACCAACCTCATTTCGTTCTGCTTCATATTGGTCCAGGCCGCGCTTACGCAGCAGACAAGCCGGACAAGTGCCGCAGCCGCTGCCGACAATTCCGTTGTAGCAGGTCAGCGTATGCTCACGGATATATTCGAAGCAGCCGAGATCATCGGCCATTTTCCAGGTTTCTTTTTTATCCAGCCACATGAGCGGTGTATGAATGACGAACTCGTAGTCCATCGACAGATTGAGGGTCACATTCAGTGATTTGACGAACACATCCCGGCAGTCGGGATATCCGCTGAAGTCGGTCTGGCAGACTCCGGTGATAATATTCGCATACCCAAGCTGCTTCGCCAGAATTGCCGCAAAGGACAAGAACAGCAAATTGCGTCCATCCACGAACGTGCTGGGCAATTCCTCTCCTTCACCCGCAACGATTTCAATCTCATCACGCGTCAATGCGTTCGGGGCCAGCTGATTCAGCAGACCGAGATCGAGAATATGCTGCTTCACCTTGAACTTCGCGGCAATCTCCTTGGCAACTTCTATTTCAGCCGCATGGCGCTGATTATAATTGAAGGTTACCACCTGAACCTCCTCGAACTGCTGTAGCGCCCATACGAGACATGTTGTGCTGTCTTGGCCGCCGCTGAAGACGACCAGTGCTTTTTTATTCATGATCAAATTCCTCCCTTTCCTTGCCCCGGATTAACGGTTGTCCACTTTCTCAGGATACAAGTCATGATTGATCAGCCGGTGCTCGGCCATCGCTTCATATTTAGTCCCCGGACGCCCCCAGTTGCAGTAAGGATCAATGGAAATGCCGCCACGCGGGGTGAATTTGCCCCAGACCTCAATATAACGCGGCTCCATCAGCGAGATCAGATCGTTCATAATAATGTTCACACAGTCTTCATGGAAATCGCCATGATTGCGGAAGCTGAACAAGTAGAGCTTCAGTGATTTCGATTCAACCATTTTTTGTTCAGGAATGTACGAGATGTACATTGCCCCGAAATCCGGCTGCCCGGTAACAGGACACAGGCTTGTGAACTCCGGACAGTTGAATTTGACGAAATAATCGCGGCCCGGATGCTTGTTGTCGAACACCTCAAGAATATCCGGATCATAACCGAATTTGTACGTTGTGCCTTGGTTGCCGAGCAGGGTAACCTCCTGCATTTCCTCTTTCAATCTGCCTTCTGACATGACAAAAAACCCCTCTCTTTTCCCCCGGCTGTCCGCCGGAACAGGAAAGAAGAATGAGCTTCGAAAACCTGGCTCTACTAAGAAGCTTAGTTTTTTATAGAGGGAGTTTGCGAACCTCTCCTGCGGATTATCCGCAGAATTCTTCTTTATACATAGTACTGCGAATTGAACTATACCATGCCAGCCGTGGCTTGACAACCCTCACAGACGATCCAAAATCAGTGAAAAGAGCATCCCTGACGCATTTTTTCACAGCATAAATTATTCATAACATTAATTATTATTTTTCCCTCACTGACAGAACTATGGATTCAATTTCGAACAAAAGGGTAACTTAACTTCTATAATCTCCTTGATAAGGATGGGATCATCTGATGGATCAAAGCGAACAGAAACTTATGGATTGGCTGACCGCCCAGGCGGGCGCAACCATTGTCATTAAGAAACAGGAGATGAATGACCACGACACCGTCCACTTCAGTCTGGAATCCGTGGCTTACCGTAATGCCGATGACGTTATTGACGATTATCTGGACAGCGCGCTGATCTTGCGGGGCACTGGCAGTACCCTTAACAGGGATGGCGAGCTAGTACCTCTTCCCCAGCAGAGCTATGAGATTGCCGTCAGCGGGCTCCGCCTGGATGCTGTAGATGACGGTCAGGTTGAACTCCGGACAGATAGAGGAAAGTATTCCATCTCACTGGCTGAAGCATGACCCTGCCTCTTATGCAGAAAAAAACAGGACGCGGCATTTCAGCCTGCGTCCTATATCAGTTACTCTTCTCCAATAATCTCTACTTCCGTCTCGAGCTCCACACCGAACTTATCCTTAACCGTAGCCTGAACATGATGAATCAGCCCGATATAGTCCTTAGCCGTCGCATGATCTGTGTTCACAATGAATCCTGCATGCTTACGCGACACTTCAGCACCGCCGATTCTTGTTCCCTGAAGTCCGCTTTCTTGAATCAATTGCCCGGCAAATCTTCCGGGAGGGCGCTTGAAGACACTTCCGCAGGAAGGATACTCCAGTGGCTGCTTCGATTCACGCTGGTAGGTCAAATCGTCCATTATGGCTTTGATATTCGCTGAATCCCCCGGCTGCAAGGCAAATCGGGCCTCCAGCACAATGAAGTCCCCGCTGGCGAAGACGCTTTTACGGTAGCCCCACTCCAGTTCATCCCCCTGCAAAGTCACCAGCCGTCCAGCTTTGTCAACGGCAAGTGCGCTATGCAGCACATCCTTGACCTCACCGCCATATGCTCCAGCATTCATGTACAGCGCTCCGCCTACAGTGCCAGGAATTCCGCAGGCGAACTCAAGCCCGGCAAGCTGCTTCTCCAAAGCAAATCTGGAGACATCAATAATCTTTGCGCCGCACTGGGCATAGAGCAAATCGTCCCGCAGCCCCATTTCGGTTAATTCAGAGGTCAGCAGAACAATTCCGCGGATGCCTCCGTCACGGATAATGACATTCGAGCCATTACCCAGGACTGTAAGCGGAATTTCATTTACGCGGGCATATGTAACAATGGACTGAAGCTCCTCATAGGTCACTGGCGCTGCCAGGACGTCCGCCTGACCGCCCATACGGGTGAACACGTGGCTCTCCAGCACCTCATCGCGCTTAACCGCTCCAGCCCGAACCAACTGCTGCAGATCCTCATATATTTTGCTGATATTCATCTTCTTTGCTCCTTTGACTCTATAAAAATAATGATCCTTATTCACCGGATAATCATACTCCGCTGCTTATATGCAAAAAAATAGTGTGGAATTTAATCAGGGCAACCACAACTTTAACAACGAACAGGCTCCCTTGTCAATGACGGGAGCCTGGGCCTGCTGCATATATAATCATTATGAGTCAGATTTCACGTTTATAACCTATCCTTGGGGGCGGGCCGCCTTTTTGCGGTATTCTACCCGCCGTGCCGCTCTCTCCTCTTCTTTCAAGCGGGGACAGGTGTAACAGTAGCTTCCACCTTCAGTCCGGTAATAGAGACAGCAGCGGTTGCGCATCTGCACGGTCCGCTCCGGGTCGTCCAGCGCTTCTATTCTGCGAACCGTGACATCAAACGGATTCCGCTTCATCCCGAGAATTTCTGCCGGCAGACTGTGCTTCAGATAGCTGTAATCGTCCTGTAAAGTATCCAGCAGCTTGGAATCCTGAAGCCCATCTGCAAACTGCTCCATATAGTAGTTGAATTTAGTCGGCAGTTGGCCCCATATATCACTCAGACTCAGACCGCTTGCCTCATGCAAGCTCCGCAGTAACGGAGCTGCTGTATCACGGTAGAAGCGGGTCAGTACCTCATTGCGCCAACCCTCACGCGCCGCTTCCTTCGGGGCATTCTCTATCTCCCAGTCCTGTAGCGAAAAAGCTATCCGGCAATACCCGTTGGCCGGAATGAGATGGTTGGATAAACAAGACAAGCTTACTATCGGTATTGAGGAATATACGGAGAGCGAATATTGCACCGCGAGCGCCAGACTCGAGAACCAGCTTCCCATATATGCCGCAGCCGCTTTATCATCCAGTGCTTTCATAAGAGGGCGGTAACAGTCGAGGAAAGGGCGCATTCCCTCTTCATGGACAAGCTCCAGCGCCTTAAAAGAATGCAGAGCCTCGGCAGGTTGTACGGGATGAAGGTCAAACTTGCTGATCAGCTCTTGGCTGAGCGCTTCATTCATACCCTTGCCTCATTACATTGCTACCGCTTTGTATGCCGCCAATTCATAAGGCAGGCAGAGTGGCACACCTGTACGCGGATCAGGAACAATATCCGCTTCGATCCCGAATACCTCACGCAGCACACCCGGCGTCATTACCTCGGCCGGAGTGCCTTCGCTGATCACACTGCCCGATTTGATCGCCACCATATGCTGGGCATAACGGGACGCATGGTTCAAATCATGCACAACCATAATAATCGTGCGGCCTTCCTCCTCGTTCAGCTTCTGCAGAAGCTGCAGCACCTCCAATTGGTGCGCCATATCAAGAAACGTTGTCGGCTCATCGAGGAAAAGAATATCCGTCTGCTGAGCCAGAGCCATAGCAATCCAGGCCCGCTGGCGCTGCCCCCCGGAGAGGCGGTCAATCGGGCGGTCATGGAACGCTTCCATCCCGGTAACAGAGATCGCCTTAGCGATAATTTCGCGGTCCTCCGAAGTCATGGTGCCGAAGCCCTTCTGATGGGGATAGCGGCCATAGCCAACCAGCTCAGAGACGGTCAGACCATCCGGAGCGGTAGGATTCTGCGGCAGAATCGCAAGCTGCCGGGCTACCTCTTTTGTGGACAGATTGTGAATCGACTTGCCGTCCAGCATCACACTGCCGCTCTTAGGCTTCATGATACGCGCCATAGTCTTGAGAATGGTAGATTTCCCGGAGCCGTTGGCCCCGACAAGCGCTGTGATCTTCCCTGTTGGAAGGGACAGATCCAATCCCTTGACGATCATCGTCTCAGCATATCCTATACTTAATTGTTCTGTGTTCAAACGTTCTGACATGGTTTTCACTCCTAAAAAAGTTTTAAGGAGCAGTTGCTCCTGCAGGTTCAACATCACAGTAAAATTTGCTTCGTAACATTCGCTTAAATTGATAAGCCGAATGCCTTAGTCTCACTCCACTAAATGATATTGATTCTCATTATCCATGTCAATATAAATGTTTAGTTTTTGGTACAATTTAGATGCTCCGTATGGTTTTCTATTGAAATTTCCCAGCCTCCGTCACAATACTCCACTTTATGAATACTGGTATATGAAGCCGGGAATGTTTTGCTGCTTTTGTTTGTCCAATCTAACCCTCTTAGAATATGATAAATAACGTTTATTACACCACCGTGTGTAACAACGACTACATTTTCATTATGACTGCTTCTTACTTGCTCTTCGCATAATTTCATAAATGCCTCTTTTATACGAGTGAAAAACTCAAGAGGACTTTCACCGCCAGGATACCTCTCATCCATCTGTAAACTTGCGAAATACAAACCAGGATACCGTTCATCTACGATTTCGTTGGGCATACCGGCTATGACACCATTGTTCGTTTCTCTCCAGTAACTGCTGCCTTCAACTGGCATTTCTAGTGCCCTGGCAATCTCATTTGCCGTATCTAATGCCCGCTGCAAATCGCTGCTAATGATACGATGAATGTTAAATGTGGACTTATTTTCCTTGAGATAATGGCCGAGCTTCTCCGATTGCCTGTAACCCTGGGCTACAAGTCCACGCTGACTCCATCCGCCGCGAAAACCTTCTTCATCTATACCATGTCTTACAAAATAAATAGCCATTTCCCTTCTACCCCCTTTAATAGTCGTAATACATATAATACCATATTGATGAATTCTATTTCTTCCATAAAAAAAGGCCGCTTCCGGAATCCCCGGAAACAGCCATGATAATGCAGTCTATCTGTCTATTTGTGCAAATGAAAAGGCACGGTTGCTACAACAATGTCTTTTTGATTCATGAGATAAGAACGGATGAACAAGCTGGTCTGGTTATGCAGGATGGCCTGCCACCAGTGCTTGGTAATAAATTGCGGGATCAAGACGGTGATATGGTCGGTTGAAGCTGTCTTCCACTCTACCGTATCAATGAACTTGACAAGCGGACGGATAATGCTGCGGTAACGGGAACGGAGCACAATCAGGCGTACACCGGGGTTCCACTCCTCCCATTTCTGCTCCATCTTGTGAATTTCTTCTTCATCAAAACCGACGTACACAGCCACCACATTGTCCGTCAAGGACTTGGCGTAGCTGATTGAATGTAGCACCGCACGTGTCACACCCGCGACAGGAACGACTACTGTGCTTCCCTTAATGCAGGGCTTATCTGTTGCCGGGCAAATACGCAGCTGATCTGCAGTATTCAGATAATGGTGGTGAATGCGGTGGAACACGAACATGACAACAGGCAGGAAGATAAAGGCCATCCATACACTGGAGAACTTCGTAATAATGAAGATCATTGTAATTGTCAGAGTTGTGAGCATCCCCACCGTGTTCACAGCAAATTTATTGTGCCAGCCTTTGGGCTTGGTCTTGAACCAGTGCACCATCATGCCAAGCTGGGACAGTGTAAACGGAATAAACACACCCACCGCATACAAAGGAATCAAGCTCTCGGTATTACCGTGGAATGCCGTTACAAGCAAGGCCGATAGGACCCCAAGAAAAATAATGCCGTTGGAGAAGCCCAAGCGGTCACCGCGGACCATAAATGCATGCGGCAGGTACTTATCCTTAGCGAACATGAAGGCGAGTAGCGGAAACGCCGAGTAGGCTGTATTGGCAGCCAGGAACAGGATCACTGCTGTAATGCCTTGAATGAAAAAGTACAAAGCGCCGCGGCCAAAGGTGGATTCGGCAATTTGTGAAACAACTGTCGCTTTTTCATCCGGTGTAACTCCATACCAGTAAGCAAGCAGCGTAATCCCCGTGAACATGATCCCGAGGATAATCCCCATCATCATCAAGGTTTTGGCGGCATTTTTCTCCGCCGGGGCTTTGAAGTTCGGAATGGCATTGGATACAGCCTCGACACCCGTCAGCGCCGAACAACCGGAGCTGAAGGCCTTGAGCAACAGAAACAGGCTGACGTTGGAAACGGCCGACCCGATTTCAGGGACACTCGCATGAGCGCCGCCGGTTATATATTTGAATACTCCTGATATAATCAGCACAAAGATCGAGATCACGAACAGATATACCGGAATGGCAATGAAGGATGCAGATTCCGTAACCCCCCGCAAATTGACAATGGTCAAGAGCAGAATTACGGTAACAGCGATAAGTACGCTATGATTATGCAGACTTGGAAAAGCGGATGTAATCGCATCCGTACCCGCCGAGGCACTTACCGCAACGGTCAAAATGTAATCCACCAACAAAGAGCCTCCGGCGAGCAAGCCGGTTGGAATCCCGAGGTTGCTTTTGGCTACGATATACGCGCCGCCGCCCTGAGGATAGGCAAAAATGGTCTGGCGATAGGATAAAATCAAAATAGCCAGCAGGCCCAATACGGCTAATGCAATTGGCAGTGAATACCAGATGGCTGTAAAACCGGCAGCCACCAAGACAATCAGGATTTGTTCCGTCCCATAGGCTACAGACGAGAGCGCATCAGAAGATAGGACAGCCAATGCTTTTACCTTGGATAACTTTTCATGATCGAGCTCATTCGACTTCATCGGACGCCCGATCAATAGTCGTTTTACCTTGCTTACCATTGTAGTAACAGTTCCTCTCTTTGTTAAGCTGAATCGGTAGTACCGTGCGCTGTTTTCATCGGCGGGTTTCATAAATGCAGGCACAAAAATAAGCATACGGAAATGATCCGCATGCTTATAGCATCGTCATTATCCCACCGTTGCTTACGAGGTTAGCTGGCGGATTCGGACTGTGGTAGCCCTACGGTTGGGGTCATTTGACCCGCTCCCGATTCACCCCTTTGGCACATCTGCCAATAATGGTTCCCCCGTTTTCCCTTACGGAAAATTCAGCGCGTATTCAACTTCTCACAAGGACTAATGATAATCTACAACGCGTCTTCCGTAAAGCGGTGAAAAAAATGAAAAAATAATGAAAAAACATTCAAATAACGCAAATCCAGGATGAGGGATAACCCGATCTTTCATTCTCTTCAATTATCCCTTCAACACGTCTTTTTACAGGATTTCGATTAATATTTGTGTCAGAAGTTTCTTACTCTGCCTCTTCTTCTTTACGCCCGTTCCAGAGCAAAATTGCGATTAATGCAAAAGCAATCAGTGCCAGCAACGGAATGGTAATAAACCCGAAATAATTCAGATAATCCTTGTTGCAGGGAACGCCGATTGTGCAGGGAATCACCTTACTGAGGGCGGGAATCTTCTGCTCGGCATAATGATAGAGCGAGATCGAGCCGCCAATCAGGCTTAAGGGGAGCACATAGGGAATAATGCTTTTATCATTCCGGTAGGTGGCAATTCCGAGCAGGATGAGCTGCGGATACATAAAAATGCGCTGGAACCAGCAGAGCTTGCAGGGCTCATATTTCAGCACCTCGCTGAGATACAAGCTGCCTGCTACGGCAATTACGGATACGAACCAGGCCAGATAAAGGCAGTGGCGGCGGCAGAACCTGGAAAACTTCATCACTTGGCACTCACTGCTGTGGTGGCGGCTTTAACCTGTGCGTCAATCGCTTGCATCTTGAAAGGCTCATCCACCTTTACACCATTAACAAAAACTGTAGGTGTGGAAGTTACCCCTGCATCTTTGGCGATCTTAATGTCGCTTTGCAGTTCACTTTCATAGGTGCGGTTCTCAATGTCTTTGCGCAGGAGATCAAAATCAATCGGGAGTTTTTCCTTCTGCGCCAGGCTTACCAGAAAGTCTGCGGTTGCCCACTCCTTGTTCTCGTCACCTTGGTTAGCATAAATAGCATCGTAGTAGGTCCAGAAAGCGTCACTGTTCTGATGGTAGACAGACAATGCGGCCAAAGAGGCCGTTACCGAATCCGGGCCAATAAAGGCCATATTCACAAAATAAAGTGCCGCCTTACCCTGATTCACATATTCCTGAACAAGCTGCGGTTTGATCGAGCCGGAGAATTGGGCGCACGCCGGACATTTGAAATCGCCAAACTCGACGATTTTTACCGGGGCATCCTCTTTGCCTAGTCTTGGCAGCTCACTGTAATTGAAGTTGAATGCTGTACCGGAACCTGCTGTTGACGAGGAACTGTCCTTTGAAGCTAACATGAATAACCCTACAAAGATGATAACAACTAACGCTACTGTACTGATAATCAGAATTCTCGTCTTCTGCTTCTCAAGCTCTGCCCTGCGTCTCTCCTGCTTGTTTAATTGGGGAGCCATGACATTATTATTTTTTGTTTTGCTCAAAAGAGAGTTCCTTTCCGTCCTGTGCGGACTGGTGTGATGAAGTTCATATGATTTAAAATTATATAATTAAAACTCTAGCTTTGGCAAACCCCATTCACACGGCTTCTGTCCCGATCTGTTCAATAGTCTGCAGCGTAATCCGAAAGCTAAATTCGGTCCCGCCGCCATCTGCGGCTGCAGCCCAAATCTCGCCGTTCATTAAATCGACCAGCTTTTTGCATATAGCCAGCCCAAGCCCGGTTCCGGGATAGCTGCGGCTGTGGGAAGCATCCACCTGGGAGAAAGGCTGGAACAACAGCCTCAGCTTGTCAGGCGAGATCCCAATGCCCGTATCCTTAACTGTAAACTGCAGATCCAAGGCTGCTCCAGCAGAATTATAAGGCTCTACAATTACACTAACCTCTCCGGCATGGGTGAATTTGACTGCATTTCCGATTAAATTGACGAGAATCTGGCGGATTCGCGCACTGTCACCGACTACAGTTTGGGGGATCGACGGCTCAAGCTGGAGCTTAAGGCTCAAATTTTTATCGCTGGCATTCACTGCAAACAGGTCCATACATTCCTGAAGCATGGCTGCAAGCTGAAAAGGCTCTCTGTACAGCAGCAAATTCTCTGCCTCCAAGCGGGAGATATCGAGGATGTCGTTCATTACTTTTAGTAGAGCGTGACTGCTTGTGTTCTGGAGCTTAAGCAGGTCTAAATGCTCAGGCAATCTTATTTCCTCTGTGAGCAGTTGATTGATGCCAATGATTCCGTTAAGCGGGGTCCTGATTTCGTGGCTCATGGTAGCCAGGAACTCGCTTTTCATCCGGGCGGCGCTCTCGGCAGCATTTTTCGCCACGATTAACTCCTGCTGATATTCCGCCAATGCGGTAACATCCTCCGCAACGATATACACAAAGTTCTGTTTATCATGTACCAATGGAAAAACAGTAGCGCTGCACACGAGCCTGCGCCCTCCTTTGGTTGTGACTGACAATTCCAGCTTGCTGGATTCACCTTCTGCCGCCCTTTTGACTGCGGTTTTGAGCGCCTCTTCATCCTGACCGGTATACATAACATTTTTATAGTTACCCAGCTCCTCTGTGCCGAACCCTGTTGTCTGCCGGAGTGAAGGATTGACACTGATGACATTTTGACGGACAGGATCAATACAAATCACCATATCCGGACTGAATTCAAACAAGGCCATGTAGCGCTGCTCATTAAACTGCGAGGAGTGCAGCACCCGCTGCCGGTCTCTATATAGAAGAATAAATACGATGGTCACCATGAGCAGAAAGGCACATGCCAAAATCAGCTCCAGTACTGAATCACTAAGGAGCGAGCTTTTCCCTGTATCCATCGCCATATCTGGTGTAACAAAAGAGGCTCCGGCCATCGCGGAGTAATGGGTTCCCAGGAGCGCGCCGGTTAGCGTGAGCATGAGCATTATTTTTTTGATGGTAAACATATTATAGGAATTTCGCACCCAGTTGGAGTCAAAGGAGACGGTAACGACAGGGATAATAAGTGAAAACAAGACAGACCCTGCAATTGAGAGCCTGCTTTGCTCATACTCCAAAGAGGGGTTCGTCGCCAGCCTTCCACAGTAATGCATGATCTGAAGGCCACTGCCAAACAGCAACCCGCCAAATCCGAGGTACAGCTTGTTGCGGGTCCGGGGATGATTGAACAGCACAAGCAGTATATAGGACGCCGCGATGGGGACGCACAATGAAAGAAGTATTAGCGGAAGCGAGTAAGAAACAGCCATTTCCAGCTCTATAGCCATCATACCCATAAAATGCGCACTCCACAGCCCTACCCCCAGTACGCAGGAAATATATAGGATAAAGGAAGGGGTTCTTTTGTCCCGGACCAACCGTTCAGTCAGATCGAGTGCCGCAAAACAAGACAGCAATGCGACTATAATAGAAAAAAGGACAAGCAGCACGTTATAGTGAAGATGATCGGGCATTGCCTCCTCCCCTTTCTCCTTCGGATGATGGATAAGCGCTGGTTACATTCCTTATACCCGACATGAATAGAAGCGAATCGGAAGTTCCTCCTGATGGCGGCAAAGCTTTTATGGTCACGGCAAAAAAGCACAGCGCCAGTACTGAACGCCATGCCTCTAAAGCTTTGCTATTGCTGAATTAAGCTCCCGCCTCTTCCGATAGAAGCTGCTGCACCTTCAACACCTTAATGCGGGAAATTCTTTTGTTATCGGTCTCCTCCACCACGAACAGGTGGCTGTCGAATTCAACCGTCTGGCCATTATGCGGCGGATTCACCTCAAGCTTAGAGTACAGCCAGCCGCCAATAGTGTCATAATCATCGGTCTCCATGTTCAGTCCAAGCCGGTCGTTGATCTCTTCAATCAGCATCAGGCCGTCTATGGAGTATTCATCCTCCCCCAGCTTCTCAACGCCGGGACGCTCTTCATCAAACTCATCCTGAATCTCTCCGACGATTTCCTCCATGATGTCTTCCAGTGTTACCATCCCCGACGTGCCTCCATATTCATCAATCAGGATGGCAATTTGCGTCTTGGCACGCTGCATTACTTTCAGAAGGGCACTGATCTGGATCGACTCGGGTACGGTAAGTATCGGACGGATCAGCTCATCATACTTGAGCGCATTGTCCCGGATCAGATCCTTAATATGAATGAAGCCAAGGATATGGTCCTTATCGCCGTCACAGACCGGATAACGCGTCCGCATGCCGTCGAAGGCAACCTCCAGATTCTCTTCTATTGAAAGATGATTGTTCAGACAGATCATTTCGGTGCGGGGGATCATAATCTCCCGGGCCATCGTATCGGCAAATTCAAAAATATTGTCTACCAAAGTCATTTCCGTATTATCTATAAGTCCGCTCTTGTTGCTCTCCTGCATAATGATGCGAATTTCTTCCTCCGTATGCGCTGTTGCGAGCTCTGAGGCCGGCGCCAGACGGAAAACACTTAGCAGTCCGCGGGCCATACCGTTAACGACCCAAATAAATGGATACATGATACGGTAGAAAACATTCATCGCACCAGCGGCTAACAGCAGCACAGCTTCGGCTTTATTCACCGCAATCGTCTTGGGAGCAAGCTCACCCAGCACAATATGCAGAACCGTAATGAACAGAAAAGCAATGATTAAAGAGATCACAAAAACGGATGTTTCGCCAAATCCTAGGCTTGTTACAATTGGCCCCACAATCGTTGCAATTGCCGGCTCCCCCAGCCAGCCGAGTGCCAGCGAGGCAAGGGTGATCCCCAATTGGCAGGCGGACAGGAAGCCGTCCAGATTGTGTACGATTTTACCTGCTGCTACTGCTCTTTTGCTGCCTTCCTCAATCAGGGAATCAATACGGCCGCTGCGTACCTTCACCATCGCATATTCAACCGAAACAAAAAAGCCATTACACAGCACCAGCAAAATAATAAGACCTACATGTAATATACCGGGTAAAGGGTCGCTCAATTTATACTCCTATCCACCGTCTCCACGATTCAGGCGGATAGGCCCACCTCCTTCGTTTGTTCAAAATGTCAGCCTGGGCAGCTCCAGTTGTTCCTTTCAGTATCAATTTCCCAATGTCTTCATCTCCTGACTGAAATCACGGATATAAATATATACATTATTATATTATTACTCGGAGCATAAAAACAGGTATCTATTGGTGTAAAAATATCGCAGATTTGAAAAGCCAACGAATGATAAGCAAATGAAATTAAATGATGAAATGATTTGTGAAACCGAAACGACCGAGTACAGCCTCAGTACGCAAATTTATACAACGGATAAGAGAGAACCCTATGAAAAAAACCACTACACAAGGAGGCATATTCAAGAAAACGTCAATCGCCGCCGCTTCTGCAGCCGCGCTTGGTCTTGGAATTGTTAGTACCGGCAATAACGAATTGAGATCCGCTGCGGACAACGACCAGATTACAAAGCTTGGAATCAGTGATACTCATGAGGGAGCGACCCTGACTGTTGCAGAGGCTTACCACGATGGAAAGAGCTTGTCCATTGCCTTAACGCGCGAAGGATTAACTACAAACGAAGATCGTTTAGTCGGTGAATCTGCTGCCTATTATCAACTCCGATTACGTGTGCAAAAAAATGCAGCTCTTCTGCAAATAACCCGTCAGGCCAATGGCGCCCGGCGGGTTAATTTATTTTCTTATTTTACACCAGCGGTGATTGAATCAATGTCGCGAAATTAAATTGGTGCATGTGGCCATCATTTAGTGTAGTATGACCCGTCACAAAATGTACGTGTTTGCCGTTTCCTACTGGAATGGCTGGTCCTGTTCTTATCTTCTTCAAATTATGGAAATGGTTCAAGAAGTCAGTGTGTTCGAACTCAATTTCATGGAAGTGGCTTTTTCCTGATTTAATCGCTTGTCCCGTAACACCTGCAAAACGATGGTTGTGCCGATCTGCGCCGGTTTCAGCCAGTTTAGTGCTGCCTTCGAATTCATGTACGTGTCTCTGTGTCTGAATAGTGCCTCTTCTGATCTTCTTAACAGTAGGCCGTATCTTCTGCATCCGTTCTATTCCTCCTTAGAATTAAACGACTTCTCAACATCCTATTAAGGCAGCCCTGGATAGGTGCAAGCAGAAACCCAAAAAATAACTTCACCACTACTCATAATTTCTGGAAGCGCCAAAAAAAGAAACGGCCGCCACCCTCGTAGGGCAACTGCCGTCTCTGGAGTAAGAATGCAGCTTACCGAGCAATGATTAACGACAATTGCGGGTGGTTGGCGGATTGCCGATTACACCTGGATATTGGTAAGTAAGCGGTTCGTTGAAGGTGGCATAATCGAAATTAACCATAAGCAGCACTATCCGCTGTCCGGTAGCTTTGTCGCTGATGATGATATGGTCGCGGCCCGCAGCTTCAAGTACACCTGTGTAGATCTTGGCATTCCATTCTTTGTTGTTTTCGTATGTGAAATAAAAAGTACCTACTTTGCCAAGATTCAGCCGGAAAATGTTTTCGATGTATGATTGCTCAAATACTGGAGCGGTCGTGGGCACAACAGTTCCACTAGGAGTCATTGGGCTGCCGCTGGTAACTGATGGAGGCGTCGCGGGCATGGTGGTCGGCATACCACTTCCCATGCTTCCCATACTACCACCCATACTGCCCATGCTGCCCATTGTACCTGTTCCCATAGAACCTTTACCACTCATGGGACTCATGTTGCTCATAGGGCCCATGTTGTTCATAGGGCCCATGTTATTCATAGGGCCCATGTTATTCATATTGTTCATGTTGCTCATTCCACCTGATGGCATACTGCCAATTGAATAAGTAACTGGACGGTAAGGCTGAGTTATCATTTTCCAAATACCTCCTAAATGTTTTTGTTGCTTGCAAGATTAACTCTGTCTTCGTGGACATCTTCCACTCCTAGAATAATGAAGGACAATCCTCACTGGTTGGCGTAAAGAAGCAGTGTGCTTTGTACCGGCCGGTATTTTGCTGGTTGTACCAGGTCGCCGGGCATTCTCCGACAGGCCGGAAAAACCAGAGCGCATTCGACGCAGGCCATATTCTTTCGCCCCCAATAACACGTCTGGCCAGGCGGACATCAGCGTCACGGGCACGCTGGTAGAAATACCCCTTCTGCGGTGCTTCGAAGCCTCCAGGGCTTTGAAATACCATATCATTCACACTGCGGATGTTTCTAAAGTCCAGGCAGTTGCCAAGTATCCGGTTGACTCCCACATTGCCGACCATTAGCATGCCTGAATCCCCATCCTCTTCGGCCTCTGCCCTCATCAGCCTTGCAAGCACTCTTGCATCCTGCGAGTTCGCCTTAATAACAGCCACGCCTTCTCCTCCTTAGCTGCACTTTTCTCTACTGCTCGCTGTATTGTATGTGCATTCGCCCAAGAGGTGACAGTCATACCCAAATTCCGCCCAGTTCTTGAATCTCAGCATACAAATATCCCCTTGCTCCGTTACCCGGAATCAAGGGGATGCTACAAGCTGTTATATTCATAAGCAAGCTTACATCTGTACTATTCTGCAGTTGAATAGTGGGGCTGCCGCTGGAATCCGTGGTATCTTGTACCTTGATAAGTCAGTATCCCCCTATCCCCTTCTGCGCTCATGCCGTATTCGCTGCCTTCCACCTTGAACTCCATCCGGGCACCATTCTCCAGCTCATAGGTTAAATAATAGGTCGTGCTGGTGCGGCTGGTTGTGTTCTCTTCCTGGGACTGCTGCTGCCGCACCTCACTGCGTTTGCTGACGATGCGGGCGGGGATGGTCAGTATGGGCGAGCTGTTGTTCCGGCTCCACTGTAGCAAACCCCTGCCTGCAGATACAGCGACAATGCCAATCACCAGGGCGAGAAAGAGCGGTATTACCGTCCCTGTCAGATCAAACATCCAAGATGAATCCGGGCCCATTCCCATGACTTATTCCCCCTTATTCCCCATGTTATCCTGCTTACAGCATGGATACAGGTACTTCTGTACATGTATATGCCCCTGCTATTCCATAAAGCATTACAAAAACATTAAATCTGAGTAAGTGGCTCAGACATGTCAAAAAGGCCACAACCGTTCTCTGTAATCAGAGATCGGCTGTGGCCTTCATTAACATCCATCCGCCCTTTTGATTAGGCGTGTACGAGATCTAATAATTGCTTGGTTTCGTCATTGTCTACAGGAAGCATTCCGCTTTCCGCCCAGCATGCTCTGCATTGTTCTTCTGTTTCACAGAGGTGAGCATCATCACAGTTGTAGCACAGCTGCAGCAGGTTTCTAGTCACATAATCCGTTTCGAAAGTTTTCATTAGAATCTCTCCTATTCGGGATGAAAGTTTGTGAAAAAATGAACTTGTTCTCTATGTGTTAAATATATCACACGTTTATTTATTTGTCATGTGATTTTTTTCACACTTATAAATAAAATTTTTATAAAGATTTTTTTGTTTCATTTTTTTATAAAACTGATATCCGAACGGGATTTCTAATTAATTAATGCTGGTCCTTCGCCTTCACCTTTACAAATCTATACCCAGTGATTTCATAACCCAGTTCCTTATAAAAAACATGCGCTTCCTCCGCCCGCTTCAGTCCGCTGACGAGCCAGGTTCCCAAACAGCCGCGCTCTGAAGCCAACTGTTCTGCATATGCGATCAGTTGCCGCCCGATCCCCTGCCTGCGGACTTGCTTATCCGCAACCAACATCGAAACTTCTCCATAGCGGGTCATATCCTCTATATTCTCCCGCAGCCGGAAGCCCATAGCCCCAAGCAGCGGGAGATCTTCCTGCCCATCGGACTGCACGGCTACATATAGCTCCTCAATAGGGCTATTCTCTATAAATTCCAAGCGGCGCTCAATTTGCTCCAGCGACTGCGGTGCGCCTTTCAACTGCTCTATCAAGCGGCACAGCTCCCGGGCATCAGCCCACAGAGCCTTACGGATATGAATCTCCATAACATTAACGCCTCCTTGCTATTCAAGTTCTACATCACACGCCAGTTAATTCCGCCATTCGTAGTCTGCAGCAGGATGGATCTGCGGTCTTCTTTTTTCTCAATCAGCAGCCAGCCCACTTCACTGGAAATAAACTGCAGCTTCACAATCTCCGGATACTCCTCAAGCTTCGATTGCAGCACTCTGCTGGCCGGAAGCGCAGTCCACGTCTGCCCCTGATTGGTTGTTTTGTACAGCAGGTTCTGCTTCAAAATCCAGCCATACTGCGAATTGAAAAAGGTTGGAGCAATGTGGCGATTAATTCCCGTCTGGCTGCCCAGTCCAAACGACACGAATTTCCAGTTTTCTCCACCATTGGCTGTGAAATAACCATTGTAGGTAATGGCGCTATCTTTTTCCTTTTGGCACCCTACCGGCATCCAGCCGTTCTGATTACCCTTGTCAAAGAAAACCGGCTCGCCGGTGATCACACGGTCACAGCCCGCTAATTGGTCATTCACCAAAAATTCGGGGCCTTGACTCCAGGTTGCTGCGCCGTCTTTGGTCATGTAGATCTTCGGGAGCGCCCCGGTCTGCAGGGTTACAAAGCCATGTATACTGTCCTTGAAAATCATTCCTGTAATGACCCCGGATATCGGGATCGTATTATTCGGCAGATTGGGATTGTACTGCTCATTTTGCATCACCATATTCCAGGTCGCTCCGCCGTCAGCCGTTGCATAAAGCGCTTTGCTCTCTTTAGTGGCACTGGAATCCCAGGAGGTCATCAGCCAGCCATGAGATGGCGAGTTGAAATAGATCGATGAAATCGTGTTCGCATCGGGAAAAGAAGAAACCTTCCAGCTGCTTCCCCCATCCGTGGTCCGCAGCACAACCGTTTCCGTAAGCCCGGCGGCACTTCGCAGAATCCAGCCATTGCTAGGGTCCGTGAAGAAGATATCTTTGCCGTACACAGGGTTAGCCAAAAACTGCACATTCGTTGAAGGCGAGATGTTGGTCCACGTTCTGCCGTTGTTCTTTGTCATGTAGATGCGCAGCTCGTTTTTGGTCACACCCCAGGCCAGCCCTACTGCATCATTCAGGAGCCTGAAATCGGTCAGCCTGGTCTGGATCTGATATTTCGGGGTATTCTCATTGTCGATATTCTTGGCATCGGGTGTGATCAGTGTAATCGTCTGCCCTATTTCCGGCGCTTCCGTCGGCTGTGGGGGCTGGGAAGGCTCCGGTGGAGGAGAAGAGCAGGCCGAGAGTATAAGCAGGGTCAGGATTACCGTAAATACGGCTGCCAGAACCTTGAAGCCAGGCATTTTAGATGACAATCTTCTCTCTCCTCTTCCTTGTCTATATAAACTGAACTGTAAATCTAACAAATTGGCTATAGTCGTGACTGCGGGGAATGTTTGGACTTCCGGCCGCTGTTGTCTGCAGATTTCTTGATTGTTACCGCTCTTCGCGGTGGAAATCCGCAGACAAAGGCGGTCGCGTTCGCTCCTTCAGTTCCAAACTTCCCCTCCGCCACTTCTGCCTTCTGTAATTTTCCAGTCAGTTTATATAATTATTTTTTCTTATTCAGGTTACTGCTCTTGTAGCCGTATAATCCATAGATCACGAGTCCAACGATCAGCCAGATGATAAAGCCGGTCCAGGTCTCTTTTCCCAAATTATACATCAAATAGCCGCAGGCTGCCGCACTGAGTAATGGAATTAGTGGAACCCAGGGTACCTTAAAGCTTCTCTTCAGATTAGGATGAGTATACCGCAGCACGATCACACCAAGGGAAACGACCAGAAAAGCAAACAGTGTGCCGATGCTGGTCAGGTTAGCCAGACGGTCGAGTGGAACAAAGGCGGTAAGCAGAGCGATAATGCCGCCTACCATCCAAGTACTGCGGACTGGGGTATGCGTCTTGGCGTTTACCTTGGACAAGGTCTGTGGCAGAAGCCCATCCCGCGATATCGCGAACAGCAGACGGGACTGGCCGAACAGCAATACCAGCAGAACCGTGGTCATCCCCGCGATGGCTCCCACAGAGATCAGGCCAGCAATCATGTTCTGATTCACAAACCGCAGAGCAAATGAAACCGGATCGCTAACATTCAGGTTCTGGTAAGGAACAATACCGGTGAGCACCAGTGAGACAACGATATACAGCACAGTGCAAATTGCAAGGGAAGAGATAATCCCGATCGGCAGATCGCGCTGTGGACGCTTGACTTCTTCGGCTGCCGTAGAGAGGGCATCAAAGCCGATATAGGCAAAAAACACTGTAGCTGCGCCATTCACTACACCGTGAAAGCCAAAGGGCATAAAGGGTGTCCAGTTCTCCGGTTTTACATAGAAAATGCCGGTAACTATAAATAAAAGCACCACCGACAGCTTAATTACGACCATAATGGCATTGAAACGGGCCGTTTCCTTGACACCGCGGCTCAGCAGGAAGGAAATCAGCAAAATGATAACAATTGCGGGCAGGTTGATAAAAGTCCCTTTGTCCGCATTATACGCCCCGGACAGCGCCGTGGGCAAATGCAGCCCCAAGCCATCAAGCAAACCTTGGAAATATCCTGACCAGCCGCTGCTTACTGCCGCCGCTGCAACGCCATATTCCAGCACCAAATCCCAGCCGAGAATCCAGGCCAGCAGTTCGCCGAAGGCTACGTAGCTGTAAGCATAAGCACTGCCGGATACCGGGAGCGTGGAAGCGAATTCAGAATAGCATAGTGCGGACAGCACACAGGCAATACCGGCCAGTATGAAGGATAGGACCAGGGCCGGTCCCGCATGCTCTGCGGCGGCAACGCCTGTCATTACAAATATTCCGGTGCCGATGATTGCTCCCACACCCAATGTGGTTAGATCCAGAGCACCCAGTGTCTTGCTTAGCTTGTCCGCTTCGGCGATTGCAGGAGCAGCCAGCGGCTTTTTGCGGAATAAATCCATACTTAAGTTCTCTCCTGTCAGTAGTTATGACTTCCAATAAATAATAAAATTGTGGAAATACTAAACATTGCTGTTTCATTTGTTCCAGCTTCTTTGTTAGCATGCCCGCTTTTGGGTAATGGATTAAAGAAGCATGCTTGAAAACAATAACCTTTCCGATTATGATGGATAAGATTGGACACAGAAAATTCAAAATCAGGAGGAGATGTAGCAATGGCCCCCCCATTTAAACCAAATCGTGTAGTAGTTATCGGCACCGGTGCCGTCGGCACTACAACCGCCTATACTCTGCTGCTGCGCAGACGCATGCAAGAACTGGTCTTTATCGACGTCAATCATCAGAAAGCGCTTGGTGAAGCACTTGATATGAACCACGGCATGCCTTTTGTCGGCGGCGTGAAGCTCTGGGCCGGAACCTATGAAGATTGCCGGGAAGCGGACATTATTATTGTGACCGCCGGCGCCTCCCAGAAGACGGGTGAGACCCGGATTGATCTGCTGCGCAAGAACATTTCGATTTTCAAGGATATTATCCAGAAAATCACGAAATACAACCATCACGCCATTCTGCTGATCGCCACAAACCCGGTGGATATTCTTGCCTATGCCACACTCAAGATCAGCGGTTTCGACCGCAGACGTGTCATCGGTTCCGGTACCGTGCTTGACAGCGCAAGATTCCGTTACCTGATTGGCCGTCATAAGGAAATTGATCCGCGCAGCATTCACGGACAAATCATCGGTGAGCATGGCGACTCCGAGCTGCCGGTCTGGAGCCTGGCCAATGTTGCCGGGATTGATCTTGGGTTCGATGACGCGGAACGCAAGGAAATCTTCGAAGATACCAAGAATGCCGCTTACGAAATCATTGACGCCAAGGGTTCTACCTCCTATGCGATTGCCCTTGCGCTGGACCGCATCGTGGCTGCGATTCTGCAGAATGAAGGCGCTGTGCTGAATGTCTCCACGCTGCTTAACAATTACAATGGAGTATCAGATGTATTCCTCGGCGCTCCATGTGTCGTTGACCGCTCCGGCGTTCGCGAAGTGCTGGATCTTCCGCTGAGTGAAGATGAACAAGCGATGTTCCAGAAATCCGCAGAGAAGCTGAAGAGCGAAATCTCCAAGCTGGAGCTGTAAGCCAGGGCTGCATACCCGGACGGACTATCTCCACCACCATAACTGGGGTGCGGGATAGTCCTTTTTTAAAATATAAGAATTTTTATGTTTCATACTATAAATTATCCTTATATTTCTCGCTGAAACGGTTACCGTCCTTATAAGGACGGCGTAGCCGTTTCCACTTGACGTGCTGCGCACACCGGAAAGCAAAAAAACGCCCTTCCGGTAATGGAGAATAACCCCCACTTACTGAAAGGACGGAGCTTCTTGTATCAACAAATATAACATGAATCGTCATGTCTGCCAATGAAATTGGTCCTTGCTGTCCCTTGCATTATATTACAATTACTCTTTTACCCCGCCTAGAGTCAGACCGGTGATAAAGTACTTTTGCAGAAACGGATAGACGATCACGATTGGAACGGTTGCCACAACCGTAATCGCCGCACGAATGGATGCCGGAGTGACGATGTTGGCCTGAATATTTTTACTGCTGGCAGTAAATACGCATGAAGATAGAAAAGTGATTAGCTCCGTCAATCTGCGCCGATTACGCAGGAGTTGTATTTTAAACTTCATGCTTGCGGTCCCTTTGTTTACATAATATTAATTATGTTATTCTCTGGCGGTTGTTTCTCGTTCAGGCATGCTGATTTGCAGCCGTGACATCGCCTCTTCCTTCTCCCGGCTCGTGATATGAGTGTACACGGTCGTGGTTTGAATCGACGAGTGGCCCAGCAGCTCCTGCACTGTGCGTAAATCCGCCCCCTTACGCAGCAGCATCGTGGCGAAGGAGTGGCGTAGCTTGTGGCTGGAGTAAGGCCGGCGATGAGCGGCGGGAACTCCGCTCTGAAAACGCTCAAAGGTATCTGCTGCGATGCCCTGAATTCCGCGGATGGAGAGCCTCCGTCCCTTTTGCGAGATGAACATGGCTTCCTCTTTGCTGCGCCAAGGGTCAAGACGGTCTTTCAGTGCCTGCTCCAAAAAGGGAGCAACATCCGCAGGCACCGGCACATTGCGCCATTTGCGGCCTTTCCCGAAGACACGGAGCGAACGCCGTTCGGCGTTGTAATCGCTCAGATTCAGGGTGTGCACCTCCCCTACCCGCAGTCCCATGTAGGACATGAGCAGAAAAACAGCCAGATTGCGGCTTCGGTACTTTCCTTCTACGACGGACAAAAACCGCTGCAGGTCATTTTCATCGAGAAAAACCGGTTCACGGTTCTTTTCCGTTCTGGACTTCTTGATTCCGGCCGCAGGATTTGCAGACAGCAGTTCAAGCTCCATCAGAGCTTTGAATAAGCAGTTTACCGAAGCATGCTTCCGGTTCCGGGTTGCATCGCTTACCCCGCGTTCACGGACAGAGGTCAAATAGGAAACGACATGCAGCTTTTTGACAGTCTCCAGCTTTTTACCGTTCAGACTCGCCAGGAACTCCCGCACATCAGCAAGATAGGATTTCTGTGTGTAGGCGGTAAAACCGGCGTCCTTCATCCAGATGAGAAAGGCATCCAGCTCTTCTTCATAGTCAGGCTCCCAGTCGTTCATGACCTCCAGCTCCCCTCCGTGTTAATGACAACCTATTGTACCATAGAATAGCTTAATAGAATCAAGTGGTTAAGGCTCTCCATTCCGCCGCATGCTGCTGGACGATTGATAGAAATTCTGCAAGCGCCGGCGATTTCCACTTCTTGCTGTGGTACGCGAGTTGTGTGGCGACCCGCTGCGACTCGTCATTCCAGCTTAGGCGGGCCAGCTTGCCTTCGGCAAGCTCATTTCTGACCGTAATCAGCGGCAAAAAAGAGATGCCCAGCCCTGCCATCACACATTGCTTAATCGCCTCAATGCTCCAGAATTCCAGCTTGGGATCGGGAAAGACACCGTGGCTGTTCAAATGACGCTCGAACAATGTCCGGTAGGTGCAGCCGGTTTCGGTATGGAGAATCGTTTCGTTCTTCAGATGAAGCGGCAGCACTTCGTCCAGCTCAAGGAGAGGATGTCCCAAAGGCGCAACCAGCGTCATTGGTTCATGGATCAGCGTCTCGCTGTGCATGTCCTTATACTCGGTCTCCGGCTGAAGCAGAAAAACCAAATCCAGCTCCCCTGAGCGCACAAGCTCGGTAAGCTCCCAGCAGAGCCCCGGCTTCAGGGTAATTTGCACCTGCGGATATCTCCCGCGGAATTCTTTAATAATCCCCGGCAACCGGAAGGCTGCCAAGGATTCAGGTGCGCCAATCCTGAGCGCTCCCGACAGTTCGGTCTCCGAACGCAGTGCATCTTCAGCCATAGTATGCATTCTGGAAATTTCCTGAGCGTAGGGGAGCAGGCGGCGTCCGGCATCCGTGAGAATGATTTTTTTGCTGATGCGGTCAAACAAAGGCTGGCCCAGCTCCGCTTCGAGCGCCTGAATTTGGGCGGTAATACTTGACTGGGCGTAGTCCAGCTTCAGGGCGGCGCGTGTAAAGCTGCCTGCTTCCACCACGGCCAGAAACGTAAATAAGTGCCTTGATTCCATTGAAACATCCCCTCTACAGAGGTATCATCGGTTTTTTGAATGGATACCATTTGATATTTCTGTTTTTCCAATGGGTCTATTATCTGATACTCTATAGTTAATTACAAGGAAAGCGGGATTGTTATATGAAGGAAACGAATCATCTCAAGCGAAATATCGGCATGCCGCAGGCCATTGCCCTGTACATTGGAGCGGTGCTTGGATCTGGGGTCCTCATTGTGCCCGGTCTCGCTGCGGAAATGGCCGGTCCGGCATCGCTATTGGCCTGGGGCTTTATGACATTGCTGATTCTGCCCCTGGCCCTGTCCATGGGCCTGCTCTCCGCCAAGTATCCAAATGCCGGTGGCGTCTCCCATTTTGTTACTTTGGCTTTTGGACCTAAGGCCGGAGCGCTGGTCGGCTGGTTCTTCCTGATGTCGGTGCCGATTGGCGGACCTGTAGCCGCATTAACAGGAGCGGGCTATATGACCGCAGCCATGGGCTGGAGTGACACTGCCAGAATTGCCATGGCTGCTGCCATGCTGGGAATTGGGCTGGTTACGAACTGGATCGGCATGCAGGTAGCCGGCAAAGTGCAAATTGCCGTTGTTATCGCAATTATTGCCGTCTTGGTCTTTTCGTTTGCCGCAGCGCTGCCCCGGATGGAAAGTGCGCATTTTACACCTTTTGTCCCGCATGGATGGATGAGCATCGGTCAGGCCGCAGCGATTTTATTCTGGTGTTTTATCGGCTGGGAGGCTGTGTCCCATCTCTCTGAAGAGTTCAAAGACCCGCAGCGGGCGGCAGTCAAAGGCGTTACCATTGCCGCAATTATCGTAGGCGTGCTGTACTTCCTCTCCGCTCTCGCCACCGTTGGAACGCAAAGCTACCTCCGGGGCGGAGCAGACTCTTCTCTTGTCTGGATCATCAGCCAGCCGCTCGGCTCCTGGGGCGGATTCATTGCCGGACTTACCGGACTGTTCATCTGTACGGCGACGATTATCGCTTACACCGGAGCTGCATCGCGTGTAGCCTTTGCTCTATCCCGGCAGGGCTATGCTCCAAGGTGGATGGGCCGCTTGTCCCACCGCTTTCAGACTCCGACCGGAGCTATCGGCTTCCTGCTGTTATGTTTTGCAGCCGTACTATTTCTGTATGGCAGCGGCCTGCTCTCCATTACAACACTGATTCAGTTCCCCAATGCCACCTTCATCCTGACCTACATCGGGGGGTGCGCGGCGGGAATCCGGCTCCTGAAGGATCATCGGTTAGGCGTAATGATCAGTTGGATCTCCTTTGCAGCCACTGCTGCTGTATTTCCTTTTACCGGCTGGGCTATCGGCTATCCGCTGCTGATCACCACCCTCTTCTTCCTGATCGTCTACGCGAGACGAAGCCGCAACAATTCCCTGCTTGAGCCTGCACCTGGCGAAGCACAGGAAGCTAGTCGTAAAGCGCTGTAAAATGCGCTATTCTTAGTTCACAGCAGGCGGCAACGACCTTGGAGACAAGAGCGTTGCCGCCTGCTTCATAGCATTAAGTTAACATAATATTATTTATGTATACTACACTGTGTTTTTTTTCCTCAAAAGTGAAACTTATCTTGCATAAAGCGGGTCTAACAGAGAGATACATTTTTCAAGGAGCTGAATTTAATGACAAAACCAGTAGCGATAGCAACCACTCTTCTCTTAGCCTCCCTCCTCACCACCGGAGCCGCCTTCCACACACCTGAAGTTATACAAGCATCCGCAGCAACAGTCAGCAGCAGCGCAACTGCGGTTAGTTCCTCCAACCTAACGCCCTTATGGCAAGTGAACAAGGATGCTCAGGGATTGTATGCAGAGGGGCAGCAAACGTCACAGGGGCGGACCTTTTATACAACAAGGAACGGTCTGAATGCCGCCGATATAACAACCGGACGCACCAAATGGACTTATAAGGATGGGACGTACCCGCAGATCATTACGAACAATTCCGTGTTCTTTATTACCAACCAAGGAGAGCTTGTAAAAGTTGCTGCGGACAGCGGCAAGCTGCTCTGGAAGGTAAAGGCGGCAAAGGCTCCCATTGAAATAGGGGCGCAGGCGAGGTTGATTGATGGAGTGGTGTATTTTGCCAATGAGAGCGGCGGGATGGCGGCTTACAGCCCGGCTACAGGAAAAAGAATTTGGGCAAACCAGACCATCCCCATGTATGTGGGCAGTCTGATTGGTACATACAAAAATACATTGCTCGTATCCAGCACAGTCGATAACATCCGCTCCCAGTTCTTCGGACTTGATCCCGCTACAGGCAAGCAGCGTTGGAGAGTCGAGGGACAGTACTCTTATGCCGGCTACAGAGATGGACAGCTATGCTTGCGCGAAAGCAAATACGCTGCAGGTAAAGCTTCTGCAACTCCATCCACGCCGGAGTACTTAATGACGCTCACCAGCATAGATGTCAGATCAGGTAAAATCATTTCCCGAAACCATTACCAGCCGCTTGCGGATACCGCCACCATTTACAATACCCGCACAATTATCCAGGGCTCTTCTGTGTATTCGGTAGACGAGAATATGGAGCAGCCCGGGCCGTTTGTTACCCGGTTTACGCTGGGACAACGGGCCGAACAGAGCTACAATTCCTACGGAAGCTGGCTGGAAGGGCCTGTCGACGGGAGAATTTACTTCGAAAAAGACCGGCAGATTAGAAGCGTTAACCTCGCAGACAATGCAACTATCTTATTCAAGCACGCCGCTAGTCCAGTCATTCATCTGCAAAAAATCGGCAAAGCCGTCTACGCCGGTCATGAGAACGGAATCTTCTCTATCATGAACGCAGATACCGGCGCATTGCTTGGCACACTACAAACAAACGCCAAAGAATATGGAAGCATCTCTGTGGTAAACGGAATCGCGCTGATACCTACCGAGCACAAATTGTTTGCGGTGCCGCTACCTAAGGAGCTGAGATAACGCAGCCGTTTTGCGCTGCATAGAGAGTATTCCGTGACATCTCCAGCTACAAAAGAACACCTGGGCAGCTACAGTCGCCCAGGTGTTACATGTTTAGCCTGCCTTGTTGCGCTCGGCTTATAGCCCCCGCAAATACTCCCCGATTCTCCGCGCAGCTTCCAGCAGCCGCTCCTCGCTCTGCACCAGAGCTATGCGGACGAAGCCTTCGCCTTGCCCTCCAAATGCATCTCCCGGTATTACGGCTACCCCGGTCTTCAGCAGCAAATCACGGGCAAAGGCGCGCGATCCGCCGCCATCCCAAATACGGGTCCACTGCTGCGGCAGCGCGGCCCAGATGAACATCGTCGCCTTCGGCTCCGGCACGCTCCACCCTTCGCGGGCAAGCTCCGCCACGAATAGATCACGGCGGCGTTGATATAGAGGCGCGACCCCGCCGTGCTCCTTATCGGTCATCGCCAGCTCCAAGGCAAGCACCGCCGCCTCCTGAATCGGCTCGAACACGCCGAAGTCCATATTGCCCTTCAGCTCGCGCAGCGCTCCCAAAGCTTCGCGGTTGCCGGTCAAGAAGCCGACGCGGCAGCCGGCCATGTTGAAGCTTTTGGAGAAGGAATGAAATTCCACAGCCGTCTCTATCGCACCCGGAACCTCCAGGATGCTCAGCGGCTTATACCCATCGAAGCCCATCTCGGAATAGGCCAGATCGTGGATAATCAGCACATTCCATTTGCGGGCCAAGGCCACCAGTTTCTCGAAGAACGCCGCATCCACCGCTGTGGAAATCGGATTCCCCGGAAAGTTCAGCAGAATGAACACCGCATCCTTCCATACCTGATCCGGCACTTGATCCAGATCAGGTATAAAATCATTTTCCTGCAGCAAAGGAATATACCACGGCTGTACCCCGGCAATCGCCAGCGAGCCGGAATAAATCGGATAACCAGGGTCCGGTACAATGGCTAAATCTCCGGGATTGCAAATCGCGAGCGCCAGATGGGCAAGTCCGTCCTGGGACCCCATTAACGCGAGCACCTCTTCCTCTGCATCCACCTTGACTCCAAACCGCTTGTCCATCCAGGCAGCCGCCTGCTTACGGAAAGCCAGGCTTCCTTTGGAGGACGGATACGAATAACAATCTTCTCGCAGTACAGCCGAACTTAACGCCTCACGAATTTCAGGTCTTGGCGCACCGTCGGGACTTCCAATTCCCAAATCTATAACCGTTAAGCCCGAACCGTGGGCTTCCGCTTTCCATTCTGCCACTTCGGAGAAAATAGAGGAACCAAGCTGCGATAGCTTCTCCGCTCTCCAGCTTTTTTTGATGCTACCTTGCGTCACCGAATTTCACCCCGCCTATTTTTGATTCATTATACCATGAGCTGCCCGAATAGACGGTATAACATCTGGAATCGCCCAAAATAGCCTCATTTCAAGCTGTCCAATTACCCAATTTCACTTATAAAAATCCATCAGAACGAAAACAGCGTATAATTTATGTTATACGCTGTTTTTAGGCCTTTTCAGTTGTCTTTTTAAAAAGAGATGTTAACATTTACACCTCCTGCTTCAATCCCTTCTTTCTAATGATCAGAACTACTGAAAGCAGCACCGGCAGTAGAAAAAACAATAGGATTCCCATCCTTCCAATAATATCCCCAACGGCAAATACATCATTGATTCGTATGGGAATTAAGGCCGTGATGAAAATCACCGGCATCAGCCCGAAGATCACAGGGACAAATTTAATCTTGAACACCTGCGAGATCCCCAAAGCAGCATTAAAAAAAAAACTGCTAAAGATACAAAACATCTGCATCATCCAGATCACCAGTAGAGGAAACTCGAAACGTTCAAAAAAGAATCCGGAGATCTCAAAGCTGCGCACTAAATCAATAGTAGGCCAGGTACTCGTGATCACAGAATCTATAGACAGGCCTCCAACAACCATAACCACAGTGAGGATGTATAAGGTCATAGGTATGGCAATTCCCGTTAACATGGCTTTGACCGCATTCTCCGGATGCTGCATGAAGGCTGTGATAACCATCACCACTTCACACCCCGTAAAGACGAGTACAGTGGATTTCAGTCCCCTAATTACAGGCATGAGTCCTTCACTCAGTACAGGACGCAGATGGTTAATGTCAAATATTCTGATACTTAAGACATAACATAACATCAAGATAAAGAGGCTTATCGGGAAAACAATTTGATATGTCCTGGAGATGGAATTGATTCCTCCAAACACCAAATATGCCCCAATCCAGATAAAAGGAATGATGATTGCCCAAATGGGTGTTCCTTCGAGCAGGAAAAACATCGCAATTTCTCCCAATACGCGATTCTGAAATCCGGCACTGAGTAGAAAGTATGCAATTAAAAACAAGGATAAAAATCCTCCCAGGTACCCTCCTACGATCTGTTTGGAGTATTGATAGATGGTCTTGCCAGGAAATTGTTGGCTTAATTTCACCATGATCACAATAATCAACATTACAATAATCCCACCGAGCACTACAGACATCCATGCGTCCGGTGTCTTGACGGATTCCACCACATTTCTGGGCAAAGTGAGAATTCCCACCCCCAGTACCGAATTCGTCAAGAATAGAGATGCTTGGCTTGTTGTGATTTTATCATCAGCGCGTACAAACATTTATTTTTCCCTTTCCATCTATTCCTTGGAATAAACGTCCCTTTTCCGCGAATGTAAATCATATTCTATCCATTAAAAGTATGATCTATCCCTAATCTCTGGCAGCCAAGGATTCCCCGAGGAATCCTGCCTACTACCTGTGCATAAGATAGCGTATCAAGGGCGAAGGTGGGATCAGCATGTCTAAAAACAAGCGCGGCAAAGCACTATGGCGTACTCCGTCCCGTAGCAGAGGAACTTGTCCGATCTGCGGCAGCACACGAATCAAGCTTTTGTATTTCGGTAAAGGGCCCTCTGGCGAAAAGCTCACCGTCTGTAAAAAATGCGATGGCAAGCAAGCGGGGTGACAAGGATCATCCTGGAAGCAATTGGCGCAAAAAAGGGAATGCCGCAATCGCAGCACTCCCTTTTTTCATATTAACGGCTTTCATATACTTTTAACCGGGCGTACACCGCTTCAAGGACAGGATGAGTACCCTTTCCCGCAGTATCCAAGGCAAGGAGTGAACCGTGCAAATGGTCCGTCTCAACTGGCAGTTGTTTCTGCAGGTCCCGATGCATAGAGGAGGTCATGCTTGGCGGCGCAGATTGCATCCGCTGCAGAGTAGCCGCTTCCATGTCCTGGCCCACCGGCATTCCGGCGCTGCGGGCAAGGGCAACGATCTCATTCACAAGCTGGCTAAATATCGCACGCGATTGCGGGACGGCTAGAATAGGTCCAATCGAGCTATCCATTAATGTAGTAATTCCGCTTAAGCTGGCTACAAATATATATTTCTGCCACACTTCCTGCTGGATATTCTGGCTTAACGTAACTGTGAATCCGGCATTGCTCAGGTGGTTATACAGCAACCGAGAACGTTCTGACTCCCCGCCTGTCCACTCTCCGAACACAATGCTGTGGAACGGGCTGGATTGAATGATTGCCCCTTGTGGGTCCAGCGTAGTTTCAATGTAGCACAGACCACCCAGCACTTTTTGCTGACCAAATCTCTGCTGCAGAAGCTCGAAATGGCTGTATCCATTAAGTAAAGGAAGAATTACAGTTTGCTCACCAACATAAGGTGCAAGGTCAATCAGCAGCTGGGGCAAATGGTAGGCTTTGACCGCCAGAACTATGCAATCGAACGGCTCATCTTCCTCACCATATGTAAGTGTTTGAACCGGTGTCTGATAATCTCCATGCACGCTGTGAATGGACAGCCCCTTTGCTTCTAACTGCGCCTGTTTGGAAGCCCGGACCAGAAAAGTGACGTTCTCCCCTTTTTGAACCAGACGGCCGCCGAAATAACCTCCGATTGCTCCTGCCCCCACGATCAGAAATCGCATTATACCATGTTTCATCTGTGTTGTCATGATTGGACTCCACCTTTCTTAAGCTTATTTTGGGCAAAACAAAAAGACCTCTTAGCATCTCATCTAAAAAGGTCCGAAAGGCAAAAAAAGAGTCAAGTTTTGACCGTTCTTTTGTCTCGGTCCTTACGGATCAGAGCAAAATTATGGCGAGTTCACCTCCATGGCTTTACATTTGCAGCTATAAAATTCATTCTTCTTAGAGTACCATTCGAATGGATTCGATATAGTCTCTTTTGAGAGTATAGCAGACTTGATGGAATCTGCATACTCTCAGTGCGCCGGCTTAATCCACAGCTTGGAGATATCTAGGAAACCAAATGAGCCGGCATGCAGACCGAGCAGGCTCTGATTGAGCTGGGCTCTCTTGTTAACATGACAACCAAACAGCAGCCAGCATTGATCCCGGATGATTCCTTCCACTTTATCCAGCAGCTCAGCCCGGCCCTCTCCGGGTAATTGTGCAAAGTTCTCCAGTTCCCGGTCCAGCATAGCGTTTTGTTCAGGCTCCAGATAGGCATGTAAATAATTGGCTTCATTCTTAAAATAATTAATCAATCCCCATTGCCAATCATCCTCCAGAATTTCCTCCGCCATGATCAGATGGGCTGTGCTGATTGAGTCCTCTTCGTGGGATTGGATGTAAGTCTGCAGCTCAATATTCAGCCCTATCTCTGCTCCGCGACGCTTAAGCCAATCTGCTTCTTCCAGGTCTTTAAACACCGTGTATGCAAGAATGATGCTCTCTCCTTGATAACCACTGCTGGCCAACAGCTCGCGTGCCTCTTCCAGTGAAGGCTCCTTCCAATCTCTAAGACTGCTCTTCCAAGGCAAGAAGCTGTCTGCCGGTGTAATGCGGTTGCCGCCCAGTTCCCTTACTAGAGCTACTTGATTGTACAGGATTCGCAGCGCTTGCCGAAAAGCCAGCTTATGGTGTACTCCTTTTTTACGGAAATTAACCAGCATGTACTTGCATCCCCAAGCCGGATAGTCAATGCTGTTCGTCCCGCAGCGATCCGAAGGGAGCTTCATCCGGTCTGCGCCCGGCAGCTCGTAGTGACGCTCATTCGAGCCATAGTCCGGCACAACCCAAATATCCACGCGGTCCAGGTGCGGACGGATTCCGTAATATTGGTCAAATGCGCTGAGCACCAGCACATCTTCACTCAAATCACTGATACGGTAGGGGCCAGTCCCGATCAGCTCCGTACGGATATCCACATCATAAGGCAGAATACTCATATATATGCAACTGAACAAATGCAGGAAGAACAGATTCGGACGGCGCAGATGGAATCGGATGCAGTGCTCCCCCTCTACGCATATCTGCTCAATATCCTCATAACTCCGGATGGCCGGACTGTTCAGATCAAATAAGCGCTGGAGGGTTTCCTTTACATCCCGGGAAGTCATCACTCTGCCGTGATGGAACCGCACGCTTTTGCGCAAATAGAAGACCCACATTGTGTGATCCTCGCTGCATTCCCACGTGTGAGCCAGCCCCGGAAGAAAAGAATCGGTCGAGGCATCATAGGTAACCAGCGTGCTGCAGATTTGCCCCAGCAAATAAGCTTCAAAAGCTGTAAAAATAAAAGCCGGGTCCAGCTTCTCCAGACGGCGTCCACGCATCATGCGCAGCACATCCTGTCCCGAGGCGGTTTCCGCTTCAGTATGAAAGCCCATTTGGATATTCAGCGAGCTGAGCAGCCGTTCCTTTAACGTCTCATTGGCCTCTGTGACACGAATCAGGTCAATGGCTTCCTTAATCTTGCCTTTTTCCATCAGCTCCTGAAAACTAGCTTCAAGAGCCTCATCAATTCCCCGCAAAAAGGTCAATTCAGAAGTATGCCCTCTTCCCCGCCCTGGCTTCCACTGTATATACGCTCCCTCTTCAAGCCTGCGCAAAATAAATTTCACATTACGGGGAGTACAGCACAGAGCCGCAGATAAGCTGTCTATCGTAACGGGAATAGGCTCCTGGATTCTAAAAGGATTATTAATCGCTCTTGCCAAATCTATAAAATGTGCGGTGTTGGTATCCATTGCCGGTGCTCCTTTTTAAAGGTGAAATACATCGAATAATTCTTACACTTTTATTTCCCCCTTTTATCATTACAATTATACACAAGCCGTTTTTTATTTCATAGCAGCTTACATAAGCAGTCTCAAAATTCAGCAGGAAGATTAGGAGAACCACAATCACATGAAACAGACTCTGCGGCAAATCCATCCATTGGCCTGGACCATCATTATCGGTACGATGTTCGGGCGTTTAGTGACCTCAATGAGCATTCCTTTTTTATCCATTTACTTGACGCAAGTCCTTGGCGCATCACATTCCCAGACTGGTCTAACTGTAGCTGTCAGCTCTTTGGCCGGTGTGCTCATCAGCTTTTATGGCGGATACATATCCGATATCTTTGGCCGCAAAATTGTTATGCTGGTCTCCGTGTTCGGCTGGGCCTGTGTCTTCTTCGGCTTCTCGTCAGCCCAGCATCTTTGGGTATTCTTCCTGGTCAATACATTGAACGGCCTATGCCGTGCTGTATTTGAACCAACCTCACGTGCGCTGCTCTCAGATATAACACCGCCTGACCATAAGCTGCTCGTGTTTAATCTGCGTTATGCGGCGGTGAATCTGGGTGTAGTGTTCGGTCCTATCATCGGCCTGCAGCTTGGTTCAGCCAAGTCAACCTTTCCGTTCCTGATTGCGGGAATCGTGTACGTTGCTTACGGAGTGGTGCTATTCATGCAGTTCTCTGCTCACCGCGCCAGCCTGCCAGTTCGTTCGAAAGCCCACGCTCCGCAGTTGCGTGAAGCTCTGGCGACAACCGGACGCGACCGCGTGTTTCTCCCGGTACTGCTGGGAACGATCTTCTGTGTGCTCGGCTATGGGCATTTCAGCTCCACGCTGGCGCAATATTTGGCGGTGAACCCTCACTTCTCGAACGGCGGGCAGATTTTTTCCTACATGCTGTCGCTCAACGCAGTCACAGTACTGGTCGTACAATACCCGATTGTCCGCACGGCCAGCAAATTTCCGCCGCTTGTTCCTTTGATTCTGGGGAATATTTGTGTAGCACTTAGCATGCTGCTGTTCGGGTTAAATGGCGGGGTGGCCCTGCTGATGTTCAGTGTTGTGCTGTTTACGATTGGCGAAGTGCTGCTCTTCACGATGATGGATATGCTGATCGACCGGATTGCCAAGCCTGAATGGAAAGGCACTTATTTCGGCACAATTGGCTTCAATAACCTTGGCAACGTCATGGCTCCGATCCTCGGCGGTGTGCTGCTCGATCAGTTCGGCGCCAGCAATGGCCCGGCCGTATTCGTGCCGCTCGCACTTACGACTGCAATTGGGTTGCCGTTCCTCATTACTGCACACAAAAGACTTAAGCTGCGAGAATCCGCAGAAGCAGCAATTACTTCACAGAGCGCTTAGCTCACGCGGGATCTAATATACAATACACCAAACAAGACCCGTCTTAGCCAAAGCGCTAAAGCGGGTCTTATTCTATTAGGGCTATTTTTTGCCAGTCTTCCATTCATAAATTGTAATATGAGATTTTTATACATTTATTTAAAATTATATGGTATATTTGAAGAGTAGTTACAAAAATAATCCAGAAAAGAGGTTATTATGAAAAAGATTATTCTTCTTTTTTTCGCGGCTTTTATGCTCCTGCTCCCTGTTTCCCCACGAACATTTGCATACGGAGAACGGCTCACGGTCTACGAATCATTTATTATGAATTCGAATCCGCTAGTATCAAACAACATTACGTATTCCCTGAATTTTACCACTTCTGGAGATATTCAGCTATGGAACAACCGCAAACGCACTATGTTATGGCACACCAATACCCGCGATCTTAGAATATCACAGCTCAGAATTGATCAATATAACGGAAGACTCAAGCTAATGGATTCTAATAATACTCCGTATTGGACGTCAGACAATAATGCATGGGCTAATGCGTGGTACGGACCAAATAATGTACCGGCAAACCTCCGGGGCGACCTTCTCATCGTTCAAGATGACGGAAATTTAGTTCTGTACAACACTACGGACTTGAATAGAGGCTGGTATCCTGTCTGGGCTTCAAATACAGGCGGGCAATAAGAAGATAATACTTAGAGCCGTGTTAAGATGCGGCTCTTTTTATTAGTAGCTTTTACGGGAATAGACGTCCGTTATCATTCCATTGACCGTACATTTTGTTTTCTCTAGTGTTTGTTATGAATTTGTCTAATCTGCTCCTATACAATTCTTGCTGATTCATATTGCTTTGTATCGTGTCGATCCGAACTCTTTTATAAAGCTACGCTCTTTATTTAATTCAGTCCACGAACTTTTTTTACTTCTAGGTGACAGCCTCTGAGCCAGCTCCGTTTCGGAAATTTTCTTTTTGATTCCATCAATCCATCCAAAGCACAATGCTTCCTCGACTACGTCCAAATATAATAACATATTAGGGGTAGGCGACATACTAACCAAGACCCAGCAAGACTTTTTGGTCTTGCTGTTTTCCTGTAGCCAGTTCCTCAGATCTTCTCTCGATTTTGCTGGAATCAGATTTTCAATTTCCATAATTACCTGCAATAACTTTTTCAAGAAACTTATCTGCGTCACTATTAAATTTCCAGCAGACCCCAAACTTATCAACCAGCATTCCAAAGCATGAAGACCAAGGAGTATTGGATAACGGCATCATAACATTGCCACCAACAGATAAATTATTATAGTATTCTTCCAGTTTTTGTTTATCATCGATGACTAGACTAATCAGTACATTATTTCCTTTCACCAACTCACCTGTTACCATTTTCATTGAAGGCAAAATATCCGACATCATTATTTTCCCGCCTGCGAATTCTATTGAAGATTCCATGATCATATTTAACTCATTTTCTGGCAGTGGATAGTTTGGATCTTGTGGAAAATCCTTAAATTTAGCTTTTTTTACTTCACTTGCATTTAAAGCCTCTGAATAAAATTCAATCACTTGTTCTGCAATCCCATCAAAGTTTAAATATGCAATAGCTGACATAAAGCAATACCTCCTTCTTGTGATAAATGTAGTATAATCTACAAAAGGTGACGGCTGTATGTCACCGTTCTTAGATTAAGTAGAGTAAAAGGAGGAGGAAATATGGACAAGGTTGAGAGACTTATTTCTATAATAATGATATTGCTGAAAAAAAATGTCGTTTCATCAACAGAATTAGCACAATTATTTAATGTTTCCAAAAGAACTATTCTTCGCGACATGGAAGCACTCAGTTTATCAAATATCCCGATCTATTCTATCAATGGAGTTAATGGCGGCTACGGTATTATGGATGAATATAAGGTTGATAAACGTCTTTTAAGCAGCTCCGACTTAGAGAATATATTAACTGCATTGAACGGAATGGAACAAATTCTAATTAGTGAAGAAGTTGAAATGACTATTAAAAAAATAGAAGCGATGGTTAGCCCATTGTCTCTGAAAAGTTCAATTCATTTGTCATTTTATGATTGGGAAGGCCGGTCTGAAATTCTTCAAACCTTGAAGATGTATCAAGAATCCATATTAAAGAGAAGGTTAATATCATTTGATTATATAGATAAAAATGGCACCACGACGAATAGAATTGTTGAACCGTATCAGCTTCATTTTAGCGAAACGAGTTGGTATTTGAAGGGATTCTGTTTACATCGCAAAAACTATAGAACGTTTAAATTATCTCGTATCGATAACCTTAATATGGATGAAAAAACATTTAGCCCCAGAGAATATTTATTAGAACAAGATCGCGAAGCATGCTTTCAACCGCAGCTAGCCGCTATTAAGGCATTGATTACGCCTAACATAAAAGATCAATTCATTGAAAGGTACGGCCGAAAGAGTATTGAAAACTATAGCTCTGAATTTTTATTAGCAACAATTTGTGTCCCTCATAACAGTACCGGATTTCAATTTTTAGCTAGCTTCGGCACAAATCTAATAATAGTAGAACCTAAAGCATATGCCCAAGACTTTCGAAATTATTTAAATAAAATGATGGAGAATTATTTGAATTAGAACATTTCTTCACAAATAAACCCCCTGCAGATGCACAAGCCGCCCCTTGATATACTCTCTAAGCTCTGGGGGATGCAGAATTTCTGCCACATCCAGCAGCTTCATCGCCTGCCCGCAGGCTGATTCGTAGCTGTACAAGTTCAGCGTCCAGTCGATATACTCACCCGTTTCCTTTTTCTCGATAACCTCAAGCTTGCTCATGGATTCCTGCCGGCCTTTTGCCGTCCGTACAACTGCAGCATAGAACTCTTCTTTTTTGCAGCTTTGCTTGAACGCCTCGCTCCCCTCCAGCCAATATTCCTCGAGGGAGAAATCTGCAGGAATCTCATAGGCTCCATCCGTAGGCAGGACCGAGATAATCCGCTCGCACTTAAAAGTACGCAGTTCTTCCGCCGCCTCGCAATATGCTGCCAGATACCAGTCCCCTTGCTTCACAATCAGCCCATAGGGATGAAGAATACGGGTGGTCAGATTCCCGCTCACCTTGCGGTATTTAATCTGAATTGCACGGCATCTCCAGACCGCAGAGCGAAGCTCCTCCAGAAAGGGCAGCTCGGCACGTTCATTCCACCATGGTGTATCATCGTAATAAAACCGGGTTTTGGCCTTGCGGATATCCTCCTGATAGGCTGCGGGCAAGGTCTTTTCCAGCTTGAGCAGAGCATTCTTCAGCTTCAGTCCCGATTCAGTTTGACCGTCAAAAGGGATGCCCATCCCCGTCAAATACAGGTTAATTACCTCTTCACCGTGCAGCTTCTGGAGATTCAGGGTATAGCCCTCCATCAAAGAGATTCCGCCCTTAGGCCCGGGAGTTGTCACCATAGGAATGCCGGATTCCGCCAGCACATCAATGTCCCTGTAAATGGAACGCACCGAGGTTTCAAGCGCCTCCGCCAGCTCGCTCGCCTTTATTCTCCCCCGGGATTCAATCAGTAAAAGTATAGCAATCAAGCGGTGCAGCCTCATAAAAAGCCCTCAATTCTATAATAAGTAGTCATTACTATTTTTGAAAAACATCTGCTGAGGGCTTCACAATTCTCGCCACTCAGTTGTCAACAATTCCTATGTATGATGAATGTATCAGAGAGAGGAGCTGCTGTAAATGAATATTGGCATATTGGGAACAGGCTTTGGAGCTTTCCATGCAAGCCTATTTGCATCTATGGAGGAGGTCAACCGGATTGTTGTTTTTGGCCGAAATGAAGCCAAGCTGCAGAAGCTGAAGGAGGATTTGGGAGTCGAGATCTCCACGTCCATAGATGAGGTGATATCGGACAGTTCGCTGGATCTGATCGACATCTGTCTGCCTTCCGCCCTGCACAGCAAATACGCAGTCGAAGCGCTTAAAGCCGGGAAAAATGTGTTTTGCGAAACCCCGGTTTGTCTGAACAGGGAGGATGCCCAGGCTATGCGGCAAGCGGAGGAAACCTGCGGAAAACGTATATTTGTCAACCAATTCATCAAATTTGATCATGCTTATTCCTACTTGTACGAGGCGGTACATAGCGGGCAATACGGCAAGCTTCTCCGTGTATCCCTAAAAAGAGAAACCGCGCCGCTATGGGGTGATCTCGGACTCAGTACAATCGCTGCGAATCTCATGATTCACGATTTGGATTTTGTGACCTGGCTGCTGGGGAATCCCCCATTATCAGTAGTCCGGGGAACTAGCGGCGGAAAAGACGGTCAAGCGCTGGTTGTTGCCGCTTTTGACACATCGGATGTATCTGCCGAGATCGTCGTCTCTTCACAAATGCCCCGAGCGTACCCGTTCACAGTCGGCTATGAAGCTTATTTTGAGCAGGCCAAGCTAGTGTTTCAGGAGAGCGATTATGCAGACGGCAGTATCGATGCTACGCTGTATGAATACGGGGCTTCCGGCAAACAAGAGATTGTTCTGGACAAGCTCAACCCTTATGAAAAAAGCCTCCGCTACGCGCTCCAAACCTTCCAAAGCGGCGGGGACTCCATCATTTTACTGGAGCATGCAGCAATCGCCGCAGAAGCTGCTTTTGAAATCACCCGGAGATTATCTTGATCATGCATTGTCTGTTTACGAGTCGCGCCCCCCCATCCTTTTTCGTGGTTTTAGTGTCAAAGGATCGCATAAGGGATGGATTGTTTATGTGGTTGCTGGGGATGTGGATAGGTTTAGGTTTTCTATTATGAATTTTTCATATGTTGAAATAAAAAGAATAGTGTGTAGATTTTTTCTATAACTTCATAGAGTAAATTTGAGTATAGGTTACATATTTAATATTATGTTAACATATACCTCTTCATTTCACTAAAAGAAGCGGAAAACGACCTGCTAATTCTTATGAATTCTCCATTATCCATGAACCAGTGATCTAAAATTCGTCAAAGCCAAAAATCAGAAAGTACGAGTTACTTATTATAAATTACTGGTGTTTTACAGTCCCAACGCTTCCAAAGCAATGGGTCTGTGGCCAGTTCCGTCATGAAGTGGCCTACGTTCCTTCTGCTTGTTTTTCCAGAATTGAATAAAGGGCTTCTAACGGGGGAACTTGTTACTTCATAAAGGCTTAATTCGTCGTGATTGACTAACGTGTCCGGTCTTACGACAATCCAACTGACATACTCATTTTCTTTTCCCAAAACGTCAACCAAGTAGTCGGCCGCCAGTACATTATCGCGATGCGGGGGCAAAAGCAAGCCCAATACAGAGAAGATTACCCTCTCCCCCCAGGAATGCGACTCCCCTATTGAGCGATTCGTATAGCCCGTCGTACTCATAAGGATCAGTTTAATTTTGTACTCGGACCTTTTCACAGCTTCGCTTACTTTCTGAATCGCATCTGAAACCAAATTGCGGGGTTTTCCGAACATCCCCTTGAGAGTAGGGGTGTGGCCGAGACAAGAGATCACCACGGTACAATCGCTCAGCAGATGACTCAGTTCGGTTCGATCAAGCTCGCTAATGCTCCCCTTCACGATCTCAACGTATGAGCTTTTCTCAATGTCAGGATCAAGAACAGCTGTTTTTCGGATAAGTATCCTTGTTGGTATGCTGCGGCTAATCAATTCCCTGACAACTTGCCGACCAGTAGCTCCACTTGCTCCTAGCACAACGATTTTCATGCGTTATTCTCCGCTCCTCTCAGCTCTTTATCGTCAACGTTAAATCCTTTTATCATTAGAAATAAAGCCAGAATCAATTCGCCAAAAGCCGTTGGCGCATTTAAGAGCAGATAGGCCGAAGTTGTGATCGAAATCCCGTCCGATAATAGAATCAACGTAGCGACAACTGTACAGATGGAACCTATCATCCCCCATACCGCCAGCCATCTTGGAATCCGTCCAGTTGTATAGAGGCAATAATACAGAATTAAACTGCCGATACTCCATGGCAAGATCATGCCGATATGATTAACGAAATCCCGACCCTGCCGAAGCCATTCTGCATTCCAATCAAAGATTACTTCGTTTACAGGAGTGGCCGATGCTGCACTTTGGCTGACTTCTATTAAAAGAGGGAGAAAACCGATTCCGAGGAACAGAAAACCTGCACCTATTAATTTGAAAGCGACAAATCCTGTTACTAATCGCTCGCTATAAGACTTTAGATGGGAATAAAACAATACGGTTATAGCAACATATGATATTGCCATTGCTGCTTGAAAGAAAGCCGCTGTCAACACTTGCTTTTCGAGATCAGGCAACTGTTCCAAATAATCGGGACGTTCTAATGCAGGCACAGAGCTAAAGATACCGAATATCAAGCTGCATATAAGAAGTAGCCCCAACAGGATCGCCGTTCGTCTATTTGTTTCCAATAGCCATTCACTCCCCGATATAATGAAATGCACTTACTACATCATATCGGTTCCCGGCAATAACGCGGTAGCTACTAAAGTAGGGTACGGAAGAAGGCTGCGACATATCCTTAAAAACAGGCTGGCATTTGCTGACGAACCCTGTTAATCAAGCGTTACGCAGCACTAAAGTAATCCGACCTCGCGAGCACGCGCAATCGCTTCTGTACGCCTTTTCACCTGCAACTTCTCAAATATGCTGCGATTATATCCTTTCACCGTGCTTAAAGCCAGGAAAAGGCGATTTGCTATTTGCTGATTAGAAAGACCCGCTGCAATCAACTGCAAAACATCCCATTCTCTCTCGGTTAGCGGTTCTACAAAAAACTCGGACAGGGCAGGATTGCTGCTGCCAGGAAATATGTTGCGCAGTTGTCTCTCCTCACGTAAATGAGTTATCAAAAACTTCGTATAATCCGGTTGTATTCTTCGAGCAGCCGCTTGAGTGACTAAATCGAGCATAGGTTTTCCTTCGTCGACAAATAACCGGACAAAGTCATCGCGCTTCGCCATTAGGAATGCATCATTCATTTGGTGCAATGCCATTTTCAGATCGCCCTTTTGCTGAAAGGCTACCGCCAAAAGCACAAGCAGCCGGAGTTGCTCATTCTTCTGTTGCTTCACTTTCGCTCGATCATACAACACGTTCAATAAGGCAATGGCAGCTTCAGCATTACCTTGAATCAGATATATTCTCGCCTGAAGAATACCGCTCCCATGCACCGCTGACAAGTTCCATTCATTTGAGGTTTCGTCTCGATAAAGAGAAAGGTTAAGCTTCAGGAGTGCAGCTTGTTCCACTAGATGCGAATAAGCTTGTTCCTGGATACTCTGACTGGCTTTCAACACCAGTTCCTCCGATGAGAGCAAGTCGTACCCGGCAAGCTTGATTTTTGCTGCAAGCAATTCGCACTCCGGCAACTTGTCCGTGTCTTCAAGCTGCCTGGCCAGCAACATACCCTGCTGTACATGCAATTCGGCTGCCTTTAAATCATTCCATTCATAGAAGATTCGGGACATGCCCAAATAGGCATCGCAAGCCGCCGGCAATGGCGGTGTACCGGCTAGTTGAATGACTTGTCGATAGGTTTGCATAGCCAGCTTCAATTGATTATCCTGCTCCTGAAGCTGACCAGCGCCCAAGGTTGCCATCAGCGTGATAATAAGATGTCCAATCGACCTTCCGATCGACATAGCCTCGGCATATGCACGTCTGGCAGCCGCCCATTCTCCCTTTAGCTGATAAGCAACGCCCTGTGTCCAAATGGTAGCGGCACGAACCGGATGGTTGCTAGGATGCAGATGCTTCAGAGAGATATGAGCTTGTTCGATAATGATATCCGCATCATTCCGGGCCGCTCCTAGCGTAGCTCTGATCGAAGCAATATGCCCTATTAGATCCTTGTTTCTATCGTCGAGTTCACCATCAAGCAGCAATGCTTCCGCATCTGCTGCATGCTGTTCGACTTCATTTAGCTTTCCAGTCATTAATAGTGCAGAAGCATAAAAAACATGCAGGGAAGGATTAGCAGCAAACAAAGAAATCTCTTGCTTCTCAAGCCAAGATAGAATGATTCTCGCTCCTCCGCGAAAATGCAGAGGCATTCCATCACCTTCGATCAGCCTGACAGCCCGCTCCACATCTTGAGCAGCGGTAGCATGATGAAATGCCTCAATGTCAAATCCATGCTCCTCCAGCCACTTGCTCGCACGGATATGCAGAGCGGCAGCTTCCTCCTCCCGCCCTCGAAAGAAATGAGCATAACGCTGGCGCAGCAAATCAGAAAAGAGATGATGATACCGATACCACTGACGTTCATCATCCAATGGAATGACAAAAAGATTACTTCGATCAAGAAAAACCAGGATTTCCTCCCCTTCCTTGTCTCTTTGCAGCATTGCATCACAAAGAGAACCACAAAATCGATCCAGAATGGAGGTTTGAAGTAAAAAGTCCTGAACTTTCTCGGACTGCTGCGACAGCACCTCTTCCATTAAATAATCCATCACAAACCGATGGCTGCCAGTAAAAGAAGAAATAAATGCGCTGCGATCCGTCCGATTTCTCATGGATAATGCCGCCAAGTGAAGCCCAGCCACCCAGCCCTCCGTACGTTTCTCCAAAGTCTCAATCTCATTGGGTGAAAGACGGAGGTTCATCCTTTGGTTAAAAAACTGGGTCGTTTCGCATTCCGTAAAACGCAAATCGTTTCCGCGTACTTCAACCAGTTCATTTCTTGCTCGCATACTTGCAAGAGGGAGCGGTGGATCTTCCCGCGTAATGAGGATTACATGCATGTTTGCGGGCTGATTTTCTATGAGGAAGCCTAACGCAACGTGTACAGCCTGAGATTCAATCAAATGGCAATCATCCAAAACGAGGATTAAAGGCTTGGCACAGGCGGAAATATCGTGGAGAAGTGCGTTAAGAACATAGGATATCGGCAATGATGGCTGGTAATGCCATGCATTTCTCAGCTCTTGGCTGTCATCGCCAGCGACTTTTTTGAACGCGGCCATGAGATATTGAAGAAATCGAATGGGATCATTATCATGCTCGTCCAGCGATAACCAGGTCGCTTGGTATGTACAATGTGCTAACCACTGACTCACCAAAGTCGTTTTGCCATAACCTGCCGAAGCGGAGACCAATGTCATTTTTCCATTTGAACCTTCGTGCAGCAGTTCAAACAACCGTGTACGCCTAATCATGTTAGAGCGCACAGACGGAATACGCAATTTTTCAGATTGTATGGCTACATTCATGTCCTTTTCCCCCTGCTTTCTGTATGTATGCCACCTACCACAGATTGCTTTCCTCTATGTTTCATCAGGAGATGAATTCAAATGCAATGGTCTACCAAACAATACCTGCTTATCTGAGTCAAACAGCTTGCGATACAATAGTTAACATAATAATATTTATGTCACCATCTGATGAACCTATCCTCTTCCTACATTACGATATCAATCACTTGCCCATCGCCCAATCTCAACTCGACCATGAATCCTACGTTTTCCGGCTAGCTTTAACATGTTTTAGCTGGGCAACAATAATAACGCTAATGATTACCAGCAGGAACCATGAGCTGATCTTGCTGAAGCTGACCAAATGCCAGGCGTGGTACTGGTTAGGATATTTCCAAGCATTAAAAAATGTCGCTATATTCTCGGCTAACCAGATAAAGAAACCTACTATGAAAAAAGCCAGTGTCAAGGGCATTCGATAAGTAGTATTTCGTACCCGATATATGATCCATGTTTTCCAAAAGACAATGAGCACAAGTCCCGTCAGCCACCAACGAAAATCAGGAATGAAATGGTGTGTGAAAAAGTTCAGATAAATGGCTCCTCCCAGTAATCCAGCAGAGGTAAGCCCCGGCCAGCCGGTCATATCCATCTTCAGTCTACGCCATATCTGACACATAAAGCTTGCGACACTTGCATACATAAATCCGCTATAGAGCGGCACACCAAATAACTTCGTAAGTCCGGGCTCAGGGTATGACCATGACCCCATTCTGACTTTATATATTTCCAGCAACAGACCAATACAGTGAAATATACAGATTACTTTAATTTCATCGAGTGTCTCTAATCCACTGCAGTACATGAGGTACTGAACTGCCAGCAGGATAACAAGAATGGCATCATAACGGTAAATAAAAGGCAGCTCGATTGCGCTGGAAAGAGCCAAAGTCCCAAATATCGCAACAGGAAAAATGCAGCTCATCGCTTGATGATAGCCAAAAAGCAGTAGTTGTACTATTGGTTTCATTGACGTTGTCGTATTAATCAATATTGGCGACCTTCCATTCCCCCTGCTTATTGCGCAGCAAAGAGATTGTATTGCTCCTATCCGCCAGATAACCCTCGTCAGTCATAGATTGATACACCACATTAAAATTCGCCCGCTGCGTACCTTCGGCAGGGATTCCGGCATAAGTGATCTCATTGAAACGGTACGTGATCGAATGATCAAGGAAAAACCCTAAGTATTCCCCCGCTTCCGGCGAGTACATTGTGTCTATAAATTTCTGCTTATCTTGACTAGCAATGGCTTCCAGACAATTCATTACCTCCTGAAGCATCTGCTTGTTCTCTTTGCCCTTTCCTACATCCGGCTCCTGAACAAAGACTCCGGCAACCAGCGGCGGTTGCTTCTTCATGTATTGGACTTCCCTCAGCATATCGACAAACAGCGGCAATAGCTTTTCCCTCTGCTCAGCAGTGGTCCGGATTTGCGCGTGGTACACTTGTCCTTTTGCTTTAAAAAGGAACACGTCCACTCTGCCATCGTTCTCTGTGTAGCTGCCCTGATATTCCTTGTACTGAAGCAATGCGGCTTTGCTCCCGTCTGAATCTGTTTTATCCAATTTTGTATTGGCTGGACTCTCTTCGCTTAATGGTTCAAAAACAATCCAATTTTGCTTATCCGCAGTTCCCCAGGCGGTTCTGCCATTCTGCTCAAATCGAATCATCTGCTCCGGCATAAACATCGCCAGCGGCTGGTGTTGATCGGCAGAATATTTCGCCTGTTGCTCCGTTCCTCCGGTCAAATACGCCCGTCCTGACCCGTCGTATTCAGGTACTCCGCCTGCAAACAACGATACTGATTGTGCGGAAGGGCGTGGAGTCGCCTCAACAGTAGCTGTATCCGTAGTTGCGGCAGCAGTTGAAGTGACAACAACTTCTGTTGCCAGACGGTCTGAAGCGTCTCCTTTCTTGGAATCTGCATCACTTGTGCAGCCTGAAGCAAGCACTGCTAGTGCGGATAGACAACCGATCCAGACAATTTTTTGGATGCTCAGCACGTAGAATCACCTCAATTAACAGACGCCGGAAATCCCTACAAGTTGCGCCCGGTAACAACGGTTTTCTCTTTTATGCAGGATTCTGTCTTGTCCGTTTCGCTTCTGGCAGGTCATTTTATTTATTAACTCTATTAATACTTAATGTGCTGAAGTATTGACTGGGATTCCCCTGCTTGGGATTGAAGCGTTCCTGGAACGCCCCGCCTGTGTAATCGCCAATCACCCGATGCCAGAAAGTGCGTGCAGGTGTATTGGCCCGGATCTGCGACACCTTCCAGTCGCCGGGAAACATATCGAACAGCCGATGTGCGGCCCAAGTGCCTACTCCGCTGCGGCGGTACTTTTGCATCACAAAAAACTCTGTCATGTAGAACTGCCCCTCCGAACTGCGCAGCAGACGGTCCACCAGCGCGAATCCGGCGATATTGTCGTCCACGGTAAATAGATAAGCAAATTTATTGGTACCGCTGTTCCAGTAAGCCTCAAGACCGGGATAGGACGGAAAAGCGCCGTCACGGTCCACCTCAAGCTCCAGATAACGGGTAAAGTCATATAAATAAAACTGCATCAGCCTGCTGATGGTATGGCGCTGCTCTTTGGGAACCAGCTCAATTCCAAGTTCCATAAGTCACCTCTGTGATTCACTTTTTATTACACATTCTATATCTTTGTCACCACAGGAGCAAGGCAAGCCCCCCTGAAGCTACTTCGAAATCCGGCCAAACTTCATGAAACATGGTAAAATGGAAAGACAACTCCGCATGCAAACAGCAATCCAAAAGGCAGGTGAACAACACATTGAGCATTCAAAAAAATAACGACCGCATACATCTCGATCAAAGAGTGCTGAATATGCCCTGGTTTGTACAGCAGTTCATTGACTATAAACGTCCAGATCTGTCACCTTCTACTCTGCTGGAGTACATCCGCGATTATGAATCGTTCTTCGGCTGGCTGCGGGCAGAGGGGCTCTCTCAAGCTGCAAGTCTTTCTGAAATAACCTTGCTTGATCTGGAGACGCTGCATATGGACAGTATTGTCGGATACCGCCTGCATTTGACTACCCGTGCCGAGGGCACGAATTCCAGAGTCACCGTATCCCGCAAGCTTTCCGCACTCCGATCACTTTTTCACTATTTAAGCCAGATTGCCGAGGACGAGAACTTCTATCCTTTACTGAAGCGCAATGTTATGGCCAAGGTGGAGATCAAGCGCATTCACAAACCTAAGGACACGGCCGCCAAGCTCAAAGGTAAAATTCTGGAGGAAGACGAGCTGCTGGAGTTCATAGGCTACATTTATGAAGGATATGGGCGCGATGTTGAAGCCAACAAGCAGGCCCTTTATTCCTTTCAGCTCAACCGTGAACGCGACGCCTGTATTGCCAGCCTCATTCTCAATTCCGGCCTCCGCGTCTCTGAAGTCGTCAATCTGAATGTGGATGATCTGGATGTGAACAATAAGCTGCTGTATGTCTACCGCAAAGGCAATAACGATGAAACGTTCAAAACCCCGGTCTATTTCCGTGAACAGGCCAGGGATGACCTCTCGCTCTATCTTAGTCTGCGGCAGTCCCGCTACAAGACGCCCAAACGGGAAAAAGCTCTGTTCATCGCGCTGCCGAACGGCACTCAGGAAGGTAAACGGATGACCAAACGGGCGATCCAGGAAATGATCATCAAATACGCCAAACGGTTCGGCAAGCCTTATCTGACTGTACATAAGCTGCGCCATTCTTTTGCCACGGATTATTATCTGCAAAATGATATCTATAAAACGAAGGAGCAGCTCGGACACGCCTCAACGGAAACGACCGAGGTCTACGCCCACCTTACGGACAAAACGATGTCCGAAGCGATTGAGCGTCGTCTGGAGAGCTGAATTCCCCATTATGGAAGGAGTCATTGCCTCAAATGTCTCATCAACATGAATTTCTATCTGCTTCACCGGATCTTAGCCATACCGATCTGCAGTCGAACTGTGAGGACTGCTTCGGCCTATGCTGCGCCGCATTGCCATTTGCCGCTTCATCAGATTTTGCCATTCATAAAAATGCCGGACAGCCTTGTCCTAATTTGCGGTCTGATTTCCGCTGCGGTATCCACACGGAGCTAAGGTCCAAAGGGTTCCGGGGCTGTACCGTCTACGAATGCTTCGGGGCCGGCCCCAAGGTCTCTCATGTCACCTTCGGCGGGCATGACTGGCGGCAGGCTCCGCATACCGCTTCACAAATGTTCGAGGTCTTCCCGGTTATGCGCCATCTGCATGAGCTGCTAAGATATCTGACTGAAGCTCTATCCCTGCAGTCTGCGGCGACGATTCACAACCAGCTTCGCTCGCTACTAGAGGAGACCGAACGACTGACCCTGCTGCCGCCCGAAGCGCTGCTGCAGGTCGACGTGCCGTCACACCGGGCAGAGATCAATGAGCTGCTTCTTCGGACTAGCGAGCTTACACGCGATGCCGCGCGGCGTCAGCTCAAGAATGCTCCCAAACGCCCTAAGAACTATGGGCGGGGAGCAGATCTGATCGGAGCCAAGCTCAAAAAAGCCGATTTACGCTGTGTCAGCCTGCGCGGCGCCTATCTTATTGCGGCAGATCTCAGCGGGGCTGACCTGAGGGGAGCGGATCTCATCGGAGCTGATTTCCGCGACACAAATCTTTGCGGCGCCGACCTTACAGACACTCTCTTTCTGACCCAATCGCAGCTTAATGCGGCGAAGGGCGATGCCTCAACCAAGCTTCCAGCCGCATTGTCACGCCCTGCGCACTGGACCGGCTTGTAAATTTGCTTTCGCAATTATTGGCTCTCTTCCAGCATACATGCCAGGATAGCAGAACAGCGGCCCTTTCTCCTTCAATGGGAGAATGGGGCCGCTGTTCCTTGTGACGAAGTTTTTAGGAGACGTACTACTAGAGGTTGGGGGTAGCATTTTGGATTTTCTATTGTGAATTTTTCATATGCTGAAATTTTGAAAATAAAAAACGTTGCTGCCACAAGAATTCGGCAATTCCCACGCTATCGTTAATGCTGAATTGGCTGATGCCCGGCATCTGCGGAAGCGAGGCGGCATCCGCTGCCGTGCTCCAGAGAGCAACCGCTGACAAATTGCTCACTTCGCTCAGCAGCGAGAAATCCGCTTCACGGCGGATCAGCCCGATTTTGGGATACTGCTCCTGCTTGAAGCCCTCCACCAGCACATAATCGTAATCTGCAAAAGCGGCAATCAGCTCGGCCAGGCTGCTGGCGCGTTCTTCAATCTTTGCTGTACGCGTACCGCTTGTAATAGCCACTGCCGAAGCTCCGGCCTGCCGCTGCTTCCAGGTGTCCGTTCCCTCATGGTCCATATCAAAATCGTGGCCGTCATGCTTGATCACAGCAACCGTACAGCCCTTGCTCCGCAAAAGCGGAATCAGCTCGCAGATCAGCGTAGTTTTGCCGCTGTTCTTGTAGCCGACAATCTGGCAAACGGCGGGCGAAGCAGTATCGCCTCCTGTTGCCCGCAGACTCCCGGGTTGGTCAGCCATGCCTGCCGTCGAATTCGCGGCTTGCATCGAACACAGATTGAGGTTGCTACGGGCATTACGGTGAACCGATCTGCTTCCACTACTCCCGCTGCTTGATGTTACGCGGCCTCTATCAGTGCTGATCCTGCCGTCTCCGCTGCTTAGTATCTTCAAGCTGTTCTTCATAGGCTCTTGCCTCCGCCGCCTCATTCCAGGTCTCCTCCACCTTTCACTTGATCCAGTCCTTCTGCTCAGCCGCGAATGTCACCGGGCAGCTTAAGCACCTTCACAAGGGTCCCTGCCGTCAATCCCCGTTCTTCCGGCGGAACGATGATCAGGCAGTCGCTGTCCTTGATCGTAACCATTACTGAAGATTCATCAATGGCGGCCGGATAAGCGTATATTTGCCCCCCTTGAATCTCCAGCCGGGAACGGACAAACCGGGTATAGTTGTTCACTTTGGAATAATCCGCTCCAAGCACCGCCGTCCACTCCGGCAGGAATGGCTTCTCGGCTCCCTGCATTCTCCCGATAACGGGCCGGGCGAACAAGTGAAATCCGACAAAGCAGGCTCCGGGATTGCCTGACAAGGCCAGCAGAAGCTTGCCGCTGCGTACAGCCGCAGTTGTCACGCTTCCCGGGCGCATCGTTACTTTGTTGAACAGCATGTCCCCGCTGTTCTCACGGACCAGATCCCCCATAATATCATAATCCCCAACGGACACACCGCCGGTGGTAATCACCAGATCATAGCTCTCCAGCGCCAGCTGCACCTTGCTCCGCGCCAGCTCGATATCGTCAACGATTGCACCGAGCATAACCGGCTCCGCGCCGCTCTCCCGTACCAGCGCTTCCAGCATGGGAGAGTTGCTGTTACGGATTTTGCCGGGAGCTAGCGGTTCATGCACCTCCAGCAGTTCGGTCCCGGTTGCAAATATCCCCACTCTAGGTCTGCGCCGCACTTTCACAACAGGCATGCCAAAGGCGGCCAGAACAGCAATATCCCCCGCCGTTATGATCTTTCCGGCCGGCAGCACAAGCACCCCTTCCTTCAGTTCAAAACCGATCGGAGTAATATTTCGCCCGGCCTGCTGCGCTTTGCGGATTCCCACTTGAGTTATGCCCCCAGCTTCCCTGCTCTCCGTTGCTTCAAGCATAACAACGGTATCTGCACCCGCCGGCACCTGAGCTCCGGTCATAATCCGCGCAGCCATTCCGCTCCGGATATCGACACCAGGCACTGCTCCGCATGGGATGTCGTCTACGACGTCCAGCCAGATTAAGCCATCCTCCCGGGTCTTCTCTGTATCTGCCGCGATGAGCGCATAACCGTCCATCCCCGAGCGGTTAAATGCCGGAAATGGATGAGGCGCATACACAGGCTCGGCCAAATAACGTCCGGTGCTATCATTAAGTGGTATCTCTTCCATGTCCATCAGCTTCGTATACTTAATAACCCGTGACTGGGCTTCTTCAACCTGGAGTGCTTTTCGACGAAATTTAGAATCCATTGCTTCTTCTTTGCTGTTCATATGTCAACCAACCTCTTCTGTCTCGTATTCTCGTTATAGAGTACACGTCAATTATTTCCGCTATTCATACAGCACTATTTTATACCATTCAGCAGATAAATCCACCGCAATATTGCAGCGAATATATCTCTGTCCCCTGCCGCAAGATCTTCTCTTTCCCGGAAAAACGCTCTAAATCCCCTTCGTTTACATCAAAATACTGATACTCTCCTTCACTGAAGGATCGCGGTCCCCTGTATGGATGATCCTCCGCTACCCGGCGCATCGCTTGTCTCAAAAAAGCATATGTATCCTTAACCTCATCAAGTTTCAGTTCCTTTATTGTTCCGCCGCCGTATGTCATTGACCAGATGGCCTGTCCACCGAAATATATCGTTTCCTGTCCGGCAAAATAGGCCATGCCCAGATATAAATCCCGGTAGAAATAATCTCCGTCCCCGTATTCCAATTGGCGGTATCCTTCAAGCAATGGCGGAACCGAAGCCTCGTCTCCTTGAGCTGCATATGTTGCATTTTTAGCCTTCAGCAAAAATTCCACAAGTGGTTTCTTCTCTATTTCCATTCTAATCCACTCCCTTCTGCCATTATGTTCTCATCTTAGCACAAGGAACACACGTTCTCAATTCATGTAATAAAAAGAAAACGGCCGTTTCGTCCTCTACATGGACAATACAGCCGTTTCGGTAAGCACCTTTCTTAATTCGCCCGGATCACCCTTACATCACCCGGGATGACTTTTTCGCCTTCGTACAGCATAAAACGGCCGTTCTGCCACTCCACCCGCAGCAGCCGGGAATCATCGGACTGGTACTGCCAGACATGCTGCTGTCCGCCGTTCATATAAGGAGTCTGACCCTTAACTTCGGAGTATCCCTCGTATTCTTCCTCCAAGTAGTATGTGTAATCATCCAGCTCCAGAGTTGCCGGGACCTCGGCGGGATTATCCAAGCGCCCGTCAATCGGCTGATACAGCCCATATTGCAGCTGCTCCCGCTCTTCGATATGCAGATAGGCAATACGGCTGCCGTCACGTAAGGTCAGCACCACAGCATTGCGTCCGCTGGTCTGGGTCCGGCCCGTTACCTCGTAGGTAACCAGCGAGACCTCGCAAATGTCGCCCGGGGACAGGTTCAGCATGCTTTTGGGTGCGGCCGGAGCCTCCGGCTTCGAGAATATATTGCCAATACGCTTCCATATACTCAAACTCCATCATTCCTTTTAAAAGTTTTGGCTTTAAAGTCTAACATAAAGCATTATCCTTGAATAAATGCAGCTATAATCAAGGCTCCGGTCAAATGCAGCGAGCCTGCCAGCAGCCCGTAGCCTATTTTGCCCAATTGGGTGCCATAGTCAAGATCGAGCTTGCCCCAGCGGCTCAGCAGCAGTTCGACTGTTTTTTCCAGAGAGAATAAAAGAATAAAGGAGACTATGGAGATTACAATGGCATCTCCCAAACTGTTCGAAGAGGCAATGGAGGACGATAAGATGCAGCCTTGTGCCAAAAGCTTCAGCACGAATCTAGTAGTAACCGCCATATTGCCTGCCTTGAGCTCCTCTAAATCGTTGTAACGGGTAAACAGCGAATCCACGAACATCAGCACAAACAGCAGCACTGCGCCGCACACCGTCCATACCACCATAGACACCAGAGTATGGAAATCCATTGCTTTAGCCCCCGATTGTCAGTTTGCCTGCCCTCCCCGGGCAGCATAGAGAAGGCGAAGGAGAAACCGCTCTTTCTCTCCTTCGCCTGTGAACATCAGATTTGCTTCCGGCTTATGCCAATATATTATTGTTTGTCGTATTGCTTCATCAGCGCGGCCAGCTCGTCTTCCACAGCCTGATCCTTGCCCAGCTTCTCGAATTCGTCATCCAGCGATCTGTTGCCAGCGCTCATCTCGTTGCTGGCTTCAGCCTGAGCTTCAGCCTGCAGCATTTTCTCTTCCATACGCTTGAGACCCGCGGAAGCCGAATCGGAGCTGAATCCGCTCATCGCTTTGTTGATTTCCGTTTGCGCCTTGGCTGCATTATAGCGCGCAACCAAAGTTTCACGTTTATTCTTCATTTCTGTAAGCTGTTTGCGCATTTCTTCAAGCTTGTCGCGCAGGTTGTCTGCCGATGCCTTATTCTGATCGAAGCTGGCTTTGTATTCTGCAAGCTTGGCTTCAGCGGCTTTCTTCTCTTCCAGTGCGCGGCGCGCCAGATCCACATTGCCGGCTTGGGCAGCGGTATGTGCCTGCTGGTTGCGTTTGTTCACCAGCGCTTCCTGTTCTTCATAGAGCTGCTTGAATTTCTTCTCGATGGCGATCTGGGCGGCTACCGCTTTTTCAGCATCCTCCAGATCCTCAGTCATGTCCCGAATGTATTGATCCGTCATTTTTACAGGATCTTCTGCTTTATCAATAATCGCATTCACATTGGACATCGTTAAATCACGCAATCTTTTAAATATAGACATGGTTCATTCCTCCAAAATTAAGTTAAATGCTTATTTGTTATCTATTACGCAGGAAGATTCATTAACGTTTCAAATTTTACCAAGATAAATATTGATCTAATTTTCGGTTCACGGTTTCCACAACCTGGGCTATGCCCTCTTTGCTCAAATTGTCATAATGAATGCCCATAACTACCGTAACTGTTCTGTTCAGTACAGCAGCCGCTTTGAGCGCAGCGGACTCGCTGATTGTGTGCTCCTTGTGATGGGGGACTGCCGAAGTAGATACCTTGGCTACGCCATCTTCAATATAAGCAGTGCTGGCAGCGCCAATATGGCGGACGCCTCCGGTAATGAGCAGCAGCAGATCACGGCCAACCTCCACAGCAGTCAGCTCGATATCGTCAGGATGAAATTCTGATGCAGCCAAGCGGAATCTCCCCTTTCCCATGATATGAACCTTCGATAGATAAAGACATCTCAGGCGGAGGAATAAATTGAGCCATCTTAGATGATGCCGCGGATTTCGTCCAGCGATGAAATATTCTCCTCGATCATGAACTGCTGTAATTCCTCTACAAGCGTACTGCCTGCCCGCAGATTCATGAAGTTATAGGTTCCCACCTGAATGACCGTTGCCCCGGCCATGATGAATTCAATGATATCTGTAGCTGAAGTAATTCCGCCCATGCCGATTACCGGAATGGATACCCTTTTTGCCACCTGATGCACCATACGCAGCGCTACTGGCTTAATAGCAGGACCGGACAATCCGGCATATAAGTTATTGAACACACTGCGGCGGCGGCGGACATCTATCTTCATCCCGGAGATCGTATTAATCAGTGAAACGGCGTCCGCGCCTTCCTCCTGGCACATCTCGGCCATTCCAGCGATGTCCTCGGCGTTCGGGGACAGCTTCACAGCCAGCGGCAGACGGGTAGCAGCTCTTACCGCACGTACAACCTCCTGCGCCGCCGGAGTCTTGACTCCAAAGGCGATGCCGCCTTCTTTGACATTGGGGCAGGAAATATTCAGCTCAATCATATCTACAGCAGGCTTGCCGGCAGCACTGCGGGCATCGGCATCACGCTGGATCAGCTCGGCGCCGAGCACATAATCCGGCAGCGTATTGCCGCCAAGATTTACAATACGCGCGGTATCCAGAGTCTCCCAATAAGGAAGCTCCTTGGCCAAGAACGCTTCCACCCCCGGATTCTCTAGGCCCACGCTGTTCAGCATGCCGGAGGCCGTCTCATAAACGCGAATGCCGGGATTTCCTGCCTTAGCGTTAAGTGTAAGCCCCTTGCCGGAGATGCCCCCCAGGAGCGACACATCATACAGCTTGCCATATTCCCGGCCGAAGCCGAAGGTTCCTGAAGCCATAACAATCGGGTTCTTGAAATGAACGCCTGCAATACTTGCTGTCATATTAATCATGGAAGATCACCTCTTCCGCCAGAAATACCGGACCGTCCGCACAAGCCTTGCGCTGTCCGTCACGGCAGGAGACGCTGCAGACGAGACAAGCGCCGATTCCGCATGCCATGCGGTTCTCAAGCGACAAATACACATTAGGTCTCTTGCCGGCAGCTTCAGCGGCTATGCTTTTTTGCTGTGCAGCCTTCAGCATCGGCTGCGGACCGCAGACGAAAATATGATCGTAGCTGGTGAAATCGACACTGTCCAGCACCAAACCGCCGACGTTCACCGTCAATTCGGCAGCCAGAGGACGGAATGCCTCAACGCGGAAGGGTTCACGGCTGAAGCCCAGGTAAATGTCGCTTTGCGGAAGCTCCTGCGCACAGTAATACAGTGGAGCAATGCCGATCCCTCCACCTATCAAGGCAACCTTTCCTTCCACAGCAGGAAATCCGTTACCGAACGGGCCTTCAAGCTCAAGCGTGGCCCCTGGCGTAAGCTTTGCCAGAATCTCAGTGCCTTCACCAACCACATGATAAAGAAATTCGACACCATTGTCATTTACTTGATGTATGCTAAGCGGTCTGGACAGCAATGGATAGGCTCCCCATGCCCGCAGCATGTAGAATTGCCCCATTGTCCCGCCGTAATTCCCTTCAACCCGAAGGTGATACACTCCATCAGTCAGCCGCTCGTTACTAATCACCGTCGCCACGTTATCAAGCTCCTTCAAATTTTATCTTATTAACCATGCCTTAGAAGGGGCTTAAAATCTGTGACATAGTTCACATTCTTAGGGTTCATTTTCTCTTCCAAACTCCTCGTTCGTACGCCGCAGGCACACTGGTCTTCTCCACACCGCCAAGCGCTTCCTCCGCATGCAGCGCCCAGTAAGGATCACTGAGCATTCCTCTGCCCACTGCTACCAGCTCTGCCCTCTCCTCGGAGACAATAGACTGTGCGTCCTCATAGGATTCGAGGCGTCCTACAGCAATTACCGGAATTTGCAGGCCGCTGCGGATGTGCTCAGCAAGATCGACCTGATAAGCAGGACCTGCGTTAGGACCGCCGTTCGAACCAATAGGACCCTCACCGCCTGAGGATACATGGAACATGTCAACTCCGGCAGCCTTGTAGCGGCGGCAAAAGCCCAGTGCATAGTCCTCATCATAGCCCCCTTCTACATATTCCTTGGCGGATACTCTCATCAGCAGCGGCATTTCAGCCGGCAGCACTTCCCTGACGGCTTGTACAACCTGTTCTCCGAACAAACCCGGGTCGTTGCCGTATTCATCATCTCTGACATTGGTCAGCGGCGAATGAAACTGGTGAATCAGGTAGCCATGCGCTCCATGAATCTCCACTGTATCAAAGCCGGCTTCAACAGCACGGCGGGCGCCTTCTCGGTAAGCCTCGATCAGTTCAGCGATCTCAGCCTTGCTGAGCGCCCGCGGAGTTTTGGATTTGGCATCAAATGGGATTGCGGAGGGAGCAACCGGAGGCTCCGCATCCAGAGCTTTCCTTCCGGCATGGCCCAGTTGAATTGCGATTTTCGCTCCCCCGGCATGAACGGCTTCTGTAAGCCTGCGGTAAGCTTCAATCTGGTGGTCTCCCCAGATCCCGGTATCCTTGTTCGTAATCCGTCCATCCGGATGGATACCGGTCATTTCAACAATAATGAAGCCTGTGCCGCCGACAGCGCGGCTGACATAATGCACAAAATGCCAATCATTTGGCGTGCCATCCTGCTGTTCTACAGCATATTGGCACATAGGGGGCATAACCACACGATTTTTTAAGGTCAGGCCCTTTAATTCATAGGGTGCAAATAAATCCGGCATTGATCGTTCCTTCCTTCCTGTTATTTGCAAATTGTGGCCGGGGAAATCTCCCGTTTCATTCAGTATACACGTATTTTCCGCCTCGATAAATCTTAATCAGAGCTCTTGGAATTACAGCATAAATCCGGCTTTTATTGGAGATAACAAGATAAGACAATAACGGATTGCAGGATCACAAAAAAGGAGGCGCTGCATGTGAATGGTCTGAAGCTAAGCCGAAAACTGCCCATTCTGGCAATTGTGTTATTATTCCTGCTCAGTCCGGCCTCTGAAGCGGAGCTGGCTGCCGCGATTCCGGCGGATTCGCCCTCCCTCCCTCAGCTAAGCAACATCAATGCCCCGGATGGAAAGTCCGGGAAGGATCAGGTTCTCCCGGCAGGCTCCTCTTCTGCGTCGGCGGGACCACAAAAACGGGAACGGGTCAAAGGCCTGACCCTCAGCCAACTGATCCGCAAATACCCTGAAACGATCAAAACACAGGGGCCGCGCCGCAAACATATTGCGCTTACGTTCGATGATGTGCCTGATCCGAGGTTTACACCACAGGTGCTAAACGTTCTGCGCAAGCATCATGTAAAAGCAACCTTTTTCATAGTCGGCAGCCGTGCAGCGAAGCATCCTGATCTCGTGAAGCGGATCATCAGGGAAGGTCATGCCGTGGGTAACCATTCCTACAACCATCCTCAGTTCGGGAAGATCAGCGTAAATGAATTCCGGTCGCAAATTATCCGTACGGAAAATATAATTGATGCTCTGGCGGGATATAAACCACGGCTCATCCGGCCACCCTATGGAGACATCAACGAGCAGCAGCTGCAATGGGCGAAGGCCCACGGCTATAAGCTGGTGAACTGGAATGTGGATTCCCTTGACTGGAGAGGGCTCTCAAGGTCCCAGGTCAGAAACAATATCGTATCCCATGCGGGCAAAGGGTCAATCATTCTCCAGCACGGCGGCGGCGGCCGGGGCAGCAATTTGCGCGGAACCATTCAGGCACTGCCGGAAGTGATCAGCATCATGCGCAACAGGGGCTACACCTTTGTAACCGTCCCCCAGATGCTTCAGGTGAATAAAGAAAAGTAGATGTTGCTGTTCAAAAAAAGGAAACGAGTCCTGCCCTTGCGGCATTCTTCGTTTCCTTTTGAGTTTATAGCTCTTGCCTGATTATACTATTCAATAAAGTACAACTGTACATATTGAAATCCAAAATCCGATACAAAGCTTTGGCTTCCGGGAATAAAGATATCAATGCGGTTGCCTTTGATCGCGCTGCCTGTATCCATAGCGGTAGCCAAAAACGCCTGCTTGGGCAGACCCGGATGGGAATAGCCGGTTACGAGCACTTTGGTACCAAGCGGGATTATACTTGGATCGACCGCAATAGTTCCAAGTTTCAGCGGATTGCCGAAATAATCAACGGCCCCCCAGATGCCATTCTCGCTGATGGCTGAGGAATAGGCGGTAGCCTTCATTTGCATCACTTTGCCATAGTTGAATTCCTTGCCCCATGCTTGAACTGTATTGGACTTAGGCTCTACACTCAAAATAGACGCCTCTGAAAAGGCTTTGGCAGACGGCTCAGCGGCAACGGTCTTGGCTTTTGTTATCCCTGGGATGGTGAGTCTGAGACCAGGGTAGATATTCAAAGCTGCAACATTCGGATTGGCGTTCATAAGTTTATCAACACTTATGCCATAATGATTAGATAAGGTATAATAGGTTGTAGTTTCTCCCGCGATATGTACGCTGTCGGCCTGAGCGGGAGCTGTGTGCAGCAGTGCGCTGACTCCGAGGGCTGCAGCCAAGGCTGTAATCTTTCTAAATCTGATCTTCATAAATTGCCTCCTTCGTGAATAGCAGAGCAAACTTGACATGCAGTTCTGCTTCATTGCAACTCCGGACTTATGTACCTTGTTGTGCCTTGCGTCCAAAATGCAGATATTTGTTAACTAACAGGATTGAATATATCACAATTTTGTAACCAATGCGCAAGTAATTGTTACCAATTTGATAATTTTGGCGTTTTGAAGCATTATTAGAGTAAGTAATTTTACATAATTTTAATAAAATCAGCAAAAATCCGTGCTTTTCAGCTTTTCAGGAATAATTTCGCGAATATTTTACACAGATTTAACATTTCCCTCTGTAGCAGATAGTAAAATGATAGAATACGACAAAGATATTGAAGCACTTGGAGGGTCCGCGAACGTGAATGAAGAAGAGAAAAAAAACAACTACAGCAGTCCATCTACCGCTTATCTTAACCGGGATTTAAGCTGGATCGAATTCAACCGCCGTGTATTGCAGGAGGCGCAGGACCCAGATAATCCGCTTATGGAGCGGGCCAAGTTCCTGGCGATTGTGTCGAGCAATCTGGATGAATTCATCAGCGTCCGCGTGGCCGGAATTCAGGATCAGATCCGTGCAGGCTATACAAAAAAGGATTTCACGGGCTATACCCCATCCGGGCTGTACAAGCGTCTGATCAAACGGGTCAGCAAAATTATTACCGACCAGTACCGGACGTTCCGGGATATTTCAAGGCATCTGCATAAGGAAGGAATTGTCTTCGTGGATTACGAGGACCTGACCCAGGCACAGGAGCTTTCCATTGAGCAGTATTACCGTGATATTATTTTTCCCGTTCTGACTCCTATGGCTGTTGACCAGAGCCGGCCGTTTCCGCTTGTGCACAGCCAATTCATCTATCTCGCGGTAGTGCTGACGCGCAAGAACAGCAAGGAGGAAGAGCCCTATTTCGCAATTCTGCAGATTCCTTCCAATCTGCCGAGATGCATCCCGCTCCCCCACCGCTCTAACAGCAAGAAACGGCAATTTGTCTTTATTGAAGACGTGATCCGCCATCATATTCAAACCTTGTTCAGCGGTTATGAACCCGTGGCCGTCAGCGAGTTCCGGTTAACGCGCAATTCTGACCTTACGATTGACGAGGAAGGCGCGGAGGATCTGCTTGAGGAGATTGAAAAGGAGCTGCGTAAACGCCGGCGCGGTGTTCCCGCCCGTCTGGAGGTGCAGAAGGGGATTCACCCGTATGCGCTTGAGCAGCTTCAAGCCGAGTTTGAGCTTGAGGATTCCGTCTTCGAAATTGACGGACCGCTTGATCTCGGATTTCTGCGCGGCTTCGCCGGCAGTCTCAAGGGCTTCAGCTATCTGCATGAAGTGCCGATTGAGCCGCTCTATCCGGTAGAATTCGATGAGAACGAGGATTTCTTCGAGGTGCTGCGCGAACGCGATGTGCTGGTCTACCATCCTTATGAATCCTTTGATGCGATGACCGACTTCATCACTCAGGCTTCTGAAGACGAACAGGTTAGAGCAATCAAAATGACGCTGTACCGGGTCAGCGGCAATTCTCCGCTGATTGCCGCACTGGCCCATGCCGCAGAATCCGGCAAACAGGTCACCGTTGTCGTCGAGCTTAAGGCAAGATTCGACGAGGAGCGCAATATCGCCTGGGCCCGCAAGCTGGAGCAGGCTGGCTGCCATGTGGTCTATGGCCTGGTTGGCCTCAAAACCCATGCCAAGATTACGCTGATTGTCCGCCAGGAAGGCCCGGATCTGCGCCGCTATGTGCATGTGGGCACAGGCAACTACAATGACAGCACCGCCAAGGCCTACACCGACCTCAGCCTATTCACAGCAAACAACGAGATCGGGCTGGATGCTTCGGAGCTGTTCAACCAGATGACAGGCTATTCCGCGAGCTATGACTGGAATTCCTTCATTGTGGCGCCTACCAACATGAGCCTCTCTTTGGAAAAGCTCATCGCGCGCGAAGCCGAGCATGCGGCAGCAGGCCGCCCGGCCCGGATTATCGCCAAGATGAACTCGCTCTCCAACCAGGAGGTTATAGATTATCTGTACAGCGCGGCCCAAGCCGGTGTCTCCATTGATCTGATTGTCCGCGGAGTCTGCTGCCTGCGGCCCGGCATTGAAGGCCTCAGCGAGCGCATCACCGTCCGCAGCATTGTGGACCGCTTCCTGGAGCATTCGCGGATCTATTATTTCGAGAACGGCGGCAATCCAGAGGTCTACTTGTCCAGCGCGGACTGGATGACACGTAACCTGACCCGGCGCATTGAGCTGATGTGCCCGGTGAAGGACAAGGAAATCCGCAAGCAAATTGTCAAGATTCTGGACATCACGCTTAGTGACAATGTCAAATCGAGCTTCCTGCAGCCCAACGGATATTACGAGCGTGCGGACGACAAAAAGGCCCCGTTCCGGAGCCAGTTCGCCGCTATGGATGTTACACGCTGGAAGGGAACCCGAGCTTTACCTTCACCGCCCAAACATTCCTGAAGGCTTTGAGGGCAGTCTCGATGTCCTCCAGCCCAATGAGAAGCTCGCCTGCGCCCTGCAGGGCAAGATCAAGGGTATTGCCGTGCAGGCGGGCTTGTAGCCCGCTCACAATGCCAATCTCGGTACTGTCCAGAGCAATGCATAGTTGAACCAGAGTTCCAAGCTTATGAATCCACTCTTCGTCGGAAGCCAGCAAAATGTCCTTATGTGTCAGGGACAATTTCTGCTTCCGGCTTTTTGTGCTGTACGAGGCGATCAGGGCGCTGAGGATTAGCTGCCGGTGCGTAAGCCCGCGAATCGGTGAATTCATCAGCCAGTAACGTGTATGCCGCTTGGATTGGTAGTAGTTAATATTAGAGCCGGTGCGGTGCAGCATGACCGCGACATACATCAGCATTTTCTGTTCCGTCCGGTCGGTCCCGTCCTCAAAAGCGTCAAACAGGCTGAGGGCCAGCTTGTAAATATGGTCCAAATGCCGTTTGGACGAATGGATGTCAAAGCGGACGATGGTGTTCAGACTGAACTCCAGCGCACTCTCGCGCACAGGCTGCTCTGGTTTAAGGAGATCATGCAGCATACCTTCCCGCAAGCCTTCTCCGCTGATCAATGCCTGACTGGCGCCGATATACTGATATACCGTATGAAAAATAATCAGACCCGAGACAATGATATCCCCCCGGCTCTTGGACAGCCCGTCCAAATCCTTGCGTTTCTCATACGGAATGAGAGGCAGCGTCTCCATGAAATGGCCGATGGTTTCGCTGGACAACGTATACCCGTGTGAATTGGGCAGCGAATAATTCCGGCTCTTCTGGTCCAGCTTGCCAAGGGAACGAAGGGTTCCGCCAAGCCCGTAGAGGGGCAGCCCTTGGCCGCTGTTCAGCCAATCATGCTCCACCAGTCTTCCAGTGACATAGGCCTGAAGCTTGCGCACCTGGTCGCTGTTCCAATTCCCGTGCTGACTGAACATAAGATTCGTATTCACCGCGCCAAAAGGAAAGGAAATGCTGTTCTGGTAACGCCGTCCCCGGAACAGGGTAACCTCCGTGCTGCCGCCGCCGATGTCGATAACAAATCCGTCCTGAACATCAAAGGCATTGATTACACCCAAGAAGCCAAAGTAAGCCTCCTGATGGCCGCTGATGACTTCAATGTTAATCTCCGATGCCTCCGACAGATAGGAGATAATCTCGGAGGAATTTGCGGCGTTGCGGATGGCCGCTGTGGCTCCGGCGCGGATTTTATCAACTTCAAAGGCGCTGCATATCTCCTTGAACTGGTGCAGAACCGGCACGATGGTATCCATGTCCTTCCGCTCCAGCCTCCCGTCCCTTGTGATCTTCTCACTCAGACGAGCGGAGTATTTGCACTCCTTGATAATTTTATAGCCTCCTTCCAGCGTCGTATCATAGATCACAAGGCGAATGGAGTTAGAACCAATATCAATGATGCCAATCCGGCATAGGTCATCTCTCATCTGTATGTACTCCTTTTCAAGTTGATTGGCCATCTATATACTATATCACCCATTTACCCTCAGCAAAAAGCAAAACGGCCGCTGAAAAAGTTTACAGGGCCGTTTTGTGCATATTTATAGAACTTTGCTTAAGAAATCTTTGGTGCGCACATGCTTCGGATTTCCGAATACTTCCGCCGGAGTGCCTTCTTCCACAATCACGCCACCGTCCATGAAGAGGATACGGTCGCCCACCTCGCGGGCGAAGCCCATTTCATGCGTCACAATGACCATTGTCATGCCCTCTTCGGCCAGCTTCTTCATAACCTCCAGCACCTCTCCGACCATTTCAGGATCAAGCGCCGAGGTTGGCTCGTCAAAAAGCATCACATGCGGCTGCATGGCGAGTGCGCGGGCGATGGCAATGCGCTGCTTCTGCCCCCCGGAGAGCTGAACCGGATAAGCATCCCGCTTATCTTCCAGGCCGACGGTGCGCAGCAGCTCCAGCGCGATTTTTTCCGCTTCCTCCGGTTTCTGCTTTTTCACTTTCAGCGGGGCAAGCATGATGTTCTGCAGCACGGTTTTGTGCGGGAACAGGTTGAACTGCTGGAAGACCATGCCCATTTTCTCCCTAGTCACATTAATATCATGCTTCTTGTCTGTAATGGACTGGCCTTCAAAGGTAATCTCCCCGCCCGTTGGCTGCTCCAGCAGATTCAGACAGCGCAAAAAGGTGCTTTTGCCCGAACCGCTGGGGCCGATAACAACCACAACTTCACCTTTGTGGATCTGCAGATCAATGCCTTTGAGAATTTCGAGCTTGCCAAAATGCTTTTGCAGGTTTTTAACGGCGATCATCTGTATTGAGCCTCCTTTCCAGGATGCCAAGTGCCTTGGACAACGTAAATGTCAGAACAAAATACATAAGTGCAATAATGATATACGGATTCAGACCCTGGTAGGTAATCGTGCTGACGCTGCCGGCCTGAAACATAAGGTCCATAACACCTATCATAGATACAATCGACGACTCCTTAATGATGGTGATGAACTCGTTCCCAATGGCCGGAAGCACATTCTTGAGCGCCTGCGGCAGTACGATATAGCGCATCGTCATGCCCTGCCTCATCCCCAGTGAACGTGCTGCCTCCACCTGGCCACGGTCCACATTTTGAATACCGGCGCGAAAAATTTCTGCCAGGTAAGCCGAGCTGTTGATGGTCAGCGTGATGGCGCCTGATTGAATCGGTGTGAACTCAAGACCAAGCTCCGGCAAGCCGTAATGGATGATGAACAGCTGCACAAGCATCGGCGTACCGCGCAGAAATTCCACCCAGGCCGTTGCGATAAAACGCAGAATCCGCCATTTGGACATCCGCAGCAGGGAAACTACAATCCCGAGTGCAAACCCAAATACCACGCCGAGCACTGCCAGCAGCAGGGTATATTTTAGACCGGAAAGAAAAAAACCGCGGTAATTCATGATCATATCGAATATATTCATTGTTGGCATTACCTCCTGTCTCCAAAAAAATAGAAAACAGCGGATCACCGCCATTTTCTGTAATGTAACATCAAGCTGCAGGCCAGCATTCTGTATGCTTTAGCCGTAAAATCCCGCTGTACCTTATTTGCTCTCTGCCAGCTCGCTTGCTGCCGCTACATATTGGTCAATCTTCCCTTCCGTATTCAGACGGGCTAAAGTCTTGTTGACCTGGTCGAGCAATTCTGTATTGCCCTTCTTGACGCCAACGACATAGCCGTCGTCTTCCACTTCAGGTTTGGCAGCTGTAATCGCCAGTCCCTTAACCTTCTTAACGAAAGCATTCGCTACAGGTCCTTCCATAATGGAAGCATCCACACGGTTGGATTGAAGCTGCATCACGATCTCAGAAATTTTGGCCAGTGAGGTTAACTTTGCGCCTTCAATGCCTTTGGCGATATCTTCCTGAATCGAACCAGTCTGAATTCCAATCTTGGCTCCCTTCAGGGAATCCATAGTTGCAAATTTATCCTTGTCCGCTTCACGCACAACTACGGCTTGTTCCGCTTTGTAGTAGATGTCGGATAATCCAACGGCCTTTTCCCGTTCCGGTGTAGGGCTCAGACCCGAGATCACCATGTCCACTCTGCCGCTCGACAGCTCATTCAGCAGGGACTTAAAGGGCATATCCTTGATCACCAGCTCAGCGCCCATGTCCGCCGCAATATTCTTGGCAATTTCGATATCGAAGCCTACGACAGTATCCTTACCGTCCACAACCTTGCGGAACTCATACGGAGGAAAATCCGCGCTGGTTCCCAGTGTAAGCGTCTTAGTTGCCGCTGCGGTATTTGTGTTCGCTCCGCTTCCTTCGGCTGTAGTATTTTCTTTGTTATTGTTGCCGCAGCCGGTCATAAGGCCTGCTACAAGCAGCATCCCTAATGAAAGTTTACCCCATTTGTTCATCTGTAGATCTCCCCTATTCTTTCTCAATTCTGCTAAGTTCTCTAAGTTGTAGTCTCATTGACCGATTTATTATAAATCAGCGCGTATGAATATGCAAAGACAAATTTGTGACAAAGTCTGTTAATAATATGGAAACCGCATATACTGAGTACTATCTCCAATTACTCCCGGAATAACCGGAGTTGATTCATGCGACCCTGCTTGGTGGTAATAACTATGGCTCACTCACAAAACTTAAACGTATGCTTACGAAGGGGTTTTGTAAGAAGCGAATCAAGTGGCATTAGCTCACAAAACTTTTAGGAGGTGTCTACATGCTTGTAGAAGCAATGTACCATGTGCCACGGGATAAGTGGGCTTATGCCTATGATGCAAAGACTATACATTTGCGTGTCCGCACCAAAAGAGATGATGTGGATTGTGTAGTAGCGCTCACCGGTGACAAGTACAACTGGGCCCATACCTCCTTTGACATAAAAATGGAAAAAGCCGCCTCGGACGACATGTTTGACTATTGGGAAGCCGCGGTGCGTCCCAAATATAAACGCCTCAGCTACACTATCCGCGTCAGCAAAGGCCAAGAAAACGTGTATATGCTCGACAACGGCATCCGTTCCGAGTGTCCTCCCCCGCCCAACCACTTCTACGAATTTCCTTACATACACCAAATCGACCTGTTTCAGGTTCCGAACTGGGCCAAGGATGCCGTGTTTTATCAGATTATGACCGAGCGCTTTGCCAAGGGTGATCCGTCCATTGATCCGGAGGGAACAGAGGCATGGGGCGGCACTCCGAAGCTGGATAATTTTTTTGGCGGAGACCTGCAAGGCGTACTGGACCACCTGGGCGATCTGCAGGAGCTGGGGATTAGCGCCATATACTTTACCCCCCTGTTCGTCTCCCCTTCCAACCATAAATACGATATTGTGGACTATAAAAGAGTCGATCCTCATTTCGGAGATAATGCTCTACTCAAAACCGTTGTCGAAGAGTGTCACAGAAGAGGCATCCGCGTCATGCTCGACGCCGTGTTCAATCATTGTAGCGACAGGTTCCCGCCTTTTCAGGATGTGTTGGAGAAGGGGGAATATTCCGTATACAGAGACTGGTTCCACATTAACGCCTTCCCGGCCGAAATTGTCGACGGTATTCCTACGTATGACACTTTCGGTTTTTTTGGCAATATGCCGAAGTTCAACACCGCCAATCATGAGGTGAAAGCCTATTTGCTGGGAGTTGCCGAATACTGGATTAAGGAAATTAAGGTGGACGGGTGGCGGCTGGACGTAGCCAATGAGGTGGATCACCATTTCTGGCGCGATTTCCGCAAAGTGGTGAAAGCCGCCAATCCGGAGGCTTATATCGTTGGCGAGGTGTGGAGCGATTCGCTCACTTGGCTGCTCGGAGACCAGTTCGATTCCGTGATGAATTACCCGTTCTCCGGTACGGTGCTGGAATTCTTCGGCGGCGGCATGGACGGGATTACCTTCGGCCACCGGATCGGCAGCCTGCTGATGCGCTACCCGCAGCAGACGAACGAAGTCGTCTTCAATCTGCTCGGCAGTCACGACACACCACGTCTGCTGACGGTGGTGGGCGAGGACAAGCGGCGGTTGAAGCTGGCGGTCGTCTTTTTATTCACCTTTATGGGCACCCCATGCATTTATTATGGCGATGAAATCGGCCTTACCGGGAAGGAAGATCCCGACTGCCGCAAATGTATGGAGTGGGATAAGGCGAAGCAGGACCGCGAGCTGTATGACTTTTACCGGATGATGATCGCTCTGCGCAAAACAAACAAGGCACTGCGTGAAGGCCGCTTCCGCATCCTGCAGGCTTATCAGAATGACCCGTGCATCGTGTATGAACGGTCGGATGACAGGCTTCATTTTACCGTGTGGATGAATAACTCCCCGCAGCCCCGTACCCTTAGTCATCCGATGGAAACCGATGATTGGCAGGATGCGCTCACCGGCGATTCTGTAGCTCCAGTGCATGGGATGATGCATATTTCTCTCGACCCTTACGGTTACCGGATTCTGAGCCGGAAGTTAAGTTAGGCATAAGCAACAGAAAAAAGAGACGTTCCAAAGGTCAGGGTTGATGGCCAGTGGTGCGTCTCTTTTATTTTAGCGGATGACACTGTTATTTCAGTACTATTCGGTAATGTGGTTGTAGATGTCAATGTACTGCTGCGCGGATACACTCCAGCTATAGTCACCGGCAAATGCGTTTTTGGTTACCTTCTTCCAGTGCTCGGGCTGGCGGTAAAAGGAAACGGCCCGGCGGAGAGTGTACATCATGTCGTGGGCATTGTAATCCTTGAAGGTGAACCCGTTGCCTTCGCCGGTCTCCTCATTATAAGCATGTACGGTATCATTCAGCCCGCCAGTCTCCCGTACAACCGGAATGCTGCCATAGCGCAAGGCAATAAGCTGGCTAATCCCGCAGGGCTCGAATTTGGAGGGCATCAGGAACAGATCGCTGCCAGCGTATATTTTGCGGGAAAGCGCGTCATTAAATCGAATCTGTGAGGACAGCTTGGCCGGATAACGCCACGCCGCTTCACGGAACCACCGCTCATAAGACTCATCCCCCGTTCCCAGCAGCACAAACTGGATATCATCATAATAGAGCAGCTCATCGAGCACGCGGGTCAGGAGATCCAGTCCTTTGGAATCCACCAGCCGGGTTACCATTCCCACCAGCGGAATATCAGGGGCTACGGGCAAACCCAGCTCCTGCTGAAGCGCGGTCTTGTTTTCCTTTTTTTTGTCCAGATTGGAGCGGTAGCGGGTGAAGATCTGCTGGTCGCTGGCCGGATTATAGCTCTTGGTGTCGATGCCGTTGACAATTCCGCTCAGGTGATCCGCCCGCGAGGACAGCAATCCATCCAGTCCGTAGCCGTAATACGCAGTGCGGATTTCCCTAGCATAGGTTGGGCTGACCGTCGTCACATGATCGCTGTATACAATGCCGCCTTTCATAAAGTTCACGTTGCCGTAATACTCCACTGCGAGGAAGTAGTTGTCGCTAAGACCCAGCAGCTCGCCCAGTACCGAATAAGGGAACACTCCCTGATACAGCAAATTGTGAATAGTGAACACAGTATGCATTTCGCTGTAAAACGGGTTGTGGCGGTAATGGCCCTGTAGCAGCATAGGAATAACCGCAGCATGCCAGTCATGGCAGTGCAGCACGTCAGGCTGGAAATCAATCGCCGGCAGGCATTCCAGCACCGCACGGTTGAAGAAGGCAAAACGTTCCCCATCATCCATGTAACCGTATATCCCATCCCGCCCGAAGTAATATTCATTGTCGATAAAATAGACCGGTACTCCGTCATGAACAATCCGTTTGATCCCGCAATATTGATTGCGCCAGCCGACCGGCACTTCGAGAACAGCTACATGCTCCATTTGTGATGAGAATTTCTCTGGTATCCCGCGGTATTTTGGCAAGATCACCCGTACGTCCACTCCCGCACCCTTCAGCGCTTTGGGCAAAGCTCCAATGACATCGGCCAGACCGCCCGTTTTGATGAACGGATCAGCTTCGGCTGCGGCAAATAATACCTTCATATTTCGATATCCCCCTTAAGTAGTACGGATTGTCTGCCAAGCTTATTTAACCGCCTTGCGCCCTGATTTCTTCAGCACCAGGAAGCTAAGCGGCGGAACGGTCAGTTCAATGCTGTTCGGCTGGTTATGCCATGCCTTTTTGACACTCTTCATTGGCGTATTGCGCAGACCGGAGCCGCCGAATTCGGTATTCTCCGAGCTGAATATCTCTTCATATGTCCCCGGACGCGGCACTCCGATACGGTACAAACGCCGCTCCACCGGCTGAAAATTGATCAGAATCACCAGCGTATCCACGGGCTTCTTGCCTCTGCGGATGCAGGATATCACGCTTTGGCCGATGTCATCGGCATCAATCCATTGATAGCCTTCCATCTCATGATCCAGCTCCCACAGCGCCCTCTCCGACAGGTAGAGCTTGTTAAGTGCGGCGGTGTAAGTCAGCATATGGCGGTGGCTCTCATAATCCAGCAGCAGCCAGTCAAGCTGGTCCTGATCCTTCCATTCGATGAACTGGCCAAATTCACCGCCCATGAACAGCAGCTTTTTGCCGGGATGGCTGATCTGGTAGCCCAGAAGCTGCCTGAGCCCGGCGAATTTCTGCTCGTAGGAGCCAGGCATTTTGTCCAGCAAAGACTTCTTGCCATGCACCACCTCGTCATGTGACAGAGGCAGCGTGTAATTCTCACTGTATGCATAACAGATCGGGAAGGTCAGCAAATTATGATGATAGGGCCTGGCCTCGAATTGATGTTCTATGTAACCCAGGGTGTCGTTCATCCAGCCCATGTTCCATTTGTAGCTAAAACCCAGGCCTCCCTCATGCACAGGTGCTGTAACCCCCGGCCAGGCGCTGGATTCCTCCGCCATCATCAAGGCTTTTGGATAGTAATGGAAGACGGTCTTGTTGAGCTGTTGAATGAACCGGATGGCCTCCAGATTCTCCAGCCCGCCGTTTGCATTTTTCTTGTACTGATGACTCCGCTTCTCGAAATCCAGCCTCAGCATGCTGGTCACCGCATCCACGCGCATACCGTCAATATGATATAGCTCGAACCAGAACAGCGCATTGGAGATCAGAAACGAGGAAATTTCCGGCTTGCTGAAATCAAAGGAAAGCGTGCCCCAACCCGGTCTCTCCGCCAGAAGCGGATCGGAATATTCATACAGCGGCGTGCCGTCGAACATCCTTAATCCATGAGCATCTTTGGCAAAATGGGCCGGAACCCAGTCCAGCAGAACGCCGATTCCCGCCTGATGGAGCTGGTCGATCAAATACATTAGCTCCTGCGGTTCACCGTACCGGCTGGTCGCCGCAAAATAACCCGTGCCCTGATATCCCCAGGACAAATCATACGGATGTTCAGCCAGCGGCATAAATTCTACATGGGTATAACTCATCTCCAGCAAATAAGGGATCAACAGCCCGCTCATCTCCCGGTAGGTGTAATATTCCCCATTTTTTTTCTGCCGCCATGTGCCAAAATGCATTTCATAAATATTCATCGGAGCATGATAAGGAGCCTTGCTACGCCGACGCCATGCAGTATCTCCCCAGGTGTAGCCACCCAGGTCTGCTACGACGGAAGCCGTGGCCGGACGTACCTCTGCCTTGAATGCGTATGGGTCTGCTTTGAGAAAGCTTGCCCCCTCTGGGCCTACAATCCTGTATTTGTAAAAAGTTCCCTCTTCTATGCCCGGGAAAAAACGACTCCAAAATCCTGAATCGGGTATCTTATATAACGAGTCCACGTTCTCAGTTCCATCCCAGCCGTTATGATTACCAGCCAGTCCTACATATGTCGCGTGAGGAGCCCACACGGTAAAGCGGACACCCGGTATTCCTTCTTCAGCGGCAATGTGCGCGCCAAGCATCGTATAGCTGCGATAATTCGTGCCCTCATGAAAAAGGTAAATATCCTCAGATGACGGGAGGTTGTCTGCTTTTGGAATATCGGCCAAATCATCACCACCTTTTTATATAGGATGCACCTACTACATTACCCGAATCTGCGCTATTTGAAAATGACTTCCAGGCTGAAAACGGAATTACAGAATAAAGAAAATTATTAATGTAATTTTTACATCAACACAGCAATATAATTCACCTATGCGTTCAAGCGGTTGGTGCGAGTGAACATTACAAGCATTGACAAAAAAATGGGAGTGATAACAAATGAGTAAAAAAGAATGCATCGCGATGCTCCTGGCAGGCGGGGAGGGCCGCAGACTGGCCCCTTTGACCACCACTATGGCGAAACCTGCTGTTCCCTTTGGAGGACAGTATAGGATCATTGACTTTCCACTAAGCAACTGTGTGAATTCCGATATTGATACCATAGGGGTGCTGACGCAATACGAAGCGGACTCCCTGCACCAGCATATCGGTGAGGGCGAACCGTGGGGGCTTCACACCCGTACGGATAAAGGCGTTAAGCTGCTTCCTTCCGGCGTAGAAGGCAGAGGCAATTACTCGGGGACTGCCGATGCCATTTATAAAAATATTGCCTACATCGACAGCCATAACCCGGAGCATGTGCTGATTCTTTCGGCGGATCACATTTATCACATGAATTACCGTAAAATGCTGGACCATCATATCAGCAAGAACGCAAAAGCAACGATTTCGGTGATGGAGGTGCCTTGGGAAGAAGCCAGCCGCTTCGGTGTGATGAATGTGAACCAGGAGCTTCAGATTTCCGAGTTTGTCGAAAAACCGCAGGTTCCCAAAAGCAATCTGGCTTCCATGGGCATTTACCTGTTCGAATGGAGTTATCTGAAGGCGCATCTGGAGCGCGATGCTGCTAATCCGGCATCCAGCCATGACTTTGGCAAGGATGTTATTCCAGCGATGCTGGGCGGAGATGATGCCTTGTTTGCCTACCGCTTCAAGGGTTACTGGCGCGACGTGGGTACGGTTGACAGCCTGTGGGAGGCCCATATGGATCTTCTGCAGGAGGACAATGGCTTCAAGCTGGATAATTCCCGCTGGCCGATGTACAGCCGGGTCCGCCGAACGAAGCCTGCTATACCCAAGCCGCGCGTTCAGCTTCCCATTGCGGATAGCCTTGTGAATGAATCCTGCCTGCTGGAAGGCAGCCTGCAGCGCTCGGTAGTCTTCGGCGGTGTTGAGGTCGGCAAGCTGAGCCTGATCAAGGACAGTGTGATAATGCCGGGCGTGCATATCGGCCGGGGAGTGCTGATTGAGAATGCCATTATCGGCGAAGGGGCTGTGATTAAGGATGGTGCAGTAGTCAAGGGTAACGGTGAGAATATCATCGTTGTGGGTCCTCAAGAGATCATAGCCGCAAAGCCCGTCATTCGGACCCAGCCGACCCGCCTTCTGCAGGAGGTCTATGAGAAGACCGGCCGTCTGCGTGCCGAGGGGCTGCCTTCCTGACTAAGGCTGCCTTTGCAGCTTAGACAAATAAAGGGATGCTCGGCTGTGACATAGCAACAGCTAAGCATCCCTTATTTAACTGTGGCCCAGTGCCCGCCACTCCCGGTTTAAAAGGCCAAACTCAATACAATCTGTGTAATGTTCCCCAAACAACGCCGCTTCACGCGAGACCCCCTCGCGGACAAAACCCTCATTCTCGTAGCATTTAAGCGCAGCAGTATTAAAAGCATACGCACCAAGTGACAGACGGTGCAGACCCAGCCCCTGGAAACCGATCCGAAGCGCCTCCTGAATCATGCCCCGCCCGATCCCCCTTCCTTGTAGCTGCGGGTCAACAATCACACGGCCGATTCGAGCCGAGCTGTTAACCCGGTCAATACCCGCAAGGCTCAGATGCCCTACAACCTGGCCTCCTGCTCTCTCGACTGCACAATAGATCAGTTTATCGGAACTTGCAGGATGATTCGCTCCCTCCAGATACGCCTTAAGCTGCCCGTTATCCAGCGGATAAGCAAATGAAGGACCGGCCCACTGCTTGAGAAATTCAGGCGATACGCTCCAACGCTGCAGATACTGAAAATCCGATTCATCCATGTATCGTAAAAGAATTGGGTTGTCGCCGCTGGCGCCATACTCATACAGATTGACCAGCCGCCCTGCGCCTACATCTCTGGTTCCCATATAGCAAAAACCCAGGCTCTGATAATACCGGTTCAGCTTAACATTATGTGCCACCGTATCCAGCCGCAGAGCGCGGTTGCCAAGTCCCCGTGCCTTATTCAGAGCGTAATCAATCAACTGCCGGCCAAGACCGCCGCCCCTGAAGGCTTTGGCTACGGCAAGCCTGTGCAGATATGCGCAGGTCTCATCATTGCGGTCTCCCCAGTACTGCGGATCGCTGAACTGCAAGGTGAACATTCCGGCAACCGTTTCGCCGTCTAGTGCCAAATATACTTCCCTATCTGTAAAATAGGCGGCAATATCGTGTTCGTTGAACTGTCCGGGTGTCCATTGCCGGATTCCCTTGCCCTCCATCCAGCCTGCCGCCTCACGCAGCAGCTTCAGCACATCCCCGGTCCGTTCAACATTGGCACGGATAATGGTGAAGCTTGACCGGGAAGCTGAGGAAGGCTGCAGCTTCTGTTCATCCATTGGTCCTCCTCCTCACAACTCACTAACCCTTAAGCCCATAGCTAAATCTGGCTCTCTACCTGGGGAGCTGCAGGCGGAAGCTCTTCGGTCATAGGCAAAATCACAGTAACCTGTGTGCCCTTGCCAAGCTCGCTGTCCATCTCCAGCTTCCCGCCATGAAGCTCCACAATCTGCTGTGAAATGGCAAGCCCCAGTCCCGTACCGCCATTCAGCGCATCGACCTGGAAGAACCGGTCGCGCACTCTGGCGAGATGCGTTTCGCTGATGCCAATCCCGCTGTCCCGCACTGCTACAGCCATTTCACTGCCCGGTAACCGGTGTGCCGACAGGACAATGCTAGAATCCTCGGGAGAAAACTTGACGGCGTTATCCACCAAATTGAGGAACACCTGCTTCAGCCGGTTAGCATCCGCCGTGATAAAGATGGTCTCTTCGCATTCGAGCAGCAGATGAATCCGTTTCTTCTCTGCCTTGGCCCATATGTTCAGGATCGTCTCCTGCAGCAGCACTTTGACATCTACACGGCCCATCGAGAGCTTCATTTCATTCTGCTGCAGCTTGGAGAAGTCAAGAATCTCTTCCACCAGCCCGATCAGACGGTCGCTCTCCTTGGAAATGATGCTCATGCCAAGCTTGGTCTCTTCAGGATCATAGCCGCCTGAGATCAGCGTTTCGCTCCAGCCCTTGATACTGGTCAGCGGAGTCCGCAGCTCATGCGAGATGGAGGAGATAAAGTCATCCTTGATCTGATTGCTGCGGATGATTTCATCCGCCATATAGTTCAATGTGGACGCCAAATCACCGATTTCATATTTGTAATCGCCTTTTATGCGCGTGTTGAATCTTCCCTTGGCCATCTGAGCGGAGACGGCAGTAATATTGTTGAGCGGCTTCACGATGGAGTTAGCCAGGCCGAAGCTGAACAGGACAACTATAGCCATAACCGCCCCGCCGATGCCGATGGATACCAGCGTCAGGTTCAGCAGGTCACTGTCAATTCGCTCCATAGAAGTAACATATCTGATCACGTACGTCTCTCGTCCGTTGATATGCATAAGCTTGGATACAGCCATGACACTCTCATTCGTCCCTGCCTGCCGGCCGACCCACCGGCCGACACTTCCGCCTACCGCCTCAGGAACATCGCTTGTCGTGATGGTACGGTCCGGCTGGAACCCGGTGGAGCTGATAAGCATATTGCCGTCCGGCGTCAGCACCTGCAGCTCAGTGTACTCCATTTCGAAGAAATCGAGCAGCTTTTGAAGCTGATTAGGCGATCGCTCGCCTGAAATCTCATATTTCAGGAAATCCTCCGCCGTGCCGATATGCGTCGTAATTTTACTGTAGACACTGTCGTAATAATACGTCCGGATCGCCAGGAGGAATATAACCTCTACAAGGAGAAGCGCTACAAATACGACAAAAATATAGTGCAATACAATCTGTCTGCGCATCCCCTTCTTGATCATTGTCCTTGGCCTTTCCACTTATATCCGTGGCCCCATACCGTCTGCAGATATTCGGGCTCTGAAGGATTATTCTCAATTTTCTGGCGCAAACGGCGGATGTTCACATCTACAATTTTGGGGTCCCCCATATACTCCTTGCCCCAGACATGATCCAGAAGCGAATCACGGCTGAGCGGAGTGTTCTCCTTCTCAAGGAAAAATTGCACCAGCGAAAATTCGGTTGGCGTCAGCTCAATGGCCTCTCCGCTGCGTTTGAATTGCTTGGAAATCAGATCAAGTGTAAACGGACCGGATTGAAAAGACACCTTCGCGGACTGCTCGCGGTGCACATTGACCCGGCGCAGCAATGACTGGATGCGGGCAATCAGCTCAGTGGGGCTGAACGGCTTGCTGACGTGGTCATCCGCTCCTACAGAGAGGGCGTACACCTTATCCTGCTCCTGAACCTTAGCGGTCAGAAAAATAATGCCGAGCCGTTCATTGGTCTCTCTGATCCGCCGGCATACCTCAAAACCATCAATCCCCGGGACCATCACGTCAAGCAGCGCGATATCAATATCCTGGATCGTCGTCAGCTTGTGCAGCGCTTCATTTCCATCCGCCGCCTCAAGCACCTCAAATCCGTTGCGCTTGAGATTGATTACAATAAAACTCCGGATGGACTCCTCGTCCTCCAGGATCAGTACTTTACTCATTGATTCCCTTCCTTTCAATTGGCGAGGTGATTTTGTTATGATCTCCCCCGCTTGTGCTTTGTTCCAGTTCTCCGCGGTAGCCGATTATTTTGTCCATATCGGTTCCAAGCATCTCCCACCTGGAATTTTTCACGCGGTCCCATTCAGCCTGGGAGAAGAAGGATACCTCGGCAACCGTCTCTCCGGTATCGGCCATGATGAACTTCAGGGATTTATCCAGAACGGACTTGGTGTCCACTGTAACCTTCTCATACCATTCGGGCGAGAAATTAATGATAAACCGGTCCGACGGATCGCGATACTGCTGGGATGAGAAAGTCAATCCATTCTTGCCGTCCCACTTATAATAGGAGTTGAAATATGGGATCGTCTGCGGATCAAAATATTCCCAGCCCTTCGGCGGCTCCAGCAGCCCAATCTCGATAATACCGTCGCCATCAATGTCTTCGCTGACAATTTTTCTTTCCTTGAAGGTACGGGCATCTCCCGGAATTACCACACGCAGCTTGTTATTCTCCATTACAACCACTGTCGTATAAGCCGACCGGGAATCCACCGCAGCATCCAGAACTATACCTTCTTTATTCTCGGCCACTTTTCCTGAGACAATATTGTAATAATTATAAAAGTAAGGGTCCAGATCATCGAGTTCATCCAGAACCTTGAACCCGTCGCTGTACTGATAGGTTGTAATTGTGGCAAATTCATTGCGTTTGAAATTTATAACGGTAATGTCTGGTGTTCCATCCTCATTCATGTCGTCCACGATATATTTCGTATATGGCTGAGTAAACAATTCCTCCAGCGCTCCGCCCGAATAGCGGTAGACTACCATGCCTTTTTCTTCGCCCCGCGAATAGCCGACAATGATGTCAAGCTTGCCGTCGCCTGTCACATCCTTGATATCCACCGAATCCAGCTCTGTCCCGTTGCCGTCAAAAGCAAGCTTCTTGACCCAGGCATCATCCTGCTTCGCCAGTATCATCCCGTGGATCTGCACCGTTTCATTCTTCGTCAAATAGAAGACTAGCGTCTCCATTATTCCATCCTTGTCCAGATCCACAGTAAAAATAGAGCTGTCATCGTCATTGGCCGGACGGATCAGCGTAGAAGCGGCTGGCTTCAGCGAGTTGATCGCGGTCATGAGTGAAGCCTTGTCGGCGGAGAGCTGCGGCGCCTTCATCCGCGAAACAGGATCGCTGATGAAGGTGCAGCCCGACAGCACGGACAGTGACAAGGATACCGCTGCCAGACGCTTCAGAATCCGTATATTCAACTTCATCCCTCTTCCCTTGTTCCGTGGTTCGGATCTTAACAAATTCTACAAATGTGCCCGCTCCTGAGAAGTCAGGCGCCGGCCCTTCACGTCATATTTGATTCTGCCGTCTTCCAGTACCCAGAGCCGGGTCGCATACCGTTCCGCCAGCTCAAGCGGGATCACGGTCAGCACCGTCAGCCCCGTTTCCTTACACAGCTTGCGTAACGTTTCCAGTACGCTCTCCGCAGTTTTCGGGTCAAGGCCGGTTACAGGCTCATCCGCCAGAATAACCTTGGCTCCGTGCACCAATGCGCGGGCGATCGCCACCCGCTGACGCTCACCGCCGCTAAGCTGGCTGGTCTTCATCTTGGCTTTGTCGAGCAGACCGAGCAGGTCCAGTTCGTCCATCGCCCCCATGTAATCATCCGACCGCACCATCCCGGTTACCATCCGCCACAGCGGAGTCTGCGAGGACTGGCCGATCAGCACATTCTTCAGCGCTGTGCGGTTCGGATTCAGCTCCGCATTCTGTTCCAGATAGGCCCATTCGCGGCGGATCTTGCGTTTGCCGGCAAAAGAGCTCTTCATGATGTCGGTGCCATCCACTCTAAAGTTGCCTCTATCCCATTTCTCCTTGAGGGCCAGGCAGCGCAGCAGCGTTGATTTGCCGCTTCCGCTGGCTCCCAGCAGCACTACCAGCTCACCTTCTTCTAATTGAAAGCCAATATCCTGCAGCACCGGGGTTTTCCCTTCCCCGACTGCTTTGGCCAAGTGTTCAACTGTGATCATAGTTCAGCCTCTCCCTGTCTTCATCTCTACTCTCTAGTGTACTCTGAAAGCGGGATCAAATTCCATGCGAGCACTCGTTCCTATTCTACCTCAAATCGGCTTCCGTGGCGAGAATAATAACCCTGTCAATCCGAATAAAATATATAAAGCGCCAAGGAGAGCAAATACACCGCCGCCCCAGCCGAATTGCAGCAGCAGACCGCCGATTCCCGGGCCAATAATGCTGCCTAAGCTATAGTGGAAAGACGAGACCACATTTGCGGCCGGGAGCAGATTGCGCGGGAGAATATCCGCTGCAAAGCTTAGCCCCAGCGAAAAAAAGGAGCCAACAAGCCCGCCAGCCACCGTCAGGAGAATCATTGTCAGCAGGAAACTGTCCCCCGCCAGCGGCAGCAGCGCGAAAGCCAGGCCGCCGCCTGCACCGGAACAGATCAGGATTCTTTTTCGCCCGTAGCGGTCGCTCCACATTCCCAGCGGCAGTTGCAGAATCAGCCCGCCAATACCTACGAACGGCAGCAAAGCCGCAATCTGATTGGCGCTGAAGCCGATGCGCAGTCCGTACACGGGGAAGTTGCTGTTCAGACTTGCTTCCATATATCCGTATAAAGAGCCGGTATCAGCGCATACCACGCAAATCTGTAGCTTCTTGCAAAGCGGCGGGCCTGCCCCTCTCCATGCTCTACTTTATCCGGATGGGAGTCCGGCAGCTTGAGCAATACCAGGATCAGGATGAAGAGAAACAGCAGCGCAATAGCCGCAAAAGGCCCCGCCTGGCCGAAGCGCAGCAGACTGATGCCGAGCGGACCCAGGCTGAAGCCCAGCCCGTAGGACATGCCGTAAAGAGACAGATTACGCCCCCGGTGCGCAGCAGGCGTCATCAGCAGCACCCAGAGCTGGGCGGCATAATTGATGGCCGCGTCTCCCACTCCTACCAAGAGGCGCAGCAGAAACCAGGACTTGGCTCCAGGCAGCAGCGGAAATAAAATGAGCGACACCAGCACAAGGCTGATCCCTGCCGCAATCAGCTTTTTGAAGCCGATCGCACCGAGAACCCGTTCTGCGACCAGTGTCATGGCGAACGAGCCCACATACAGCGCAGCGGCATTCAGGCCGTTGAGCGAAGAGGAGACTCCTTTTTGCTCCAGCAGAATGGACAGCACGGGAAGCAGCAGGCCTTGGCTGAGCCCCGCCGCAATAATGACGGTAATAAGTATGATGTAGTTCAATTTGCTGCTCTTGCTTACAGATAGGGTCTGACTATGTGACACGGATAAATCCTCCTATGTAATCCTGTGGTTATGGAACTGCCGCTTCCCCCGGCAAACACCGAACATTATAGTGGACAACCCTCTTCTAAACAAGAGATAATATATAGAAGTGACCGATTTTCTGGGGGTGCAAGGTTCATGAACTATAAATTAGAAATTGACGTTTCTCCGGTATACGAACTGCTGGACAGTTTTATGTTATATGTAACTAGAAAATGGATTTCCAATCTGGATATCGGCCCTGACTGGATACGCGATGTCGATTCCCGCCTTGCCCCGCAGCAGATTTCCGCCTTCCGGCAGGCTGCTGAATGGCCTTTCGAGGACTATGATGTGCTCTATGCCTGGGCGTACAGCAGGGGAGCGGCTTCCAAGGTGACACAATTCCTGGATGAGCTGGAGTCCTCCGGGCTTGAGGATTGCTTCGAGCGCACCAAACCTTTTTTCCACCAATTCACGATTGAGGAATGCGCCCGGATCAAATATAACTATACTCCGCTGCTGCGTCTGTGGTATGCAGAGTATTTCCGCCATGAGGAGCAGAGGATCCTGCCGCTGCTGATCGAGGACGCTTCGGAGAAAAAAATGCTTGAGAGTAAAATGGACATGGTGCCGCTTATTGAATATGCCTCGGGTGGAATCGTGATTGAGGACGTGCCGGATCTGCAGACCATTGTCCTCCTGCCCACCGTTCACAACCGGCCCATCAACACCTATTGCTTCTATAAGACGATGATGCTCGTGCAATACCCTGTGGATGTGCCTTTGGACAGCGAGGATGAACCGCCTACTGTGCTGCTGCGGCTAACCAAAGCGCTCTCTGATCCGACACGGCTGCGCATGCTGCGCTTCATTGCCCACGAGCCTAAGACACTCTGGGAGATGCAATCGGAGCTCAATCAGTCCAGAGAAATGCTGATGCATCACCTGCTAAGCCTCCGGGTTGCCGGGCTGCTGCGCGTACATCTGCGCGGGGAAGGCACAGAGCGCTACAGTATCAGACCGGACGGGGCCTCGGAGCTTCAGATGTTTCTTGAATCCTACATTCGTATATAATAGCTTTACAATACAGAGATAGATACAGGAGTGAATATTATGAAATATTTAACACAGCAAGTCATTTTCGATCTCGACGATACCCTGGTGCATTGCAACAAATATTTCGACCTCATTTTGGGGCAATATTTTGAGCTTATGTCACAGTGGTTTGGTGAATATGGTCCGACAACCGCTGAATTCCGCAGCAAGCAGATAGAAATTGATGTAGCAACTGTGAGCACAAGCGGCCTCTCCAGCGAAAATTTTCCGAAGTCTCTGATCGCAACCTACCGTTTCTTTTGCGACAAATACAATCATCCGGCAGACCCTCATCAGGAGCAGCAGCTAATGAAGCTCGGACTTAGCGTATACGACCAGGAGATTGAAGCTTATCCGGGTATGGTGGAAACACTCGATACCTTGAAGCAGGACGGGCACGCGTTATACCTCTACACCGGAGGAGACGACACCATTCAGCAGCGCAAAATCGAGCAGATGAAGCTAGATGCTTATTTTGATGACCGGATCTACATCCGTCAGCACAAAAATGTAGAATCGCTGGAGGATATCCTGCGTACACACAGCTTTGACCGCAAAAAAACCTGGATGATCGGAAATTCCCTGCGTACGGATGTGCTTCCGGCCCTGACTGCAGGCATCAACAGCATTTATCTGAAGCAGCAAAATGAATGGCTCTACAATCTCATTGAGCTTCAGCGTGAAATGCAGCAGTCCGTGCTGACCATCTCCTCAATCATCGAGGTTCCGCCGGTTATCCGTTCCGCCGCCCTGCGCTAGAACCACGGCTAAAGCTTCCTTTAGGTTCGTGTTACAAATGGCATATGCAGCCTGCGGCGGTATGATTATACTATTTGAGTATTTTCATATCATGCAGGAGGTTAGCAATGAACAAGAAAGCAAGCCGCAGTTACAGCACGAACAACAAACGCTTAATACCGATGCTGCTCGGAGTCGTTATTGTTCTGCTGATTGGAGCTCTTGTCTTTTTGGCGACGAAGAACAAAGATAGTGACGCTGCTGAACTCGACAATCTGCCCAACTATACGGATGTGAAGGGAAAGATCGTTGTCGATGGGTTGAAATACGAGAAGCAGCCGCATCTGGGCAGTGAGAACGCCAAGGTGAAGGTCATTGAGTTCGCCGATTTTAAATGCCCCGCCTGCAAAAAGTGGACCGAGACCTACCTGGACACATTCATTAAAGACTACGTGGACACAGGCAAAGTGCAGTTCTACTTCATGAACTTCGCCTTTATCGACCGGGATTCTTATCTCGCTGCCAGTGCAGGTGAAGCCATTTACAAGCAGAGCAACGAGAAATTCTGGGAATACGTTCATAAGTTGTACGCTAATCAGGGTGATGAGAGCAAGATTTGGGCAACTCAGAAGTTTATCCTTAATTTCGTGAAAAACAATATCGAAGGCATCGACTACGACCAGTTCGAGCAGGATCTCAAGAACCAGACTTATATGTTCGATGTGAAGGAAGACTTTAAAATCGCCGGCTCCTATGGAGTGAACGGCACGCCGAAGTTTATGGTTAATGGCGTTCTGCTGCCGGACTCCTCCTACGAGGGTTTGACTGCCGCTATTGAAGCTGGCCTGAAGGATGGCAAGTAAGGATAAGGATTCGGCATAGTCATTGTAAAATAAAGAGGATGCGCCCGGCCGGGAATCATGAAGGCCGTGACGCATCCTCTTTTGCTGCCGGGATTGCCGGGATCTTCCTGGATCTACAGCAGTCTTGCGTGTAATGAACATTCGCTTTTGGTCGTATTCACTCGATGGTCAACTGTCCTGTATCCATATTGCTAAGCACTAGCTTGCCCTCCAGCGGGGAGCCATCCTCACCGGTAAGCTTCAGCTTGCCGGTCCGCCCCTTCTCAATCAGCGCCTTCACCTGGGCATCGGTCAGAGTCCGGCCGTAAGTTTCCTTCCAGATCACGAACTTGCAGCCTTCCTTGTAATGAGAGCAGCCGTAGCCTTTGCGGCCCATAAAGATCATGCCGCCGCAGCCCGGACGCGGGCATTGTCCGATCACCTTCGGCCCGCCTTCCGCAGCACCATCCGCAGACCCCTGCCGGGTCCTGGAAGATTGTGCGGCATTCCCGGTGCCGGATTCGCCGCCGCGCTTTCTCGGTGCGGCCGGTTTACGCGCGACTGTGGCGCTGCGGCTTTTGCCGCCGCTGTTCAGCGAAGGAGTCTCCCCTTCGAAGGAGGTTTTATCCGCCCGGGACTGCACCCGGACCTTGTCTACAATCATCGAGGCGAACCTTTTTACATTCTCCATGAATTGTCCATCCGCTGCCGTCCCTCTGGCAATCTCGTTCAGCCGCCGCTCCCATTGTCCGGTCATTTCCGGCGAGGTCAGCAGCTCAATACCCGCGCCGCGGATCAGCTCAATCGCTGTCCGGCCCTTTTGGGTGATAGCGATCTTTTTACCCTGCATTTCTACATAGCCGACATTCTTTAGCCGCTCAATCGTTGCCGCCCGGGTCGCCGGTGTGCCCAGCCCAGAGTCTTTCATGGCATCGCGCAGCTCCTCATCCTCAATCTGCTTCCCCGCGCTTTCCATCGCCTTCAGCAGGGTTCCTTCGGTGTAATGCTTTGGCGGTTGGGTATCCTTCTCCTTGACGATGGCATCGCTGCAGAGCACCCCGGCATTCGAATCTATCGAGAAAGGCTCGCTAACCTCAATCTCCTCTTCCTCTTCATCCTCTTTGCCCTTGCCTTTAGAGGACTTGGTCTTGTCTTTCTTCTGATCGGCATAGATCACCTTCCAGCCCAGGCTCAATAGCTCCTTGACCGTAGTTTTGAAGTTTTCCCCTTCGACCTCGGTAATCACGGTATGGACCTTGTACTCGGCAGCCGGGTAGAACTGCGAGAGGAACCGGCGGACGATCAAATCGTACAGCTTGGCCTCATCGGTACTTAGTCCTGTTGCCTTGCGGTTCGTTGGCAGAATGGCATGGTGATCCTCCACCTTCGCCGGGTTGCAAATGAATTTGTTGCCCTTATGGACCAGGCTCCGGTTCGCACCCTTGACCCACTCGTCATACGATGTGCCCTGCAGCGCAGAAAGTGTCTTATGCATTTCCGGTACATTCTGCTCGGTTACATAGTTCGAGTTCGTACGCGGATACGAAATCACCTTATGCTTCTCGTAGAGCGCCTGGGCGATGTCGAGCGTTTTTTTGGCGGAAAAAGCATGCTTGCCATTCGCTTCCCGCTGCAGCAGTGTAAGATCATACAGCTTGCCCGGATACTCTTTCGTTTCCTTAACCTCATAGGAGGCAACCCGTGCCGGCTTGCCCTTGACCTTGGCTGCGAGTGCCTCGGCCTTGGCTCCGTCAGTCATCCGTTCTCCCTGCCACATACCTTTGTAGCTCATATCATTCTGGGCAAAATGCCCCTCCACTTCAAAAAACTTCAGGGAGGAGAACGCCTCAATCGTCTTCTGCCGGTCATAGATCAGCGCAAGCACCGGAGTCTGCACCCGGCCCACTGACAGCAGCACATTATGCTTGGTGGTAAAAGCGCGCGAGCCGTTCATCCCGATCAGCCAATCGGCCTCACTGCGGGCTCTGGCAGCTTTGGTCAGATTCTCGTATTCCGCTCCATCCTTCAGCTCCTGGAAGCCTTTGCGGATCGTCTCCGGAGTCAAATCGGATATCCACAGTCGCTTCACCGGCTGGCTGAGCTGCAAATGCCGCTGAATCAGCGAGAAGATATGCTGCCCTTCGCGCCCGGCATCACAGGAATTGACCAGCAGATCGCTGCGCTTCGCCAGATCTCCAATCACCTTAAGCTGATCAAGCGTGCGGGCATTCGGCACCAGCTTGAACTGCTCGGGGATAATCGGCAAATCGTTAATATTCCATTTCTTGTACTTCGAATCATACGCTTCCGGTTCCGCCAGGCCGATGAGATGCCCGATGGCCCAGGTAATAATGTAATGCTCGCCTTCCAGATAGGACCGGTAATTTTTGGCCTTCGGTTCTATTGCGGCGGCGATATTCCGCCCCATGTCCGGTTTCTCCGCAATAATGAGTGTCTTCAAAAAGTATCGCTCCTTAGCCTCGTTCTTCCAAAATGCGTCCAGTATTCTATTATACCATTATGTTTAACGCATTACCTGCTATAAATCGGTGTAAATGGAATAGTAATTATGTCTTCTCATGGATACGCTGTAACGGCAGGACCTTACAGAGTAAAGCAAGATAAATGATTGAGCAGATGAATAATTTACTTGGTAATCTTTGAACGAAAAAATAAATAAGCTTCCCTCTATAAGGAAGCCCTAATTGTCACTTGTTTTTTACATTGGCACAGTCTGTCAAGGTTCTCCCCGTATCTACCTGAGTATCATCTGCCTTAATTCAGTGAACGAGTGGTATAAGCAAAGTCATAGTTAGCCCGTGCCTCTACAACTTGATTGTAATTCACTCTTCCCCACTGCCTTAGCTCTTTCATCGGCTGAAGCAATGTTTCTCCTAATGGCGTTAATGAATACTCAACGCTTGGCGGCACTGTAAGAGTTATGTGTCGCCCAACCAATCCATCACGCTCAAGCTTGCGTACCGTCTGGGTAAGCATTTTTTTGGATATCCCCTCGACCCTCCTGAGCATTTCTCCGTATCGGATTCCACCTTTTTCCATGGCATAAATAACAAGTACAGTCCACTTGTTAGAGATAATGTCAAGAACTTTGCTATAACCGCAATTCGATAACGAAATATCAGATTGTTTTGATTTAGATACATTTGTCAAATGATTTCCCTCCTATGCAATACGAAGTTCCCAGGACACTTTAAAGTGCCTACTTATATCATTTTAATTTTTGTAATACTGTATGTCTATACCAGTACTGTAGCAGCTTTGTGCAAAATCTGCCGTAACAAGGCACCGCTTAAGGGCGATCCGGACGTTCCAAGAGCAGGAAGATATGCTCCCGAAAGGGGAATCTTGTACTGGATTACTTCGATGGGCAGGTATAAACATGACAAATATTATTAAAAAGCGTCCCAAGCTATTTGTATTGGATAACGGTCGAATGAGCATGGATAAAAATTGGATAATCGCCATGCATAATCCGGCTACAATAAATAATCCAAATGCCCCGACACAATTTGTGGAATTTCCAATCTATACGGTATTGATTGATCATCCTGAGGGAAAAATCTTGTTTGATACAGCCTGCAACCCAAACTCCATGGGCATTGGAGGGCGTTGGGCACAATCGACCCAACTGTCGTCTCCATGGGTGGCAAGCGAGGAATGTTACCTGCATAACCGACTGGAGCAACTTAATGTTAGACCCGAGGAAATCAAGTACGTCGTTGCCTCCCACTTACATCTGGACCATGCAGGATGCCTCGAAATGTTCAAGAACGCGACCATTATCGTTCATGAGGATGAGTTTAATGGAGCACTGCAAACCTACGCCCGCAATGAAAAAGAAGGGGCCTATGTTTGGGCTGATATCGATGCATGGATCAAAAACCAATTACAGTGGAAAACGGTCAAACCAGGCGAAGATAACTTGGCTCTGTTGGATGGCATCAAAATCTTGAATTTTGGAAGTGGTCATGCATGGGGTATGTTGGGTCTCCAGATCGAATTGCCAGAAACAGGCGGAATCATTCTAGCTTCCGATGCCATTTATACCGCGGAAAGTTTCGGTCCTCCGGTCAAGCCACCTGGTATTATTTATGATTTGATCGGCTACAGAAATTCGGTGGAGAAAATCCGTACTTTGGCTACCCGCACGAATTCCCAAGTGTGGTTCGGGCATGATGCGAATCAATTCAGACACTTGAGAAAATCTACTGAAGGATATTATGAATAATAATAATCCCCTATCATGTTTAGTAGATGCTTTTATTTGAAATAAAAAGAAAATGACCAAATATTAAGCAAAAAGCATGGCTGTCGAGACTTTCTCGACAGCCTGACAAGAAACTAAATGCGGTTACTTGTTTTATTTATTTTCCATAACCCAGTACTTCTCTTCTCCAGGACGGCCTTCCTCAACAACCTTCTTCCATCCATTGCGCTCATAAAATGTCAATGCCTTATGATTTTTAGATACGCATTTTAATCGCATCGGTTTATTCAATTTATCGCCAGCTGCTTGCAGCAAACGACTGCCGACTCCTTTACCGGAGCAATTCGGGTGAACAAAAAGATTATGAATGAAGTTATCCGGCAAATACAAGGAGGTAAAGCCCATAAGGATACCGGCCTCTTCTGCTACAATGATGAATTCATCCTCCGTATGCTTATCGAAATCCTCCAAAGTCATTTCAAAAATATTGTCCCATATAAAGGTATTGCACCGTGATTCGAGATACAGCTTTCTTAGTTCAGGGTAATCCCCTTCATGAGCCTCTCTAATAATCAATTGCTCACTCCCTCTGCACTGAAGTCTGATGTGATGATGTCTCTCTTATATAGTAACATGTCAGATCCTGATTCTAAAATTTTGTTCTCGGGATTATGGCGCCCCTGCTGCGGATATCGCGATAATCAAATAGTCGTGTTGGGAACGTGCGCAAACGCTCGCCGATCATTTCATCATCGTTGCTCAGCGCCTGGCTGAACAGCTTAATGTCTTGCAGTTACCCGCGATACAGCTTCAGCGATATCAATGACCTCTTTAGTATTCAATTTCCGGTCCAGGTACTCCACTTTTTGCTCCGCTGCATCCTTGCCGACAACAAGGGTTACCGGTATGCCGATCAGCAGGGAATCCTTGAACTTCACACCTGCCCGTTCATCCCTGTCATCCAGCAGGGTCTCAATGCCGAGCCGGGTGAGCTGTTCATACAGAGCTTCAGCTGCCGCCGCCTGGGCTTCATTTTTGACAGACATGAGCAGGATATGAACCCTATATGGAGCCAGTGCCATTGGCCAGATGATTCCCTGCTCATCGTGATGCTGTTCAGCCACCGCCGCAAGCATCCGCGAAATTCCAATCCCATAGCAGCCCATAATCATTGGTTTGCTTGCGCCCGATGAGTCCAGAAATGCCGCTCCGAGCTTCTCACTGTATTTCGTCCCCAGCTTGAAGACATGGCCGATCTCGATCCCCTGCTCGAAATGAAGATCGCCTTCGCCGCAATGCGGACAGGTCTCGCCTTCGGAGGCTGTGCGGAAATCGCCCACGTACTCCAGACTGAAATCCCGGCCTGGCACCACATTCCGCAGGTGATAGTCCCTCTCCCCGGCTCCGGCAATCCCCTCTGTCATTGCGGCGACCGCTGCGTCAACCAAGAGGGTCAGGAAGAGTCCAACCGGTCCGACAAAACCGCTCTCCACACCGGCTGCAGCCTGCACAGAATGAAAATCGGCCAGAGCAATCTCGCGTGCTCCGATGTAATTCCGCACCTTGATCTCGTTAACTTCATGATCGCCCCGGACCAATACGGCGAAGGTTCTGCCGCCGCCTTCGTAGATCAACGTCTTGATCACCTGCTCTGGAGGAATTTGCAATTCCTGCTCCAATTGATCAATGGTGCGGATGCCAGGAGTGTGGAACTTCTCGGCGGCAGGCTGATTGCCGAAATCCATCCGGGCTACGCCCTCTCCGGCACGAACCTCGGCCTGTTCCAGATTGGCGGCATAGTCACAGGCAGAACAAACGGCGATTGTATCCTCGCCAATGCCCGACAGAGCCATGAATTCATGCGTCTCACCTTCACCGCCTATCGCTCCGGCATCCGCTTGGACTGCCCTGTAAGCCAGCCCGCAGCGCTCGAAAATTCTCTGATATGCCTTATACATCCGCACATAGTTCTCGTCCAGCCCTTCCCAGCCGGTGTCGAACGAATAAGCATCCTTCATCAGAAACTCCCTGCCCCGCAGCAGCCCGGAACGCGGACGGCGTTCGTCACGGAACTTGGTCTGAATCTGGTATACGGTGACCGGCAGCTTCCGGTACGAGCTAATATCTCCCCGCACCAGCGTCGTCACCACCTCCTCATGAGTGGGTCCGAGCACAAATTCACGTGCGTGGCGGTCCTCAAGCTTCATCAGCTCCTTGCCGTAGACATCATATCTCTCCGACTCTTTCCACAGCTCCGCAGGCTGCATGGAAGGCATCAGCATTTCCTGTGCTCCGGCGGCATCCATTTCCTCACGCACGATATTTTCTATTTTGCGCAGGACACGGCGGCCGAGCGGCAGATAAGTATAGATTCCGGCCGCGAGCTGCCGGATATATCCGGCACGCAGCAGTAACTGGTGATTAATCGTTTCAGCTTCTGCAGGAGCTTCGCGGAGAGTACTCCCTAACAGTTTGCTTTGGCGCATAAATATTCATCCTCTCTTGTCTATATAAAGTGCATCTTCAGTCTCTGAAGACAAACACAAAAAGACACATCCGTCAGGGACGAATGTGTCGTGATACCACCCTAGTTCAACCGCCTGCTTAATGCTTGGCGGTCCTCAACACGGATAACGGCCGAGTCCGGCAGCATTGTTCATGCTGCAGCTACCAAGGCAGGGTATGCTTCACTCGCTCTATGAGGGACCTTTCAGCCGGTGAATCCCCTCTCTGTTCTAACGATCATAGAAGCATAGATCCTTGGTCAACGCTGTTCAATATCGAGATTGTTTTTAATCTATACGATATTCCAAATCATGTCAAGTCCCTGAAAAAATGACGCTGTATTGGTAATGCATAACTAATTATTTTACATAAGTCGACATAGGTATGAAATTATCCTGCCGCTCAACCGAATATATCAATAGAGTTATTCATAGACCATTTCTACCAGTCCAAGGGGGAGCTACCATGAACACTATCAAACGACTAATCCAAAAAGCCTCGTCCAAGTCATTGCAGAAAAGAATGATGCTGTTGTTCACAATCATGCTGGTTATCCCTATCCTCCTTGTCAGCTACTTCTCGTATTCCAATTCCAGTAAGCAACTGGAGCTCAAAATGCAGGAGTCAACCCGATCAAGTGTGGAATTGCTGCATGGCACGATCAATGAAACCGTTGAAGGCGCCATGCGAAACGTACAGCAGCTCAGCCAGCAGTTCACCTCCAGTGACATTGATGCCCAAAAACCGGAGGCCCGCGCACTGATGGATTTATTCATGAAGGAGCACCCGGAGCTTGAGATCCTTATTCTCGGCAACAATAACGGTGCCTGGATGAAGTCTCCAAATGCCGCCAGCAAGGATTATGACCCGCGTACCAGAGATTGGTACAAGGCTGCTATGAAAAACACGGGCAAGATTACGATTATTAACCCGTTCACATCCGCAACAACAGGCAATTATAACCTGTATATCTCCGAAACACTCAAGGATGGCAAAGGGGCCGTCAGCAGCAGCCTCAGCCTTAAGCATATGGGAGAAATGGTCAACAAGATCAAGCTTGGCAAAGACGGCTATATTTTCATAGTCGATGGCAATAATAAATTCGTCTCCCATCCGGTTAGAAAAGCCGGAGAAGATGTAGCAGCCGATGTAGCCAATCTGCTTAAGGACGACAACGGGACAATATCCTACACCAGTCCAGATACAGGCCTGCAGATGCGGGGATATTACATGACGGATAAGACCACTGGTTTTAAAATTATCGGTGTACTTTCTACAAAAGAGTTCTCTGAAGCTTCGTTGCCGATTCTCTATAATGGCCTCATGATTCTGGGAATAGCGCTGGTTGTCGCCTTGATCCTGATGTACTTTATCATCCGGGCGATTACCAAGCCAATCGTCAGCCTGAACCGTTCCGCACGCCGTGTAAGCGAAGGTTATCTGAACGAGCAGATCAAGATTGACCGTAAAGATGAAATCGGCCAGCTCGCCCAGAACTATAACCTGATGGTAGAGTCGCTTCGCAATATCGTCGTAGACATTTCGGATACCTCCGGTATGCTTGCTTCATCAAGCCAGCAACTGACCGCCACTACCGAGGAAAATTCCAGAGCTACGAGTTATGTAGCTGAACTTGTGCAGGATTCTTCGGCAGGAGCCGAGACTCAGACTGCAGCAATGGCCGAAACTTCACGGTCAATGGAGGAAATGTCTTCAGGGATTCAAAGAATTGCCGAAGCTGCCGCTTCTATCGTTGATTCCTCGACTGATACAGAAACCGATGTACAGGCGGGAAGCCATAAAATTGAAGAAATGAGCCGCCAGATGGAGGCCATCCGGCAATCTACCCTTCACTCCTCCGAGCTGATTAGCCAGCTTAACGGGTTGAACAGTCAAGTATCGGCCATGAGCAGCGCCATTTCCAATATCGCGGTACAGACCAATCTGCTCTCGCTGAACGCAGGTATTGAGGCTGCCCGTGCCGGAGAGCATGGCCGCGGGTTCGCAGTTGTTGCCTCAGAGGTGCGCAAGCTGGCCGATCAATCCAAGACAACCGCCGGTAACATTCAAGACACGATTGTGCAGATGACAGAATTAATTGACCGGACTTTTGAGGCTATCCATGATAAGGTATCGGCCGATGTGGAGCTGGGCATGCAAGTGACGCTGGAAGCCAAAGAGGCCTTCTCGAGCATTGAACAATCCACCGCCAAAATCAACGGCCAGATTCATGACATCTCGGCCATCACCCAAGAAATGTCGGCCGGTGCGGAAGAAGTCGCCGCCTCTGTGCAAGAGATTTCCAATATTTCGCGTTCAACATCCGACGCATTCCAGAACGTCACAGCAGCTACTGAGCAGCAGCTTGCCTCGATGGAGGAAATCTCAGCTTCCGCTACTGAGCTGTCCAAAATGGCCTCTGACCTGCAGCACAAAGTCGAACGCTTCAAGCTGGAGGAGTAGGCTCACGCCTCTCCTCTCACAGTCTCGAGTCTACAACCCAAAAAGCCGTCTCACCCACGTAAGGCAGGTGAGACGGCTTTTTGCTGTGACTGCCCGGCTTAAGCCAGAACTGTCGAGCCCATCAAATATTTATCTACTTCACGTGCAGCTTCGCGTCCTTCGTTGATCGCCCAGACCACAAGGCTTTGACCACGGCGCATATCGCCGGCAGCGAATACTTTATCTACATTTGTGTTGAACTTGCCATAACGGGCCTTCACATTACTGCGGCGGTCCGTCTCCAGCTTAAGCTCCTCAATGATCTCCTGCTCCGGTCCATCGAAGCCAATGGCGATCAGCGCGAGCTGAGCGGGATATACGGCCTCTGTTCCCGGAATAGGCTCATAAATCTTGCGTCCGGTTTCATCCACAATACGGCGGATTTGCACCGTGTGCAGCTCTTTCAGGTTGCCTTCCTCATCGCCTACGAATTTGGTGGTCATGATGGAGAATTCACGCGGATCATCACCGAATACCGCTTTGGCTTCCTGCTGCGCATAATCCAAAGTGTAGACATTCGGGAATTGCGGCCAAGGGTTCGCAATTGGGTCACGCGTAAGCGGCGCCTTTTCATGTGTGCCGAACTGGGTGATGCTGCTGCAGCCATGACGCAGCGCGGTGGCTACACAGTCAGAGCCGGTATCGCCGCCGCCAAGCACGATAACATCCTTGCCTGCCGCAGATACATAGTTTCCATCTTCCAGATTGGAATTAAGGTAGCTCTTGATCGTTCCGTTCAAGTAATCCATTGCATACATAACGCCACTCAGCTCGCTGCCTTCTACATTGAATCGGCGAGCCTTCGTTGCACCACCGCATAGAACAACAGCATCATATTCGTCAACCAGCTGCTGGGTGGGAATATCCTTGCCAATCTCTGTGTTGACTACAAAGTTTACACCCTCGGCAGCCAGCAGATCCACGCGGCGCTGAACCACACGTTTGTCCAGCTTCATGGTCGGAATGCCATAGGTCAGCAGGCCGCCGATACGGTCGCTGCGCTCGAAGACCGTTACGGTATGTCCAGCTTTGTTAAGCTGTGCTGCGGCGGCGAGACCAGACGGTCCTGAGCCGACGATGGCAACCTTTTTACCTGTGCGTTTCTCTGGAGGATTCGGCACAACCCAGCCTTCCTCAAAGCCTTTATCAATAATCGCCAGCTCAATCGTCTTGATGGTAACCGGCTGCCCGATCAGCCCGACAGTACAGGAGCCTTCGCAAGGTGCAGGACAGATGCTCCCGGTGAACTCTGGAAAATTATTCGTCTTATGCAGCCGTTCCAGCGCTTCCTTCCATAGTCCCCGGTACACCAGATTGTTCCATTCAGGTATGAGATTGTGCACCGGACAACCCGAAGTGCCGCCGCTCATATCAATGCCGGTATGGCAGTAAGGAGTACCGCAGTCCATACAGCGCGCACCCTGTGTCCGAAGCTCGTCCTCGGTTAAATGATGATGGAACTCTTCCCAGTCCTTAACGCGCTGCTCAGGATCACGATCACCTGGGAGCTGGCGCTTATACTCCATAAATCCAGTAGGTGTAGACATATTTACGATTCCCCCATCCGATCTCTTCGTGTTGATGTATAGTACATTGTAGCATATTGCGGCATCCATATAATTTTCAGCGCAATGCAGTACCTGCACATTCTATAATACTTAAACCTTGAGCATTTGTAATTTTAATAATTATAGTAGCATCCAATACTTTTGCACTGTAATGGACTAATCTGCTGATTATTTGTACTATTTCACATGTTGTGTCAGAGAAAACGCTTTTTCCTTAAACCGAACGTTCGTAGACGTAAAATCGGTAATCATACGGATTCTTTTCATCCCGAATTCCTTGAGTGCTGGAGATTTCTCTCCACTCGCTCCAGTCGACCTCAGGGAACCTCGTGTCCCCTTCAATCTCCTCTTCAATCCGGGTGACCAGCAGCTTATCAGCAAAGGGAAGCATCAGCTTGTAAATTTCCGCACCGCCAATGATCATCAGCTCATCCTCTTTGCGTCCCTCAGCCACTGCTTCTTCCAGGGAATGCACGACGATGGCTCCCTCAGGAGTAAAGCTGTTATCGCGTGTCAGGACAACGCTCGTTCTGCCTTTTAACGGCTTGCCGCCAAGCGATTCCCAGGTTTTGCGTCCCATCAGCATTCTCTTCCCAAGTGTCTCTGCCTTGAAGTAGGCAAAGTCCCGCGGCAAATGCCAGGGCATATCGTTATCCTTGCCGATCACATTATTTGCGGCCATGGCCCAAATCATGCTAATGCTCATCCTGAATCCCTCATTCCACGTATTAATAGCTTGCCGCCAGCAAGAATTTAGATAGCCACCGGAGCTTTGATGGACGGATGATGAACATAATCGGCGAACTCAAAATCTTCGAAGGTATAGTCAAAAATACTCTCCGGCTGTCTGCGGATCACGAGCTTCGGAAGCGCATATGGCTGTCTCGCCAGTTGCGTAGCCACCTGCTCCAGATGGTTTGCATAAATGTGCACATCTCCACCGGACCAGATGAACTCCCCTACCTCAAGCCCGGTCTGCTGGGCAACCATATGCGTCAGCAGCGCATAGCTCGCTATATTGAACGGCAGACCAAGGAAGGTATCTACAGAACGCATCGTCAGCATGCAGGAGAGCTTGCCGTCCGCTACGTAGAACTGAAATACAAAATGGCAAGGCGGCAGCTTCATCTGCTCAATTTCCCCCACATTCCACGCACTAACGATATGACGGCGCGAGTCCGGGTTATTCTTGATCGAATCAATCACCGCGGCAATCTGGTCGATATGGCGTCCATCGGCACTTTCCCAGGCCCGCCATTGTGAACCGTATACCGGCCCAAGCTCTCCATTCTCGTCGGCCCATTCATCCCAGATAGAGACTCCATTCTCCTTCAAATAGGAAATGTTAGTCTCTCCCTTCAAAAACCAGAGGAGTTCGTGTACGACCGATTTCAAATGAATACGCTTGGTGGTCACCAGCGGAAACCCTTCCGCCAGGTCGAACCTGAGCTGACGTCCAAAAACGGATATTGTACCGGTTCCAGTCCGGTCGCTCTTGGCTGTGCCATGGTCTAATATATCCTGTAGTAAATCCAAATAATTACGCAAGCAGCGCCACACCCCTCTCCTCTTTTTTTCTTATACCAGTTTACCATGAGCTGACCGCCCTTGTAACTTGTTAAAGCGCAGAAAATGCAATTTCCAGCATCTAAATATTAACACATTGGGATATCAATTTTATGCTGCACGTAAAAAATAAGGATGCCCCATCAGCCACCTTAAGGCTTCTGAAGGCATCCTTATGAATAGCCTGCTGCGCAAGCCGTTAATCTATTATTTCATAACGTGAATCGGGTGGCCTTCCACAAGCTCAGCCGCTTCCATGACGATTTCGCCAAGGGTTGGGTGTGCATGGATGGTCAATGCGATGTCTTCGAGCGTAGCGCCCATTTCAATCGCCAGACCCAGCTCAGCGATCAGGTTGGAAGCTTCCAGACCAACGATTTGTGCACCCAGAACGAGATTGTTCTCGCTGTTAGCCACAATCTTGATGAAGCCGTCCGGAGCGTTCAAGGATACCGCACGGCCATTGCCCGCAAACGGGAATTTGCCGGCTTTTACTTTGTAGCCCTTGTCTTTAGCTTCTTTCTCGGTAAGACCAACGCTGGAGCATTCAGGATCAGTGAATACAACTGCCGGAATCACTTTGTAGTCAACTACGGATTTGTGTCCGGAGATGGCTTCAGCCGCGATTTTACCTTCGTAGGAAGCTTTGTGCGCCAGAGCCAAGCCTGGCACGATATCGCCGATTGCATAAATGTTAGGGATGTTGGTACGGCCCTGGTGGTCAACCTTGATCAGTCCGCGTTCATCCAGCTCAATACCGATCAGATCCAGACCCAGCTCACCGTCCGTGTTCGGACGACGGCCAACGGTAACAAGCAGGTAATCCGCAGTAACTTCCTTGGACTCGCCGCCCACGGAATATTTCACGGTAACTTCCTTGTCGTTCTGAACTGCACTTTCAGCTTTGGCATTGGTTACGATCTCGATGCCGGTCTTCGCCATGTTCTTGGCAACCAGACGGGTCATATCTTTATCGAAGCCTGGCAGAACTGTATCCATTCCTTCGATGATCGTTACCTTAGTTCCGAACTTGGAGTACATTTGACCAAGCTCTGCACCGATGTAGCCGCCGCCGATAACGATCAGGCTCTTCGGAATTTCCGGCAGATCAAGCGCTTCGGTCGAAGACAGAATGCGTCCGCCGAATGGGAAAGGCTTCAGTTCAATTGGGCGCGAGCCAGTTGCGATGATGCAGTTATTGAACTTGTAACGTGGAGATTCGTGTTCGTTGAACAAGCGGGCTTCATTAGCGTTGATGAACATAGCCTCACCGCTGAACACTTCAATTTTGTTGCCTTTCATCAGGCTGGTTACGCCGGTTGTCATTCTTTTAACAACGCCGTTTTTGAACTCCTGGGTTTTAGCCCAGTCCACTTTGACATTCTCAGCGGTAACACCGAAAACTTCGCCGTGTTGTGCAGCTTCATACTGATGTGCTGCAGAGATCAGAGCTTTGGAAGGAATACATCCGCGGTTCAAGCACACGCCGCCGAGTTCCGATTTATCCACGATCAGGACTTTCTGGCCGAGCTGGGCGGCACGAATTGCCGCCACATACCCGCCGGGACCTGCACCAATTACCAATGTGTCGATTTCAATTGAAGCGTCTCCGACTACCATTTATTACACCTCCATAACTAACATATCAGGATTTGCAAGCAGGGTCTTGATATAGTTCATAAAGTTCTGTGCTGTTGCGCCGTCAATAATGCGGTGGTCAAAGCTCAGGGACAGAGCCATTACCGGAGCAGCTACGATTTCACCATTCTTAACAACAGGTTTCTCGGTGATGCGTCCAGTACCCAGGATCGCCACTTCAGGGAAGTTGATGATCGGAGTGAAGAACATACCGCCGGCGGAACCGATGTTGGTGATCGAGATGGTGCTGCCTTTCATTTCGTTAGGTGCCAGCTTGCCGTCACGTCCACGCAGGGCCAGATCGGTAATCGCACTTGCAATCATCCAAATGCTCTTACGGTCAGCATCCTTAATTACAGGAACGATCAGACCGTTGTCTGTATCTGTAGCAATACCGATGTTGTAGTATTTCTTGTACACAATTTCATTGGCTTCTTCATCAATTGTAGCATTAAGAGCAGGGAATTGACGGGAAGCTGCAACAAGTGCCTTGACGATGAATGGAAGGTAAGTAACCTTCACACCTTTCTTCTCGGCAACTGGTTTCATGCGGGCACGGAAGGCTACCAGTTCGGTAACATCCACTTCGTCCATGATGGTAACATGCGGAGCAGTGTATGCCGATTTAACCATAGCGTTGGCAATGGCTTTGCGGATACCCTTGAACGGTACGCGTTCTTCTTCCAGACTCACATTGCCGGAAGCTGCAGCCGCTGCTGCTGGGGCCTTGGCTTTTGGAGCTTCCGCCGCAGGTGCTGCTGCTGCTGGAACTGCCGCAGGTGCTGCAGAACCACCCTTCAGGAAGGCTGCAACATCTTCATGGGTGATTTTGCCGTTCTTGCCGCTGCCGTTGACCAAAGCAAGATCAACACCTTGTTCACGGGCGGACTTGCGGACGCTTGGCGTAGCCAATACTTCGCGGTTAAGAGCCGGAACTGCTGCTGGAGCCGCGCTTGCTGCCGGTGCTGCCGCCCCGGTAGCCGGAGCTTCAGCATGGCCGCCTTCCTGCTGAGGAACATCGCCTTCTGCAGCAATGATTGCCACAACTTCACCCACACGGCATACCTGTCCGTCTTTGGCGAACACTTCAAGCACTGTGCCATTGACCGGAGAAGGAACTTCCACTACCGCTTTGTCGTTCTGAACTTCCATGATGATATCGTCATCGGTAATTTTGTCGCCGACTTTGATATGCATTTTGATAATTTCACCTTCATGGAGACCTTCGCCCAGTTCAGGGAACTTGTATTGAAAGTTAGCCGAGCCGCTCGCTGCAGGAGAAGAAGTTGTATCCGCTCCGCCTTTGGCTGCATCCACTTCTTGAGTTGCCTGTGCTTCAGCATGGCTGCCTTCTTGTTCAGGCACATCGCCTTCTGCATCAATGATTGCCACAACTTCGCCTACGCGGCACACTTGACCGTCTTTGGTGAAGACTTCAAGCACTGTACCATTGACTGGACAAGGAACCTCTACTACCGCCTTGTCATTCTGAACTTCCATTACGATATCGTCATCGGTTACTTTATCGCCGGCTTTGATGTGCATTTTGATAATTTCGCCTTCATGCAAACCTTCGCCCAGCTCAGGGAACCGGTACTCAAATTTTGCCACCTTAATAACCTCCTAAAAGTTTTGTTAGCATTACTACAATGAATTATCTACGTACAAAACTTGCTTCGAAAGGATACGCTTAGTTGTATGGAGCATAACTTCTTGCAACTCTCGCAAACTCACTTCGAAAGCATCCGTTTCGTTTGCAGAAACGGGCGCCGCCCTTATTCAAGGACGGCAGGATGCTGTATTCTTAGAATTCCAGAACTTTCTTCACGGCTGCAATGACACGTGCCGGTGTAGGAATCCAAGTATCCTCGATTTGCGCGAATGGATAGATGGTGTCCGGACCTGCTACACGAAGTACAGGCGCTTCAAGATGGAGAATAGCTTTTTCATTGATTTGTGCAATAACCTCAGCAGCAACGCCGGAGCTCTTCTGCGCTTCTTGGACCACAATTGCACGGTTGGTCTTCTTCACAGAAGCTACAATTGTATCAATGTCAATCGGGCTAACCGTACGCAGATCAATAATTTCAGCCTTAATGCCTTCCTTCTCAAGCTGATCGGCCGCTTTGGTAGCAGTATGTACCATCAGACCGTAAGCAATAATTGTTACATCCGAACCTTCACGGACAACATTTGCTTTACCCAGCTCAACGGTGTATTCGCCTTCTGGCACTTCATCGCGGAATGCATGATAGAGGTTCAAGTGCTCCATGAAGAACACAGGGTCATTATCACGGATAGACGCGATCAGAAGTCCCTTGGCATCGTATGGGTTGGAAGGAATTACAACCTTGATCCCCGGGCTTTGGGCAATCAGGCCTTCCAGGGAATCTGTATGAAGCTCGGCCGCTTTTACGCCGCCGCCAAATGGTGTGCGGAAAACTACAGGAGCATTGTATCTGCCCCCGGAACGCCAGCGCAGGCGTGCTGCCTGAACTACGATTTGATCCAGTGCTTCAAAGATGAAGCCGACGAACTGGATTTCAGCGATTGGACGGAAGCCTTGTACCCCGAGACCAAAAGCCAGACCACCGATTGCGGATTCAGCAAGTGGTGTATCAAATACACGCTCTTCGCCAAATTCCTTTTGCAGCCCTTCAGTTACACGGAAGACGCCGCCTACATTACCTACGTCTTCTCCGAAGATTAGAACGTTAGGGTCACGATTCAGTTCAACGCGCATTGCGTCACGGATTGCTTCTTTCATATTCATTTGTGCCATTGCCTGATATCCCCCTTATTCAAAATCGGCTTTTTGCTCTTCCAGATGTTTCGGTGTTACCTCGAACATGCTGTCGATCAAGCCGGGAACGGTCATTTTTTCGGTTTGCTCCGCTTTTTTAATCTGCTCGTTTACAGTTGCTTTCGCTTCTTCTCTTACGCGCACTGTATCTTCTTCGGTCCACAGACCCTTCTTCTCCAGATACTTGGCAAGACGGGCAATCGGGTCCTTCTCGTTCCATTGTCCTTCTTCTTCTTTGGAACGGTATTTGCTGGCGTCGTCGGAAAGGGAATGCGGACGGAAACGGTAAGTAACAGCTTCAATCAGCGTAGCTCCTTCGCCTTTGCGGGCGCGCTCGGCAGCTTCCTGCACAGCGGAAATTACCGCGAAGACGTCCATGCCGTCGACCTTGATGCCGGGGATACCCGCAGCAACCGCTTTATGGGCGATGGATTTGGCAGCCGTTTGTTTCGCAAACGGAGTTGTGATAGCATAGCCGTTATTTTGTACGAAGAAGATTACCGGCAGTTTGAAGCGTCCGGCATAGTTCAGACCTTCGTAGAAGTCACCTTCGGAAGAACCGCCGTCACCTGTGTAAGTAATTGCGACATTTGGCTGCTTCTTCAGCTTGAAGCCCATTGCAATACCTGTAGCATGCAGGATTTGAGCGCCGATGATGATCTGAGGCATCAATACATTTACGCCCTCAGGAATCTGTCCGCCATGTTGATGTCCACGCGAATATAGGAAAGCCTGGTATAATGGAAGTCCATGCCATACAAGCTGAGGAATATCACGGTAGCCAGGGCATACGAAATCTTCTTTCTGCAGGGCGAATTCACTGCCTACCATTGTGGCTTCCTGTCCGGATACCGGTGCGTAGAAACCAAGGCGGCCTTGACGGCCCAGATTGACGGCCCGGTCATCCCAGGTCCGGGTAAATACCATACGGTACATGATTTCTTTCAGTTGATCGTCGGTAAGTGCAGGCATCTTATCCTTATTGATAACTTCTCCATCAGGGGAAAGTACCGAAAGGGCCTCCACATCCTCTGTATACACTTCGTAAGGAACTTTAGTCATCATTTTCACCTCAATAAAAAAATTTGAATATCAGTGGCCTCTGTTATAGAATTATTATACACCTGTTTTATCTGTTTCGTCAAAGAAATACGCATAAAATTTATGTTTCCATAAACTTTGTATGTATAACAGGTCATCAAAAATTCTGTAACAGAGAAACTTTCAATTGGCAAGTAAATGATATTTGACACATTTACCGCGTGGATAATTTTAACGCAACACTACGACTAATGCAAAATTTCGACAAGAAAGGTGAGAATTCAGCCATGAGTGAGCCTGTTTTTCTGAAACGTACCATTTTGAAGCAAACCGTGTGGAGCAAGCATCTTCAGGAGGAGCGCAAGCTGCGCATCTATCTGCCTCCCGGTTATAACGAGGTCCTCAGCTACCCGGTAGTCTACTGCCAGGATGGAGAGGAATTCTTCAACTTCGGCCGCATCGCCACCCTTGCCGGGCAACTGATTCTGGAACAGGATATCGAGCCGTTCATCATCGTCGGGGTCGAAGTCAATGTTGCCGTGCGTACGCAGGAGTATGCTCCTTTTGGCAGCAGGTTCAAGGAGTACCTGTCTTGCTTTGCCGAAGAGATTATTCCCTTCATTGAACATAATTATCCGGTCCGCCGGACGCCGGATGAACGCATCATCGCAGGCGATTCACTGGGCGGCAGTGTATCGCTGCATCTCGCACTGGCGTATCCGGGCCTGTTCAGCCGTGTTCTGAGCCTTTCCGGAGCGTATTACCCGCAGACCCGCGAGATTCTGGCACTGGAGGAGGATCTTTCCTGGCTGGATATCAACATGGTGGTTGGGCTTCAGGAGACCAACTATAAGACGGATACCGGCGTATACGATTTTGTACAGATGAACCGGGAAACCAAGGAACTGCTGGAGTCACGCGGGGCGACCGTATCCTACCGGGAAAAAGACGGACGCCATCTCTGGGGATTCTGGCAAAAGGAGCTGCCGGAATCACTACTCTATTTTTTAAACAAATAACCCCCGCTTTGAACGAAAAAAATAATGAACATCTCAAGAACTATGTATCTCATATGCGTGTTTGCGCTTTCATATCGGGATGGGCATAGGCGGTGCCCGTCCTTATTTATAAGGACGGCAACCAAAGTAAGCGGAGCTCCATCATAGTTATCAGCTATAGCTTGTCCTTAATGATCCGCTCCAGCAGCACATCACAGCCTGCATTAACCAATTCATAGACCTGTTCGAAATTCCCCGTAAAATAAGGGTCCGGCACTTCCCGCAGCTCTTCCTCCGGCAATAAATCCATGAAGAACAGCAGCTCTGCCTTCTCTCCGCCAGGGATTTTGCGGACATTGTCGCCATTGGACTTATCCATGCAGATGATATAATGAAACTCTTCAAAATCACCGCTCTTCACAAGCCGGGCCTTCATGTTCTCATAGCTGATGCCGTGCTGGTCCAGGATTGAGCGAGTTCCTTCATGCGGCCCTTTGCCGATATGCCAGTCACCGGTACCTGCAGAGTCAACTGAAATTTGTGCTGACAGCTTCCGCTCCATGATTTTGTGGCGGAGAACAGCCTCGGCCATCGGCGAGCGGCAAATATTGCCCAGACATACAAACAGTACCTTTAAGATTCCTCTCACCCTCCAATACAATTTTTACTACCTTCATTTTATCGCGGACCGCAGCATTTGTACAACCTTTCGATCTGCATTATACTTGGTCAGGATGAGTGACAATTAAGCTATATAAGGAGGGGGCCCATGCCATCCACACGGGTTATTATATTTGCCGGAGGCGAGCTGTCCGCAGAATATTTGTCTCAATTAGATGAAGGGGATTACATCATCGGTGCCGATAAAGGAGCTTTGTTTCTAGTTTCTCATGGAATTACACCCGATATTGCCGTAGGTGATTTCGATTCGGTCAGCCAGGAGGACTTTCAACAAATCGAAGCAGGCAGCAAAAAAACGATCGCCGTTGATCCGGTAGACAAGGATTTGACAGATAGTGAAATGGCTTTTGATCTTGCACTGGACATGCAGCCTGAATCCATACTGCTGTTTGGCGTAACCGGAACGCGTTTTGACCACACGCTGGCCAGCATTCAGATGATGACAAGAGCGGCGCAGCGCCAGGTGCTCTGCTCCGTTGTCGATTCAAATAATTACATAACCTTGACTGGTTCACAGGCGGTTGTTCAAGATCTGGGATATACCTATGTCTCTCTGCTGCCTTTGACACCCGAGGTAACTGGCATCACGCTTGAAGGCTTCCAATATCCGCTGACTCGCGCCACCTTGAAGCTGGGACAATCTCTTGGCGTAAGCAATGTCCTGACTGCAGCTTCCGGAACCGTCACTATTGAGAGCGGTCTGCTGCTAATTGTTCAAAGCAAAGACTAAGTACATATGTAATTTAGAAACATCGTTGTAACTTTTAGCTTCAAACGTTGAAAGCCGGTAAACCCCTTCCACTCAAGGGATTACCGGCTTTTTTCAGTGCTGGAGAGGTGTAAATATTAATTTTTTGTAACTTTTAATGAACTTTTAATAAAACGCTTCCAACGCATGCCCGGCTTGGATTAGCGGCACCTTCTCCAGAATTTAGGACATGAATAACCTGCTATACTACGAACAGAGCAAGACACTAGAAACTTTCAACAACAAAACCTAGGAGGTATTACAACATGAAAAAACATCAATGGTTTAAGCAAGCTATAGTCGTAGGTATGTGCACCACGATTGGCCTGAGCACTCTGATGGCAACCAGCGCCGGAACAGCACCCGCTGCTGCCGCGTCTGTAACATCTTCTACCGGACAGAACATTGTCAACTTAGGCAGTAAATTCATGGGCGTTCGTTATGAGTTCGGCGCTCCAACTACTTCAACCAGAACCTTTGACTGCTCGTCCTTCACTAAATACATTTTCGGCAAATACGGAATCAACCTGCCCCGCACCTCTGTGGCGCAATCCACAGTAGGTACACCTGTATCCAAAGCAAACCTGCGGGCAGGCGATTTATTGTTCTTCTCCAGCGGTAGCAGAGCAAACGGCCATAATGTAACCCACGTGGCTGTCTACATGGGTAACGGTAAAATGCTTCATACCTACGGTGCTCCGGGTGTAACGATTTCCGACGTGAACTCAAACCACTGGACGAAAACATTCCTGAAAGCACGCCGGGTACTGTAGCAGCTCTTTTATCGTAATTGGAATATAGTAAAGAGTTGTAGATGATCATATTGTGATTATCATTGTGCGGCGCCGTATTCCGGTGCCCGCAGTACATATCCGGTACCGCGTACTGTATGAATCAATTTGTTCTTATGGCCTTTGTCCACTTTCAAACGGATATGTCTGATATACACATCAACCACATTGGTGTCGGCTTGGAAATGATATCCCCAAACCTGCTTTAGAATTTCGTCGCGGGGGCAAATCACTCCCAGATTTTGAGCCAGATAATAGAGCAGATCGAACTCTTTGGGGGTCATTTTCAGTTCTGTTCCATCCCGGCTAACCAGCCGGCGGCTGGGATCGAGAATCAGACCATCTATTCTAAGCAGCGCTGAATGGTCATGGCGGCGGCCTGTAAGTTTTAATAAATTCTCGACTCTGCATTTGAACTCACCGATATGTACCGGCTTCACCATGTACTCATTACCACCTGCATCAAATGCCGCTACAGCCTCTTCACCATACTCTCCGCAGGAAATCACCATTACTGGCAGTATTCTCCCCTGCTCTCTCAGGTCGGTAATTATCCCCCACCCTTCCCACTCTGCAGCATGGTGCAGCTCTGTAAGCAGCAATACAGGGTCCAGACTGGACAGCAATGAGCGAAGATCCCCCAGATCTTCGCTCATTGTCGTTTGCAGTCCCAGCTCTTGCAGCGCATGTTCCAGAGTCAAGCGCTCTTCATTTCTCCGCTTACCCGCTTCTGCAGTTTCATTGGCATCAGGGGAATGCCCGGCCGCAAACCAGATAATTCTCTCATTCACAATGTATCCCCCGCATGAAGTCAGCCTTGCAACGGCAGCACCGCTGCAGATCATTTATAGAGTTCCCGCAAAGCAAAGAGACCATTCCCGGGGAATGGTCTCTTTGCTCAATTAATGTGAAGCGGCTATCCGAAATACCGGTGGTAAAAGCTGCGGGCGGCGGCAACATCATTTGTTCCATGAATCAAAGCCCGCCCGTCGGCAAAGATAACCATCCGGTATGGTTCCTCCGTGAAGGAAACCAAGTACGGGTTGCTTTCGACCTTGCCGACAGCCAGTCTGGAGAGGCGGCTGGCCGTCTCCTGCAGGTTCAGCTTCCGGCGATTCGCCGGCCGGATCTGTACGGTATCTCTGCCGCACAGCACATCACTGCGTTCTGTGTTCGCTGCCGTCAGGTAAGGATAGATCGGATGGCTCCCGCAGGAAGGACAATCAGTCTTCTTGGCGGCTTTTACACCAATCTCCTGATGCTCGTTGCGCCACACATCGAACGACAGAAGCTTACTCCGCAGTTGTTCGCGGCGTCCGCCCAGCAGCTTCAGCGCCTCAGCGGTGCCGTTCGCTGTAACCAGTTGCACAGCCTGCGGGAGAATCCCCGCTGTGTCGCAGGTATCCCCGCCAAGCGGAACAGCCCCTAGCAGACAGTTCAAGCACGGGGTTTCTCCCGGGAGAATTGTGTATGTAATCCCGTAGCTTCCGACACAAGCCCCATAAATCCAGGGGATGCCATGCTTCTGAGCCATATCGTTGATGATTAGCCGGGTATCAAAATTATCGGTCCCATCCATAATCAGATCTACACCCGTGAGCAGATTCTCCAGCTCTTCAGCGCGTACATCCAGAACATGTGCCTCTATCATGATCTCCGAGTTAATCTGCTCAAGCCGCACCTTGGCGGCGGCAGCTTTGGGCATACGCTGACGGGCGTCCTCCTCGGTATAGAGCTGCTGCCGCTGCAGATTGCTCCATTCCACATAATCGCGGTCAGCCAGAATAATCCGCCCGACTCCGCAGCGCGCCAAGGTCTCGGCAATCCCTGTACCAAGCGCGCCCACACCGACGACAAGTACGGTTGAGCCGGCAAGTCCCGCCTGCCCCTCCGCCCCGAAAGGGCTGAACCTCACCTGGCGCGAGTAGCGCCCGTCCCGTCCATGCTCCTGCGCTGGAGCGCTTTTATCTTTTTCGTTATGGCTCATTCCAGAACCCCCTGTATAGTTAAAAGCCGGAGAATAGCAGCATATCACTGCTCTTCCCCGACTTCTGCTTATATTATACCGAACCAAACATACAACGATTTATTTTAGCATAAGTAAGCATCCTGCTGATATAGGAAATTGATTTTATGATTTTTTCTGAAAAATCCCGCCACGTTTTGCATATTTCCGTCCCGGTAGCTGTTCTTTCAATAGCTCGTCAAGCGTATCAAACAGCTTGCCCTTCTGCTGAAAAGGATCCTGCTGATAAGGCAGAGCGTGAACCTTGCTGCCCAGGGCAGCGCCCAGCAGATCTGCCGCCGCGCGGCTGGCAAGCGGCAGACAAATCCGCCAGCCTGGCTGCGGCACCAGCCCGTTTCGAGCGAGCCAGTGCAGCGTTTCCTCCAGCCGCCAGTCTGCGCCCGAAGCTATGAGGAGCGGGATTTCACTGGCTGCGAATTCCTGCAGCGCACCGGGATTCTCCACTGTTCCCAGATCAAGAACCACGTACGAGTACTCACGATTCAACAGTTCTGTGATATTGCCCTCTGGAGCTTTTCTCCAATAATGAACCCCTCTCCATATCAATGGAGCTTGTGAATTACCGGCAACCCCGGCTACCCTTGGCGCTTCGAGCAGATTGCAAATCCGGTCGTAGACCGCCAAATCAGGACTGGCGTCCAACCAAGCCGTAGGCCCAATTCGTGCAAGATAACTGCTTACAGCCAGGGAGGTATGGGTTGTCCCCAGTCCGGGAGCTACGCCAAGCAGAGCTACAGCTGTGGTTGCGTTGCCTTGCCGGACCATGACTGTCTGACTGCTCAGACCGCTTCTCTCCTGAGCATGTTCCACTGCAGCTTCAATGGGCTCCAAAGCCAGCAATACCTCTTCAGCGCTCTGGTACCTGTCTTCGGGATGCTGGCGCAGCAGACGCCGTATTACTGGAATTAAGGCGTCCGGCAGTAGGGAACGCAGCTTATCCTCCATTCCCGGCTGCCAGCGGCTATGTTGTCCGCCGGAAGCCATATATAGCAGAAGTGCGCCTAATCCGTACAGATCCGAAACCGGATGGCTTTGGCCACCGCCGTATTGCTCCGGGGCGGCAAAACCAACCGTCCCCAGCTTCTCGGTGTCCTCACCGGCTCCGCTTCTGAATTTGCGTGCGATGCCGAAGTCGATCAGCAGCAGCTCATCGCGCCCTGTCAGCATAATATTTCCCGGCTTCATATCGCGGTGAACAATCGGCGGATGATGCCCGTGCAAATATTGCAGCACTTCCAGCAGCTGCCCGGCATACCGGAGGATGCTTTTCACCGGCAGCGGCCCCGGGTTTGTCGAAATATATTGGCCCAGCGTCACACCTTCAATATAATCCATCACCAGATAACAGTAGCCCTCCTGATCGGGAGGAAAAAAATCGGCAACTCGCGGCAGCAACGGGTGGCTCAGTGAGATCAGCAGCTCCGCTTCCGCCTCAATGTCACCATAAGCCCTTTCTGGACTTACACTCTCCTTCACTGCCCAGTGTTTGCCCTGAAGACGCATATCTTCAGCCAGAAACACCCGGCTCATGCCACCCGTCCCTATAGCTCTGACAATTCTGTATCTGCCGCCAAGCAGCTCTCCGGCTCTAAGCTTTGATTCAAAAATCATTATGTCTCCTCCATTTCTTCACCTTAAGTCAGCACAAAAAAAGAGGGAAAGCCACCGTTATCCACGCTTAAAACGGCGTATAGCCGCCAACGTAGAAACGGGATGCTTTCCCTCTAAGTTACTTTCGTAAATTTTAAAAAATCTGCTGCCTAATACTTAATCATATAAAGTGTTATTTCATCACGGTTATGGAACAACTGCTTTGCCCGCTGAACTTGCATCCGCTCGCCCTCGAACATGGCGATAATCTCCTTAATCACTGCCATCGGCTTCTTGTGCATCAGCTTTACAGTGACGATGGCTGTTCCGCCGGGCGACAGACTGTGCAGCAGTCCGGTGACCAGCTTAGCCATCAGCTTGGGACTCCAGCTCATATCACAGACCAGCAGATCAAACTCATTATCCCGGAATTTGACTTCCCCGGCATTTTTGCGCAGAATCTTCAGCTTCGGATTATTGCGCAGCGACTCATGCATGAGCGCCGGGTCAACGGCAGTCACCTTGAGGCCGCGTTCCAGCAGGAATGAAGTCCAGCCGCCCGGGGATGCACCGATATCCACCGCATTCCGGAAGTTATAGAATGGAATCGAGAATTCCTTCTCCGCCTCCATCAGCTTGAACTTGGCCCGCGAAATCTGCCCGTCCTCCTTGCGGAAGCGAATCATCCCGCCGTTCCAGCTCGACAGATTATCCTCGGGGCGGGAGACACCGGCATACAGCGCATCGCCATCGGCATAGACCGAAATCACCCAAGCAGGCTCTTGTACGGTAAATTCGGCTCCAAGCGCCTCTAGCCGCCCCTGCAGCCATTCCCGTAGCTCGCCCGGGCTGTCGGGCCAGAAGGAGCTGCTGCCCTTGCGGACATGCAGCGACACCTTCTCACCCGCAAGCTCACTGCGGCGGCTCAAATAGACGGATAACCGTTCCAGCGCAGACATGTCGCCCTGATCCTGGAACTGCACCGGCTGAATATGCCGCAGAAAGATCGGCAGATGGCCCGCAAGAACGCGCGACACCTCCTCCGGCTCAGCCTCCAGCGTAGCCAGGAAGATCTCTCCCGGCAGCAAGAGCGTACTCTTCACCGCCCCGAACAGACGGCGCAGCTCTTCCTGGGCATACGGCGCGAACCCGTGATTGGCGGTGCAGATATATCTTGAATGTATTTTTGCTTCCGGAGCAGTGGTCTGCTCTACGGTTGTTTCCATGAAATTGCTCAAATGGCTTTGCCTCCAGGTCTTATTTTAATCCAGGGACGACCGCTATCCCATTCAATATCAGCAGGAATATCGTAAGTGGCCAAGATCATTTCCTTAGTCAATACTTCTTCCTTGAGGCCGGAGCCGGCCAGCTTGCCGCCACGGATCAGCGCCACATGCGTAAAGAGCGGTACAATTTCCTCCACATGATGCGTAACGTACACCACGGATACATCACGCTGCTTCAGCTTGTCGATTTCCGCAAGCATTTTCTCGCGTTCATACAGATCAAGTCCGGCACAAGGCTCGTCTAGGATCAGCAGCTTCGGCTCAGCCATCAGGCAGCGGGCGAGCATGGCTTTTTTGCGCTCTCCCTGCGACAAAGTTCCAAAAGGGTGATTGGCCATCTCACCGAGATTCATATCCTCCAGCAGGTGGAGCGCCTGCTCTTGTACAGTGCGGGGAATTTGCTGGTAGAAGCGAAGATACGCATAAGCCCCTGTTGCTACAACCTCCCATACAGGATCGTTCAGCGACAGCTTTTCCATTAGCGAGGGGCCGATATAGCCGATCTCCTTGCGCACCTCGCGCAAATCACACTCACCATATTTATAACCCAGCACTTCAACCGAACCTTTGCTTGGAAACAAATAGCCGGTCATCATTTCCAGCAGCGTTGTTTTGCCCGAGCCGTTCCGTCCGAGGATCACCCAGTTTTCGCCCTGCTTCATTTCGAGCGACACATCATCCAGGATCAGGTTATTCTCCCTGCGCAGGCTAAGATGTTGTAAAGAAATCATTATGAGATCACACTCCTTATGTAGTCCAGTACCCGTTCCACAGAGCCCATCGAATAATAGATTGCCGGAGCTGATCTGCGGTCTGCGGATGCCACCAGTAGTGCAGGCACGCTGGAAATCCGGTACGCCATCACAAGCTCAGGCAGCATGTTCACATTTCCCGCAGCAATCAGGAGATTCTCCGGCAGCAGATGCTCCGCCACCTCTAGCATGCGCCTGGCAGCTTTACAAGTACCGCATAGCGGAGTATAGAAGAACACAACCAATGGTTCTCCCTTCTGCTCCAGCCTTTCCAGCAGCTCCGCTTGATTCATTTCCTTCATCAGTGCTCCGCCCTCTCCGCAATCTCTGCCAGCCTGCCAGGGTCCAGCGGCCCGTTATGCAGCAGATCAGCATCAGAAATAGCGGGATACAAGGTTTCGTACATTTCCTTCCGGCCCTGGTGACTGGACGTATGCAGATAAATTTCCCAGGGGAACAGCCCCTCCAGCACGATCCGCCTTGCAACCTCACCACCGCTGAAATCCCCAGGACCCATGTCATAATCCAGCGACAAAATACGGACCTCGCACTCGCGCAGCAGCAGAAGGCATTCTTCGGTAGTCCGTGCCAGCACGAATCCCTTAGGCTGTTTTCTGTAATCGTCCATAAAAACGTTGATCACGCCCGTTCCTCCGCTTCATACCATTTCCGTACAAGGGCAATCTCCTCCCGGTGGCTGCCATCCGGCCCCTTCCCGGTTTCCATGACAATGGCCGCATTACGAAAAGGTTCCGTGAGCAGCAGACTCTTCAGCCCAGCCTCACCGATAAGTCCTTTCCCTATGGAAGCATGCCTGTCACGGCGCGATCCAAAAGCATACTGCGAATCATTCAAATGTACAGCAGCGAGCTGCTCCCAGTAGCCCAGCTGGGCTCCACGCTGCACAAATTCGTCCGTATGCTGCGGATTCCAGATTCCGGCGGCAAAGGCATGGCAGGTGTCTAAACAAAACCCAATCTTCTCAGGGAACCTGCTTAGCTCGCGCACCTTGACCAGTTCCTCCAGAGCCATGCCCTCACTTCCGTGATTGCCCGCCTGATTCTCAATCAGCAGCTTGGCCTGTCCTTGCCAGCCCTCTAGCGCATCATTCATACATTGTATAATATTTCGATAACCCTGTAACGGCTCTATACCGCCAAAATGTCCAAAATGAACCACAATGCCCAGCGAACCGCAAGCCTCGGCAAGCTCAAGATCATTTCGCAAAGAAGCCACCATAACCGCTCTTGACGCCGCTCCGCCCGTGCCTGCCGCCATATTCGTGGGGTAAGGAGTGTGGGCAATGGACACCACCCCCTTATCCCGGCAAAAGGCAGCGCAGCTCTCCGCATCACGCCTGTCCAGCGCTTTCAGCCGCAAGCTCCGCGGGTTCTTGGGGAAATATTGAAAGCATGTCGCACCGCTCTCCCAGGCGAACCGGGCTGCCCGCCCAAATCCTCCGCGAGTGCTGACATGCGCCCCGATTTTGGGGCTACTCGGCATGCTGGCAATCCGGGCAATAAAACACTTTGCGTCCGGACAGCTCTGTTTTGACAATCGTTCCCCCGCCGCGCAGACAAGGCTCGCCTTCACGGTCGTAGACCTTGCAATGGTCGTTATAAGTACCGGTAACGGTATCGCCAGTCATAAAAGGCATTTCCATATAGCCGCCGATTTCAGTCGCCTCGGTCAGCACCTTGCGGACACTGTTGTACAGCCGTGTTACCGCTTCAGGTGACAGATTCTGTACCAGCGCCGTTGGCAGCAGCCTGGCGTCAAAAGCGATTTCGTCGGCATAGCAATTGCCGATTCCAGCCATCACCTGCTGGTTCACCAGCAGGCTTTTCAGCGACCCCCTCCGGCCCTTCAGCAGCCCGGCAAAACGTTCTGCATTCATCCGCCGGTCCAGCAGCTCAGGACCCAGCTTGCCCATCGCCGCCTCGCTCTCCTTCACGGACAGCAGATGCAGATAACCCAGCCGCAGCCCCATGAAGTAGAGGATATGATCACCAAAAGCCAGCTCTACCTGTGTAGTACGCTCCGGCCGCTCTTCCTCTGTACCGTAGAACAGCAATCCCCCCAGCATCAAATGCAGCAGCAGCCTGCGGCCATCGTGAAGATGGAACAGAATATGCTTCGCCCGCCGCTCCACAAATACTATACGTGCGCCGATCAGGGTTTTCGTGAACTCGTCCGCCGCCAGGTTGATCGTCTTCTCACGATTTACGGTTACACCCGTTATTGGAACATTTATGATATGCTGGCTGAGCAGCTTCCTGTAATTCTCCATTTCCGGCAGTTCCGGCATCATTACATCGTCCCTTCGTATGTAGGTAAAAGCACATCCTTGACATTATACACCGAGCGTACCCATAAGTTCAGCTAAATCAGCACAAATTTCATCAGGGGTGACACCGGTAATTCTCTCGTAATGCTCCAAATTATCCTGTGTCGTCAGTCCGGTCAGCACCAGAATCGTCCGGCAGCCCGCCCGGGCTCCCGCCGAAATATCCGTACGCATGTTGTCTCCAACCACAACCGCTGCACCTGGCTTGATGCCGAGCAGAGCCGTGGCGTAGGTAATCAGGTGGGATTCCGGTTTACCGATCACCACAGGCGCTCGCCCGCTTGCCGCTTCAATGGCGGCTCCGAGTGTGCCCGCTCCTGGCATCACCCCGTCATCGGAGGGCAGCATCAGATCGGGATTCGTCAGCACGAACCTTGCGCCCTCACGAATCCAGCGTGAAGCCCGGGCCAGCGATTCATATGTAAATGACCGGTCAATCCCCTGCACAACATATTGCGGGGCTTCAGATACCAGCGTCAAGCCCGATTCGCTGCAAGCCTGGATCAATCCCTCTTCTCCAAGTATCGCCACTGTTGCACCGGGCGATTCCTCGGCGATATAGCGGGCCGCCGCCATAGAAGAAGTGCAGACCTCCTCCGCCTTTGCTTCAATGCCCATCCCGCGCAGATGTGCCGCGACACCCGCCGGAGTCCGTGACGAGTTGTTCGTAACGAACAGGAAGGGAAGCTTAGCACGGCGCAATGCGGCTATAAGGAGGTCGGCTCCGGGAATCATCCGCCCTCCGTGATACAAGGTTCCATCCAGATCTATCAATAATCCTCCGACATCATTCATGGCGACCTCAACTCTCTCATAAATATAATTAATAGTATTAATAATTAATGGTGTGCACCATCCAAAATTCAACATCCTCCGTCGAATGCTAGCGAAGCGCCGCCATTGCAGGATCTTTTTGGCATAGCACTGTCAGTTCCTGCGCTTTCCCGGAAAATAATTCATTTCCCCAAGGCATTTCCCGGGGTATTGGCAGGGGCTCTCCGGTGCACCGGAAAGGCACAAAATTCTTCGGCCAGCAGAGTTTTCGGGAAAATAGCCTGCGCCTCCTCAAGGAGCGGAATAAGCTCTTCCTGAGAGGTGTAGCGGGAGCTGAAATGGGTCAGCAGCAACTCCCGCCCTCCTGCTGCGAGCGCCAGCTCAGCCGCCTGACGGGCTGTGCTGTGATGATACTGAAAGGCCATGTCCGCCAGATCATGGGCAAACGTCGCCTCATGGATGATCAAGTCCGCGTCCTCGGCAAGCGGCAAGACTCCCGGACAGGGTCTAGTGTCGCCGAGAACGGTTATGATGCGGCCACGCTTTGGTGCGTTCAGTACCTCGGCTGCCCGGATAAGAACTCCATCCTCTGTCGTTATATCTTCACCTTTTTTCAGCTTGCCGTAAAGCGGTCCCGGTTTGAGTCCGTAGCTGAGCAGCAGTTCTGTATTCAGATTGCCCGGGCTGTCTTTCTCCGTGATACGGTAGCCATAGCTGTCAATCCGGTGCTCCAGCAGTCCTGCTTCAACCTTAAAGCCGTCATCCTCGAATACAAGTCCGCCGTTATGTTCAACAACCTCCAGCTTGTAGGGAATGCGGGACTGGCTTACCGACAATGAGATATCCAAATATGCTTTCAGGCCCGGCGGGCCATAGACGGTCAGCGGAGCGGTACCTCCCTGATAGCCACGGCTGGAGATTAGACCCGGTAATCCGAACAAGTGGTCACCGTGAAGGTGGGTAATGAACAGCTTTTCCAGCTTGCCGAGCCGCAGCGGAGAACGGAGAACCTGATGCTGCGTGCCTTCTCCGCAGTCGAACATCCAGAAGCTGCGCCGTTCCTCAAGCAGCCTGAGCACAACGGAAGTTACATTCCGCTGCAGCGTCGGCACCCCGGCATTCGTGCCCAAAAAGTATAATTCCATCGAAATCCTCCTTTCTTCCTTCTTTCCAAACAGCAACTGATCATGTCAGAATCCCATGCAGTGAATTCTACCCTTTTTGAGACAAAAAATCATCTTTTGGTAAAAAGCCGATTCAGCAAAAAACCTCCCGGTTACGGGAGGTTCCGCTGTTATGAAGGATAATCCCGAGCAGACGAGTGTATGTTATGGCAATTACTGCTTCTCCACATTGAAATACTGCGCTTCAGGATGGGCGAAGACCATCGCCGACACTGAGGCTTCCGGCTCCATCATAAAGCCCTCGGTTAGATGCACACCGATGTCCTCTGGAGAGAGCAGCTTGAAGAGCGGCCCTTGATCCTCCAGATCCGGGCAAGCCGGATAACCAAAGGATACGCGAATCCCCTGATAGCGGGCACCGTGTCTTTGTTTCATGGTCATATCCGCCGGGTCAGGGAAGCCCCAAGTATCCCGCATCATATGGTGGACGCGTTCCGCAAGCCCTTCTGCGACCTCCAGCGCCACCGCCTGAAGGGCATGGGAACGAAGGTAATCCCCCTTCTCCTTCAGCTCTGTCGACATCTCACGGACCCCATGACCAGCAGTAACAACCAGGAAGCCCACATAATCCATAATCCCGCTGTCCACCGGCTTCAGGAAGTCGGACAGGCAAAGATACGGCTCAACATTCTGACGCGGAAAGGTGAAGGTGTGCAGAATCTGGGACGTATCCTGCGGGTTATATATCAGAATATCATTCCCTTGCGATTGAGCCGGGAAAAACTGATACATTGCATGCGGCGTAATCGTCCCTTCCAGCATTGCCTGATGCAGAATATCATCCACCGTATCCTTCAGCTCCACAGTGCGCGGATCGCCGGCAGCAAGCTGGGCTTCAACCGAACCGCGAAGACCCAAGTGGTGGCCCAGCAGCATCTGCATATTCACATAAGGAATAATATGCCCAAGCGGGTAGTTGCGCATGACATGGCGCTCCAGATCCGGCGGAGTAAAGACCGGCGCATCTGCTGAAATTTTGGAACGGACCGCCCGGGTCAATGTCGGCAGATCCTGCTGTGGCGCTACCGCTACAGCCGTCTCCGCTTCAAGGCGCACTTCTTCCTCGATTTTGGCCCGCTCTTCCGGATTCATCAGCCGGTTCGCGATGTCCAGACCATCCATGGCATCCTTGGCATATAACACCAGTCCATCATATTCAGGCCGGATACGCGTCTTAGTGAACTTGCGTGTCAGTGCGGCGCCGCCCACCAGGATCGGAACATCAATCCCCGCATTGCGGAGGTCCTGGGCGGTCAGCACCATTTGCTGGGCCGATTTCACAAGCAGACCGGACAGCCCGATCGCATCGGCCTTCTCCCGCCGGAAAGCTTCGATGATATTCTCCGGTGGTACCTTTATACCCAGATTAACAATCTCATATCCATTATTGGAGAGGATAATCTCCACAAGGTTTTTACCGATATCATGCACATCGCCTTTAACGGTGGCCAGCATAATTTTACCTTTCACCGAGGTTTCATCCTTCTGCATGAACTGCTCCAGATGCCCCACAGAAGCCTTCATCACTTCAGCGCTTTGCAGCACTTCAGCGACGATTAGCTCATTGTTGTTGAACAGCCTGCCGACCTCGGACATCCCCGCCATCAGCGGGCCATTGATAATCTCCAGCGGACCCGATTTTTTCAAAGCTTCGTCCAGATCGGGAATCAAGCCTTCCTTAGTCCCCTCCACCACATAAGAAGCCAGACGCTCCTCCAGTGACAGGTTGGAGATTTTCTCTTTCTTCTCCACCTTTTTACCGCGGAAAGCAGCAACAAAGGCGGATAAAGTATCATCATTCGTATTGTAGATCAGTTGCTCGGCAAGCTTCCGTTCCTCTTCGGGAATGGAAGCATAGCGCTCCACCTTTTCCGTATTCACAATGGCATAGTCAAGTCCGGCTTTGGTGCATTCATAGAGGAACACCGAGTTCAACACCTCGCGTCCCGCCTCCGGCAGACCAAACGAGACGTTGCTGATCCCCAGAATGGTGTGCACGCCCGGAAGGGCTTCTTTGATCAGACGGATACCTTCAATTGTCTCTTTGGCAGAGCCGATATACTGCTCATCTCCCGTACCTACCGGGAATACAAGCGTGTCAAAAATCAAATCCTCCGGAGCCAGTCCGTATTTATTCACCAGCAGGTCGTAGGAGCGTTTGGCCACCTCCAGCTTGTCCGAAGCTTGGATCGCCTGTCCAGTCTCGTCAATAGTGCCCACAACAATCGCTGCACCATATTTATGAATCAGCGGAGTGACCCGCTCGAACTTTTCTTCACCATCTTCAAGGTTAATGGAATTAATTATCCCTTTGCCCTGGCAGTACTGAAGCGCCAGATCAATAACCTTCGGATCAGTGGTGTCGATCATCAAAGGCACTTTAACCTTTTTAACTACAAGCTCCAAGAATCGCTTTATATCTTCGCTTTCATCACGGTCAGGGTCCTGCACGCAGACGTCGATAACCTGCGCACCGCTCTTCACCTGGGCGCGGGCGATTTCTGAAGCTTCTTCATATTTGCCTTCGACAATCAGGCGTTTGAATTTCCGCGAGCCGAGCACATTCGTACGTTCACCCACCATATAAGGGCGGTTGTCGTTCTCAATATATACAGGCTCTATTCCCGACAGTGCGGGTGGATGCTGGCCTTCCAGTACACGCGGCGGATAGGCAGACAGCGTCTCTGCCATCGCCCGGATGTGATCCGGTGTCGTTCCGCAGCAGCCTCCGGCGATGTTCAGCCACCCCTTCTCGGCAAAACCCGCAAGCTTGCGGGCAAGCGAATCCGGCGACTCGTGATAATTCCCGTTCTCGTCCGGCAGTCCGGCATTCGGATAGCAGCTCACCGCCGCCGAAGCAATTGCCGACAGCGACCGGATATGATCCCGCATAAACTCCGGTCCGGTCGCGCAGTTCAGGCCGACGGAAATCGGCTTCAAATGCTCCAGCGAGATATAGAAGGCTTCAATGTTCTGACCAGCCAGTGTAGTACCCATAGGCTCAATCGTCCCCGAGATCATTACAGGCAGCGTAACACCGGTCTGTTCAAAGGCATTGCGGATGCCGATGCTTCCAGCCTTTACGTTCAGCGTATCCTGGGATGTTTCGAGCAGCAGCGCATCCACCTTACCGTCAATCAGCGCAACCGCCTGCTCCTCATAGCTCTCAACCAGCTCCTGGAACGTAACGCCGCCAGTGACCGAGAGCGTCTTCGTGGTTGGTCCCATAGCTCCGATTACGTAGCGCGGATGTTCCGGCGTATCATATTTCTCCACAGCATTTCTGGCAAGCCTGGCGGCTGTAAGATTTATCTCGCGCGCCCGCTGCGGAATGTCATATTCAGCAAGCACCACAGAGGTTGCCCCAAAAGTATTGGTCTCGATCAAATCGGCGCCGGCTTCAAGATATTTCTCATGAATGTTCTGTATCACCTCTGGCCGGGTAAGCACCAGCATTTCATTACAACCTTCCAGCTCTTCTCCGCCAAAATCTTCCCCGGTAAGCGGCACCTGTTGAATCATTGTGCCCATTGCTCCATCAAGAATCAGTATGCGCTGCTGTAAGCTATCAGCAAGTGTGAATTTAGCCACTTTCTATCCCCCCAGAAAAACATTAGAGTAAGTTTAGCAGAATAACAGGAATTCGAAAAGCCTTCCTTTCCTCTCTGCATTATACGTAATTGCTGGCAACAGCCTCAGTCTCTAAAAAATAATGATTTACGGCTGTACCAAAAGCTCCCTGCTCGGCATAGAGTGCTGCGTTCTCGCGGTTACATGGGAGGTTACAGTAAACTCCCCTTCTTCTTCAATAGTTCCATCAGCCTTGTATTTCCCATTTCCCGATGATTCGCCTGTGAACTCATATTTCCGGCTTTTATCTTTCTTATTTATGATTTCAAAAACAACCTCTTTCGCATCATCTACAGGCTCGCCTGCCTGTGTCACCACAGCCTCGAATGTTACCATTTGGTTAACGGAGACCTGCTGCGGAGTCCAGCTCAGCTCTACTTTGATAGGCTCCATCGGCATATTTGCCGCTGTATTCATCTGCCCGTCTGCTCCCGAATTTCCTGAACAGCCTGCTACCGCTACTGTAATAACAATCAACAAAAATGCCGCCAGCTTTTTATGGTTGATCATTTGGAGTCCTCCCGGTTAAGTGGTAGGTTTCAATGATACTGACATCTTGCGAGATGCTTCTTTGCTCATTATACACATAATATTCAGATTTTCGGAAATAAAACTCACATTTTCTTTCTCTGTCGTGATCTTACTCATATACACACCATTCCGCATTATGATTTACTTTTCCGCACTGATATGTAGACGCAAAAAAAGCCGACATCCCGCATGAGGATACCCGGCTTAATCAAAGATTCACTATAGAGATTCTACCAGCGGAAGAAGCTCCGCAAGATGGCCGATCTGGTAATCCGGCTGAATTTCCGGGTCCGGTTCTTTGCCGTTCCGGTTAATCCAGACGGTGGTCAGGCCAGCGCCAAGCCCGCCAAGAATATCCGTTGTCAGCTTGTCGCCGACCATCACCCCTTGCTCAGGGGAGATTTCCAGCAGGTCCAGCGCGTGCATGAAGATGCTCTTGTCCGGTTTCCCTTTGCCGAAGCTGCCCGAAATAACAATGTGGTCAAAATAAGGAATCAGCTCAGGCACACCGTCCAGCTTCTCCTGCTGCAGCGCCGGACAGCCGTTCGTGAGCAGCAGCAGTTTAACCTTGCCGCGCAGCTTATCCAGCACCTGCAGCGTTTCTTCATACATGTACGGCCGGCTGCGGCGTTCAGCGGCAAACCGGGCAGCCAGCGTTTCCGCCAGCGCTTCATCGTCAATGCCAAGCGCGGCCAAGCCGCGGCGCCACGATTCCTTACGATAGACGGGAGCAAGCTGCTCCATCCGGCGGAATTCCGGCTGCTCTCCGGCAGTAAAATTCCCCCACAGCGCTTCAAAAGGATTGATCCCGATCAGCTTGGTGAACGGGAATGTGTCATACGACTCGTAAAGGCTTCTCGCTTCCCGGCGCACAGCGGCCTCCAGCTCCTGCGGATTAACGGAATCCCCCGCCGCTTCAGCGGCAGTGCGGAAAGCTTCCTCAACGCTCCGTTCATCCCAGAGTAATGTGTCGTCAAGGTCAAAGAGTACGGCGGAAATCGGCATTGTTTTCTCCCTCTCCCTATGCTGGTATATCTTTCTACTCGTTAACGATTTCTACATGATTCTGCTTGGCAAATTGCTCCAGACGTTCTCCCATAGCCTGAATGTCATAACGGTTGAGCAGCTTGGAGAAAACCCATTGTGTACGTTTACCCTTATATTTAATTGAGACTGCGCTGCGGGTCACGATGATCTTCTCAATATCGGCTGCCGGCAGCCAGCGTTCACGGTTGAATTTGATTGTGGAGAGCCTAGCGCGTTCAACCTTTAAATAAGGGCGCCGGAAGAACAGCAGTGCCGCCAGCAAGAAATACAGCACAACTCCCAGCCAGTTGGCCAGTATACCGCTCCCCCTGGCCTCGTCTATTGAGCCAACTACCCAGAACATAATCCCAAGCAGCAGCAAAACTACAGGAAACACAATGTTGCGGCCTTTAAAAATATCACTGCCCTTTGCAGCGGCAGAGCTGGTTGAAGCATAAATGGACTCTTTCCCCTGCTTCTTGCGCTGCTTGTTAAGCTGCTGTGTGTTGCGTTGAACCATTCTTTCCCAAGAACGGGCCATGTAAGTTCCCCCTAGTCATCCTGTAATATCTATGAAAAGGAACAGGCACAGTCTATAGATGCCATGTAGCCTTGTTCATGCGCTTAATTATCGACAACTTCAATGTTATCAAGCTGAGCACGGAAGTTGTTGCGGATGTTGCCCAGATAGATCTCACGGAGCTTGGCTCTTTCCGCCAGCTCTTCTTCATTCAGGCCGTCACTCTTCTGCTTGCGTGCCAATTCGTTAATACGTGCGACCAATTGATCAATGTTCAATGTGTTCCCCTCCCCTTTAAATTCATTCTAACTGTGCCATGAGAAAAAGAGCTTGTCAAGGTCTGCTCCCTGAAAGCTCTCTGCATGGAAGTATGAGGTATGAATTTCAGTTAATATACCGGTAATGTAAGCACGTCACCAGCCTTGATGCTGCTGTTATCCAACCCGCTTGTCCGTTTGATTCCTTCTATATATACGGCAGTTTTCATATTAGCAGGCTTGTTCTTCAATGCAATGCTCCAAAGAGTGTCCCCGGGTTCGACAACCACCCGTTTCTCCTGCTTCAATAATGACACCGATCCCGCAAAAACATTTCCAACCACAGTAAACCCGGAAACAACTAAAAGAAGAACCAAAGCCAGCTTCACAAAATTGTCTTGGCGGAATAACCCCTTGCATGCTGTAAACAATGCTAGGATAAGCTCCTTAATATCGAGTCTATGAATAGAAGCAGAATGGTTATCCGCTGTATGAACTTCGCGAACCTCGTCGTAGATGCTGCGGTATGTGCTGTACTTTAACATATTTACCGACCTCCAAACACTTGTTCTTACTTTCGAAAATAATATAGCACGAACATGTGTTTTGCACAATACCCTTTTCGAACAATTGTTCCCTTAATTTTTGATGCCGTTATTTCCATATTTTTTAGAACTTATGTTTGTACGAACGGAGGTTCTATGTTATAATTTTCCCAAACATAGTATATGGGGTTGATTCCGATGTCAAAGATTTCGAGTCGTCAGCTGGCGATCCTGGAATTTATACGTAACGAAGTCCGCAGCAAGGGTTATCCGCCGTCCGTCCGGGAAATCGGTGAAGCGGTTGGACTGGCCTCCAGTTCCACTGTACATGGCCATCTGGACCGCCTTGAGAAGAAAGGCCTTATCCGCCGCGACCCTACAAAACCGCGTGCGATTGAACTGCTCGGCCAAGAGGACTCCGAGAATGTTCACCAATTCGTCCAGACGGTTACCCGTATTCCAGTAGTGGGCAAGGTTACCGCCGGGGTGCCGATCACAGCTACAGAGAATATTGAGGATTACTTTCCACTGCCTAGCCATTATGTAGGCGACAACAAAGTTTTTATGCTTTCAGTACTCGGTGACAGTATGGTTGACGCTGGTATCATGAACGGCGATTATGTTATCGTCCGCCAGCAGCAAACAGCAGATAACGGTGATATCGTTGTCGCAATGACCGAAGAAGACGAAGCAACAGTCAAGACCTTTTACAAAGAACGTGATCATATTCGCCTGCAGCCGGAGAACCCGGCTTATGAACCGCTACGCCTTAACCGCGTTACCATTTTGGGCAGAGTCATTGGACTTTTCCGCGACATCCATTGATATCTCCAAGTCCCCTTCGAAGACTGTTCTGCTGCCAAGCAGAGCAGTCTTTTCCTTTATGAACATCATCTCACTCCACACATATCATGATAGCAAAGGAGATCTGATAACATGCCCAATTACCGTATTATCGTTGATCTGTCGCAGCGGATGCTGTATCTGCTGGATGACAACACCGTGATCAGAGGGTTCCCCGTCGGCATCGGCAAAATGCTGACCGTTACTCCGGCAGGTGAATACACAATCATCAACAAACAACCCAATCCCGGCGGACCCTTCGGTGCCTTCTGGATGGGGCTCTCCAAACCGCACTACGGCATTCATGGAACCAATGATCCCTCCTCTATCGGCAAAATGGTCTCCCACGGCTGTATTCGCATGCACAACGAGGACGTTCTCTCCCTGGCAGCAATTGTACCTATCGGAACCCGGGTCACCATACGCGAATAAGCTTGAACCAGCACAAAGAACACCAGCGTCAGGCGATACTCAACGGCCCGGCGGTGGTGTTCTACATGTTCAAGCAGTTTTTTTCACATTCATACAGGAATTTTGCGGCTATATGTCGAATCTTGTTCATTGGAAGATTAATTCTCGAAAGGAAGTGCCTGGTTTGAATAATTCAAAGATTAGAACCCATATTGATTTTAAGGTGGATGCTTTGGGGAAGCTCTCCAATCTCCTGCTGAACAATGATCATGGGGAACGCAGAGTAAACATCCTCACCAGCTTTGGCAGCATTCAAGGAAATGTGGCCGGCTATAACAGCAGACAAGAAGAGGATGTATTTAACCTGAAATCATTAATGGATGACGTCATCGTGGACGAGTACATTTCCTACTTGGGCGCAGAGCACCCTGAGAAGAACTATAATTATAACTTTGTAGTACTGGATAATGTGGTTGTAAGACCTTTCTCCAGCTACGGCACTGAGATTGAATATAAGCAGCTTATCGTGTATGCCGACCAAATCGCTGCCTTCAATTTCGTATAATTACAATACGCCATCTTAATCTGTGCCTCCAGGAAAAACCACCGCGCTCCTGCAAAGCTTTTTCCGGAGGCATTTCTATGAGCTATTCGAGTGTCTGATCGTACCCCAGCTCCTCCAAAATCCCCTCAGCAAGAGCAAACTGCGCTTCCGCCGGCTCTTTAAGCTTTCTGGAGTAGACTACCGCGCTTTTGGCAACCTTTTCGATTAACCGCCGGCCCTGCTCCTTCGTAATAGATACTTCCAGCCCCGCCCGGCCCACCACTTCCGATAAACAAAAGAAAGCAATGCGCATGCTGTAATTCTCCCGGCTCAAAAAGTAAAACAGATGGGGGATATTCTTCATCAGACGATCTATCCAATTCGTAATCTCCCGGATCTGATAAATCTCTCTAGGGTCCTGCGCATAGCCGTCGAAGATCAACGAAATTTTTCCGCGAAGCCTCTTCTTCTCATATTTCTTGAACTCCCGAAGATATCGCTCCAGCCGGCCTTGTTCCACATCCTCTCTGGAAACGTTCAGCACAGTTATACCGTCCGCATCCGTAATCAGAGTCTCGTTCAATGGTGTTCCGCTTGCTTTCTGCTGCTGTGTTAATCCCAAACGCTGCCGTAGTCCATCTTCCACTCTCTTCACCTTCCATATATGTAATTTTCGCAACAAGAAGAAACGGCTGCCCTCTCTATAAGAGGCGGCGTCCGTTTCTCCGCAGAATACCTCAAGCATTTGGCATTTCACAATTCCTGAACATTACAGTCTACAGCAGCACTCTACGCAAAAGTCTGATCGCAGCAGCGTTCAAACGCAATGCTTCCCGGATGGAGACTCTCGCAGCCAGCAGCTCCCGTCTAGCCCGGCTCGGATTCGGTACCCGCCGTAAATTCTCGTTGATTTCTTCAAGTCTTTCCAGCAGTATTGCCCTTTGTGTCCGAAGCAAATTAATCGCTCTGCGGATTCGTTCACGGTCTGTCATCATTACACCTCTTTTACGTTTGATAGTATAAGAGATGCAATATATTCAGAGTCTGCCTGTATTAACAGGAAAGAATAATACTGTTTTCCAGCAGCTATTTTCGATATCCGGGAAGAAACTATTTATTACTTCTGCGGCAACCTTACCCTAAATTCAAACCCCTGACGGCTGTAGCACATTCCGGCCACCAATACATCATCAGGAGTCCATCTCTGCACAGGGCCGGCATAGTCTGCAATCACATGCGGCTTGCCCTCCATTAATTGGACCACGTACACCTTTACCTGAGCGAGAGCTGCAGCAAACAAATCCGCATCGCTGGAAAGGACTTTATATGTTGATTTCAAAAAGCTACCTCCTTATATATGGTTCATACTTAATTGTCAGCTTATTGCCACTCTGTAGAAATAGTATACAGCGGCTTGGAACAATATGTAAACGCAATCTTTGGCGTAAAATCACAAAAAAGACCCCGCCCGCGTTGAAGCCCTTCCGGCAAGGTCATGCCACTCTATATAAGATTCATTAAAACGCAAAGAAAAAAGCCCCACGATCTGTGGACCTTCACATTACTTCTCTTCTATATGCTTCAAAGCTGTTTCGATGCTCTCTTTCAAATAACCATGGTTTTCGGGTAAAACAACTTTGTGCGCTCCGGACACTTCAACACCTTGCGATCTCGCCTCAGTCTCTACAGCCTCGACAAAAGTCATTTGCTTGTCTTCAACATTCACCCGGATATTATGAACATCCAGCAAATCAAGAATCAGCGTCGAATTAGCTTGTTCCATACCAGATAGCTCCTTTCGCATTTTCTTTCATTGTGTCACATTACGTCAGATTTAGCTATGCAATAATTTACATGAACTAGATAAGATGAACTTTAGATTTTCATGTTGGGGTCTGGTCGTACTGCGGGGAATGTTTGGACTTCCGGCCGCTGCCCGTCTGCAGATTTCTTGATTTGTACCGCTCTTCGCGGTGGAAATTCGCAGACAAAGGCGGACGCTGACGCTCCTCCAGTTCCAAACTTCCCCTCCATACTTTTACCCTCTTTATGATTTTTCAAGTTCATCCTATATAGATTTTAAATGGATGAACTTGCCTTTCCGTTCAGGATTTGATAAGACTAAGTTAGTTGTTCCCTAAGAGATAAAGAGGAGGATGCACAGTGGAAGAAGTACGAATTCAGAAAAAAGACCGCACTGTAAGCTTTAGAGTGATTGAGGAGGAAGGTGAATTTATAGTTTTTGATATGTCGCTCTCAAGTCCGACAAGCAATAGAACGAATTACAGCGGGAACCAATTCCAAGAGGCTTGGAAAGCTGTTGAAGCCATTCTTGGCGAAACCGAAGTCCCTCATGAATTTTTAAAATACACAAATTCCTGATCCACAGCAGACGGTCCCGTACGCGGGGCCGTTAATTATTTTCTCACGGAATCCACGCAAAAAAACCCTTGAGCGCTTAGAGCGTCAAGGGCTGCTTCATCCTAGTAAAGAGTCATGTACTGATCTCTTTCCCATTCATGTACTTGCGTCCGATAGATATCCCACTCGATTTCTTTCAGTTCGTAGAAGTGAGCCAGCGCATGCTCGCCGAGAGCTTCGGTGATAACATGGCTGCGGATCATTTCATTCAGCGCTTCCTTCAGATCAGACGGCAGGCTTGGAATGCCTTCTTCGATCCGTTCTTCCTCAGACATCACATAGATGTTGCGGTCGATTGGAGCCGGAAGATCAAGCTGACGTTTGATGCCGTCAAGACCTGCCTTCAACATTACAGCAAGTGCAAGGTACGGATTAGCTGCCGGGTCCGGGTTGCGGACCTCAATGCGTGTACTGAGCCCTCTCGATGCCGGAATACGGATCATTGGGCTGCGGTTGCTGGCAGACCAAGCTACATAACAAGGCGCTTCGTAACCAGGCACCAGACGTTTGTAGGAGTTCACTGTCGGGTTCGTAATAGCCGCAAAAGCACGTGCGTGCTTCAGAATGCCGGCCATGTAGTAACGCGCAGTTTTGCTTAGGCCAAGTGTGTCGCTTTCATCGTAGAAGACATTCTCACTGCCTTTGAACAAGGATTGGTGTGCGTGCATCCCGGAACCGTTCATGCCAAAGAGAGGCTTAGGCATAAAGGTTGCATGCAGGCCATGCTGGCGGGCTACCGTCTTCACGACAAGCTTAAAGGTCTGGATTTGGTCAGCTGCCTTGATGGCGTCAGCATATTTAAAGTCAATCTCATGCTGGCCGGAAGCGACTTCGTGATGCGATGCTTCAATTTCGAAGCCCATTTTTTCAAGAGTCAATACGATCTCGCGGCGGCAGTTCTCCCCAAGATCCATCGGCGCCAAATCAAAATATCCGCCTTGGTCGTTCAGCTCTGTAGTTGGATTACCCTTCTCATCGGTTCTGAACAGGAAGAATTCCGGCTCAGGTCCAACGTTCATTGCGGTAAAGCCCATTTCTTCGGCTTCCTCCAGGCAGCGTTTGAGAATACCGCGAGGGTCGCCGGCAAAAGGCGTTCCGTCAGGCATGTACACATCACAAATCAGGCGTGCAACCTTGCTGTCCGTAACCCAAGGGAAAATAACCCATGTGCTAAGATCAGGGTAGAGGTACATGTCGGATTCTTCGATTCGAACGTAACCTTCGATAGAAGAGCCGTCAAACATCATCTTGTTGTCGAGCGCTTTTTCGAGCTGACTAACGGGAATTTCCACGTTTTTGATCGTGCCAAGCAAATCGGTAAATTGCAGACGAATAAAACGGACGTTTTCTTCCTTGGCGACACGCAGAATATCATCTTTTGAAAAGCTCACTTTACCCTCTCCCTTTCAAGTCTCTGTGTATTATTTATTAAAAAACCGGGATAGCTCGCCTTGAATGAGAGACACTTGTCCCGGTCTTTTACCGGAAACCAGCTCCTGCTTCAGTAAACGGTGAAGCTGTGAGTCAGACAATTCTCTACGTCTTACCTCTGTATCAGGGGTAATGACCGTAGCTTCTTCAGATTCCTTCGAAACAGGGTTCATCACCTGCTTGATGCCGGCAATATTAACCCCCTTCTCTATCAATGCCTTGATCTCCAATAGACGTTCTACATCATTGAATGAGAACAAACGCTGGTTGCCGGATGTGCGCGCGGGCACGATCAGGCTGTGCTGCTCATAATAACGAATTTGTCTTGCAGATAAATCAGTTAGCTTCATTACGATTCCTATAGGGAATAATGCCATATTTCTGCGGATTTCATCACCCATGACTCATCCAACCTTCCAATGATCTTTTTCTCATCTCATTGTACATTTCTTAATTTGGCGTGTCAATGGTATGTAAGTTTACTTTACAATAGTCTGCGATCTCTCATACTTTGTAAAGCCATCAAAACTCCATATTTTACGTGAGAATACGTTAATCCGCCTTGCATATAGCCGATATACGGCGCCCGGATCGGCGCATCCGCAGATAACTCCAAGCTGCCACCCTGGATGAATGTACCTGCCGCCATAATGACAGGATGCTCATAACCTGGCATATCCCACGGCTCGGGAACGACATGACTGTCAACGGCGGCGGCACGCTGAATGCCCTGTACAAAGGCGATCAGATGCTCCGGTCCGTCAAAAGCCACCGCCTGGATCAGATCCGTACGCGGCTCATCCCAGGCTGGCTTGGTCGTAAACCCGCAGCGCTGGAACACAGCAGCAGCGAAGATGCTGCCTTTCACTGCCTGTCCCACTGTATGCGGTGCCATGAACAGCCCCTGATATAGCCCTCTCGTTGTCCCCAGCATAGCGCCCACTTCACCGCCAATCCCCGGCGCAGTCAGCCGGTAGGCCGCAAGCTCCACAAGATCGCGGCGGCCGCAGATATAACCGCCCGTCTCGGCGATTCCGCCGCCCGGATTCTTAATCAGCGACCCGGCAACAAGATCCGCTCCCACCTGAGGCGGCTCCAGCTTTTCTGTAAATTCGCCATAGCAATTATCTACGAATACGATTACATCCGGTTTCAGCTCTTTAGCCTTTGCCACCATCTCACCGATCTCTTCAACGGTAAAAGAGGAACGCCAGTCATACCCGCGGGACCGCTGAATCCCGATCACCTTGGTATTGTCATTAATAGCCAGTGCTACCTCTACCCAATCAATTTTCCCTTCAGCTGTTAATGCCGTTTCGCGATAACCGATTCCGAAATCAGCCAGGGAGCCGGTGCCGTCTCCCGGTTTGCCGACTACCTTATGCAGCGTATCGTAAGGACGGCCTGTGATGTACAGTAGCTCATCTCCGGGACGCAGCACGCCAAAGAGCGCTGTAGATATCGTATGTGTACCGGAGGCGAAATGCGGGCGTACCAGCGCGGCTTCCGCGCCGAACACCGCCGCATAGACAAGATCCAGCACCTCACGGCCCCGGTCATTATAAGCATACCCTGTAGAGCCGGCAAAATGAAAATCGCTCACCTGCTGCCGCTGAAAAGCCTCAATTACCTTCCACTGATTATGATCGACTATCCGGTCAAGCGACTTCACCGCACCTTCGATTTCCTGCTCTGCGGCCTCTGCCGCCTGTAAAATATCCTCTGCAAAAACTGCCATTCCCCTAGTTCTCTCCTTACATTACATTTACTTGCCATGAAAAGTCAGAGCTACGTCGTATTCTCCGGGTCGGGTCTATTCCTGCTCCACAAACTCAGCGAGCTTATAGCTCCATTTGCCGTAATCCTCTTTATTCAGGCGGACGTTGTACAGAACATCGTTCTCGTCAAAATGCTGTTCAAGCACTTCGCCCACCCGATAGAGCAGCGAAGACAAGTCCCCGCGGTCCCCGGGAATCCGAAAAGTCAATGTGTCTCCGGCCAGCTCATCAGCGATGATCTCTGTGATCCGGGTCAGGTCCTCAGGGTTAAATGCGCTGACCTTCAGATGCCCTGGTCCAGCAGGCAGCATTTCCAACTGATCAAGCCGGCAGGCATCGCTTTTGTTGAACAATACAATTTGTGGTTTCCCCGCCGCGCCAAGATCCTGCAGGATGACCTGCACCACTTCCATTTGCTCTTCCCGCATCGGCGAGGAAGCATCGACCACATGCAGCACCAGATTGGCTTCATTGACCTCCTCCAGTGTAGCCCGGAAGGATGCCACCAGATCATGCGGCAGGTTCTGGATGAAGCCAACCGTATCGGTAAGCACTACTTCCTTCCCTCCGGGAAGCTGCAGCACACGCGAGGTCGGGTCGAGTGTCGCGAATAACTGGTTTTCAATATAAACATCGGCATTCGTAAGCTGTTTAAGCAGCGTAGATTTTCCGGCGTTCGTATATCCGACCAGCGCCACCTGTACGGCCCCGCTCTTTCTGCGGCGTTCACGATGCAGCTCACGCGTCTTGACAACTTCGTCCAACTGGCGCTTCAGCTCGGCAATCCGGTCGCGGATATGGCGGCGGTCCGTTTCCAGCTTGCTTTCCCCCGGGCCTCTAGTGCCGATGCCGCCGCCCAGTCTGGACAGATTCTTCCCGTGCCCGGACAAACGCGGCAGCAAATAGGAGAGCTGTGCCAGCTCGACCTGGATAATGCCCTCGCGCGTTTTGGCGCGCCCTGCAAAAATATCCAGAATAAGCTGGGTACGGTCAATAATCTTCAGGTCCAGAGTCTCCTCAAGGTTGCGTACCTGTGCCCCGGACAGCTCCTGGTCAAAGATAGCCGTATTCGCCCCAAGGCCGTCAGCGGCCATCCGCAGCTCTTCTACCTTGCCTTTACCAATGAACCACTTGGAGTCGGGAGTCTCCTTGTTCTGGCGCATAACCTCCAGCACCTCAACCCCTGCGGTCTCCGCTAGCTGAACCAATTCCTGCAGCGAGAGCTCGGGGTCAATGCCGGAGCGTTTGATTTTGTCCGTGACTAGACTGACTAAGATCGCCCGGTCCTGTACTTCTGTTTCTGTATCATGTGTCGTGGTTGCCATTAATTACATACTCCTTATCTATTTACCTGAAGAGGTATACCTTCCGCCTATGAACAGTTTGCTGTCTACAGCTTAAAGTCTTCGGTGCGCAGGGTCATTAGCTCCTGCTTGCCCGGGCTCGTGCTCTCGTATTGATTCAGGAGGCGCACAGCTTGGGAACGCAGGGCTTTCTCAATGGAGTTGCGCACATAACGCGCATTGCTGAAGGCATGCAGACTTTCCGTCTTCTCCATCAGCAGATGCTGCTTTAGTTTGAGTATGGCCTGCGGCATCAAAATATAATCGCGCTCCTTGGCCATCAGCTCGGCAATTTGCAGCAACTGGTCAATCGTATAGTCCGGAAACTCTACCTGGATCGGAAACCGCGAGGGCAGACCCGGATTGCTCATAAGAAAATAATCAATCTCACTGGAATATCCGGCCAAAATCAGCACGAATTGACTACGATGATCTTCCATTGATTTTACCAGAGTATCTATCGCCTCTTTACCGAAATCCTTGTCTCCACCGCGGGCAAGACTATAGGCCTCATCAATAAAAAGAATGCCGCCGAGCGCCTTTTTCACTAAATCCCGTGTCTTTTGGGCGGTATGGCCGATATATTCTCCAACAAGATCAGCTCTCTCCACTTCGATTAAATGGCCTTTGCTGAGGACACCCATCCGCTGGAAGAGCTTCGCAACAATCCTGGCCACTGTTGTTTTGCCAGTGCCGGGGTTGCCTTTGAACACCATATGATAGGCCTGGCTGCCACAAGCAAGTCCTGCTTCGCTGCGCATCTGGGCAACCTGCAGCAGAGCATATATCTCAAAGACAAGCTCCTTGATATTCTCCAATCCCACGAGTGCGTCAAGTTCCTTGCTAATCTCCTGGAACAGTCCGCTATATCCGTGATTCTTGGAAGGTATAGCCTGAACCAGGCTGTCTGCAGCTGCATTATTTACTGCCGGCGCTTCTTGATTCCGCAGCACAATATTAATTTGTCGTGACGGTCTGCCTTCCTCCCGCCCGCTTGCCGCCGCTACGCGTCCGTTCACCTTGTTCACCCCATTGTCCAGGACTGACTTTAACTATATTATATTTCAAGTCTATTCCGAAGCATGAGGTGTTATTAGCAGTTTCAGGAACTTGCTTTCTTTTTGAGATTAGCTTACAGAGAAAGCTCCTGCAGCTTCCATTTCGTATAGGCCAGAATCTCGCGGGTTTTGTACTTGAACATGGACATCACCTGTGAGTCGGTCAGCCCGAGCTCAGGCTGGGCATAGTCCAGCTTCTCGGCAATTTCCAGCGCCCGCCGTCCATGAAAGGCATGCGTAATAATGACCGCTGTGGACAAACCTTCGGAACGCATGATCCGCTGGCTGAACAGGAGATTCTCATAGGTGCTGGTAGATTTATTCTCGAGAAGGATTACCTTCTCCGGCACACCCTGTCCAACCAGATAATTCTTCATGCCTTCAGCTTCGGTGTATTTGTAGTCCGCATGATCCAGACCGCCTGAAACAATAAAACGGGTGAAAATCCCTTCCTTGTAGAGCTTCAGCCCGTAATCAAGCCTTTCCTTCAATCCAGGACTAGGCTCGTCGCCCCACATTGACATGCCTAGAACAATACCCGCATCCGCTTTCATCATCGGTGAGGTTGTCGCTGCGCTGTTGATCTTATTTAGAGCAACCCCGGACCATGCCAGTCCCGCTACAACACAGACAATTACAGCAATCCATATCTTTCGTTTGAAACGGGAACGTCCTTTTCGGGACATTTTACGAATCGGGGATGAGCCCCTTTGATAGACATACCATTCCATTCTATTTCCTCCTGAATTCTCCATGATGGAACAATTCGGCGCGATGCTTAAGCGAGAGGGCGAAGTAAGGAAAGGCATGAGCGTCTATGCTGCGTAAAATATTGTTCGCTGTTGCCCAGGCCAAATTGTAGTCGCTGTCCGTAATATCCCCACGTTCCAGCGCTTCCTCCAGCTCGTCCTCATCCAGCAAAAACACCTCTCCGTTCCACAGCACCACAACATCCAGATACAAGTCGTCAAACCACGGAACCCCCTGATCTGTGACTCCCTGGACCTTGCAGGTGTCAATGTACCATTGTACGATATTCTGCCGTTCGTCGAACATAGCCGTCACAATGTAATGGCTGTCTTTAGGAAAATATTGCAGCCATGAATATCCTTTGTCCGCAATGCGGTATGTATGCCTGCCATAGCTCTTCCACAGTGGTTCCTTCAGCCCATAAATCGTATAAAGTGTAATATATCCGCTGAATTCCCGGCTTTCCACATAGCGGCAAGCAAAATGGCGGCGCGTAATCCGGCGCCAGTTGGCCCGGTCTCCGAATTTACGTTTCATATGAATGACCCTCTCAAGAAATGGTGTCTTCAGCTTAACACATTTAGGAGACACACTCAAAACATCCCTTACAAAATGCGACAAAGGGGATTCAAACCTGGCAACAAAAAAATCAGCCAGGCAATCTCCCTATTGGGAGAGACTGCCTGGCTGACGGAGGATGAAGGTTTCATTATCTTTGAACTTCAGCTCAATCTATTGAGGTGCATTGCCTTGATCTACCATGCCGGCAGCCGGATCTGCGCTGGCGGCCCCGCCGTTCTCTGTGCCGCCTGGACCAGTGGTCGAAGCCGGAACATCCGTAGTTACCGGTGTATCTGAAGGCGGTGGTGGCGTAGCTTCCGGTGTTATTACCGGACCGCCGCCACTATTGCCTCCCTGGTTACCATTGCCATTGCCGTTACCGTTATTGCCACCGTTCCCTTGACCATTCCCGTTGCCGTTGTTGTCACCAGGATTTCCGTTACCGTTGCCGTTACCTTGACCGTTATCCCCGCCATTTCCGGTTGAATCTGTCGGAAGATTCGGATCAATCGTCGGTTCAGGTGTCGGCTGCTCGTCTTGGACTTCGACGGTAACTGTAGCTGAAGGTTCGCTTTCGACATCCAGTTCAGGATAGTAAGCTGTCACATAGTATTCGTATGTCAGTCCAGGCATAGCGCTGATATCGCCAACACTGGTCGAAGCCGTGTTAAGCACCGGACTGAAATTAGACTCGGACGTTTCTTTGCGGTAGATTCTGTATTCTACACCTGCGGTCGGCACAGCCGCCCAGCTTAGGTTGACCGTCATTGTCGATGGATCATAAGCTGCATTCAGCCCATTAACAGGCTGTACCGTGTCCGCAGTCGGTGATGGAGACGGCTGGCTTACTCCCTCCGGCTGCGGGAAGGCCTTGGACGGAACGCCCTTCAGCGCTTCCTCCATCACCTTGCCCCAGAACGCCGCCGCAAGCGGACTGCTGTTCTTGAGCAAATGGGTTCTGCTTGGCTTGTCATACCCCATCCAGACCGCAGCAGTCCATTCAGGAGTGTATCCGACAAACCATACATCCCGGTTAGAGCTGATGCCTTCGTACCCGCTTTGCGTAGTACCTGTTTTACCGGCTACAGGACGGTCGATTTTTGCTTTTTTACCTGTACCGTCTTGTACAACCTTCTGCATCATTTCTGTCATTTGGTAAGCCGTGTTCTCGGTCATAACCCGTTTCGGGGTTGTATTGGCCTTGTAGACGGTATCGCCGTCGCTGTTGGTAATTGATTTAATCGAATAGGCTTCCCGCAGCTCACCGCCATTGGCAAAGGCACTGTAGGCCTGCGCCATCTCCAGCGTGTTCGTACCTTCGCTCATGCCTCCGAGCGCAAGCGAGAGGTTTTTGTCCTCATCCTTCAGAGGTATCCCCAGATTCTTGGCGAACTGGAAGCCGGTATTCACACCGATTTCGTTCAGCAGCCATACGGCTGGTATATTCTCCGACTTTGTCAGGGCATCGCCCATGCTGATCGTCTTCGAATAACCGTGCAGATTGTTCGGGCAATATTTGCCGAAGCACTGCTTTTCATTGCTGAGTAGCGAGCTGCTTGTGAACTTGCCCGACTCCAGCGCAGGCGCATAAGCAACCAGCGGCTTAAATGAGGAGCCTGGCGAGCGGCGGCTGCCGTCGACACGGCTGTAGCCTTTTTTCTCATAATTACGTCCGCCAAGAAGCGCCACAATGCTGCCATTCTCCTGATTGATGATCGTCATCGAGCCTTGCACCAGCTGATCATCGACGCTTTTCTCAAAGTTGGAGCTGTCCGCAAATGCATCTTCCACCGTTTCCTGGGCATGTTTGTCCATGGTCGTGTAGATTTTGTACCCGCCGATATTAAGATCATCCTCGGACAATCCGAACTTTTCTTCAGCCTCACCGACAGCATAATCAATGAATGCCTGATAACGCTGCTTGCTTTCCGGCGGTTTATAGTTGTAATCAACCACCTTGGCTTCGTCCATCTGATCCTTGGTAATGTACCCTTGCTCATACATCAGTTGGAGCACTACACCACGCCGTTCCTTGGACAGCTCAGGATTACGCAGCGGGTTGTAACGGGAAGGTCCCTTCGGCATAGCCGCCAGTGTGGCAATCTCCCAGACCTTAAGCTTATTCAGATCGCTTTTGCCAAAATAACGGATGGATGCTGCCTTGATGCCGTATATCGTGCCGCCGAAGTTGATGCGGTTGAGATACTTAGTAATGATATCTTCTTTGGTGTACTTGTTCTCCAGCGCCACTGCGATTGAAACCTCTGTCGCCTTACGGAAAAAAGTCTTATCCCGGGTCAGGAATATATTCTTCGCGAGCTGCTGGGTGATCGTACTCCCGCCCTCAACCATGCTGCGCGCCGCAATATCCTTCACCGCCGCACGGCCGATTGACCAAAGATCCACACCGCTGTGTTCGAAGAACCGTCTGTCCTCGGTGGCAACAAAGGCGTCAACAAGCAGCTTGGGAATCGCCTCATATTCCACCGGCTCACTTTTCTCCAGCGCCAGCTCCCCGATCAAATTCGCATTCCGGTCATAAATCTTCGTAGTCTCGTTTACCGTCAGCTTGTCAATGTTCGCATCCAGCAGCTTCTGACCGTTCACCATGATGAACAGATAACCGCCCAGCGCACAAAAAATTGCCAGCGCCGTAGCAAAAAACAATGTCCACAGCACACGCTTTTTCGTTAGAAAGCTTTTCTTTTTCTTCGGCGGTTTACCCTTTGAACTGGAACTGGAACTGGAACTGGATACATTTGAACTACTGTTTCTATTACGATTCGTCCTGGATATTTCGTCTCTGGACATGGTACCTCCTGACTCCCTCTCGGAAAAATCCTGTAGTTGAGTGCACGAATGAAAAGAACAACCCTCACAGGTTGCTCTCTCGCACTCTCTATTCAAACGATTTATAAACAAAAAGGTTTCGCTCTAAGACTGTAAAAACTTATTCTTCGCTTCCGCTGTCCTGCATGAGCGATACGCTGCGCTGCGGTGTAAACGTGGAAATTGCATGCTTGTACACCATTTGCTGGCGGCCGTCGCTGTCGATGACAATCGTGAAGTTATCGAAGGCTTTGATGATTCCACGGATTTGAAAGCCGTTGGTCAGATATACTGTGGCAGGGATATTTTCTTTACGCAACTGGTTCAAGAACGTATCTTGGATGTTAATGGACTTGTTCATATGACGTACCCCCAATGGTTCAATTAGATTGTTCAGAAGTATATTCAAGACCGGAGAGAAACTTTCCTGCTATTATAGCACGGATTTTGGCAAAATTCTCTGAAAAGTTTTGGCTCTCGTTGATGTCGATCCACTGAATATCCTTCATGTGGCGAAACCATGACAACTGTCTCTTGGCGAATCGGCGGGTATCGCGCTTTAAAAGAGTCACAGCCTCGTCCAGCGTCATTTCGCCCGCGAGGTAGGCGGCAATTTCCTTGTAGCCCAGTCCCTGCATGGACACAAGGCTTCTGCTGTAGCCGCGTTGCAGCAGTCCTTCCACCTCGGCGACGAGTCCGTCCGCCAGCATCTGATCAATTCGGTCTTCAATACGTTTATATAGTATTTTCCGGTCCATTGTCAAACCTATGAGGCACAGCTCGTAAGGAGATTCCTTTTTTTGCCCTTCGTGCGACTCGGAAAGCGTGACCTTCGTCTGATGCTGTATCTCCAGCGCCCGGATGATTCTGCGGCGGTCATTGGGGTGCAGTCTGGCTGCGCTTGCCGGATCTACTGCAGCCAGCCGCGCATGCAGCGCCTCTGCCCCGTGTGTCTCCGCATATGCATCCATCTCACTGCGGAAAGCTTCATCCGCCACCGCTTCCGAGAAGCGGAAGCCATAGCACAGCGACTCAATATACAGGCCAGTCCCGCCTACGATAAATGGAAGCTTTCCTCTCACGCTGATCTCTTCAATCAGCTTGACGCCCTGCTCCTGAAATTCAGCAGCCGAATAGGACTCCTGCGGATCATGGATATCAATCAGATGATGGGGAATACCCTGCATTTCCGCAGGCGTTATCTTGGCTGTGCCGATATCCATGCCGCGGTAGACCTGCATCGAATCCCCAGAGATAATCTCGGCATTATATGCTTGCGCCAGCTCAAGGCTAAGCCTGGTTTTACCGACCGCAGTCGGGCCAAGCAGCACCAGAACCCTGCGTTTAGTCTCAGTTGTCAATGGATATCACCCCGTACGATATTTTGGCGCTGCCCCGCAGCAGTTCGGAGAAGCCAAGCCGGGAGAATTCTCCGCTTAAGGCTTTTTCTTTTAAAAGAACGGTCTTTCGCGCTACTCTAACTGCCTCCGCAACACTCTCCGGCGACAAAGCCGCCGCATTCGCGAAATGACGCAGCGGGGAAATCGCCGATGAATCCGTTAGCGGCACACGGAACATAGGGTCAAAATAGACGATGTCCACACTCTTGTCCGGCTGAGCCCGCAGGTAGGCCAGATGATCGCTGTGCACAACGCGCACACGGCGCAGCGCCTCGTTCACCTTCTCTTGTCCTGAGATATAATGGCTCATTCCTTCAAGGAGGAGCGCATACAGCGGCAAAGAGCTTTCCAGTGCAGTGACCGTTGAATTCTCGCCGCCATGCATGGCAAACAGCATTGAATCGCTGCCGAGGCCTGCCGTGCAGTCCAGCACGCTGTCACCTGGCACCATTCCGGCAGCCTCAAGCATAGGGTCAAGCTCGCCCCGGATAAGCCTCTTAGCCCGGACAAAGCCCATGCTGGGATGGAACTCCATCGGCGGCATGTCTGGTGTAATCAACCGTACTGCCTCTTGCAGCACCACCAGAATCTCTCCGTCTCCGTATCGCTCCAACAGCTTGGGCATGGAAAATCTGCCTCTAGGCGCGTATTTAGTGCCGGTTCGCTCTGCAAGGCTCTGGGCCCGCAGTACAATTTCCGGTATCGGGTCAAAACCCGTTGTTATAATCATGTTGCCTCCGATCTTGCCCACTTCAAATTTACGGTGTTGCTATTACATGACGCGTTTGAACAGCTTCTCCAGATCATAAGCGGAGAAAGAAACTACAATCGGCCGTCCGTGAGGGCAGGTGTACGGCTGACGGCACGCGGCCAGCCTGGACAGGAGCGACTCCACTTCATGCTCGGTCAGCTTCTGATTGGCCTTGATGGAAGCCTTACAGGAGCAGAGAATCGAAGATTTCTCGCGCAGCTTCGCCAGGTCAATCGACCGCTCGCTCAGCACCCATTCCGCCATCTCCTCAATGACCGCCTTCTCATCCCCTTCCGGGAACCAGTAAGGGAGGGAACGGACCAGAAAGGTCTGGCCGCCAAAATGCTCAAGATACACGCCCGCCTGCTGGAACCAATGCAACCGTTCGCTAAGCTGACGGCTCTCCGAAGGGGTAAACTCCAGAGTAATCGGCAGGAGCAGCTCCTGGGAAGCATCCTCGGGACGTCCGAATTTCTCATAATAATATTCGTAATTAATCCGTTCATGCGCAGCATGCTGATCAATGAGATACAGGCCGCTATCATTCTGGGCGATGATATAAGTACCGTGATGCTGACCGATATAATTCAGCTCCGGGAATTGCGGAAGAGCCGCCTCTTCACTGCCGGAAGGGGCATACAGCTCCTCCGTAGACGGCATCTGGCCCCGCGCAGCGTTGAAGGAAGCGGACGGGCGGTAGCTGCTAGCGGTATAGCCTTCCCGGGTACTGCCAGCGCTGCTGTCCTGCGGGCGCCAGCCTGCTTGCGGAGCGCTCCCGCCATAGGCCGCAGCGGTTTCCCGCGCCTGGATGGTTCCAGGCGGTGAAACCGCACTGGCGTTATTGGCATACTGCCCGGCACCTCCTGCAAAGAGCGGCGCATCGCTGACGCTCTGCCGGCCACTGGATGGCTGTACCGGCAAGCCGCTGCGCGGTCCTTCTGAACGGGGCTGCTCCATGCCAGGGTCTCCGGCAAGCGGGAGCCCATTGCCGGATGCAGGTGCCATTCCGCTGCGGGGAGCAGCGGATTCCCGGCCGTTCCGGGAGTCAGGCCCCTCCTGAGGAGGCGGTGGAACCGCTCCTTTTGGAAATGCAAACTGCTCCTGTATAAAAGAGCTGCTGCCCTTGCCACCGATCATTTCTTTGCCTGGACGGGGAATCAGGCTTTGCCCAAGCAGAACCTTGCGGATCTCCTGCTCTACAAAAGCATACAGCTCGGCCTCCTTGCTGAAGCGGACCTCCAGCTTCGCCGGATGCACATTGACGTCGACCAGCGACGGATGCATATCAAGCTGCAGCACCAGCAGCGGGTAGCGGTTAATCGGCAGCAGCGTGTGATAGGCGCGCATAATTGCCGCGTTAAGCCCGTTGCTGCGGATGTAGCGCCCGCCTACAATCGTAGTGATTGCATTACGGTTCGAGCGGGTCCACTCCGGCCGGCTGACATAACCGGATATCCGGTAATCCGGGTCCTCGGCAGTTATCGGCAGCATTGCCTTGGCCGCTGAGGTTCCATAAACGGCAGCAATAACCTGCAGCAGATCACCGTTGCCGAGTGAATGCAGCAGCTGATTGCCGTTATGATGCAGCGTAAAGGAGATTGACGGATGCGCCAGCGCCATCCGGTACATCGCATCCGAAATATGCCCCAGCTCAGTCTGAATGCTTTTCATATATTTCAGCCTTGCCGGTGTGTTGTAAAATAATTCCCGTACCGCAAGATCACTTCCCTTGCCGGAAGGCTCATCTTCATTCCTTATCAGCTTACCGCCCTCAATATCAAGGCCTCTGCCTTTGCCGTCATCATTATTAGCGGTAAGAAGCGACACCTTGGAGACGGCGGCAATACTGGGCAAAGCCTCTCCCCGGAAACCCAGGCTCGTAATTTGAAATAAATCACGCCCATTCGTCAGCTTGCTGGTAGCATGGCGGTAAAAGGCCGTCTCACAATCCTCGGGATCAATCCCGGAGCCGTTGTCCTTGACCCGGATGCTCTGGAGCCCCCCCTCCTCCACCGATACTTCTATGCGGGTGCTCCCGGCGTCGATAGCATTCTCCACAAGCTCCTTCACGACGGAAGCGGGCCGCTCCACTACTTCCCCTGCGGCAATCTGGTTGGCAATATGCTCGTCCAGCACATGAATTTTGGCCATGTTCATTTCACCTCGCAATTATGCTGTTATAGATAAATTGAACTATAGATTTTCATATTGGGGTCTGGTCGTAACTGCGGGGAATGTTTGGACTTCCGGCCGCTGTTGTCTGCAGATTTCTTGATTGTTACCGCTCTTCGCGGTGTAAATCCGCAGACAGCCTATGCTTCCGATGCCAGCTTTCCTACGGAAAGCTCTTAGGCGGTCGCTAACGCTCCGTAAGTATCCAAACTTCCCCTCCGTCACTTCGGCCCTTTTTATATTTTCTTAAGTTCAATTTATATAGATCTGTTGCATTATTGAACGCGTACCCGATAACTGTACTTGCTGCACTTGCTGCAGTTAAAAGGGGGCGCAAACTCTTGTTTTTAGCGATAATTGCATTCTGTACAGCTAAAAACAGCGAAAAGTCTTCTTTTACAGCATGTCTGTCTGTTTAGTTGCACAGAATGCAGATAAATGGAATTTAGCGCAAAAATAGGACTTTTTAGTTGTATGAAATACAGCTAGAGCTTAAATGAATCTCCGTAATCCAAAGACGCGCTTTTTCAAAAGTTCATCAGAACCCCCTAAAGCTCCTTGGCCTTCAGCTTCAGTTCGTTGAGCAGGCCCATCGCCTGCAGCGGCGTCATGTTCATCAGGTCAGCGCCTTGAACGGCGGAGATCAGCTCTTTAACAAGCGGATTCTCTTTTGCCGCCGGGGCTGCAAGCGCGCCTTTACGGTTTTTGCGCGGCTCTTCCTCGCCAAAGATCGAGAGCTGCACAACCTCATTGTCCTCCTCCGCCGGGGAAGAAGCAAGTGAGGCCGCCGCTTCGGCAACAGCCGATGCTGCAGTCACAGCCGTCTCAAGGACAGAAACCGATGACATATTGCCGGTAGAAGACGCACTGTTGCTTACAGAAGCTGCAGTCATTGTGTGACCGCCTGGTGTTGAGCTGCCTGTGGACTCATCCAGCCCCAAACGAGACTGAAGCGGCGATGCCGGGTTTTCTTTGATCGCCGACTCCGCATGACTATCACCAGTGCCGTAGTTAAGTGCTTCAGCCTTCGGAGCGGCCACCTGCTCAATACTCTGGAGCAATCCATAGGCACGGTCAATGATGCCTTCCGGCAGACCCGCAAGCCTCGCGCAATAAATCCCGTAGCTGCTGTCCGCCGCTCCCGGCACCAGCTTGCGCAGGAAGTTTACTTTGTCGCCGCTTTCTTGAACCGCCATCGAGTAATTGCGCAGTCCAGTGAGACTTTGCTCCAAATGAGCCAGCTCATGAAAATGCGTCGAGACCAGGGCTTTGCAGGCAATGGTATCATGCACGTATTCGATCACGGCTTGGGCGATAGCCATCCCTTCGCTAGTTGAAGTACCCCGGCCCAGTTCGTCGATGATGATCAGACTGCGCGCTGTTGCTTTTTCGGTCATGACCTGGATATCCGCCATTTCCACCATGAACGTGCTCTGTCCGCCGATAAGATCATCCGCTGCTCCGATCCGTGTAAAGATCCGGTCAATCAACGGAACCTCAGCGCTCCCCGCAGGGACAAAGCAGCCAATCTGGGCCAGAATACAAATCAGTGCAACCTGGCGCATATAGGTGCTCTTACCCGCCATATTAGGGCCGGTAATCAGTAGAATATTGCCCTCATCCTTGCTGAGTGTGCTGCCGTTCGCAATGAACGCCGCATCCTTTAGCACCGCCTCCACCACCGGATGGCGTCCTCCCTCCAGCCGCAAATCGTAGCCTTCGGTGAGCTTTGGCTTCACGAAACGGTGCTCGGCGCTGACGGCCGCCAGACACTGGTACACATCAATTTCCGCCACCTTCTCGGCCAGCGCCTGGAGGCGGGGAATCTGCGCACTGATCCGGTCGCGAAGCTGGATAAACAAGCTGTATTCCAGGTCGGTCATTTTATCCTGGGCTTCGAGAATCAGCGCTTCCTTCTCCTTCAGCTCCGGTGTAACAAAACGCTCGGCGTTCGCCAGCGTCTGCTTGCGTTCATATCTTCCTTCCGGCAGAGATGACAGGTTGGAGCGGGTGATTTCAATATAATAGCCGAAGATTTTGTTGTAGCCGATCTTCAGCGACTTAATGCCTGTCGCCTGCCGTTCCTTCGCTTCCAGCTCCGCAATCCAGCGTTTGCCGCTGCTGCTGGCCTCACGCAGCTCATCCAGACGCTCATGATAACCCGCGCGGATGATCCCTCCGTCACGCACGGACACAGGCGCATCCTCAACAATTGCATGGTCGATATCCTCGCGCAGCTCAGCGCAATCATCCATGCTGGCCCCAATCTCCCGCAGCGTAGCTGAGCCAGAAGTCAGACACATTTCCTTCAGCGCCGGAATCTGGGCAAGCGACAGCTTCAGCGCATTCATGTCGCGACCGTTGGCACTGCCATAGGCAATCCGCCCAACCAGCCGCTCCAGATCGTAAATCTCCTTCAGCGCCCCGCGCAAATCCTCACGTACGATGAACTGGTTGTACAGATAATCGACAGCCTCCAGCCGCCGCTCAATCGGCGCCCGCTGAAGCAGCGGTTTGTCGATTCGGCGCCGCAGGAGCCGCCCGCCCATCGAGGTTTCGGTGCGGTCGAGCAGCCAGAGCAGCGAGCCTTTTTTGGAACGCTCACGCACAGTCTCGGTCAGCTCCAGATTCCGGCGGGTAAACGGATCGAGAATCATATAGTTGCCAGGCTCGTATGGGGAAATCTGGCTGAGCTGTCCCAGGGAACGGCGCTGGGTCTCGTTCAAATAAGAAATCAGCAGCGCAAGGCAGTGCCCGCGTTCCTTCTCCAGCCGCACCCAGGCCGCTTCGCCAAACTGGCGGCGGGCCAGCTCTTCTTCAATTTTTTCCCAGGGAGTATAGACAACAGGCTTAGCCAGAAGCGATGCCTCTGCCTTCAGCATGTCCAAAAGCGCCGCATCCCCGATAATCTCAGCCGGCTCGTAAATGCCGATCTCATCCCGCAGCCACTCGGCACCAGAAAGCACAGAGGTTACATACAGCTCGCCCGTGGTCAAATCGCACGCAGCCAGCGCCATCATCCCGTTTTCCTCAGTCACACAGACCAGGTAGTTGTTGTTTTTATCACTAATAATCTTGCCGTCCATGACCGTACCCGGTGTGACCACGCGGACAATATCGCGCCGGACCATCCCCTTGGTAACTGCCGGATCATCGAGCTGTTCGCAGATCGCGACTTTATAGCCTTTTTCGATCAGGCGCTGTATGTACCCCTCGGCAGCATGGTAAGGCACCCCGCACATCGGAATGCGCTCCCCCACTCCGCCCTCGCGGCCTGTTAATGTAATCTCAAGCTCCTTGGAGGCCAGAATTGCATCCTCGAAGAACATTTCGTAAAAATCGCCCAAACGGAAGAAAAGGAAAGCATCCTTTGCTCCTTCCTTTACTTTTAAATATTGCTGTATCATCGGCGTATAATTTGCCATCTTTTACCTCCATGCCTGCTTCATACTGTCCTCTATTATAACAGAAATCTGCAAAGCAAAGTCACCCCGTGAGTCCTCAGAAAATTTTGAAGAGCATCAATCCCGGACAAATGCGATGGGAATCATTACGGGCTCGGGTGCAGGTAAATGCAGGGAACATATCAACGGAGGAAATCCGCTGGCTGAAAGAAAGTCGTGCTTTTCATTCCATATGCTGTAAAATAAAAAGTAGACATTATTTGATACTAGAGATACATAGGGAGGTAGCAACAATGATTCGCAAACTGAGCGAGGCAGACAGAGAGCCGCTGATGGCGCTGCTGCGAAAGGACCCGGCTATCAATTTGTTCATGATCGGGGATATCGAAAATTTTGGTTTTGAGCAGGATTTTATGGAGCTGTGGGGTGAGCTGGATGATGCGGACGGGCAGCTTAAAGCAGTTCTTCTGCGCTTCTACGGAAGCTATTTGCCGTATGCCGATGGTCCCTATGATGCGGCGGGGTTTGCCGAACTGATCCGGGCAGGCGGGAAAAGCGAGATGATCTCCGGTTCTGCGCAGGTGGTGCGGGCATTAACTGAACATCTGAGCTTCAAGACGGAAAAACAATTGCTGTTTGCCGAGCTCACGGAGATAAATGAGGAAATTCGCACAGCGGCAGCTTCTCCGGGGATTGTTAAAAAGGCAACGATACACGATGTGGACGCTATTTGTTCGCTTACAGATCAAATCGAGGAATTTCTAAGCAGCCGGAAGGATTCGCGGAAAAGTCTGCTGAAGACGCTGGACAGCGGCACCGGCCGAACCTATTTCATGGAACAGGACGGCAAAGTAATCGTTACGGCATCCACCACTGCGGAAAATTCGATGTCGGCGATGGTCATCGCTGTAGCTACACATCCGGATTACAGAGGTAAAGGCTTAGCCAGAAACGTCGTAGCCCGGCTATGCGCCGATTTGCTTACGGAAGGCAGATCGTTATGCCTTTTCTATGACAATCCCAAGGCAGGTATGATTTACAAAAAGCTCGGCTTCAAGGATATCGGTTTCTGGTCGATGTATTATTTGTAATATGGAACTTAGGAGTTACATAGTGAAAAGTTAAGCCGCCTGATACGATGCTGCCTGCAGCAATCGTACAGGGCGGCTTTTGGTGCGGGCTGACTGCCACTGCTCCAACCTTCAACAACGGCATTTCTGCCGTTGTTTATGTACAAATCTGGCGCGGGGGCTCCAACAACGGCATTTTTGCTGTTGTTTTTGCACAAACCCGGCATACTACCTCTAACAACGGTATTTCTGCCGTTGTTTATGTACAAATCTGGCGCGGGGGCTCCAACAGCGGTATTTTTGCCGTTGTTTCTGCACAAACCCGACGCGCTACCTCTAACAACGGTATTTCTGCCGTTGTTTATGTACAAATCTGGCGCGGGGGCTCCAACAACGGTATTTTTGCCGTTGTTTCTGCGTAACCCAACTTCTGTTTTAGTTTCGTAAGCGCTCGACCTGAATAGCAGACCTTAAGACTAGTATTGGTGCTGGAGGCAGAGCGATTCCATTTTGTGCAAAGTTAAGCCTGCGTCAAAAAAATGCATGCCGCGCGGGCAGGCCTATCATGGATGATTATCGTTGCACCATAGCTCCCGGATGTCGCGCGATTCATCCCAGGTCTGTCCGGCGGCAATGCCACGAAGCAGCGGCTCTATGTAGCGCGCGGCCTGCGCATAGCCGGGCAGCGCGCGGAGCTGCGCCGCCAGCGGCAGGAACGCGGCGCGCAGAGGGGGCTTGTCGCCGCTATAGTAGGCGGCGTGCAGGTCTTCCCGGTCGAGCGGACGCAGGGTCAGGTCTTCATAGCGGCTCACAATCAGGTGAGCCAGGAAGACCGCCCCTTTCGCGATGACCGGGGACACCAGGAAGCTCGGCAAGGTCCGGTATTCAAAGCCGCCATGCGGCTGAAGACGGAAATCGCCGAGCACCCCGTATCTCGGACGCCGGGCCGAGGCCCTGGCGTCCTCCAGCAGCAGCAGCGGCAGCGCGAGATAATTGTCGAGCGCGCGCAAGAGCGGCGCCGTCAGCGTCACGCCGCTGAAGTGCAAGTGGCCGCCTAGGGCCCAGCCCCGCAGCGGCATGCCTCCCGCCCGCCAGCGCAGCGAGCGGTCGGCAATGAGCCGGTCCGCCGTGCGCGCGGCGGACATTAGCTGCGCCAGCAGCGCGCGCGGTTCCCCGCGCGGCGCAGGGCGCAGCTCGGCGACCGGGAACGCGCCGCGCGTTCCCGGAGGTCCGGCGTCGCAGCCGGCGACGCCGTCCAGGGGCAGGTACCGCGACGCCGGCACGACGCGGCCCGTGGACTCCCGGAGCAGGAGGAACTCCGGGTCCATGCCCATAAGCAGCCCGGGGCGTCCGGGCTGCTCCAATGCAAGGGCGCGGCCTAGCGCCAGCGCAGCCGCCTGGTAAGGCGCGGGCAGCGGTTGTCCAGCCGCTGCCCGCAGCGGAGTGACCGCCACCACAATATAGCGCCGCTCCCCCATCGCCTTGAGCAATACATCACCACTGTCCAAGCCCAGGCTGTACAGCGCACGAACAGCTATCCCTTGCATAATCTTTACCGTCCCACGCCGCTCACCGGCATACCCAGCTCTCGCCGTCCCCTCCCCCGCTTCTCCCCCTCCACTTACCCTGGAACTGTTCTCCACCCCGGCTCCTCCGCGAACTTTAACCCCCGTCATCCCCCGCCGCTCACGGGCATACCCAGCTCTCCCCGCCCCCTCCTCCGCTTCTCCCCCTCCACTTACCCTGGAACTGTTCTCTCCCCCGGCTCCTTCGCGAGCTTTAATCCCCGTCGTCCCTCGCCGCTCCCCAGCATACCCGGCTCCCGCCGTCCCCTCCTCCGCTCCCCTTACACTTGCCCTTAAGTCATCTTGTGCTCCAGCCCTTACACGCCCCCCGCCTTCGCTTGGGCCGCTGCGGGCTGTCAAAGCCGCGGCTTGCATGGCAGCTCCAGTTCCCAGCGGCAGAATCTCAAGCACAGAAAGCCCGAGAACACGAATGCGATAGCATTGTCTATAATTACCCGTTGCCGGATTACTTACATATGTAGCAATCTCATTTGCACCTCTACCAGCCGGAGTCAATGAAGCTTCCAGTCCGCTGCGGCGCAATCTATTCTCCCGCTGCTTAAATGATAGCTGTCTATATGTTTCATACCCCTCATTCATTAACCCGCCCCCTCCCGGCTGGAGCATGGCAAGCCGACTGCCACGCTCTTTGCACTATTAAAATTGAATTTTAACATCCATAAGCGGTCGGAAGTCCTAACATTCCCTTCAGTTACAACCAGACCTTAATATGAAATTAAAGTTCAACTTATATATCCCCTGCCCTGATAATCCCCATTCTGCCGTTACCCTTACCATTTCAGCTTCCCCGCGCCCATTTTTTCAAAAAAAATAAAAAAGGAGGGCATTCGCCCTCTCACCGCCGCCCCCGCTACATATAATGGACTATAACCCACCCGATATTCAGTCGGCGGCGGTGCATCCCTTCCTTACAGCTCATCATCCAGGGCGTCGGGGTCGAGATCATCGTAATCGAAGCTTTCACCGTCAAAATCAAAATCCTTGTCTTCCGGATCATCGCTTTGATCAGTGACATACACACGGACTTTGGTCTCAGCCACCAATTCCGCCTCGAATTCCCGTTCTACGCGGAGTGTCACACTGCCGCCGCCCGGCGATACCCCTGCTTCCACGCAATTAGGCTCCTGCGTTGCCTCCGCAGAGACCTCAACCGTGGAAGCACGGTGTCTCGGGTCCAGATACGACAGCGGAATAAGCTCCACATAGGAGACCGTTTCCTTGGCTACCTCGGTCTGCTTGTTTTTGTCGTACGAGTACCAGATGTTTACATCATAAGTACCAATTACTTCGATTCCGTTCCCGGCGGCAACCGCTTCATACTGGTGGTTGATAATCCAAGCCCCCAGAATACTCGTCGGATGGTGTGGCGGAGTCACGGTATGGGTTGCTGTAGAGAACTTACGACCTTTGCCGCAAATTGCCTTCGTAATGATCTCCCTTGTCTGACGTTTATGGCTTAATGACATCTTTGAACCTCCTCCATACAATCATTCACTATCAAGTGTATGCACGTTCTGGGCATTTGTTGATTGTTAGAGTAGAAATAAATTTGGGTAAGCCCTCCAAGAGCCTAAGCATTAGATTCAGTAGTAAAATATGATATGCGCCAAAAAGCCCCCGCAGAATCTGCTGGGGCCTGAAGTGTTAAGTTATTGCGGAAGCACCCGCACAATTCCCAGCTTTCTATGCTTGCTGAGATCAATGAAATCCTCGCCGATGTTCACCAGCGGGTGAAGCGGATCATGGGCCAGGATCATGATGATTTTCCCGACCCTGCCGTCCGTCAGCACCACATCGTTGCCTATCATCGACTGCATTAGCTTATTGATAAAGACTCTGCAAATATATGGATCAAGCTTGCCGTAGACATTTTCCTCCATCTGCGTAAGCACCTCATAGAGCGGTGCGGCTGAACGGTAATAACGGTCCGAGGTCATCGCATGAAAAATATCCGCGACGGCAACGATTTTACTGAAATCAGTAATCCGGTGTCCCAGCACGCCGAACGGGTATCCGCTGCCGTCCAGTCTTTCGTGATGCTGCAGTGCAACGAGCGCTTGCATGTGTGTTGTGCCTACCGTGTCCCTGATCATCTCATAGCCAAGGGTGGTATGCTTCTTCATTACCTCAAACTCTTCAGTATCCAGCGGACCCGGCTTCGTCAGGATTTCCGCCGGAATCATAATCTTCCCGATGTCGTGCAGCGTTGCGGCAGTGGTCAGCATGCTGAGCTCCTCCGGCTTCATCTTAAGCCATTTGCCGAGAAGTGTTGACAATATCCCCACCGCGACATTATGTCTGTATGTATAATCATCTTTTGTCTGCAGCGCAGCCAGGATTCCATAGAAATCGTTCTTCTCGCTTACCTGCTGGATGAAGGGGATTACTTCATTTCTTAGCTCAAGCATCGGCAGCCGTTTGCTCTTGGTATAACGGAACTCTTCGAAAATATGCTCCATCGCCTCTGTACAATCATCTACGGCGAGCTGATAGAAGGCTGCACTGTCAAGCTGTATCACGTCATGAGGCTCCAGAATAATCCGGTGCTGGGTGATTAAGCGGACATGCTCCGAGTTCAGTAGCGTCATTGCCGGCAGCACAAATACACCGCTGCGATTGAAGAGGTTGTCTGCGAGCTGTTTGCCAATATATTGTTCATTGCCGTTGTTCACTGAGTTCACCTGCCAGTGCAGAATTCACAGCTTGTGAATTAGCTGCTGTAATTGGGATATGGCCCTTCCATTTATAATGATAATACAGAGTACACCTGCGTACCTGAACATAAAATGAACGCAGCATTAATAAACCGTTCACTTTTTGTTCATACATATCATATCGTGATTTCTCACTTAAATGTTAATACCTGCTCCTTATTTAGGGCCCTGCTTATGAATTTCCTTTTGTCGTCAAGGACCGTTTCACCGACTTACTATCGACCGGCATTTTATACCTTTTGGCGATATTCAGATACAGCGAGAGCTCGCGGCATAGCTGCAAAATCGCGGAACGGACCTCGAATTCCTCACGGGTTTCCGGCAGCTCCATTCCCTGAAATTCCTTCTCAAGCCCGTCCAGCAGCTTCTCCGTGCGGCCCGTATATTCTTCGGCCAGCACATCGTTGCTAAGCTGATCGAACAGGTCCGCGACCATGTCACCGTGCGGCAATTGGCGGTAGACCTGCGAGAGAAGCTGCATCATATTCTGGATCGACTCCAGTTGCTCCTTGCGCATATAGAAGTAGACATTCCAGGCTTCATCCGGATGAATGACATGATTCTCCATTTCCCTTGAAGCCGCCGTTAGGCCACGCTGCACCGCCTGGTTTGCGCCAATCAGCTCTTTGCCGTCCCATAAATACCCCGGATCACGCAGAGTAACCGCCATTTGTGTAAAAATAACGGAAAAATAACCGTCTACCTCTTTGCGGATTGCCGCAATAACCCCGCCCGTCTGTGGCATATAGATCAGATTGACTAGTCCGGCCGACCCGAGTCCGATCAGCAGCAGCTCAATCTGCTGCAGCAGAACATGCACGGACAGCTCAGCTTGTCCAAACACACGGAAGACGATAACCGAGCTGGTGACAATGCCCTCCTTATAGCCTGATTTTACGATCATGGGAAATCCGATTAGCACATACAGACCCAGCACCCAATAATGGAAGCCGAGGGTAAAGAACAGAATACAGCCGAAAAAGAGTCCCACAAGCGATGCTAGAAAACGCGCCGTAATCGTGCGAAGACTCCTTTTGCGGGTGGTTTCCACACCCAGAATCGCCAGCAGCCCGGCACTTTGCGCGTTGGGAATGCCCACAGCGGCTGCCAGCAGGATGGACAGCAGCGTTGCGGCCGCTGTTTTGATAACCCGAAATCCCATGTAAATACCTCTCCTTGCAAGCTTTGTAAATCGTTTTCGCGTGAAATAGCAGGTTAAAAACATAATGACTGTATTGTTCAGATGAAGCTATAGTCATGGTACAAGATTTTGCAGGGCTGCACAATATGACATCATTCTCATCTTCTCGACAAAAGCAGCTTTTCCACATACACCACCAGTTGATACATACCAGTAGCCACTGCAGCGATAATTAACAGGCTGGACATGACGAGTGTGAAATTGAACACCTGGAAGCCATAAATAATCAAATATCCCAGCCCGGTTTTTGCGGCCAAAAACTCACCCACAATCACGCCCACCCAGGACATGCCAACATTCACTTTCAGTGTGGAGACAATGGCCGGAAAAGAAGCCGGCAGAATCACCTTGCTGAATTCCTGTACCCGCGAGGCTCCAAAGGACCTGACTACTTTCACAAGATTCGGGTCTACGCTGCAGAAGCTGTTATAGACTACAAGTGTTGTAATGATAACCGTAATGGACAATGTTGTGACAACAATCGCCGTAAAGCCCGCGCCGAACATCACGATAAAAATCGGGCCCAATGCCACCTTCGGCATACTGTTAAATACGACCATATAGGGATCAAGCACCGCAGATAAAAAAGGCGACCACCAAATAATGACGGCCAGCAGCGTACCAAGCAATGTACCAAGCACAAATCCGACCACCGTCTCACCGACCGTCATGCCCAGATGCGGCCACAGACTTCCGCTGACCATGTCTCCCCAAATCTGGCGGAAGACCTTCGTCGGATAGCTGAACAGCAGCTCATCCAGCCAGCCCAGCCTGGCTCCTGCTTCCCACAGAACAAAGAACAGCACAAGCAGACTGCCGCGTACAGCATTAACCCTGCTTCGCCAGCGCCGCTTTTTCTTCCGGTATTCTCCGTGCTTCTCTTCCAGCCATAACGCACGGGAGGCTGCCAACTCAATTTGCTCGACGGATTTCATAAGCCTTCCCTCCCTGCCAGCTCCATTTCCTTCCATACTTCATGAAAAAGCTCCGCGAACCCCGGCAAGTCACGTGCATACAATGGGGGCGTGCGGCGAATCGCTTCGGGAACTGTAAAAATTTTACGGATCTTCCCCGGATTCCGCTGCAGCAGGATCACCCGGCTGCTGACCGCTATCGCCTCGGACAGATCATGGGTGACAAGAATCGCCGTAGTCCCGCGGCTGCGCAAAGTCTCCGATACCAGATCCTCAAGCTGTAGCTTAATCTGGTAATCCAGAGCGGAAAAAGGCTCATCCAGCAGCAGCAGTCCGGGGTTCGTAGCAAGCGTCCGCACCAGTGCCACCCGCTGGCGCATTCCGCCCGACAACTGGGACGGTAAGGCCTGCTCCTTGCCCGCAAGCCCCATCTCCTCCAGCAGCTTCAGAGTCTTCTTCCTTGAGATTTCGTTCAGACTGCCGGTCAGCTCCAGTCCCAGCAGCGCATTATCCAATATCGTCCGCCAGGGAAAAAGATAATCCTGCTGCAGCATGTACCCCACCTCTGGAGAGGGGCCTTCAATTGCGCGTCCGCTCACAAGCACTTCACCGCGTGAGGGCCGCAGCAGTCCGGCAATGATCGACAGGAGCGTAGTTTTGCCGCAGCCGCTGGGTCCAACCAGGCTGACGAACTCGCCCTTTTCAACGTTTAGACTGAAGCTCTCAATGGCAAGCGACGCCTCGCGGTCCCCCAGATAGGCATGCGTCACTTCCTTTAACTGCACAATGGGAAGCATATTGCCCCTCCTAAAAGTTTTGTTAGCATAGACTTCAATGAACTGCTTCGGCAAAACTCACTTCGTAAGCATTCACTTAAGTTTTGTTAGCATAGACTTCAATGAACTGCTTCGGCAAAACTCACTTCGTAAGCATTCACTTAAGTTTTATGGAGCATAACATCATTGAGATTCTTCGCAATAAAACTCGCTTCGTAAGCATTCGCCGCTCACTTTACGCTGGCTTCGGCTTTTTCGGCAAAGCTGTTGTTGACAATCTTCCCTTCGGGAATACGTTCCTTCAGTTCACCAGCGTTCTCGATGACATCCAGAAGATTGTTCCACTCTTTATCGTCCACAACCGGGTTCACTGCATACGTATCCTGCTCCTTATATCGCTTTACCGAAGAGACTACGATTTCCCGATCCGTCTTATCAAAATAAGGAAGAATCGCATCAGCAATCTCCTCCGGGCTGTGCTCCTTTACCCAAAGCTGCGCCCGCTGGATCGCATTGGTGAATTTCTGCACGGTATCCCCGTTTTTACTAATATAGCTGTCCTTCGACATAAAGACCGTATAAGGCAGATAGCCGCTCTCTACACCGAAAGAAGCAACCACCTGACCGCGTCCCTCACGTTCAAAGATGGAGGCTGTCGGTTCAAAGAGCTGCACATAATCCCCTGTTCCAGAGGCAAAGGCTCCGGCGATATTGGCAAAGTCGATATTTTGAATCAGGGTAAGGTCCTTTTTCGTGTCAATGCCCTTTTGCAGCAGGGTGAACGCACCGGCCATTTGCGGCATCCCGCCTTTTCTTTGGCCGAGGAAGGTGCTCCCCTTCAATTTGTCCCATTCAAAATTGGCATCGGCTTTTCGTGCGAACAGGAACGTGCCGTCCCGCTGCGTTAGCTGGGCAAAATTTATAACCGGATCATCCGTCCCCTGCTGGTAGACGTAAATGGAAGTTTCCGAGCCGACAAGCGCCACATCAATCGCTCCTGAGAGCAGTGCCGTCATTGTTTTATCGCCGCCCGGAATCGTCTGCAGCTCCACATCCAGCCCCTCATCCTTGAAGAAATTCTGCGTAAGTGCCACATATTCGGGCGCGTAAAAGACAGAACGGGTAACTTCACCAACTTTCACCTTCACCGCCGCCGAATCTCCGCCGCAGCCGGCGAGCACCGAAAAACACAAGGTGAAGATCATGAGCGACATTGTTATTTTTTTCCTGGGTTTCATCCTTCATTCTCCTTTCTTCCGGGTCTTTCGCCCTTGCTAAAAGCATATGCGAATGCCTACAGAAAGGTTAATTGACATGGTGTGCAACGTTTGCACAAGATCTACGCTCTATACTGCGTAACTTCTACGAAGGAGGATTTGGGCAATGGGGAATCTTGCAGGGGAAGACTGGGGGCAGTTGCAGAACAAGCCGGAGCATGCCAAAATGGCCGCGTCATTGCTGCTGACCCTGCCCGGAAATCCTTGTATTTTATTATGGAGAGGAGTTTGGGATGCTTGGCACTAGGCCGGATGAAGGCACCTGGGAGCCTGGCAGTCCGTTACTATGCCCCGGCAACGAAGGAGTTGTGGCCTACGAACGACTCACACTCCTCCCTATTTCACCGTAAGCATCACCCAATTATAAAAGATGGAGCATAACTGCGCCCTTGTCAGCGGGACGGCAATGATCCAATCTTCTGATGCCTCGGGGCTGACACGCACCAGCCAGCCGCCGGAGGCATCTTCCATAAAAGAAGCCTGCTGCAGCTTCCACACTCCCTCATGGTGTGAGCATAGCTTCAGTTCTCCCTCTGCAATGCGGCTCTTCAGCACCTTGGCCAGCTTTGCGGAATACTCCTGATCCCCCGTTTCGGCAGTCAGGCACTGAGACAAAAAGAACAAAGTATAAGTGCCGGCTTTATCCTTCAGCTCCTCATATTTTCGTTTCGACATTAGTAAAGCAGGAGCGTCCGAAAGGTCGGTGTCTGTAAGATCAAAGGAGCAATTCAGCAAATAATAACAGGCACGCCGAATCTCATCGGGCTCCTTTAGCTTAATACTGAAGGTGTCCGCTTCTTTTATGCTGGTAATTTGAAGTCTATCCCTGTGCACTTGAAGGCATATATCCTGAACGTACTTCCCCTCATTAAACTTTACCCGGCATATCCGTTCTGGGGCAGCTTTTTTCAGCACATCTCTTATTTTCTTATCTCCCGATATTTCAGGAAACAGAAAATACGCTAAATATCCCTCATCTTTATTGTTCACATCAATGTTTCCTTCCCGGAAAGAGGCTTCAAGCTTTAAAACTTGTAATCTTTATGTTATCATAAGCTAATTTTAAGGTAAAATTAAGAAAGAAGAGGTAAGATCAATACCATGAAAGACTTGTAGCGAGGTGATTGTTAAATGAGAATGCTCATTACATTTCAGAACAAGACAGTACCTGTGTACATCACTACAGAAAATAAACAGCCTACCCAAAAAGTACTTCGATTGCTTAACAGCACGCTAGAGCTTAAGATTCAAAAAGGCAAAAGCGCCCTGCAAAAATGTCTGAATTCTCTGATTAGTATCGAAATAAAAGGCTCTGAAGCTATATTGCACAGTTACAGTGAAAATGATTCATTGGCGCTATCCCTCTACTAGAGGGATAGTTTTTTTGTGAGCACCAGCCCATGCATCAAAAAAATTAAGCAAAGGATATTTACAAACAAAAAAGCTAATGCTATATTATTTATAGTTAATAAATATTATATACCTAAGGAGAATTTATAATGTCTAATGTTCTTTTTATCAAAGCAAATAACCGTCCAGCAGAACAAGCTGTAAGTGTTCAGCTGTACAATGAATTTTTGGCAAGCTACAAGGCATCCCATCCTCAGGATACCGTTACCGAATTGGACCTGTTCGCTGAACAGCTTCCTTACTATGACAACACACTGATTACTGGTATGTTCAAAGCAGCTCAAGGCTACGAAGCTACTCCTGAAGAAGCTGCCGGCGCTGCAACTGTTAAAAAATATGTAGATCAGTTCCTGGCTGCCGACAAGGTAGTCTTTGGTTTCCCGCTGTGGAACTTGACTGTTCCGGCTGTACTGCATACTTACATTGATTACTTGAGCCAAGCTGGTATTACCTTTAAATACACTGCTGAAGGCCCGGTTGGTCTGGTAACTGACAAAAAAGCAGTTATCTTGAACGCCAGAGGCGGCGTTTATTCCGAAGGTCCGGCTGCAAGTATTGAAATGGCTGTCAACTTTGTTGCCGGCATGCTGAACTTCTGGGGCTTCAAGAATGTTGAACAGGTAATCATCGAAGGCCACAATGCGAACCCGCAGCAATCTGCTGAAATCATTGCCAATGGCCTGCAACTGGCAAAAACTACAGCAGCATCGTTCTAAAACACAACCCGTGTTAAAAGTCCGGTAATTTATTTAGATATCCGCACTTTTACTGAGACATCTGTTATCAAGCATTATCCGGACTTTTATTTATATATAGGCAGCGGCCTCTCCCGGAAGCCGCTGCCAGACAGTAAAGAGGGTCTCCTACAGCCATTTACAGGCTGTCAGGAGACCCTCTTTATAATTTCATGCTATATAAATTGAAATATAGATTTTCATCATTGGGGTCTGGTCGTAACTGCGGGGAATGTTTGGACTTCCGGCCGCTGTTGTCTGCAGATTTCTTGATTATTACCGCTCCTCGCGGTGGAAATCCGCAGACAAAGGCGGTCGCTACCGCTCCTACAGTTCCAAACCTCCCCTCCGTCACTTCTGCCCTTTTTATATTTTCTTTAGTTCAATTTATATAGTTCACTGTCAATATTCTTCCAGTTCCCTGCGCCAGCTTGTACCCCTGGTCCGGGAGCCTCCTGCCTTCGTTGCAGCGGAGGCAGTTTTACGCTTCTGCTTCTCCTCTTTGCTGCTCTGGTACAACAGCTCCTTCTGGGTTTTGCGGTAATTCAGCAGCCGCTTCTCATCCAGCACCCCGGCAGCTACCGCCTCCAGGACAGCGCAGCCTTCTTCGCGCACATGGCTGCAGTCGCTGAACCGGCATTCTGCTGCAAGACTGCTGATATCGCCGAAGGCCAGGTCGAGACCGCCTTCGTCTTCCCATAGCTGCAGCTCGCGCATTCCTGGAGTATCCACAATAATACCGCCGTCCGGCAGAACGAACAGCTCCCGGTGCGTGGTTGTATGCCGTCCCCGGCTGTCCCCCTCTCTAACATCCTGGGTAAGCTGAAGGTTCTGCCCGCTGAGCCAGTTGACCATCGTTGATTTGCCGCAGCCTGAGGAGCCAGTCAGAGCCACCGTCTGTCCGTAGCCGATGTACGGCAGCAACTCTTCCCTCCCATCGCCTAGCAGTGCGCTGACTGCGTGTATGGCAACCCCTGGAGCTACCCGTTCCATCTCGGAGATTTTGGCCTCAGCATCGGAGCATAAATCCGCTTTGGTCAGCAGAATTACCGGGTTCGCCCCGCTGTTCCACGCCATGATCAGGTATCTCTCCATCCGCCGGACATTAAAATCATCGTTCAAGGCACTTACTAGGAATAGGGTATCCACATTGGAGGCAACGATCTGCTCATCCCATGTATTCCCGGCTACTTTCCGCGAGATCACACTGTGCCGGGGCAGCACACCGTGAATGACGGCGTGCTCACCGCCATCCTGCATCGCCAGCACAACCCAGTCCCCAATTGCCGGATATTCACCGGAATCGGACATGGTATGCCGGAGCTTGCCTGCCAGCTCTCCCCAAGTCTCCCCCGTCTCTGTCATCACACGGTATTTGCTGCCAAAGTCGCCGACAATTCTGCCGGGCACAAGCTCCCTGCCTTTCTCATTTTGGAGCTGTTCATTCCATTTGTATTGCCATTGTTCATTCCAGCCATATTGTTCAATTGTCATTTAGTTCCTCCTGAAAGTTGTCTTCTAATTTTCTGCCATTCCATTCTTCCACTACACGTATTTCCGGGAACACAAAAAGCCGCCGGAACGATTCGTTCCGGCGGCGATTCTCACAGAGCCTCTCCTCTGCCAATGAGCAAAAAGGACAAGCTCTGCAAAAACATATACGGAATAGCACAATCTCTCCTAGCCGGAGAGACCGGGTTATCCGTGCGCGATACAGACACAGCAAAAGCTAACGCTGAAATTACAAGTGTCCTGTTCACGCAAAAAAGCCGCCGGAACCGATACGGTTCCCGGCGGCTCTAAAAGGCATCATAGAGCTTACCTGCTAAGCTGCATACACTCTTACTCTACAGCCGCTGTTCCCGGAAGACACGTATCATGATCAGTAATTACAGATAACGAAATAACCGTATAAACTGCCATTAACATCGTCTCCTTCCGAACTAATATGCTGTAATGATAAACGGAGCTGCAGCAGAATGTCAACCAGAAATTAGAAACCGGTTATAAAATACCCTTCAGCTCGTCCAGCTCATGGATCGTTTTCCACGGGTGTGCGTCCAGACTGTCATCCCATGAGTGCTTGCGTTCCAGCCAGATGGTTTCCATTCCTGCTTTGGCCGCTCCCCAAATATCGTTCACCGGATGATCGCCGATAAACAGCGTCTCATCCGCGGTTGTACCGAGGCGCTCAAGCGCAAGGCGGTAGATCTCCGGATCAGGCTTGCTGATGCCCACTTCCCCGGAAATAACAATAGTGTTGAAGTAGCCGCGCAGCTTCAGCAGGTCGATTTTTCCATATTGAATCTCCGTCTTGCCGTTGGTCACAAGCCCGAGCAGGTAGCCGCGTTCCCGGCAATAGCACAGTATATCCTCGGCATGCTTCATGAGCGCTCCGTGCCCGTTGTAGGTTTCGTCATAATACGCCCGGATATCCGCCGGAGAGACCGCTGTCTTCCAAGGCAGTACCTCACTCAGCTCAGCAAAAAAACCATCCTTGTCGCGGTATCCGTCCGCATCCCTGACAATGATATCCTCGACCAGATGCTGAGTCTCAGCCGGCCCCAAATGCCCGAAGAAATCCGCTGCAAATTTCATGCAGAAGCTGCGGAAGGTATGGTCGCGGTCCATAAGTGTGTTGTCCAGATCAAACAGCAAAGCTTGTACGTTTCTCATTCCAAGTTCCCCTCATACACTGGTTTTCGTTCCGTAATTCATCAGAAATTCATTGTACTATGAGGGGTTGCATAAAGAAAAGGGCCAGCCGGACAACAAGTAGAAACGGCTACACTGTCCTTAAAAGGACGGTACCCGTTTCAGTGGGAAATATAAGAATAACGTCTAGTGTGTAACATATACTTTCTTACTCAAAATGATCCGCCCGATGTGTCAGCATCATTTCCTCCTCAGTGATATACAGGGGAAAAGGCGGTGTTTCCTTCAGATACCGCTCGCTGGCCAGCAGACGGTAATGCACCTCCGGCAGCCAGGCATCCTCAACCAGAGGGAGCTTGCCCGTATCTTGGATGTAATTGTCTACAGCCGATTGAACGATATCCAGATAATAAGGGACCAGCTTGTCAGCTTCCTCGAATATTTCAAACGTTTCACGGGACATGTAGAACTTCTGCTTCGGTACACCGCCTAAATAACGTTTCAGCCGGCTCAGATCTATGCTTTTATCCTCCAGGATCAGAGCCGTGCGGTTGATGGGTGCGGGCATATCTTCTTCAAATTGCCTTACAGCCTGCTTGATCTGCGGCAAGGTAACGGTGGGAGTAGTTGACGACGTATTTTTTTTGGCGCGCTTGAATATCATACTGAAAGTCTCCTTTCGAAGTATATGTCAGATAACGCTTACAATTCCATTTTATTCGTTATTCAGACATTTAATCAGCTTGCCTTCCATTCGTCACAGAAAATTCCCATTTTTAAGACTATTATTTGACATTTTCCCAGTGCGTCCATATCTCCGGTGGATTCAGCTCATATTTATCATTCTGCCGGTACATGAATTGGTGCATAATGAATTCGCGGCGGATGGTGGCAAAGTCTTCATGAAACTGCTTAATAAAATCGTTGATCTCTTTTTCCGTGTACACGACACCCGGTTCGAGCTTCTCCACCATATATTGCAGCGCAATCAACTTCTTCTTGTATTGTGCGGGGATTTGCCGCAGCCGGCCGTCTTTAGAAAAAAAGTTCCGCAGCACCGACTCCTTCAGACTATGTTCAGGCGATTCTTGTTCCATATTCTCTGCCCCCTTGGCAAAAATAAATTTCAGCGATGCCTCCGAAGAGGCCTCGATAAACTCTGGATTAAGCGTGAAATAGACCGTATTCTTGTCTCTCCGCTCTTTGATCAGCGCGGCTTCGCGCAATTTGGCGGCATGATGCGTTACAGTGGGCTGCGACAGATTCAGTTTCTCGGCCAAGGCCTGTCCGTGCATCTCTCCTTTGGATAACAGCAGTAGAATACGCATGCGCGTCGGATCGGACAAAGCTTTATGGTAATTGACAATTTTCTCAAGCTGCACCGGGGTCACTCTCCTATACATGATCAAACGGAATTTAAGGTTTCACAATATGTTTAGATATATATCTAATTATATACCATCCAATGAATACGAGCAATAGGATTGGCCCAGATTCCCCGGATGAATGGCGCAAATTTAAAATTTAGGGTACGCTTTAGAGAGAATGCAGATTATTTCAGGAGGTTGCAAGCTGTATGAAAGACGTCATCATCATCGGGGCGGGTCCCTGCGGACTATCGGCAGCCATAGAATGCCAGCGCCATGGGTTATCCAGTCTAATCATCGAGAAAAATTTCATTGTCCACTCGATCTATTTGTATCCGAACAATATGCAGTTTTTCAGTACAACCGCGCTGCTAGAAATCGGGAATGTCCCCTTTACTTCACCCAATGACAAACCGTACCGCCATGAAGCGCTTGTCTATTACCGCCGCGCCGCCGAGCAGCATAACCTTGAGATCGCGGCATACGAGGAAGCCTTGTCTGTTCAGCCTCAGGAGGATGGAAGCTTTGCCGTACATACCCGCAACAAACGCGGCGAAGCCCAGATCCGCACAGCCGCCAACGTGATCATCTCTACAGGCTACTTTGATCAGCCCAATCTGATTGGGATTCCCGGGGAGGAGCTGCCAAAGGTAACACATTACTTCGGGGAAGCCCATCCCTACACCGGTATGAAGGTTACTGTAATCGGCGGGAGCAATTCCGCTGTGGATGCCGCGCTTGAGCTGATTCGGGTCGGTGCCAAAGTGGATATGGTATACCGGGGGGCCAGCATCTCGGAGAACATCAAGCCCTGGGTCCGTCCGATCTTTGAGAGCATGGTCCAGAAGGAAAAAATTACACTGCACGTAGAATCGCGGGTAACGGAAATCACACTGGGGTCCGTAATTGTCACTAACCAAAGCGGCGAGGTCTCTGAGCTTGATAATGATTTTGTGCTGGCGTTGACCGGCTTCCGTCCAAGCAGAACCCTGCTCTCCTCAGCCGGAGTGCAGATGAACGATGATCTGGATAAACCATCCTTCAACCCGGCGACGATGGAGAGCAATGTTCCCGGGCTTTATGTAGCCGGCGTTATCGCCTCTGGACGCAATGCCAATGAGGTATTCATCGAAACCGGCCGGGGACACGGCAAGCTGATTGCCGACCATATCACTGCCAAACGTCTGTCCTAGAATACAAGAGTATAGAGAAAAAAGGAGTGTGTCGCCATCATGGATGTTACCTCTTTGCTGCTGCTTGGTTTTGCCGCTCTGGGGATTATCAGCAAAAATTCACCGGTAACGATTGCCGTCATTGTTCTGCTGCTGCTGCGGGTGCTTGGGGTGCAGCAGGCTTTTCCCTGGCTGGAAAAGTACGGGCTGACGGTCGGCATTATCATCCTGACCATCGGGGTAATGTCACCTCTGGCCAGCGGCAAAATATCACTGCCAATCATCTGGCAGTCCTTCCTGCACTGGAAGTCGCTGACCGCTATCGGCATCGGCATGCTTGTCGCTTACCTTGGCGGACGGGGAGCGGCATTGATCGGCGGCAATCCAACCATCGTCGCCGGCCTCTTAATCGGCACTGTGCTGGGCGTAGCTTTCTTTAAGGGAGTTCCGGTGGGGCCGCTCATCGCAGCCGGCATCCTGTCGCTGCTGATCGGAAGAGGATAAGGTACGGCTTATATTTTAAATAATGGCTGCCTGAACGGTGGATTCGAGTGTTCAGGCAGCCTTTTTTGCAGCATATAACTCAGGAATCTAGTTTCCCGTCCCCTCAACCCTATACTGCTTCTCTAGCTCCGAACGGTAGCAGGGATCATAACGTATCAGCTTGCCCGGCGTACAGTCGAGCATTCCACTGTCTCCGTGATCCGCAGGATGCTGCGCCTTGAATCTGTGCCGCTGTTCTTTCACTTTGCTGACGACTTCCTCATCAATAATTGCCTGCTCCGCTTCCGCCGAATCTGCGTCCACAATTCTCAAAGGAACAATCCGCACACTCTCCCGATCCTCTCCGCTCTTCATCCTACAGGACACGATAATGTCAAGCTCCGTCTCACCGCAGCCTATCGGCTGAACCGTATAGATTTCCAGCAGCAGCTCATTCGAATACTGTGGCTGGTCGAGTACGATCTGGCCTTCGGCATCGGTGAAGCAATTACCGGCATTTCCGTCCCAGTAGACACCTTGTGGAAGCTGCAGCCGGACGGAAGCATGTTCCACATCGTTGATCGGCCCGATTCTTATCCACAAATGATTGATCCCTTCTTCGTTCTCCAAGAAGGATTTGGCGAAGCGCGCTTCAGTCACGAATCCAATACCGCTCATAGCTTGTTCTCTCCTCTCAGCAGCCGGCCTATGGTCTCAATCATCTCTGATCTCAGCTCAGCCGAGATTCGAGGACTCACCGTCAGCATGATGTCTTCGCTCACCACCAGCGTCTCATTCTGCAGAATATGCTCTGGCTGAGAGAACCGCAGGCGTCCGCCAATGTTAGCGACTTCTTCGTCGGATAACCCCGACAGCTTGGTCTGAATATTCGCCAGGCTCTCCCCGCTTCTGGACAAGGTCTGAATAGCCCGCAAATGCTCCAGATGCCGATCTGTGTACACACGCTTGTTACCCGCCAGCTCCAGCGGCGGCAGCAGTCCAATTTGCGTATAATACCGTATAGTCCTCAAATTCATGTCCGCATCCTCCTGCTGGAGAAGTTCAGCCAGTTGTTTGCCGGTATAGATGTTCATCCGGTTCACCTCCTGTTATGATTACTAAATTCCATCGCAGTTAAGTTACAGTTAAGTGTTATAGTTACAGTATAGTGTAACCATAAATATAAATCAATATTTCCGCTTTGACTGGGTACAGTTGACATTTACGCTCCACAGTGTTTTTATATTTTTAAACCCATAAGTACGATAGCAGTACCCGAACTTCAGGAGGATAATGATGTCCAGACAATTTGTGACAGAAGCCGTCATGATGGCGATTTACGGCCAGCTTCTTGTTCCGAGAAGCCCTGTAGAATATATTGTGCCTTATACCACCGTGATGGAATTATACGAACTGCGGGACAGCGACGAGCCTCTGATGAGCCATGCAGAGGATGACCAGCATGTGAAGCTCAAAATCCGCGAATTGATTGCCTATTTCGAGGAACCGCTGAATTCCAAGAAGATCAACCGCTGCCTGAACGTCCCTTGGGCCAAAAGCTCCGGGATTCTGCTCGGCAGCCAGGCACAGGTCACGATTATCAACAGCGTTGATAATGCCACATATGGAGAAACCTTCGACCCGATTGAGACAGAGCTGCTGCTCGCTTCACAGCGGGAGAAGGTGCCGATTCTAACCGACCAGTTCGAGCTGATCCAGCGTATCATCGAAGGCGGTGTGCCTGTTCAGGTGTATGATATTGACGATTTTGAATTTGCTATGGAGGAAGAAACCTTCCGCAGCTCGCACTAATGCTTCATCATACATGGTCCTGCTTCAGCTAGCCAACATAAAAAGCCCTGCCTAATGGCGAGGGCTTTTGTGCTAAATATGTGCTGATCCGCCTGGCGGCTGGATCACTCCTTCACACCGCCGGTTACCGGCTGTGGTTCATACGTATATTCGATATCATCCTCATCTTCGGAATACACAATGGACAGGCTGTACCCTTCCATATACCATAAATCCTGCTCTTCCATATAAAAAACAATGCCCCCCTGCTCAGCCTGCACAGCAGGACGGCCCGGCGGCTCGGTTGCGATTCCCAGCGAAAAACCGGGATGCAGTCCTCCGCCCGAGCTGTAACGGGGAAATAAGCGAATATAATCCCCTTGCTGCAAACTAAGCTCCCGCTTGAACCAGGCGGCGGCATCCGGGCTAATCAGCATATTCATTTTTCTAAGCACCTCCCGTTTTTTCATGATCCTGGTGAACATTTGATGATATTTTAAATTGCAAATACATAATATATCATACAACTTATTTGCAGGTTATTCAAAATTACATTTGACAATTCTTGAAGCCGGGTGATAAACTCAAACACATAACGAAGCGTTTCAAGTTATTACCAAAATTAATGAAAGGGGTGAGCTCGGTGTTTAAAATTGTACCTATGTATTTCCTAACTATTGTCGGCAAGAAATCACAACTGAATACCGAAGCAGCCCTAGTAGTGGAACCCTCCTGAGAATCATGCGTGTTACGCGTACCGCTTGATATCAGATCGTGCAAGTCTCTTCCATGTCACTGTGCTGCAGTTAGCACCGTTGACATGATAGCTGCTGTAAATTACAGGCATATCGTCCGTTATCGGATGGTATGCCTTTTTGTTTGCCGCCCAGAACTTCCCACTAACATTGATGAGGCAAGTCAGTAATTCTCTGTAAGAAGCCGACAACCATTACAACATGAAAGGAAGGGATTCCCCTTGTTCTCCGTTCTTCGCAATCTCGGCTGGTTTTTCCGCCGCGAAAAAAAGCGTTATGCGATTGGCCTAATTCTGCTAATCGCTGCAGGTGTGCTTGAGCTGCTGCCTCCCCGCCTGCTTGGCAATGCCATTGATGACATCGTCAACGGTTCAATAACCACATCTTCACTGTTTATGTACATCGGCATGATTGTTTTCATGCTGCTGATCATCTATTGGGTCACTTACATATGGATGCACAAGCTGTTCGGAGGCTCTAACCTCGTGGAACGTCTCCTTCGTTCCCGCTTCATGAGCCGTCTCATGACGATGACGCCTTCGTTCTTCGAGCGCAACCGTACCGGCGACCTGATGGCCCGGGCCACCAATGACATCCGGGCCGTCTCGGCAACCGTAGGCTTCGGGATGCTCACACTTACGGATTCAACCTTTTATCTCACGGTAGTGCTGATGGCTATGGGCTTTCTGGTCAGCTGGAAGCTGACGCTTGCCGCCGTATTGCCGCTGCCGCTGATCGCTATCGCGATGATTTTCTACGGTAAAGCAATTCATGACCGGTACAGTCTGGCACAGGACGCCTTCGGGGATATGAACGACCAGGTGCTGGAATCAGTGTCCGGCATCCGCGTCATCCGCGCCTATGTGCAGGAACGGCATGACGAGAAACGGTTTGCGGACATTACTGATGACGTATACCGCAAAAATATGGCTGTTGCCAAGGTCGATTCCTTCTTCGAGCCAACAATCCGGTTCTGCGTAGGGCTAAGCTACATTATCGCGCTCACCTACGGTATCTATCTTGTATTCCGCAACCAGATTACACTGGGGGACCTGGTCTCCTTCAATATGTATCTCGGGATGATTGTCTGGCCGATGTTCGCCATCGGCGAGCTAATCAACATCATGCAGCGCGGCGGCGCTTCTCTGGAGCGTATTGACGAAACGCTGAATTCCAAGCCCGATGTGGAGGATGTTCCTCATCCGACTCCGGTAACCTATCCGGCCAGCATTGAGCTGAAGGACGTTACCTTCCGGTATCCGACCTCGACGATTGATAACCTGAGCGGTGTCAGCTTCAAATTGTCCCAGGGGCAGACGCTGGGTGTGGTCGGCCGTACCGGCAGCGGTAAATCAACACTGCTGAAGCAGCTGCTGCATGAATATCCAACCGGTAAAGGCGATATTCTGATCTCTGATGTGGCGATTGAACAAATCGCGCTCGACCAGCTTCACAGCTGGATGGGCTATGTGCCTCAGGAGCAGATCCTGTTCTCCAAATCCGTGCGCGAGAATATCCAGTTTGGCCACTTCCAAGCCAGTGACGAGAAGATCATGGAGGCCATTACGGCTGCTGCGTTCCAGAATGATCTTGGCACCTTGTCCGACGGTCTGGACACACTGGTCGGTGAGCGCGGCGTCTCCCTCTCCGGAGGCCAGAAGCAGCGTGTATCCATCTCCAGAGCCTTTATAGCTAATCCCGATATTCTGATTCTGGATGATGCGCTGTCCGCCGTGGATGCCCGGACCGAAGCCAAAATTATTGAGAATATCCGTGAGGAACGCGCAGGCAAAACCACATTAATCTCCACACACCGTCTTTCCGCCATCGAGCATGCCGATCTGATCGTCGTGCTGGACAATGGGCGTATCACTGAACGCGGCACCCATCAGGAGCTGCTGGAGATGAACGGCTGGTACCGTGAGCAGTTCGACCGCCAGCAGGTGGAGAATAACCTGACTAATGATTAATCAGCAGCTTAGCTGCACCATGCTCCCTAGAATTAACATTCGGAATACCCTTTAGGAGGTGTCACTGTGACACAGAGTACAGGCAAACGCCTGCTGCAGTATGCTTTAACTGCCAAAAAAACGTTCATTGCAGCCCTTTTGCTGCTTAGCATTGGAGTCGCGGCCGAGCTCGCAGGGCCATTTATCGCCAAGAGCATGATCGACAATCATATGCTGGCTATCGAGAAGCCATACTTTCAGACTTCCTCATCCGAGGATGCGGCTGAATATAACAATACCTTTTACAAACGCGGTGACCGCTTTGCGCCGGATGAGGCCAAAGGCCAGGAGATTCGCCTGCTGCAGGCGGGTAAAAGCTTCTATTTCATCAATGAGCCGGTAGCGCAGCCCGAAGGCAAGCGGACCTACCGTGACGGAGCGCTGCATATCCAGCGAGGAGACCAAGAAGCCGTCTACCCCGCTGTGAAGCTGTCAGCAAATGATCTATTTTCCTTTTACAAACCAGAGCTGCCGGGAATTTATGAGCTTGTGGGCTTGTATGGACTGTTCCTTGTCATCTCTATCTTTGCCGAATTCGGTAAAACCTACTGGCTGCAATCCTCGGCCAATCAGGTAATCCGCAAGCTGCGGACAGATGTGTATGCGCATATCCAGCGGCTGCCGGTCTACTTTTTCGATAATCTGCCTGCGGGCAAGGTGGTTTCACGGGTTACGAATGATACCGAAGCGGTCAAGGACCTGTTCATCGCCGTATTATCCAACTTCAGTACGGGGATTATCAATATTATCGGGGTGTACGTCGCCTTGTTCCTGCTGGATGTCCGGCTGGGTCTGGTCAGCTTGTTCATCATACCGATTGTTGTGCTCTGGATCGTGCTGTACCGTAAAATCGCCACCAAATACAATACGATCATCCGCTCGCGGCTTAGTGAGATCAATGCCATCATCAATGAATCCATTCAAGGGATGTCCATCATCCGCATTTTCCGCCGCCAGAAGCAGAGTACGGAGGAATTCGAGAAGCTTAACGACGATTACTTGAAGTATCAGAATAAAATGCTGAACCTGAACGCCTTCACCTCGCACAATCTGGTAAATGCGCTGCGCAGCCTCTCCTTTGTGCTCGTGCTGTGGTACTTCGGCTTTGGCAGTCTGGACGGCTCAACCTTCGTGTCACTCGGTGTGCTGTATGCCTTCGTCGATGTGCTGGGACGGATGTTCCAGCCGATCACCGGGATGGTCAACCAGCTTGCGAACCTCGACAGCTCCATGGTTTCTGCGGGACGCGTATTTACGCTGATGGATGAACCGGGCGAACCGGTGACAGATGGAACCATGCCGCGTTACAAAGGGAATGTTGTGTTCAAGGATGTCTCTTTTGCCTATAAAAAAGACTTCGTCCTGAAAAACATCTCCTTCGAGGCGCATCCGGGTGAGACCGTCGCCCTCGTCGGCCATACCGGCTCCGGTAAAAGCTCGATCATCAATCTTCTGTTCCGCTTCTATGATCCGCAGCGCGGCACCATAACGATTGACGGCCAGGAGGTTACAGGAATACCGAAGCAATGGCTGCGCAGCCATATGGGTATTGTGCTGCAGGACCCTTACCTCTTCACCGGCACCATTGCCTCCAATGTGAGCCTCGGAGACGAGCGGATCTCACGTGAACGTGTAGAGCGGGCGCTGCGTGAGGTCGGCGCAGATAAATTGCTGTCCCATCTGCCTCAAGGTTTTGATGAGCCGGTTATCGAGAAAGGCAGCACGCTGTCAGCAGGCCAGCGCCAGTTGATATCATTTGCCAGAGCGTTGTCCTTCGATCCGGCGATTCTGATTCTGGATGAAGCTACCTCCAATATTGATACCGAAACGGAGAGTATTATTCAGAACGCGCTGGAGGTGCTCAAGAAAGGCCGCACCACCTTCATTATCGCGCACCGTCTGTCGACGATCCGCAGCGCAGACCAGATTCTGGTGCTGCATCACGGCGAAATTGTCGAGCGCGGCAGCCATGACGAACTGATGGCACTCGGCGGACGGTACTTCCGCATGTATCAGCTACAGCTCGGTGCTGGAGCTGGCGGCGGTTCGGAGCTTCCGCAGGCTGATCCGGTTCAACTGTCGGCAGCGGCTTTGCAGCCTTCAATTAATCAAGCGTAAGACTTACCAAATCAGCCCCTGATGATATTAAATTTCATCAGGGGCTTTTACATGCTTGTGCAGGGAACGTTTGTTCCGTATAATGGAAGACAATACATGGATCGGGGTGAAGCATTTGGTTACGTATACACTCAGCAAGCGGCAGGCACGGCTTTTTTTGCTGCAGCACCAGCGGCTGGTCTCAGGCGGTGCGCCAGGCGGAAAGGAAAGCATTTATGATTTCGTTCGTCATGTGGGCTGCATCCAGTATGATCCGCTCAGTATCGCCGGACATAATCATGAGCTGGTGCTTCAGGCGCGGATTCCGGGCTTTACCCCGGAGCTTACCGCAGAGCTGCTGTACAAAGACAGGCTGCTGATCGACGGCTGGGACAAGAATATGTCCATCTATTGCACGGAGGACTGGCCTTACTTTCAGCGGCGCAGAGCAATGGCGGCTGAGCGCTATCATAAGAATGAGGGATTGATGGGGATGGTGTCTCATGTCCGTGAAGAGCTGACAACGCGCGGCCCGCTCTCCTCTCTCGATCTGGAGAGCAAAGACAAAATCGACTGGGCCTGGGCGCCTGCAAGATTGTCGCGTGCCGCTATGGAGAGCATGTATTTCTGGGGTGAGCTCTGCGTGCATCACCGGGTACATACACGCCGCTACTATGACTTCTCAGCGAAGCTGCTGCCCGATAAGCTGCTGCATTCCGAGGACCCTAACGTGACCGAGCAGCAGCATCACGACTGGTATGTGCTGCGGCGGATCGGCAGCATCGGCCTGCAGTGGAACAAATCCGGCGACGGCTGGCTGGGCATTGCCGGCCTGAAGAGCAAGGAGCGGACAGCCGCCATAGAACGTCTGCTCCGTAACGATAGCATCCGTGAAGTGCGAGTAGAGGGTCTGAAGCTTCCGCTATATATGCGCACTTCAGATGCTCCAGAGCTGGAAGCGGTATTGGTTAGAGACTCTGCATCCGAAGCGGACGATAACAGCTCTGGAGCAGATTTTGCCGCCGCACTCGCTCCCCTCGACAACCTGCTCTGGGACCGGGAGCTGATCCGGCAATTATTCGGGTTTACATACCGCTGGGAGGTATACAAGCCTGTAGCTGAACGCGAATACGGCTATTATGTGCTGCCGCTGCTCTACGGGGACCGTTTCATTGCACGGTTTGAGCCGATAATGGATAAGAAGAACCGGGTGCTGAATATTGAGCGCTGGTGGTGGGAGCCGGACACAGGCTTAAGCGCGGAGATGATCCCCGCGCTTACAGCAGCCTTATGTTCGCTAGGTAAATGTACACGCGCGGATGCTATCCGGTTTGCTCCCGGAGCTTCCGAAGACAACGGTCTACAAGCGCTAGAGGCCAGCCTCCAGTGGTAAGTCCGATTACAAATCTATGAGTATGCCTCCGGCATCAGCGGAACGAAGCTCTGCTTCAATAATTTCTAGTGTGCCTACCGCACTCTCCGGCAAACACACGGACACCGGCTGCTGCTGATGAATGGCTTCAATAAAGTACTTGATCTGCCGATAGTAGCCCATATCACCGGATAGTTCAGCGATGAAGCCCGGCGCAGCATTCGGATTAACCTTTAGTTGACCATTCTCAAAGACCAGGTTACCACGTTCGAAATTCACGCGATAGGTCATAGAGAATCCATAATCCCCCTCAAGTGTCCAATCCGCCTGGGCATTCAGGACTTTGCCATCTGGATAAATATAATGGGTGGAGACTGTATCATAGCCACTTCCGGAAATGACGTTGCGGGCAAGAGTCGAGACCTTGTCCGGTCTGCCGAAGAGCCAGTGAACCATATCCGTATCATGGATATGCATATCCAGAATACAGCCCCCGCTTAGGCTGCCGTCCAGGAACCAGCCCTTGGGTGCTGCGGAGCCGCGGAAGAAATAACCTCCGGTCACGGCTCCATACCGTTCATCTTCAACGCAGGCTTTCAAATATTCATAAGCAGGCCAGAAGCGCAGGCATTGGCCAATCATCAGCGTGTTCCCGCTTCTTTTGGCAGTCTCCGCCATCCGCCGTCCGTCTGCGGAATTCCCGGCGACAGGCTTTTCGCATAAGACATGTATTCCTTTTTCCAAAAGGGTACAGGCCAAATCCGCATGCAGGTAGGTAGGCAAGGTGATGTCCACAATGTCCAGCTCTTCATGCTCCAGCATATCCGAGATATTCTCGTAGAGGCGGTAAGGCGACAGATCGTATATCACCTGACTGGTGGCGATATTGCCTGAAGCCGATCTGTTTTTCAATTCTTCTATCAATAAATCACTGATGGCCACAAGCTGAATCGGCGCACCTTCCTCTGCAAGACGGACATAGTTGTCGAAATGCATTCTGCCCATAAAGCCAAAGCCAATAAGTCCAACCTTCAACATAAGATTAGCCTCCTAGATCATCCTTCTATTTGTATCACTGGTTATTGCCGGGTACGTCCAAGTATCGCATCCATCGCTTTGGAGGTATTGAAAATAATTTGCTCGGCATGATGGGTGTAAGGCGGTATCATCTCTGCAGTAACATAATTGCTGTAACCAATAGCCTCAAGCGCTTCAATCACCGCCGGATAGTTCACATCACCTGCCAGCAGATCTACGAAGCCATGCAGTCCCCCAGCCTGACGGCGGTAATCCTTGAAATGCACCTTCTTGATCCGGTGCCCGAGAATGCGAATCCATTGCTCCGGGTAGCCGCTATGCAGCGCATTCCCGACATCAAAGTAGGAACCAACATACTCCGAGGCGTGTTCATCAATGAAAGTGCGCATTTCCAGCGGAGACAGCAGAAATTTGTTCCACACATTTTCAATCCCAATGGATACTCCGGCGCTTTCCGCATAAGGCACAAGCTGTCCGATGGACTCCAGCGCCCGGTCGTAAGCATGCTCATAATCGGTAACCTCACTACCCAGAATAAAATCCACGCCTACCGCACCAGGGATGACTAGAATAGTATCAACACCAAGGGCAGCAGCAAGCTCTAACTGCTTCTTGCATACATTTGCTGCTTTGGTGCGGATGGACAAGTCACCGCTAGTCATGGGATAAGCCCAATATAGCCCTGTTGCCAGTCCTGCGATTTCCAGTTCAGCCTCCTCCAGTTGCTCACGGATGCTGCGGATTTCCTGATCCGTCGTTGTCAGACTGAGCTCGCCTGTCACATTTAGGGACAATTCTATTCCCTCAAATCCCGCCTGCTTGGCAAGGCGGATACTATCTGCAATTGAAGTCCCTTCCTTGAATGACCAGATATTAACCCCTTTCTTCACCTACAGGTCCCTCCTTTGATCTCTAGTCAATTTTTAGCTAATTCCGTTCTTCTGTGTCGTTAAGAATTTGATATGATAATACATATATAATAAAGAATTTCCGATTGTTTTTATTTAGTAAAACAAGTGATTAGTTGGACAATTCCGTTCAATTCCCATTGCATATTTCAGAACAGGAGGAAGCCATTTGGACAAACCAGCGATAAGCTATCCACAACGGAGAACCGCGACTTTCAAGGAGTGGGCCCCTAGCGTCCATTATGCGCAGTTTCAGCAGCTGCCTCCCGGCGCGCTCCCGGAACGCAGACTATACGATTTCGAGCTGCTCTATGTATGCCAAGGCGCGGCAGCCACAACCATGCTTGGGCAGCGGCATATACTGGAGGCAGGGCAGCTTATCCTGCTTCCTTCAGGTGTGTTACACCAGAACGAAGCGCTCGCGGCACCTTTTACCCGCTTCCTGGGTATCCATTTTGATTACTTCGGTGAATTGGATATTCAGACTGATGCGGATATGGTAGTCAATGAATCGGCGGTTCAGAGCACCAAGTTTGCTGTGGAAGCCTGTGCTGAGAGTATGACGCCTTTATCCGTGAGTCCGATCTATACACCGCCGCTCCCATGTATACAATTGATGGAGCAGTTGGTGGACGAATTTACGATGCGTCTGACGGGCTATGAGCTGGTCTGCAGAGCTTTACTGCTGAATATTCTGGCTTACCTTCTGCGTTCTCCCGCCTCGGCCCTGACCTCATCTCACTCGGAGCACAGCAGTAAAATCGCCGAGATCATCAGCCTAATCGAAGCATCACCCGGGGCCTCATGGACCAACAAGAATATCTCTGAGAAGCTGCATATGAGCATCGACCATACTGCCAAGCTGTTCAGGCAAATTGCCGGCAAGCCGCCGGGTGAGTTCGTTCAGACCATCCGGCACCGGGAAGCCAGACGGCTGCTGAGAGAAACTGAGTTGTCCATCGAGCAGGTTGGCGAAGCGGCAGGTTATCCCGATATCCATTATTTCAGCCGCATCTTCCGCCGCCTTGAAGGTATCCCGCCTCGCGAGTACCGTAAATTGTCGAGAATTTTGTAATATACACAGAAAAAAAGGCAACCCCGGATGAACTCCGGTTTTGCCTTTTTGACTATTGAAAATGATACCCCCAGGATAGAGGGCGCTAGCGCATTTTTCACATTAGCTTTTCTTCTTCAAGTCCCAACTTGCTGTACATCTCGGTACAATAGCCCTGCAGCTTAACCTCAAGTCTGCGGGCTTTGTTCTTGAAACGCTTCAGCTCACGGATCATCTGCGCTCTGCCGGCCGGCGTGAAGGTCTCCTGAATTCGCTCCTTAAAATAGTCGTGGACAATATGGTTGCGCTGCTTCCATACCGCCTGCAGTTGGTTGGTTTCCTCTTCCGAAAAGGGAAAATGATGCTGGATTTCTTTGATGAGCTGGCCGAGTGAATTGCTAAGCTTGCGCTGATACAGTTCCGCAAGATCCGCTTCCGTTGGCGTTTCTCCCTGAGACAGCTTCGTAAGCAGCAGCAGGTTGGTCAATTGCTGCTCCAAAGCCTGACAATAGTAAACTGCCAGTCCGAAATAAGCAAATAGCTCTTTGGATTGTTCACTCTCCGGTATGTGTGTATCCTTCATCTTTCCTCCCGTTCCTATATCTATATAAGTTGAACTATAGATTTTTATATTGGGGTCTGGTCGTAACTTCCCCTCCGTCACTTCTGCCCTTTTGTATATTCTTTAGTTCAACTGATATATTTATTTTTTATGTTCCTCTCTAAAAGCTTTTGTTAACATCCTTGCGGCCGGATTGATACAGATAAAATCCTATAAGCACCGCTATGTACGCTAAGGCATTGGCGAATGAACCGAGCAGAGCTGAAGCGGGCAGCTTGTCCGCATTCATCAAGGCATTCATGACGGGGGCAACCGGCGGCAGCAGCACACGAACAAACGGACCCGGAATCAGAAGACTCAGTTTGTTCGCGCCGACGGAGAGAATGAGTACCGCAAGCAATATTCCGGCGGCATAGCTGTTCCTGGACACCCATGAAGCCTGAAGGTACAAGGAAATTGCAGCACCGAGAAAGCCGAGCAGCGCATGTCCTGCAAAAGCCAGCATAATCCGGTACACTCCTGCCGGTTCATCAAAATAGCCCAGCAGCACTGGATACCCCACAATGAAAAGGTCCAGCAGCAAAACAAGAAAACCTAAAACCAGTATGCTCCCGAGACTATACTTGCGCTTGCTGCCCAATTGAACGATGGCAACCTGCTTCTGCACAGGCAATTCATGATTCAGAAAGCTTAATCCCATCCAGGCGGCACCTATAAAAAGAATAACAGCCGTAGCTGCGTAGCTATTCATCACAGGATTGGGTTTGTAGGAGTACAGGATCAGATCAGCAATAATTATGAAGGCAATCGGTCCAAAGTAACGCTGTGAAACAGTATAGCTGCGCAGCATATATGCGGTCAACGATCTCATATAATAGTTGCCCCCTCTGCGGCCTTGGGGTCCATCCATTGCTCCAGTCCACCCACACTTGAACCGCCGCGGGGTTCGACTGAAACAACTGAACCACCTGCACCAAGAATAAGACGGAGACACTCATCCGAAGCAGATGTGCTAACTGTCACACCTGTACATTCTTCTGCAGCGTGATTAATCCCGCTCTGTATGGAGATTATTCCGGGCAGGCATGAGATGGCCACACTCCCTTCATCGGACACACCTTTGTACACTATGTATGTTGCGGGAGTCATCCGCAGGTTCTCGCGGCCTTGAATGGTCTTAACGGTCCGTCCAGCCTGCAGCACATGTACGCTGTCAGCCAATGCTTCAACCATCTGCGGCTCATGTACGGAGAACACCAGCGCGGTCCCGTTCCGTTTCAGCTCAAGCAGCAGGTTGATCAGTGTATGCTGTGCCGGAAGATCAAGGCCTGATAACGGTTCATCCAGCAGAAGCAGTTGCGGACGTGTCAGCAGGCTTTGAATCAGGTTCACCTTCTGCAGCATCCCCTTGGAAAAGCCGGACATGGACTGGCTGCGAAACTCTGTCAGATGAAAAGCTTGCAGCAATGCTGTCATCCGCACTTTCACTTCAGAAGATGGGAGGCCGCAAAGTCTGCCCATACTCAGTAAATATTGCTCAGCCGAAAATTTCAGCCCCGGAAAAGCTTCAGGGGCATATCCAACCGTAAGTCTCCGCTCGCTGCGCACTGCTGTTCCTGAGGAAAGCCCAATTAATCCGGCGAGGATGGAGAGCAGCGTGCTTTTGCCGGAGCCATTGCGTCCGATAAGGGCCGTGGCCGTTCCTGGCATAACAATCAAAGAAATTTCACTAAGAACCGGACGGCCTGCATACAGCTTGGTTGCCCGGATAAGTTCGATTAATGGAGGGTTCAGTTTGATCATTATACTTATTTCGCCAAAGCGATCCCGATCTCCTTTTAAACCTGACAGATTGATTAGAGCAGGCACAAAAAAAGAATTCCGCAGCAATAAGGACTGTGGAATTCTGGTCTTGGAAATTCGATATTTGCTATAGGCTTCTTTTGACCGCCGCTGGGCGGGCCAGGAGCCGTCCCTCCAGGCGCAGCAGACTGCTGCGCAGTTCACGGGATGAAAAGTGTTCGCCGATAAATACAGCCACATCCGGCACCTCGCCCTGAGGAGTGATTTTCATAAAATCTGCTTCCCGGTATGCGTATTGGAACAGGAATCGACTGGAGGTGTCACTGAAGGTGACAATTCCTTTAGCCCGGTAGATATCCCGCGGCAGCTCCTTGACGAATTGCTCAAATTCCTCGCTGTTCACCGGACGCTTGAAATAGTGGGTATACGCCATAACATGATCATGTGCTATATGCGCTGAAGGTCCGGTACCCTCCTGCTCATCATCCTCATGGAATGCCTCAGCCTCCGAGCGGGCTTCGGTATGTACGCCTCCCAGACCATCAAGCAGCTCCGACGGTTCAAGCTCACAGCGCACCGCAGGCAGAATCTCCGCATATGCGTTCCATTTGCGCAGAATCACCTTGATTTCTTCGGCTTCCTCCGCGCTCACTCTGTCGGTCTTGTTCAGAATCAATACCGACGCGCAGCGGATCTGCTCCTGCATCAGCCTGTAGGTCGCTCCCTGCTGTGAGCGGTACAGCTCCAGAAGGTGGGCGGCGTCAACGACGGTGATCAGCCCCTTCAGCTCAATCCGCTGATACAGCGAGGTTTCAGTCACCGCATCAACAATCTCCAGCGGGTTCGCCGCTCCGGTCGCCTCAATGACAACAACATCCGGTGACTCCTTTTTAACCAGTGTGGCCAGCTCCGTGCTGAGATCACCGCGGATAGAGCAGCAGATGCAGCCGCCGAGCATTTCGGCCATCGGTACCGACTGCTCGACCAGCAGACCGTCCAGGTTCACCTCACCAAGCTCATTCATCACTACCGCCGGTCTGAGCCCTTGGGTTTTCCAGTGGTCCAAAAGGCGCTGCAGCAATGTTGTTTTGCCGCTCCCGAGAAATCCTGACAATATATAAACCGGCAAAGCCTGTTCCATGCTTCATCTCTCCCTGCACAAAATTCCGTTATGGTAGCGAGTGTACTACAAGTACCAGTTCGGGTGCAAGGCTTCGGCCGCATTCCGCAGTCTGCCTCAGCTTCCCCTTCCTGGCTTGTCTTTGCTGATGCCATCGCCTATCATGAAGGAGATATTCAATGATGAAGGAGTTGGTCCGCTTGTCATCTGTAGAAGAACACCGTCGCGAAGCCCCGCAAAGTGTGGCCTGTTATATCATTACAGTCTCGGACACCCGTACACCGGAAACCGATACTGGAGGCGCGCTGGTTAGAACCATGCTTGAAGAAGCCGGTTATGAGGTTGCTGGAAGTGCCATCGTCAAGGACGATTATGAAGCTATCCGCGAGCTGGTCTATAAAAACGCCGTTCATTCCGGCATTGAAGCTGTACTTCTGACCGGAGGAACGGGAATCTCTCCCCGTGATACCACATATGAGGCGGTGGCCTCCCTGCTGGACAAAACACTCCCAGGCTTCGGAGAGATCTTCCGGCTGCTTAGCTTCACTGAGGACATCGGCTCCGCAGCGATCCTGAGCCGGGCGATTGCCGGCACCATCGGCAGCACGGCGGTATTCTCCATGCCCGGTTCCACGGGTGCGGTCAAGCTCGCTATGGAGCGGCTGATCAATCCCGAGCTGCGGCATGTCATGCGCGAGATTTATAAACGCTCCTAAACTGCGGAGCTGCATAAGAACTGTTAAAGGCGAAAGAACCAAACGTGCGAAGAATGCTGCGCTATTGGTGCTTTCGCCTTTTTTTGCTGTGAACATTAGATTTCATTGACAACCGGAGACGTTCTATTTATACTATTGAACACTTTTCGCGAAAGTGATTTTTGATTAACCAAATGGTTAATCGGAAAGGAACGAGATGAGCTCACTCGAACAATTGCATAGAATCGTTAAAACGGTAGTCAGTCCCTATCATGAGCTGCTGTGCAGCCTGCATGTCCTCTATCAGCCGGAGCATCACCCGAAACGCTTGGAATGGGCCAGAGAGATCAGAGCTGCAATGCCAGCTTCTTTGCTGGAAGACATATGTAATCTGGGCCGTTTGACAGACCACTGGTTAGGACTCATGCTTCCCGGCCATAGCGGCAACCCGCTTACCAGTACCGAAGGGATCAGTCTGCTAAAAGGATTACCCGATGCCGAACTCATTCATCTATTACTGAAAAATAAGGTTTCACTGGGCACCATACTGGAATGGCAGCAAGCGTATGGGAGAGGAAGGTTCCAGCCTGACTCTGGGCCGGATGAAGCCAGTGCGTATCTGCTGAAGCATCTGGTATCCATCCGCAAGCAACTGATCACTACCCTGGAGACGTATGAACAGAATTATTTCCGTAAGGAATGGGATTATGTGATGCCATGGATCAACACGGCTGCTGCACAATTTCAAGATCAGGTCTCCCGTTCTGCGGAAAAAACGCTAAATACCCTCCATCCCCGGCTTCGGGCCTCCGAAGGGAAATTTACTGCGCAGAAGGCGGAAACGTACTATTTTGCCTACGAAGATTTGCGGCATGTGTATGTGCTTCCTTCTACCTTCATTTTTCCGCATCTGCTGATTGATTGGACCGCGGACAGTCTGCTGCTGCCGCTCGCCGTGGATATTCCTGGCCTACCCTTCAGCGAGGCTCCACCGGAGGATCTGCTGCGGCAGTTCAAAGCCCTTGGCGACGCTACACGCTTGCGCATTCTCAAGCTGCTCTGGCAAGGCCCGCACTGCACGAAGCAGCTCGCCCCCATCCTGGGCATTTCGGAGGCTGCGGTATCCAAGCAGCTCAAGCTGCTGAGCGAAGCCGGACTGACAAGCGCCGAGCGCAAAGGGAATTACTTGTTCTACACCAGCCAGAAGGAGGTCTTTGACAGTCTGATTGTTCTACAGCGGCAGTATCTTGAGCAATGAAGTCTGAAGGCTAAAGAATTTTGAAAAAAGGAGTTGTCCGCCGTGTGGCAAACTGTTTTTGCGACCGCAGCCAGGAACCAGAGAGCGAATCTCCGGGCGTTTCCCTGGGCTTTTACCCTTGGTCATATTATTGAAGGCGGGTATCTGGTCCTTGTCTCCTATTTCTCCTATGTCTATCTCATCCAAGGGGATCTGGATGGCAGATTCGCCTTATATACCGGAAGCAGCAATTATCTGGCTTATGCCATCATTGGCGGTGCGCTGAATGTGTTCAGCGTCAGCATGATGATGAATGTATCCCGGGCGCTCATCACCGAATGGCGGGAAGGCACGCTGGAAGCGCTGCTGCTCTCTCCCTCCAGCCGGAACGGATATTTTCTGGGCACAGCTCTCCAGCAGTTTTACCGCAGTGGAATGGTGCTGCTCGCCGTAACTCTATTCGGGATGCTTGCCGGAATGCGCCTGTCCACACCCAACCTGCTGTCAGCTGCTATAGGCGGCCTACTGTTCATTCTTTCCTGCTACGCTATGGCGCTGGTGCTGGGGAGCATCATGCTGTACACAAGAGATACGTACATTGTCCAGAATACGTTATTTGCGGTGACCACGCTGCTATGCGGTTTTCAGTTCCCCAGACAGTATTTACCCGAATGGCTGCAGACGGTAGGCGAAATATTCCCGCTAACCTCCTCGCTGCAGCTCCTGCGGGGTGCGCTGTTAACAGGGGAAGCAATCTCGCTGCCCGATATTGTCCCTGCCCTGCTGCTGTCTCTGATATACATAGCGGTTGGAATAGGCTGCACGCGGCTTGTGGAGCGAAGATTATTTGAGCGGTTCTAGAGATGAAAGGAATGAAAGCTTATGATTGAAATGAATGAGGTCACCAAAATTTACGAATCTAAAAACAGGCTCGGACTGTTCCGTTCAGAGCTCAAAACCGTTACCGCCGTCCAATCACTCACGCTTAACATTGCAAAAGGAGAGATTGTAGGTCTGCTGGGTCTGAACGGAGCCGGTAAAACCACAACTATCCGCATGCTGTCCACTCTGCTTGACCCCACTTCAGGGAGCATCGAGATCGACGGCATACCGATGGCGGACAACCGGCGTGCTGTGCAGCAAAAAATCAATATGATCGCTGGGGGCGAACGCATGCTGTACTGGCGGCTCACAGGCCGGGAGAATCTGCAGTATTTTGGCAGCCTATATGGGCTTGGCGCGGAAGCACTTCGCAAGGAAAGCGCACGGCTGCTAAGCGAAGTGGGACTCACCGAAGCGGCAGACCAGCCAGTGGAGCAATATTCCAAAGGAATGAAGCAGCGCCTGCAAATTGCCCGCGGCCTGATCAACGATCCGCACTATTTATTTCTGGATGAGCCGACGCTTGGCCTGGATGCGCCGATTGCCAGACAGCTTCGCAGCACCGTGCTGAGTCTGGCCAAAGAGCAGGGCAAAGGCATCCTGCTGACCAGCCATTATCTGCAGGAGGTCGAAGAATTATGCGACCGGGTCTACGTGCTGAACCGCGGCCGGTTGCTGCTGTGCGACAAGCCGGAAGCGATAGTCCGGCAGGTCGCCGGCCTTCAGACTGCCCATCTGGAGGTCAGCGGCTGGAAGGAAACCCTGCGCCCGCAGCTAGAGGAGCATCTCGCACGGCTGGGACACAGGGCAGAACTAGTAGTCAGCGGCATGGACGGAGGTGCCGGTATTGTCGCGCTCCAAGCGGGCGAGTCTTACCGGATCTCAGTACAGTCAACCTCTGCCGACAGACTGATTACAGAGCTACTTCCCTGGGCCACTCAACATGGGCTCAGTATTAATGGCTTCACCTGCGATAAGCCGAACCTGGAGGATGCCATTATCCGGCTCTCAGAAGGAAGGGCATCATGAGTCCCGGCGGTGTATGGCATGCCCTTCTAGCTGAAATCTCCAAGCAGCACCGTAACCGCTCCAAAGGTAAAGTGGTGTTCTTCTCGCTGCTGCTTTGGCCTGCACTCAGCTTCCTGACCTCCTACTTCACCATGAAGCCTTACCGCAGCGGGGCCGGCTCCGTGCTCTCGCGGATCATTCCCGATGAGCGCATTCCCTTGTTCTTACTGAGCGGCTATCTGGTGTTTCAGCTCTTCTGGACCGTCGTTGAGGCAGCCTGGCAATTCGAGCTGGAACGCAAGGCTGGCACGGTGGAGGCCGTCTTTCTGACACCTTCATCCAAAATAGCTTTTCTCTACGGGCGCTCGCTGTATTCCCTGTTTCATGGAATCTGGATGTTTGCCGTCTTTTCACTGTTGACCTTTGTCTTCGTCTCCGATGCCTCCACCGTAAATTGGGCCGCCCTGATCCCGGCTTTGCTGCTGATCATGGTCTCGGCGGTCATTTGGGGAGCACTGCTATGCGCGGTATCTCTGTTTTCCCGGGAGTCCTCGTTTTTGTATTATATTTTTCAGACTCCGATGGAGCTGTTCGGCGGTGTGCGCATCCCCCCTGCCGTCTTCCCGGTCTGGGCAACCGGGCTGTCTGCGCTGTTCCCGGTGACCTACAGCCTGATCCTGGTGCGCGGAGCTTTATATGGCAGCATCGGCCCAGGCTGGTGGTGGTCGCTGTTCACTCTCCTTGCAGGCAGCATCATGCTTGCCTTCTGCACGCGTTATCTGCTCTGCCGTGCTGAAAAGCATGCCCGGATGAAAGGCAATTGGACTTTATTCTAGAAAACAAACAGTCCCAAGCTAACCGGCTTGGGACTGTCGTGCATTAGGGTGATCCACCAATTGAAGCTTTACTTGAGACATTCAGCGAGCTGTATTCCCTTCCCCAGAAAACGTTACCGTGACTCCAGCCGTTCCAGCAGTCCTGAGAACAGATTTTTCACCTTTTTTGAATACTTTCCCTTCTCTTTGCCCATTGAGGTGTAGACCAGTGAAGTGTTGGCTTTGCTATAAAGCTCGGTTCTCGCAGTTGTCGTCTCTGCGGTCCGTTCTCCCCCATACCAGGCCGGGATTTTGCAAAGCGAAACTATTCACTCTCCCGGAGGATCTGTATGAATGTCCGTATCGGGAGCCGTCTTCACCCAACGTGTGAAGCTCACCTGCAGCCCTGCTCTGGTAGGAGCGCAGATAAAAGGACCTGCTTGCTTACCGGTCTCATACGGAAAACGGGCCACCCGAATCGTGCGCCAAGGATGGTTTGCTGTCCGGGCACGGATCACAACCGCATCGTTCAAACGTGATGCACGGATTGTTACCACCTCGCCGTCCCATTCAGACACAGGTGACAGCGACCAGTCGGAATACATGTCCGTCACAACGGCGCCAATATGCGGCACACCGTCATTCAGCTCAATACCGGCTTTTATCCACACCGTGGGGCTGTGCCACAGCATGATTCCCGCTTGATCATACAGCCCGGTAAAGCCCTGCAATGAAAAGCTGATTTCAACCGCCTCACTATCCTCCCACGAAGCCAACAGCGCGTGACCGTTGTCATGCTGGAAGCCGTACATCGTTTTTTCCCAATAATCACTGCCCTTCACCGCTTCCACAACGAATATCCCGTCTTGAACTTCCGTGGAGACCGGTTCATGAGTCCAAATTCCAGCCTGCCAATCGACCGTCTTGATCATATAGACACCTCTTCATTTCGTATTTTCATCACTGCATTTATCCCCCATCTATTCCGCAGATTTGGTTAAGTGTAGATCAGGCTCTAGCGTCTGCAGGGTTAACACAATCATGCCTGTTAAATAATCAGCGGCAAAATCGCTGCTAAGCAGCAGCTCAGGAACCGCACCCGGTGGCAGCACGTCCGCACATTGTTCCGCAATCTCCTTAAGATGCCCCTCCTGCAGGAAGCTTCCGTACAGGACAACTGCATCCGGGTTCAGCACACTGGTAACCGCCACTGTCAGCCTGGCAATCGCCTCCACCAGACCGGCTGGTGAAGACTTCCATTCACCACTGGCCCAGGGAATGCCCAGAGGAATAAAGGTTACTTCCCCCGCAAAGCCCTTCCCGCCTTTATGGAGCTTGCCATCGATAATAACCCCGGCCCCAGGCGGAAAACGGTCAGGAAAGTATAAATATACAGCGCATGCTTCTCCTTCTGCTTCCCCTCTACTGTTATAACCGACCGCAGCGGCATTGACATCATTTTCGATGATAATCCGCTTCTGATACCGCTTCCTGAAATGCTCTGCCACCGGAACGCCGCGGAGAGCATCATAATCTGACACCACCAGTCTGCCGTCGGCTTCGGAACCGGGTAATCCAAATCCAATAGCCTGAATAGAGGGATACTGCTTAAGCCGCTTATCAATAATCTCTTCAAAGCTGGTTAAATCCACCTTCGGCACCGGCGTATTCGCTTCATGCAAACAGCGTCCAAAGAGTGTAACCACCGTACTGCGAATACTGATCCCGCCCCGTTCTTCGAAGGGGAACAGGATTAACGCCAAAGCATGCTCATCATTATATATGTACTGCTGGGCCGGTCTGCCGCCGCTGGATGAAACCAGCCCCGCCTCGAGCACCTCATTCTGCTGAACCAAAATCTCCAGCACCGTGCCAGCCGTGACAATGCTGAGACCCGTCGCCTCGGCAATTTGCCTTTTGGTAGCTGCTTGTTTGCGTTCCTTCAGAATACGCCGAACCAGGTTGATATTCACTTCTTTAATTACGAGGGCATTGCCGCCGATATTCTTCATTTGCTTTCACCTCATTTATTATAATACTTTATAAAAGTATTTTGGCAAATGTTTGCGGCAATATCTGCAGAATTGTATTGCAAAACAATCCCCACTTACATCCCTATAGAATGAGCCTGGCAGATGTACTCTGCCAGGCTCATATCTTTCTTCATATAATGCGAAAAATGCTATAAGTCCTACAAATCCGGGTGCTCGTGTTTAGCCTTGAGACGGCTCCAGCGGCGCTGAACCTCGTTCTCGAAGGCATGCAGAGCCGGCTCGTTCTCCGTCTTAAGCAGATGGCGGGTTTTGCCCATCGTTTTCAGCCAGGCGGAAACCTCAACGCGTTTGTCCTTGTCTTCCGGATTGTACGTAATATTCGTGATCCCCTGTTCTACTTCATAGAGCGGGAAGAAACAGGATTCTACGGCCAGCGATACGATGTTCGTACCATCCTTGTCCTCAGACATCCAGTTGAGCGGGCAAGCGATGAGAATCTTGCCGTAGACCAGACCTTCGTTCTGGGCATACCACTGTGCTTTGGCCGCTTTCTTCAGCAGATCCTGCGGGTAAGCTTCACAGCCTGTGAACACATAAGGAATGTTCGTCGCCGCCATAATTTGCGCAGTATCCTTATGCTGGGTCAACTTACCTTGCTGCGTTTTGCCAATGCTGGATGTTGAAGTACGGTGGCCAAGCGGTGTGGAATAAGATTGCTGTGCACCAGTATTCATGTATCCTTCGTTATCGTACTCAACAATAATCATTTTGTGGCCGCGCAGCGCAGCACCGATCGCCGGACCCATGCCGATATCCATACCGCCGTCGCCAGTAACCATTACAAAGGTGAAGTCTTCCTTCAGACCAAGCCCGTCCAGCTCACCCCGGCGTTTGCGCTCCCAGAACATTTCCACGACACCTGACAGCGTAGCTGCACCGTTCTGGAAAAGGTTATGGATGAACGTCGATTTATGCGCCGAATAAGGATAACCTGTAGTCGTTACCATCGCACAGCCGGTATGGTAAAGCGCAACAATATCGCCTTCAATCCCTTTGAAGAAAAGCTCCAGACCAGAGAATATTCCGCAGCCCGGACATGCGCCATGCCCTGGAGACAAGCGTCTCGGTTTCTTCATCAGGCTGCGGACCGGCGGTACCTTCACACTCAGCTTGCCGGTCTCTTCGTCTTGCTTCACAGTAATCAGGCCGGTCTTGAGCGCTTCGAAATTCATCGGCTTCAGCAGACGTTTCGGCGCATTCTCTGGTGCGCCAGGATTGTGGCCGTAATAATCGAACGGAACTTCAACCCGGTCTGCAACAACAGCATCCATAGCGAGCTGGAAGAAATGATGACCGTCTTCGGCATAGAAATCCTTGCCGCCAAGTCCATAGATACGGCTGATTACCTTCGTAGTAGTGTTGCCATATGTGAACAGCGCTGCTTTGATCTCATTAACCATATTACCACCGTGTCCGCCAACGGAATCTGCACGGTCGCCAACGGTAATAGCCTTAACATTCTTCAGCGCTTCAGCGATTTGCTTCTGCGGGAATGGACGGATCATGTTCGGAGATATGGCTCCGGCTTTGACTCCTTGCAGACGAAGCTGGTCAACAACATCCTTAATGATCTCGGAAGCGGAGTTCATCAGGAAGACGGCAACGTCGGCATCCTCCATCCGGTACTGCTCAATCATCGGATAGTGGCGGCCGGTCAGTTCTGCGAATTCCTGGGCGATCTCTTCGAATACTTCTCCGGCATTATACATTGCGACCGACTGCTGGTAGCGGTTGTTGATATAATCAGGCTCATTCATGTAAGGACCCACGGTAACCGGATTGTTGCGGTCCAGCGTGTCTGTGAAGCCAACCGGCGGCTGCTCGCCTACGAACTTATGCACATCCTCACGATGGACAAAAGTCTGTACACGGCGCTTCTGGTGGGAGGTGAAATAACCGTCGGATGCAACCATAACCGGAAGACGTACCTTTGCATGTTCTGCCAGCTTAAGTGCCATCAGATTCATGTCGTAAACAGACTGCGGATCACGACACATCAGAATTGGCCAGCCGGTATTGAGCGCAAAATACAAATCGGAGTGATCACCATGAATGTTCAAAGGCCCTGAGATCGAACGGCAGACCAGGTTCATGACCATAGGCATACGCGTACCTGCTTGTACAGGCAATTGCTCCAGCATAAACATATAGCCTTGTGCGCTTGTGGCATTAAATACGCGTCCGCCCGCTGTCGAGGCTCCATAACAGATACCTGCGGAGCTGTGCTCGCCGTCGGAAGGAACCAGCATGATATCATGCTGTCCGCTGGCTTTCATGGTATCCAGGAACTGGGCAACTTCCGTCGATGGCGAGATCGGGAAATAACCCATGACATGATAATTGATCTGATGGGCGGCATAAGCAGCCATTTCATTGCCGGATTCATATAGGAATTTCTGCTCCACTTTGGCGGAGCCTACTTCTTTTTCATAGTCAATAGCCATTATTCATCCACCTTTCTTCCGAATATTAGAGCTGTGAGATTAGATCAAACTGGTGATGCACCGTGTGGCCGTCCGCATAGCCTTCCGTCTCACGCTGGCTTGACAGCGCCGAGGTAGGGCATGCCTCCACACATTTTAGACAGCCTTTGCAATATTGATAGTCAATGCCCAGCAGGAACATTTGCGAACGGCCCTTGCGGTCCAGACGCTCCTCCCATACAAAACACTGATCAGGACATGCGGTGTCGCATTGCGCGCAGTTAATGCACGCTTCGATATCGAACGCCGGAATCATTCCGGAGCGGGAAATGCTCAGGTTCTTCAAGAAAGTGCCGCCGGGATTGGTAATCGTGCCGCCCATAGGCTGGGTGTCATATCCCAAGAGACCAATGTCGGAGCGGACATATTCAGGCATGCTGTCGCCTGCGGCCAGCTCGAATTGCATGAATTTCACTTCATTGTAGCCGCGGTCAAACGTTGTAATCGCCGACTGAACTGCTTGAGGATATTTTTTGCCGAGAGATTTCTCAATAACACCCTTCATCGTATCGGTATCAAGGAATGGACAGAGCCGGAACAACGCGCCGAGCATCGCCATGTTAACCCGATTCTTCTCCTTCAGGGCAATGCTTGTCGCGTCGATTACGGCAATGGTTCCAGCCTTCATCTTGAGCAGCTCTTTCAGCTCCTCCGGCGTCTTGGCCGAATTCACTAAAACCGTACTGTGCTCATGAATACCGCTTGTGACGTTAACGGTCTTGGCCAGCGCCTCATGGAATACTCCTACAACATGCGGACGTTCAACCGGCGACGTATCACGGATATGCGTGTCCAAATCGCAGAAACGGATATGGGCCTTAACGGCAGACCCCTTTTTCTCTGAGCCGTAAGACGAGAAGCTGACACCATTCAGCCCTGCACCAACCACACCTGCTTCCGCGAGCATTTTACCAGCCAGGTTCGCCCCCAAGCCTCCAATGGACTCCAGACGAATCTCAAAGAATCCAAGTTCGTTAACAATTGGTAATTGTACCACCGACATAACCCCTTTCTAAGTGTCGAATAGATAACATCCTTATGACTTTTTCAACGATTGTAACTTGATTTTGCTGGTCGGGAAGTGACAAATCTTGCATTTTCCACACTTGGGGAATCACAATTATTTATAGATTTCAATTGATTTCTTTATATGCGACAGCACCGCGTTACTATAATAGAAGGAAATCTGCCATAAAAACAGGAAAATGTGAATTTTATGTGTATAATTCGTTTCCCAAGTTAGACGTGGATAAAATGTCACCTTATTATTTAGCAATAAAATAAAAATTTAAGATGTTAAATTTGTCACATAAAACATGATAAATATCACAGGTAAGAAAACGCATTCCGCCCATATGAACAGCTATACAGCAACAAACATAATTTCCAAAAACAAGCTTACAAAAAAGCCCATCCGCGCGGATGGGCTTGGGACACGTATATTGCGGACCTTAGTAGGTCCACCAGTTGCCGGACATCACTATCATAGAGAATAGCTTGATGCTGTCTTCGTAATAGTCTTCTGCCGCACTGCCTGACGTATGGCTCCACACGGAGTTCAGCCAGGCCTGGTTGGCCGAGGAGGTCATTGCACTTACACCAAATGGAGCATAAAAAGCGCCGCTGTTATAGCTTCCGAATGTCGTGCCGTTCAGTTTGTAGCCGTCTTTTATGTTGCCTGGAGTACTGCTGACCTTGGTTTTGATCCAACTGTTCATCTGATTTAGCTGAGCCAGCGCACGGTTATCGCCTGTGAGCAAATAATCGGTGGTGATCCGCCAAGGGGTACGGCAGGAGTTATAGTTGTAGTTTCCGTCGTTGGCATCCTCAAGGAAATTGGCTGCAGCAGGCTTGTAGGCGCCTCCCGAGTACACAACAAAATCCGGCAGAAGTCCTGTGCTGGAGCTATATCCGGTATAGAGGCTGTTGATAATGGTGTAGGTCTTGTCCGTCACATTCTGCCAGCGGGCATCTCCTGTTGCCGCCTGGAAGGCCTTCAGATGATTCAGCATGAAGTCCGAAGGACGGGTAGCCGTATTATAAGCTCCGCTGTTCGCCCAATCCCCAAGACGGATGGTCCACTGGCTCTGATTAATCTCGTTATCCATAATCGCATTGATGATATTTTGGGCTGCCTGCAGATAGTTGATTGTGCCGCTGCTTCCCCACTGCTTGTCGGCAAGAAGCAGTGAAAAGGCGATATCCATATCTCCATCCGTCGCGGAATCCTCGCCTTCAATGTTCTGAAAGCTGCTGTTCTGTTTCCAGGACATCAAATACGGATCGATAGAGCTTGGGTGCGCGGTATAGTAATTATAAAGACCGTTGTAATACGTCTGCGCGTTGCTGTCGTAACCGGCCATCAGAACTGTGAACAGCATTCCGTAGCCGTGCGCTTCAGACACCGTTTCCCCGGCTGAATTATATTTGACATAATATTTGCCGGTTCCGGCCGGTTTGAGATACGCCGTTTTCCAAGCATCCCATTTCGTCTTCACTGCATTATCCATTGCGGTTTGGGTTACATTGCTCGGCTTGATCGTTCCGCTGGTATAAGTTGTATGCTGCGGAAACGGCTTATTCACTGCTGCAAACGCGGAGCCGGCAGGAAGAATGAAGATAGCCAGACATAACAATACGAAACTCTTCCATTGCAATACAAGCTTCCCTTGCTTTTTCATAATGATTCACTCCTCAAAGTTTTGTAGACATAGGCTTCATAAATCAGCTTTGTGCAAAACTCGCCTCGGAAGCATAATGCTGGGTAATGGAATCCATTTCGAACATCGGCAATGCAGGCTGACCCAATCACCTCCTCCAGAGAATCTACAACGTCTCTGCGATTACGAAAGTTAAAACGCTTTAACTTTTAAACGAAAAAAATATGCTTCAGTCGCAGAGAAATTGTAAATGAGAACATATTTAATATATTATTCCATATTCATAGTGTCAATAAGTTGAACAACCTTACAGTCTCAATTTTTGCCAAAAAAAGGCCGCCCTCGGCATAAAAATTATGCCGGGGACAGCCTTTGCCTCTGATTAGCTATATTTCAGATCAACGATTATTCCTCTTCGGGCATCATATGCTCAGCGATTAGCTGCTGCTTGCGGTTCCATACCTTCTCACTGAGATTCACACGGTACACCTCAGGATTCAGCTTGCGCAGATACTCCGGCCAGAACAAATCGAGCTGATTCTGGTGGTAACGGCGGATATCATCCAGATCAGGCAGCTTGTAGACCTGGAAGCCGTTTACAAAAATCGGTTCCAGCATGGACAGGGCCTCGTACCGCTCCACATACTTCTGCATGTACGGATGCAGTGGATTGAACAGCTTCAGGCGTGCGCCATTACGCGGCGTTTCCTCTCCGGGGAAGCTGATGTAATCAGCCAGCGCCTTGCCTTTGGGACCGATGATGCGGAATACATCCTTTTTGCCGGGAGTTGATACCTTCTCGGGGTTGGACGAAATCTTGATCGTCGGCACCATTTCTCCAGTAGGGGATTCTATCTCTACAAGCTTATATACCCCGCCAAGCGAAGGCTGATCCGAAGCGGTTATGAGCTGTGTGCCTACCCCCCACGTATCAATAGCCGCACCCTGTGATTTCAGGTTCATAATCGTATTTTCATCGAGATCATTGGAGGCAACGATCTTAACATACTCAAGTCCCGCATCGTCCAGCATTTTGCGCGCCTGGATGGACAGGTAAGCAAGGTCACCGCTGTCCAGCCGGATGGCGTTCATCCGTTTGCCCATCGCTTCCAGCATCTTGGCGGTATTGATCGCATGGGGCACGCCGCTGCGCAGCGTATCGAAGGTGTCCACAAGCAGCGTAACGCCGTCCGGCATCACCTTAGCATAGGCATCAAAGGCCTCCTGCTCGCTCGCAAAGCTCTGCACCCAGGAATGGGCATGTGTGCCCTTCGTGGGAATGCCGAACATTTTACCGGCCAGCATATTGGAGGTAGCGTGAAAACCGCCCACATAAGCCGCACGGGCGCCCCACACTGCCGCATCCGCTTCCTGTGCGCGCCGGGTGCCGAATTCCAGCAGAATGTCCTTCGGGGCCACCTGCTTGATCCGTGAAGCTTTGGTGGCGATCAGGGTCTGGTAGTTCATGAAGTTCAGGATGGCGGTCTCCACGAGCTGAGCTTCCATAATGGTGCCTTCAACGCGGATCAGCGGCTCTTCCGGAAAAACCAGCGCCCCCTCCTTCATTGAATGAATGCTGCCCTGGAAATGGAACTGCAGCAGCTCCTCCAGAAATGCGGGCGCATAATTCTCTTCCTGCTCCGACAGGTAACGGACATCCTCTTCGGTAAAGCGCAGCCCACCGATATACTGGACAATACGCTCAAGTCCCGCAAATACGGCAAAGCCGTTGCCGAACGGAAGCTTGCGGATATAGGCTTCAAATACAGCCTTGCGCTTATGGCTGCCGTTCATCCAGTGGGCATACATCATATTAATCTGATATTTGTCGGTATGTAGAGCAAGTTCTCTCCTCAAGTCGTCATCTCCTAATGTCTTCGCTGATGCTTCTGAAGAAGCTGTAACCGCCGGCTATTCGCCCGAAACTACGCTCGCTCCGAGACTGCCCCGGAAATGGCCCAGCGCCCAGGAATGTCCGCCAGGGTTGAAGCTGGCTACTGCGTCCTCATGTATGGTAATGCTGAATCCCTTATTATAGGCATCCACAGCCGTATGCAGGACGCATATATCGGTGCAGACTCCAATGAGGTGCAGCTCGGTAATCCCCCGTTCGCGCAGCTTCAGCTCCAGATTGGTACCGCAGAAGGCGCTGTAACGTGTTTTGTCCATCCAATAGATCGAATCGCGGTTCTGTCCATAAATATCCTTCAGACTTCCATAAAGCTCACGCCCGCGGGTATCCCGCAGATTATGCGGCGGAAACAGCCTGCTCTCGGGATGATGCGGATCATTCTCTTCGTGCAGATCCACTGCCATAACCACATAGTCGCCGCTCCCCACAAACGCTTTTGTCAGCTCACTGACCCGCGGCGCAATATCAATACCGGGCTGCCCCACAGGCAGACTGCCATCCACAAAATCATTGGTAAAATCAATGACGATCAATGCTCTCATCGCGTTACCTCCTAAGAGTTATGTGAGCCAATCTAAGTATAGATGGATAATAAGGGCTCATGGTCTGTGAACATATAGAGCTGCGCCGGACGCTGGGAATACTGGTTGGAGCTGACCGGATTGCCCGCTTCGTCCCGTACTTCCTTTAATATACCCTGACGGCTGCGGGTTGAAGTGATTTTGCGGATAAAATTAGGCTCCTTAAATTCCGGCACAACCGTCTGGATTACCTGATACAGCTCACTGAGCGTAAAATGCCTTGGCAGAAACTGCCGGGCAATCGTTGTCTGCAGCATTTGCTGCTGAATCCGCAGGTAGGCGTCGGTAATAATATCATGATGGTCAAAAGCCAGCTCAAGCTCCTCAAGCGCTTCCTGCACAGTAAACAGGCCGACCTCTCCTGCGTCGTCGGAGGCTTGTCTATGCTCCAGCATCCACTCTTCAACCAATGCGAAAAAAGCATGGCTGATAATCCACCCGCGCGGATCGCGGCCAGGCTTGCTGTAGACACCAAGGTATTCCAGATGGCCGCCGTCCACACCCGTTTCTTCCTTCAGCTCTCGGGTAGCGGCATCATATATGGATTCATCCTCCTGGCAGAAACCGCCCGGCAGTGCCCACATGCCCGCACAAGGCCATTTCTTGCGTTTGATCAGCATAACCTTCAGCTCACGCAGCGGAAGCGTTTTGGTTACGGTCTTCCGTTCGCGTTTGGTTAAGGTAAACATAACAATATCGGCCGGAACCCCATCCGGCGTGCGGTACTTTTTGACGTTATAGGTTTGTTCCCCGTTCTCGCTCACTATAGATCATCCTTTGCCGCAGCATAAATTTGCTGTTCGTATCTTTTAATGTACCAAACCTGCTCTTCTAAAATCAACACTGTGAACTTCCAGCATGGTGCGCAAGGAACCAGAAAGAGGCGGATTTGCATCCGCCCCCCCCCCAGTCCTTTACATTAATCGCCGCATGTCGATGGAGGGGCTTCGGTGCCCGCTTCGACATTGATTTTTTCCGAAACGGTGTCTCTGATTACAGAAATGACGAGCTGCAGCAGATAGTTGATATCGCTCTGGCTCTGCTGAAATTCATTCACTAGCGGAATTCCGTCGATCTCATCCTGCAGCACTTCAATCTCACGTTCGATTTTGGCGACCATCTCTTTATTCTTGAAGCTTTCGAAGGCGACGATTTCCTTCTGCTTCTTCTTGATGGAGGCAATCAGGCTCTGCACCCGTTCGTGGTTCTGTATCTTCTGTTCGGCCTGCTGGAAATGCTTCACCTCTTCGCTGGTGGAAATGAGTGATGCAAGCTCCTTCGCTTTGCCCATAATATCCTCGCGCACGATCAAATCACGGGTATTGTGGGTCTGCATGCCGTATTTATTCACACGCGGTTCATCCTGGCTCATTGTCATCTCCCCTTTTCCTTATGCTTTAGAGAAGAGCAGCGGCTTCCGCCACGCAGTCCCCTTTGATGTACCATGTCTTCGTATCCGTAATTCTTACCTGCACAAAGCTGCCGATCAGCTCCTTCGATCCTTCGAAATGCACGAGCTTATTGGCGCGGGAACGGCCGGAGAGCACATTTGAATTGTTCTTGCTCTCTCCTTCTACGAGAACCTCGACGATCTCCCCGAGCATCCGGTCATTGCTGACCCGGCTCTGCTCCTTGATCAGATCATTCAGCCGCTGCAGCCGCTCACTCTTGACCTCCAGAGGCACATTATCCTCCATCGAGGCGGCAGGCGTCCCTTCACGCGGAGAATAAATGAACGTATACGCCATGTCATAGCCCACTTCACGCACCAGCGAGAGTGTGTCCTCGAACTGCTCCTCGGTTTCACCAGGGAAGCCGACAATGATATCGGTGGTCAGCACGGCAGCCGGTACGCTGGCTTTAATCTTGCGGACAAGCTCCAGATACGATTCGCGGGTGTATTTGCGGCTCATTTTCTTAAGAACGGCTGTACTTCCCGACTGCACCGGCAAATGGATATGCTCCGTGAGATTGCCGCCTTTGCCGAGCACTTCAATTAATTTATCGTCAAAATCGCGGGGATGCGAAGTCATGAAGCGAATACGTGGAATATCGATCTTCCGCATGTCGTCCATCAAATCCCCGAATGTATAGTCAATATCCGTAAAATCCTTGCCGTATGCGTTCACATTCTGCCCCAGCAGCGTCACTTCCTTGAAGCCTTGGCGGGCCAGCTCCCGCATCTCGGCGATTACATCCTCCGGACGGCGGCTGCGCTCCTTACCCCGCGTGAACGGCACGATGCAATAAGTACAGAATTTATCGCAGCCGTACATGATGTTGACCCAGGCGCGCATCCCCTCCCGCTTCTTCGGCAGGTTCTCAATAATATCGCCTTCCTTGGACCAGACCTCAACAACAAGCTCCTTGCTGAAAAATGCTTCCTTAACCAATTGCGGCAGCCGGTGGATATTGTGGGTACCAAAGATCATATCGACAAAACCGTGCTTGGACATGATCCGGTTGACCACGCCCTCCTCCTGGGACATGCAGCCGCAGACCCCGAGCAAAAGGCCCGGCTTCTCCAGCTTCAGATTTTTGAGATGGCCCAGCTCTCCGAACACTTTATCCTCGGCATTCTCACGAATGGCACAGGTGTTCAGCAGAATGATGTCCGCTGTATTACGGTCCTCTGTGCCGAGGTAGCCCATTTGCTCCAGGAGACCCTTCATCGTTTCGGTATCATGCTCATTCATTTGACAGCCGTAGGTCGCTATCGAGTAATAATGCTGCTTGTGGCGGTTCATTTCTCTGAACTCTTCCATAATCTGATTCGTTTCATCATTCTCGAAATCAATTACCGCGATATCCTGCTTGCCTCTGCGTTTACCCTCTTTGTAGTCCGGATTCGAATTGATCTGAACGGTCCGGCCTTTAATCCGGTACGTAGTTTTGCCCTCTTCTTCACTGATGACCTTGGCATCAGAAAAATCAAAATATTTGGAGTAATCCTTCGAACCACCCTTGCCGGATTTTAAGTCCGGTGAGTTATTCCCCATTGTCATTGTTTCACGTCCTTATAATGAAGCTTTGCAGATTTTGCAAGCCTGGTTAGGTTATGCTCATATGCTCAAGTAGAAATTATAGCATAAAATAGCCGTTCGGGTAATCGGAGGGGGGGCTACATAAGCTGAACTTTAGATTTTCATATTAGGGTCTGGCCGTAACTGCGGGGAATGTTTGGACTTCCGGCCGCTGTTATGTTTGGATTTCTCTGACTGGAACCGCTGATCGCGGTAGAAATCCAAACATAGCCTAATCATACGGCCAGCTTTCCTACGGAAAGCTCTCAGGCGGACGCGTTCGCTCCGTAAGTATCCAAACTTCCCCTCCGTCACTCCTACCTTTTTATGGTTTTTTTAAGTTCAACTTATATAGCATTTATTTGGCAGATAACGGCTCCAGATTATGGTCGGACCTGTATCCGTCAATTCAAAGAAAATAGCCGCCCCAAAGCGGGACGGCTATTATTCGGTGAAAGCCCGGCCTGCGCCGGTATGATTATTTTAAATTAAGAATGCCTGCTTTTGGCGTTACGCGGAAAGCCGCAGCCAGATCAGCCAGCTGCTGGTCCGTAATCTTCTGCCTGATTTCTCTGCCGCCGATCAGATTGTAGACAATCGCTGCTTTTTCAATCGTTTCCACGAGTCCGAAGGTTGCGTCCATCGTCGCGCCGGTAACAAATATCCCATGCTGCGGCCAGACCACCACACGGTAATCCTTCATTTTATCAGCGGTAGCCCGCCCGATTTCACTGCTGCCGGGAACGATCCAAGGGATCACGCCGACCCCGTCCGGGAAAACAACCAGACATTCGGTGCACATTTCCCACAGGGTTTTGGTGAATTTCAGCTCATCCAGATCATGGGTGAAGGTCATGGCGATAACATTCGTAGCATGCGTGTGAAGCACGATGCGGTGCGACGGATCAACCTTCAGCCGCTCAATATGGCTCATAAAATGCGAAGCCAGCTCACTCGTTGGCACCGCTCCATTACGCAGCCCCCACAGGACCTCCACGCTGTCGCCGTTGCCGCTGACACGCAGCACACCCAGGTTGGCTTCAGGATCTTTGATCACATTGCGGAAATATTTGCCCGACCCTGTAACGATAAAGTATTTGCCCGCCAGCTCCTGCACAGGAAAAGTGAGGTTAATGGTCCGCAAAGGCTCACGGATATTGATATATTTCGCGACCTCCTCCTCATCCAGCAAATAGCTGATGTTACCGCCGTTTATCTCATCCCACCCGAGCGACCACATGTGATGGGTAATCTCGGACATCTCCTGGATGAAAGGCGCTTCCACGCCCGCAATGTAGCCTTTGGATTCAATGACGGATGTACTCATAGGTTTTCTCTCCTTTATATGCACCGCTTAATGTGTGTTCGTTCCTGGTTGCCCTTATCTTGCAGACAGCACTTCCTGCTCATAGCTCTTCACTTCAGCCAGCCACTCTTCACGCACCGGCGTATTCTGCGAAGCACAGTAGTAATCCCAGACCGCGCCGAACGGATAGGACTTGAACTCCTCTACCAGAGCAAGACGTGAAGTGTAGTCTCCCGCAAGTTCAATTGCTTTCAGCTCGGCTACCGGCTCCAGCATAGCGCGCAGCAGTGCCTTGATGGTATTGCGCGTACCGATCACCCAAGCGGCGATGTGATTGATACTTCCGTCAAAAAAGTCCAGGCCGATATTCGTGCGTCCCAGCAAATCTCCGCGAACCAGCTCACGGGCAATCTCCAGCAGCTCATCGTCCATCGTGACCACGTGATCGCTGTCCCAGCGGACAGGTCTGCTGACATGCAGGAGCAGTTGCTCGCTGAACATCAAGATCGAGGACAGCTTGTTCGAGATTACCTCTGTCGGATGGAAGTGTCCGGCATCCAGGCAAATCGCTTTGCCCCGGGTCAGTCCATAGCCCATGTAGAACTCGTGCGAGCCAACAACATAGCTCTCCGAGCCAATCCCGAACAGCTTGCTCTCCACGGCGTCGATATTGTACTGCGGGTTGATCTCCTCGCTGAATACTTCATCAAGCGATTCCTTCAACCGCATGCGCGGCGCCAGTCGGTCCACAGGAGTATCCTTGTACCCGTCCGGCACCCAGAAATTCGTCACACAGGGCTGGCCCAGCTCGCGGCCGAAATACTCGGCAATACGGCGCGAGGCCTTGCAGTGCTTGATCCAGAAGCTGCGGATTTCTTCATCCGCATGACTCAAGGTGAAGCCGTCAGCGGCTTTGGGATGGGAGAAGCAGGTCGGATTGAAATCGAGGCCCAGCCCCTCAGCCTTCGCCCATTCAACCCACGGTGCAAAGTGACGCGGCTCCAGTTCATCCAGATCCACTTTCTCGTCCGTATCGGCATAAATGGCATGCAGATTGACCTTGTGTTTGCCCGGAATCAGCGCAAGCGCCTTTTCCAAATCCTGGCGCAGCTCCTCCGGTGTTCCGGCACGTCCCGGATAGCTGCCGGTTACAGCGATTCCTCCGCTTAGTTCTTTGTCCTTGAAAAGAAACCCTTTGACGTCATCTCCCTGCCAGCAGTGTAGTGAAATTTTGATCTCTGCCAGCTTACCAAGCACTTCATCCACGTTGATGCCGTGGGCGGCATATAATTTTTTTGCTGCATTGTAGCTGTCAATGATGCTCTGATCCATGCTGCAACCTCCTAAAAGTTTTGTGAGCATCTGCTCCTTGATTTATCTTCGTACAAAACTCACTTCGAAAGCATACGCTTAGTTTTGTGAGCATCTGCTCCTTGATTTATCTTCGTACAAAACTCACTTCGAAAGCATACGCTTAGTTTTGTGAGCATCTGCTCCACTGGTTTACTTCGTGCAAAACTCCTGAATTTCTCTAGTTCAGCTATCCAGAGGTGGAAAAAGTACATCTAATTGAGGTTTTCCACCTCGCAAACTATCTTTAGTGGGAAAAAGTAGAACTAATCGGGGGGGATTAGCCTGCTCAGCCTGAATTGTGCTGATTTAAGTGGACAAAATCCCACTCCCCCCCTCCGCAGCGCGGATTTCAGCGAATTAGTTGGACAAATTCCACTCCGCGCCGCACTGCGGCTCATTATTCTCGCAGCAGCAGCATTCCGTGCCTGTTGATCAGATGTATTCAAGCAAGCTTATTTCAATGTTCCGGGTATAGCCTTAAAGACTGCCTTCGCCCCAGCGCCCGAACGTTCCTATAAGCTGCCACCTGCAGGATCCGGGGTATGGAGCGCATCCCAGCGGGCCAGCAGTTCCTCCAGCTGCGGAACGGGACGCGGTGTATAGGCGACTATCGGGAAGGAGTTCCCGATGATCGCTCTCGCCTCAGCGATGCCGGCAACACGGCCCGATTGAATCAACTGAACGGCAAGGTTGCCAAGCGCCGTCGATTCAGTCGGTCCGGCCAGCACCTCTCGGCCGGTTACATCGGCCGCCAGTTGGCACAGCAGCTCATTGCTCGCTCCACCGCCGACAATCTGCAGCACGTCCACCGCCGTTCCCGTGAGTGCTTCAAGCTCCTGGAGATAGCTGCGGTAGGATAAGGCCAGGCTGTCAAAAATACAGCGGGCCAGCTCGCCAAGGCTTTGCGGAACAGGCTCTCCGCTCTCCGCGCAGGCTGCTCGGATTTCATCAATCATGTTCTCCGGGTTGAGAAAACGCGGCGCATTACACGGAATCAGGCTGCGGAAGCCTTCGGCCTCCCCGGCCAAGCGGGCCAGCTCGGCGAAGCTGTGATGCCCGCCGTCCAGTCTGCGTACCTCCTGGATGAGCCACAGTCCCATAATATTTTTCAGGAACCGGTAAGTGCCGTAGGCGCCCCATTCGTTGGTGTAATTGGCTGCCATCGCCTGCGGGTTGTTGACCGGCTGGCTCAGCTCTACGCCAAGCAATGACCATGTGCCGCTGCTGATATAAGCCGGGGAACGGCCGCTCTGCAGCGGCACACCAAGCACTGCAGAGGCCGTGTCATGCGTAGCGGCACAAATCAGCTCGCACTGAGGCAGATCATATTGCTTGACCAGGGATTCGAGGATGGGACCCAGGCTCGCGCCCGGTGCGGTCAGCGCTGCGAACTGCTCTCTTCGCAAATGAAGCAGGGAGAGCAGATCCTCATCGAACTCGCCTGTCTGCAAATTCAATAGCTGCGTGGTCGAGGCGTTGGTGGTCTCGTTGATCTTCCGGCCGCTTAATCTATAGTAGAGATAATCGGGTACCAGCAGAATTTGATCCGCTCTGGCCAGCTCTTCCCGGTCATGGGCATAGAGCTGGTATAACGTATTGAAGGTTAATTGCTGGATACCTGTCTTGGCATAAACCGCAGCAGGAGAAATCAATTGCGCCATTTCCTCCATCACGCCGTCTGTCCGGCTGTCACGGTAGGCGTACACCTCCTGAATACGGTTCCCGTCAGCATCCAGAAGGACATAATCCACCGCCCACGTATCGATGCCGAGAGTGCATTCGGAGATGCCCCGGGCTTTGGCTGTCTGAAGGCCAACGATAATCTGCTTGAACAAATAATCAATGTCCCAGAAGCACGAGCCATCACGCTCGGTGAACCCGTTGCTGAACCGGTGTATTTCCTCAAGGGCAAGCTTCCCGTCCGAGAGAGTCCCGATAACAAGCCGCCCGCTGGAGGCGCCGATATCGACAGCGATATGTTTGTTCATAGAAGTTCTCCTTAGCTTAAGGTTGTTCTAAAGAATTTTGCGGAACAAGGCGATAACCTCTTCCTTAGTAGGAATAAAAGGATTGCCAGGCGCACAAGCGTCCTTCATCGAGTTCTCCGCGAGCAGGTCAAGATCGACCTCGTTCACGCCAAGCTCGGATAATTTGGACGGAATGCCAACTTCCTTGGACAGCGCCTTAATTGATTCAATGACAAAATCGGCGCATTCCTTGTCGCTCTTGCCTTCGATCTGCAAGCCGATGGCCTTGGCAATGCTTCTGAATTTCTCCGGCACATGCTTGGCGTTCTCTTCTTCCACATACGGCAGCAGCATCGCATTGCATACGCCGTGTGGCAGATCATATACCCCGCCAAGCTGATGCGCCATCGCATGCACGTAGCCGAGTCCGGCATTATTGAAGGCCAGGCCGCCGAGGAAGATGGCATAGACCATTTGCTCCCGGGCTTCAATATCATGGCCGTTCTTCACCGTCCGTGCCAGGTTCCCGAAGATCAGCTCCACCGCAGCGAGCGCCGTTGCATCCGTTACCGGATAGGCCCCCGGCGTCACCAGGGCTTCGATGGCATGGGTTAGGGCATCCATTCCTGTAGCTGCGGTAAGTGCAGCCGGTTTATCGACCATCAGCTCGGGATCATTCACCGAAATGGTTGCCAGGCTGTTTTTATCGACCATTACCATTTTTACCTTGCGTTCCTCATCTGTAATCACATAGTTGATCGTCACTTCTGCTGAGGTGCCTGCGGTTGTATTGACGGCGATGATCGGCAGAGATTTGTTTTTGGATTTGTGCACACCCTCATATTCCTTGATATGACCGCCGTTTGTGGCGATAATGCCGATGGCCTTGGCCGTATCCTGCGGCGAGCCGCCGCCGATAGAGATCAGATAGTCGCATGCATTCGCATTCAGGAATTCCACGCCGTCATGGACATTTTTACAGGTGGGGTTCGGCTTCACTTCATCATACACAACATAAGCGATGCCCGCCTCATCCAGTACGGCCAGCAGCTTGCCGGCAATACCGCTCTTGATCAGAAATTTGTCTGTGACCACAAGCGCTTTCTTCAAATTCAGTTCCTGAATATAAGGAGCAATATCCTTCAGACAGCCTTTTCCCATAATGTTGATGGACGGTACATAATAGACATGAGTACTCATTGATTGACCAGCCTCCCAGGCAATTTGTTGTTATGACAACGCCATGTTAATGCTCCTCTGCAGGCTTAAAGCTGCATTTCCCGGCTGCGGCACCTCAGGCTGGCCTCTTTGGAATCACAACCGGCCGGTTCTGGCGCCTCTCGAAAAGGTATCGCTTTCAAGGATGAATTAACATCCTCATCGTATCCTCATAAATCTTTGTTGTCAACAAATAAAATATTAATTGTGTTGTTTTTATTTGTTTAGTGTCTGTTTCGCGAAAAAAACAATAAAATTAGTTGTGATTATTGTTTATTTTATTGCAAAACACAGATATTCAGGTCTATAGTTAAGCAATATAGCTTCTGGAAAGGTGATTAACATGCTGGCAGCCGAAAGACGCAAGAAAATTATTGATCTCGTACACCAGGACAAACGGGTGCTCGTCTCCGATCTAAGCCGGATGTTCGAGGTAACCGAGGAAACGATCCGCAGGGATTTGGAGAAGCTGGAGAAGGACGGCATCCTGAGCCGCACCTATGGCGGGGCCATGCTCAACAGGCATACCAACGAGGATCTGCCGTTTGTGACGCGGGGCGCCATCAATACCGATATGAAACGCAATATTGCGCTTAAGGCGCTTAATCTTATTAATGACGGGGATACTCTGATGGTGGACCCCAGCTCGACCTCATTTGAATTTCTGAAGCTGCTGGAGAGTAAGCACAATCTGACGGTAATTACGAATTCGATTAACATTCTGCATGAATTCGCGAGTTCCGGGATGAATATCATTTCCTCCGGCGGTTCACTGCGCCATCGTTCACTGTCCCTGGTCGGGCCTGTCGCTCACGATACCATTCAACGCTATAATGTGGATACAGCCGTCATAAGCTGCAAAGGCATTGATCTGGAGCGGGGAGTCACCGATTCCAACGAGCCGGAATGCGAGCTGAAGAAATATATGCTTCGCCAGGCGGAGAAGGTTGTCCTGCTTGTGGATCATACCAAATTTGACAAAACAGCCTTCACGAAGCTGGCGGATCTGGGGAGAGTTGATGTGCTGATCACGGACCGCAAGCCTGCGGATATCTGGCTGAAACGGCTCGCTGAAGAGAACATTGAGGTATTGTATTAAGCGTAATCTTCACAAATGATTGCACTTTCTGCAATGGAATGCTCCGTATGCTGTGCTGAATCGCATTCTGCTGTATTTTGTACAATAGACTTTAGGGATTCGGGGTTCAATGGGCCTTTTGCGGAAAATCTGCTGTAAAGAATGCAACAGATCCTGTTTTTTGGTGGATTTAGTGGCTGTCTGCTGTATAAAGTGCAATAGATTAGGTATGAGCCCCCAAAAAGAAGACCGCCCGATCCCCATATTATACATGGGAACCGACGGTCTTCTTCATATTGATGCTATTACAAAATGCCGCCTTTGGACAGCATGATGTTCAGTATAGCGGTATCCGTCTCAGCCAGTCCTTCCTGGACCAGCCGCTCCATATTGCGGATGGTGTCTTCAACTTCATCGAAGATAACTCCATCTTTGGTTGACGGCGACAGATTGTTCATCGCCAGCGTAGCCGCCTGAATCGCCGCATTGGTGGAGGTGGAGATTTTCAGCGCGCAGGTTGATTTGGCGCCGTCGCAGATCATGCCCGACAGGGAGGCAATCGTATTTTGAATGCCATGCTTGATCTGCTCCAGAGTGCCGCCCATGAGATAAATCATCCCACTATTTGCCCCTACTCCGCCGGCAATGCCGGAGCCGCATAAAGGCGATAAACGGCCTATATAATGCTTGATGTGCACGGTGACCAGATTGCTTAGCGCCAGAGCGCGGGCCAGAGCTTCCTCGTCTTTCTTCAGCAGCTCTGCCAGCGCAATAACCGGCAATGTGCAGGCAATACCCTGGTTTCCGCTGCCCGCCGTCGTCATGACCGGCATTGCGCTTCCATCCATCCGGGCATCGGAGGCTGCGGCAGTTGCCGCGATAATGGTATTCGCAACATTGTTACCGAACAGATTGACCGCCGATTGCTGGCTCATTTTTTTGCCCACCTGCAGGCCATAATTCCCCCGCAATCCCTCATCGGAAATCGCCTTATTCATTCTGGCCCCTTCAAGCAAGAAGCTCAGATCCGTGAATGGCGTTGTACTAATGAACTCGAAGATCGCCTCAACAGAGCACGCATAGGCATCGGATTCCGAGTGTCCGGGCTTAGCGCAATCGGCTTTGACCTTCGGAGGATTAATTCTCTTTCTGTCAATGGCCAGGAACTCCACGCGGGTGTGTTCACCGGCTATAATCGCTGTGGCTGTGTGGTTTCGACTGGATACACGGGCCTCAATATACAGCTTCTCCGCTGTATCCTTCAGCTCCACCTCCAGCAGCTTGCGTTCAAGCAGCGCATTCGCCTGCTCAATCTCTTCTGGCGACAGGCCGGACAAGATTTCCAGCTCCTTGTGGGAGCGGCCAACCACCGCCCCCAAGGCAGCTGCAATGGGCAGACCGGTCTGTCCTGTACCGGGAATACCCACCCCCATTGCGTTCTTGATAATATTTCCGCTAAGCAGCAGATGGATCGCTGTGATCTCTTCCTGAAGGAGCTCTGCCGCCAGGGAGACGGCGTAAGCGACGGCGATCGGTTCCGTGCAACCCTCTGCCGGTACAATTTCTTTCTTCAATATATTCAATAAGCTGATCATGCTGGCTGTCACCTCTTCTATATGCCGGAGCTACTTATATATAGTACAACAGAGTGCAGCGCCAGGGAATCCCTGATCTTGTCCGGCAGACCAGAGAGCGGCTATTGTCAAAGATGCCTTATTAAGTTAACGGGCAGGATAGTTCCAGTCAATGGTAAGATAGACATAAGTATTAATTTGAGAATGGAGGGATCATGTGGAACCTAACTTGGAGAAGGAGCTAAAGGAAATATGTATAGACCTTTCTGTGAAGTTAAGGGGGAACGGAGGCGGGAATGGGTATGCTTTGATTGATCACGACTTGATTCAACATCTTCATACAACATTGGATGCCTACAAGGAAACGATTCATACAGAAGAAATGGTTTCTAAAGAATTAGTATGGTCCCTTTTTTATACCTGCAGCAGGTTCTATGTACAAAGTAAATATTCTAGAAATGACGTAGATCTCATGAAAGAATTTGATAAATTAAACTATAAGTTACTTCGCGTTTTCGACAATTACGAAACTTAGCAAGAATTTACTACTCGAAAGCATAGAGCTAACGGGTACAATAGCTAACCATAGAACGACAGCAGCAGGACAGATACAGCTGCCGTAGTTGCTCTAAAGGGCAGGGAGAACACCTGGGCGAAATATTAGCAGATTTATTTGTGTGCCAAAGGAGCGAGTGAATTGGATACGAGTGAATTGAGAAAATTTATAGATGAGAAGAAACCGTTTGAGGAAGCAAAAAGAGGTTTTTGGAACTGGATAAATACTTGGAAGGGAGATGACCCTGAAGATTATTTTGAAGTGTTCAGAAATGAAGATATCTCCTCTATAAAGCTAATAAATGAACGAATTGCACTGGTCATTAATTGTCGTTTTGATACACCGATTGAATTCTTACAAACTACATTATTCGTGCACTTTAAAGAAAGCCTGATTGCCCAGTACCACTACATGCAGGATTTTAGTGGGAAGGCAATAGATGATGTGCTATTTTTTGAAAAATACTCCATATTAACGGTTGAAGATTGAACTATCGTGACACAATAGTTGAATGAAAACAGCGACAGTTAGGACTTTATTCGTCCTTTACTGTCGCTGTTTCAATTTCTTGATTCAAAAGTCTAGCGAATGCCCGGCGAAACTGGGCAGACCGCTCTTCGGTCCAAGGGCCGCCGCCTTCTTCCGGCAAATATATACGAAAGAAGGCGGACAATGAAATGGAACAAATTTGATCTGCTCCAGATGAAAGACCTGACGGATCAGCCATGTCAGCCGGGGGGGATAGCGGTAAGCGATAAATATCCCGCCATCCCGGAGCGAAGCTGCAATCTGCTCCATCAGCCGGACCTGCATCACCCGGGTATAGCTGGCAAACGGAAGACCGCTCACAATGCAATCCAGTCTCTTCATGCTGCTGTTGTGCAAGGCCAGCTTAAGGCGCAGGCTGTCAGGAAAAAAGAGGAATCCGGGGTAGCTCGCTCTCAGCTTGTTCCTTCTGAGCGGATTTTTCTCAAACAGCAGCACTTGGGTATGATCCGGTTTGGCAGCCTGGATGTGCTTAGTCAGCTTGCCTGTGCCTGCACCCAGTTCGGCCATCGTATTCACTTGATGCCAGGGAATTTGCCCGATGATCGTATCGGTTAATGAAGCAGAGAATGGCAGCATGCTGTAAATCCGGTCTTTCCATTCTGCAATCATGCTATACGCACCTGCCTCAGCGTCCTTTCTTAGAAATTCTCAACCTCTTTTGTTTTACGGTTTTTCCAGACCATTTCATAAATGACCGGCACGACGATCAGGGTCAACAGGGTAGAGCTGAATAATCCGCCGATAACTGTAACTGCCAACCCGCCGGAGATCAGACTTGTGGACGAACCGGACAAGGCCAACGGCAGCAGGGCAAGCATTGTGGCGAGTGCAGTCATGAGGATTGGTCTGAGACGCGTTGAGCTGGCTTCGACAATAGCCTCACGGACAGGCTGTCCGGCCTTCCGGTTCTTCTCCACCCGGTCCAGCAGCACAACAGCATTGGTAACGACGATGCCCACCAGCATCAGCATACCAATCATTGCGCTCATGGATAAGGCTTGCCCGGTAATTAACAAGGCGCCCAGCGCCCCGACCGGAATAAATACCAGAGAAGACAAGATAATCAGCGGCGTAACCACTCCACCGAAAGTAATACTCATCACCAGAAATACCAGGCCAACTGCAACGGCCATAGCAATACCAAGATTGGTGAAGCCCTCGGTGATCATCTTAAGCCCCCCGCCATAGCTCAGCTCCACACTGTCTGGAAGAGTCAGAGCGGCAATATCTGCCTTGACGGTGTTGGTAACGGCAGCGGTGTCTTCGCCTTTAACCGTTCCGCTGACCTGGGCAAAGGTCTTTCCGTCGCTGTGATTCACCGTGCTTAACGCTTCCTGTACGTTAACATCTGCCACTTCGCTGAGATTTTTGATTCCTGCCGCAGTGACAATCTTAATTTGCTTCAGCTCGTCGAGAGACGTAATTTGCTGGCGGTACGACAACACAACCGATTGTTCTACATTGTCGAGCATGAACGTGCCGGCATTCACCGGCTTGAGCTGCTCTGTCACCGCCTGCATTATAGCATACGGACTAACCTTGGCGTCTTTTCCCTGCTGGTTCAGCGTCAGCTCCCATTTCGGAGTCACCTCATTCATATTGTTGGTGATGTCCTTCAGATCGCTGTTCTGCTTCATCAGGGCTTCTACCTGCTTGGAGGCCTTAGACAGATCCTCTACATTGTTCGAATACAGGCTTACATCAATGTTGTTGCCGGATGGCAGGCCCTGCTGCTGGCCTTCTTTGACATCCACAGTTGTTCCGGCAACGCTTGCCGACACCAGCTTAGGCAATTCGGCTTTCGCTTTATCGACGACTTGGTTCATATCTGTTCCATCTTCGAATTGGACGGCAACGGTCGCCCGGTTAGCGGTGCTTCCCATAGACATAAGCGGATTGCCTGATGAGCCGCCAATGGAAACCTGAACATTCTTCACATCGTCAAGTGTCTGAATATATTTCTCCGCTTCGATGCTGGCCTTATTGCTCTGCTCCATGCTGCTGCCAGCCGGAAGCCCAAGCTGTATGGATGCCGTTGGTACTGAATCTGCCGGAAGAAAAGCTACGCCCAGCAGCGGGATGGTACTAAGCGAACCCGCCAGCAGCACAATAGAGAGACTTAAGACAAGCCATTTCCGCTTCAAAGCGGACACAATGAATTTCCGATAAAATCCCGCTAAGCGGCTCTCTCTCTTATGCTCTTTGACGTTCTTGAAAAATGAAGCTCCCAGCACAGGAATCAGCATAACTGCTACAAGCAGGCTGGTTGTAATAGAGATTACAACGGCCAGGGAGAACGGACGGAAAAACTCGCCGATAATCCCGCTGACAAAAGCCAAAGGCGCAAACACAACCACCGTAGCCACCGTCGAGGAGAATACCGGGCTGATTACCTCCTTGGTCGCTTTGTAGACGAGCTCCTTGCCTTTTAACGTGCTGCCTTTCTCCTGACGCCATCTGAATATATTCTCAATGACGACGATACTGTCATCCACGATCCGCCCGATGGAGACGGCAATCCCGCCCAAGGTCATGATATTCAGCGTATAACCAAGTTGATTCATTACCGCCATTGTAGCAAAGATGGAAATAGGCAGAGACAGAATAGAAATAAGTGTAGCACGCACATTGCGCAGGAACAGGAAAATGATAATGATGCAGAACAGTGCGCCATACAGCCCTTCACGAATCAGTGAGGACACAGATTCTTTGATATCCTCGCCCTGGTTCGTAATCACATGGATTTCCACATCCTTGCTGTAGGAATCCAGCAGACTCTGGACAGAATCGGTTACATCGGCCGTGTTGGCATCCTGATTCTTAACCACAGAAAGCACATAGCTTGCTTCACCATTAAAGCGGGTAATCTCTTTAACTTCGGACACCTCAGTAACCGTCGCCAGATCCGAGAGTTTGACAGCTTGGACGGCAGCAGGCGTATTCTGCTGCATAGCTGCAGCTCCTGCGTTCTTCGCAGCACCGCCTGCTGACGCACCCATTCCCGGCAAGCCCGCTGCGGATGCATTAGCTCCGCCTGAAGCGATACCCGCCCCCGCTGCCGGACTAAGCGGTAAATCCTTGATCTGCTGCAGCGTTGCCGCCGAACCGGAGAGACGAATCGGAACGGTGATCTCATTTTCGTTGACCGATCCAAGCGGGAGCGCATAATTCATGCCCTGCAAAGCGCTTTGGATGCTGCTCAAGGAGATTCCCAGGCTGCCCGCCTTCTCTTTGTCCACCACGATCTGCAGCTCATGGGAAGGTGCGCCCTTCAAGGTGACGGAGCTGACACCCGCCAGCTTCTGCACTGCCGGCACGATTTCATCCTGCAGCTTGCGGGTCAGCTTAGCAGAGTCATCGCTCGCGGAGAATACCGCCGCCTCATAGATAGGCGCCGCCCCAGCAGATAGCCGGTGAACGGTAACATTCGCATTGTCCGGCAGATTCAGCTTTGCCAGCATGGTTTCAATATCGGCCGACTGCTTATCCATATCCGAGCCGAACGGAAACTGGATCGAGATGCTCGCAGCATTCTCGGAGGACGAGCTGGTGAACGAATCGTAACCTGCGATGCTTTTCAGGCTGTCTTCAATCGGCCCTGTAATTTCCGTCTCCATCTCTTCGGTTGAGGTTCCCGGACTGACGGCTTGAATGAATATGGCCGGGAATTCAATGTCGGGAAAGGTCTGCTGTTTAATTTGCGTGGCAGAGAATGCGCCGTAGCCCAGGATGAGCACGAACAGAATCATGACCGCCACAGAATTTTTCAAACTTATTTTACTTAGGAAACTCATAGGTTTCTCCCTCCTCTATGTGCTCCCCAGTATAAAACCCGAATTTGTACCCAGTGTGTACTGGGGATTACAATTCAGGCTTAGCGTAGACTAGAGGCAGCCACAGAGAAATGGTCGTTCCCGCTCCCGGCTCGCTGTCGACTTCAATCCGGGCATGATGCAAATCGGCGATTCTTTTGACAATGGAGAGTCCGATTCCGCTGCCGCCAGCTTTGCGTTCCCGAGCTTTATCCAGCTTATAGAAGGGCTTGAAAATATGCTGCAGCTCCTCCACGGGCATGCCGATGCCGTTATCTGTCACCTTGACCAGCACCTCATTCCCCTTCTGGGTTGCCGATATACCAACCGTACCGCCTGGCCCGGTGAATTTGATGCTGTTGCTGAGCAGATTGCTCCAGACCTGGCTGAACTTGTCTTCATCGGCAACGATGACTACAGGCTCAAGCTCAAGCTCCATGCTGATCCCTCTGGCAGACCACTGCGGCTCCAGGGCAATGACGGCCTTTCGGAGCTGCTCATCCAGCGAGAACTCTACAGGCTCCAGTTGAAAATGCTCGTACTCCAGCAGTGACAATTGCAGCAAATCTCCGCTCAGGCGGGAGAGCCGGTCGCTCTCCTCCTCAATGATATCCAGCAGCCGCATCCGGCTGGCCTCATCCAGCTGCTTATGCTTCAAGGCCTGGGTGAAGCCTTTGATTGACGTCAGCGGAGACTGAATTTCATGAGAGACATCGGAGACGAACTGCTTGCGGATTGCCTCAAGCTCGCCCAGCTCACGGGCCATGACATTGAAGCTTCGGGTTAATTCACCGATCTCATCGCTGCGTTTGGTAGGCAGGCTTACATTGAAATCACCTTTGGCCATCCTGCGGGTCGCCCGGGTCAGAAGCTGGAGCGGTCGCACAATATAACGGGCCGCGATCAGGATAAGCACACTCCCCAGACCGAGAACGAACAAAAGCTGGGTCCTGAGAAATCCGCTCATCATGCTGAGAATCCTGGAGATCTCAGGCGTAATGAACAAGGCTCTTGGTGAACCTTCAACGGTAAACGGCAATCCGACGCTCAAATGGTTCTCATTTATTCCACTCCGGTACACCCCTCCGAGCAGCACGCTCTTTAATTGCTCTGCATCCCTCTCCTTCTGCTTCGCCGGAGCCACACCACTGGAATATATTTCCCTTCCCTCACTGTCATACATGCGGACAGAATACAGCGGCAGCGAGGTGATCCCTTTCATCAAGGAGTCCACATTGGCGCCATTGGCCTCCTGGTAAGCTGTGATAATGGTTTTGCCGCTGTCAATCATATTCTCCTGCACAGCAGCTTTGATCTCTCCAATGAAGATACGGTTGATCAGCAACGAGGCGATGACAAGACTGACAATAACTGCGCCCAAAAAAGTAAACACCACACGGACATACAGGGATTTAATCACGGAGCACCTCCAGCCGGTAGCCCATCCCGCGCAAGGTTACAATTCGAAAATCCTCGCCGTAGCTCTGGAACCGCTCCCGCAGCCGCTTGATATGCGTATCTACGGTGCGTTCATCCCCATCGTATTCATATCCCCAGATTTCACGGATCAGCATATCACGGGTGAAAATCTGTCCCGGGTAGCTGGCCAGCTTGTACAGCAGCTCAAATTCCTTCAGCGGGAGCACAGCCGACTGGCCGGAGTCGCTGTAATGAACCTGATAGCTCTTTTTATCGAGTGTAATGGCCCCGAGCTTGATTAGCTGCGAAGTAGAAATGCCATAACGCTTCAGCAGAGCTTTGACACGCAGCACCATTTCCATCGGATCAAACGGCTTTACCAGATAATCGTCCGTACCCAGTCGGAAGCCTTTGATTTTATCGGCAGGCTCTCCTTTGGCTGTAATCATCAGCACCGGCTTATCTCCCGCCTCCCTCACCTTCCGGCACAGCTCCCATCCGTCCATTCCCGGCATCATGATATCAATAATCAACAGGTCAACAGGATGACTCTCAAAATACGCCCAGCCCGCAGCACCATTGTCCTGTTCAATAATTTCCATACCCTCATCTTCCAGAAAAAGCCGCACCAGCTCGCGGATATGCGACTCATCATCCACCACCATAACTACCGCCATGCCAGTTCACCCCAACCTTTGAAATTTCCCCATCCTATATCTACCTATTCTACCTTATTAGTTTGAACTCAGGGTGAACGGAATATTACGCCTGATCCCCCAGAACAAGCCATGAATAAATGTGAAAAATAAAATTGACAGACTTTTGGAAAAGTGGTGAAGTAAGTGAGGGTAAATAGAAATTTTTAACATTTAAAGTCATTTTTATATAATAAAATTCTATATATTAAGGATGATGATGATGGAACAACACTCGGAGCAGCATGGAAGCATTATTCGCTACCGCCGGGGGCGGCTCAGCCGGGAAGAAGATGCGATTGTGACTGAGCAGCCGGTAACGGTCAAAATCAACGGGGAGGAATTCGTCACACTGGTGTGTACGCCGGAATTTATCGAGGATATGGTTGTGGGCTATCTGGCCTCTGAAGGTATGATCAGCGGGACGCAGGATATTCAGAATCTGTGGACACAGGAAGAAGAGGGATTTGTGCATGTAGCCATTGAACACTGGAACCCTCTCCACCGCCAGTTATTCGGCAAACGTTATGTCACTTCCTGCTGCGGGGCGAGCCGCCACGGCTTTGTTTTTGTTAACGATGTCCGAACGGCAAAAGTGAAATCCGCGGTTCATATCACGCTGTCCTTTGACGATTGTTTTCATCTGATGGATGAGGTGCTGGACGGAGCGGAATTGTTCCACCGGACGGGAGGCGTACACTGTGCCGCACTGTGCGATGCCGAAGGTGTTCTGCTGGCCCGCAGCGATATTGGACGCCATAATGCGCTCGACAAAATTTACGGCCACTGTCTCAGAGCGGGAATTGACGCCGGGAATAAAATCATCGTTTTCAGCGGCCGCATCTCCTCGGAAATTCTGCTCAAGGCGGCCAAAATCGGCTGTGAGATTATTTTGTCCAAATCCGCCCCCACAGGCCTTGCCATTGAACTGGCTGAGCAGCTGGGCATCACTGCCGTGGGTTTCATCCGTCAAGACTCCTGCAACGTATATACGCATCCTGAGCGGATTACGGATTGCGAAAATTGGAAATGAACGCATAATTGCTACATTTTCAAGAAGAAAACTCACTGTTCTGTAATTTAACTTTTGTTACAATATTTTCAAGTCGAGCGCTGAGGGAGGGATGTAAAATGCATCATCTATTGGAACATTTAGCGGCTGGCGGTTCATTGGAAAAGCAGGAGCTGATCCTGCTGCTCAGCCATCTGGACGGGAAGCTCCGAAGGCGGCTGCATGATCTTGCCCATCAGAGCAGACTGCAGGCCTACGGAACGAGCGTCTATTTGCGCGGTCTGATTGAATTTTCAAATATTTGCAAGCAAAACTGCTTGTACTGCGGATTACGTTCCGGCAACAAAAGCCTTAGCCGCTATCGTCTGCTGCCTGAAGAAATACTGGAATGCTGCCGTGAAGGCTACATGCTTGGCTACCGCACCTTTGTGCTGCAGAGCGGTGAGGATGACTGGTACACTGCGGAAAAGCTGGTGCTCCTGATCACCTCCATTAAACAGTTGTTCCCGGACGCTGCTGTGACACTCTCCATTGGCGAGCGGGACGACGAAACGTATATACGTCTGTTCGAAGCTGGGGCAGACCGTTATTTGCTGCGCCATGAAACGGCTTCTCCCGAGCTATACCGGGCGCTCCATCCGACGATGGGCTATGAGAACCGCCGCGAGCGTCTCGGAGCACTGCAAAGAATTGGCTACCAGGTCGGGGCCGGCTTCATGGTCGGTCTGCCGGGGCAGACCTTTGCGGATTTGGCGGAGGATCTGTTGTATTTGCAGCAATTGCAGCCTGACATGATCGGGATCGGCCCTTTTTTGCCGCATAATGCCACACCCTTAAAGGACGAGCCGCCCGGAACGGTTGAGAATACGCTGGACATGATTGCATTAGCGAGACTGATGGTGCCGCAGGCATTGATTCCGGCGACGACGGCGATGGGTACCGCGCACCCGAAGGGTCGGGAATTGGCGTTGCAGGCAGGTGCGAATGTAGTGATGCCGAACCTCTCCCCGCTGTCTGTCCGGCCCAAATACATGCTGTACAATAACAAAATCTGTATGGGCGACGAATCCGCACAATGCAGAGTCTGTCTGGAGCAGCGGATCGAGTCCGCCGGCTTCTATGTCGATATGGGACGGGGCGACAGCTTGAGGCATCTCTCCCGCTCCCACGAAGAACATCTGATTCCCTGATCCAAAAGATAATCCGGAAAGAAGTGGATACGAATGAGCAAGGTGAATGAATGCGTGCCGGCAGATTTTATTCGAGATGAAGATATTATAGAAGATTTAGCATATGGCGCAGAGGCGGTAGCCGACAGTGCAACGGTAGCTGCCATATTGGAAAAAGCTAAGGGCTGCAAAGGCTTAAGCTCCCGCGAGGCGGCAGTCCTTCTAAATGTGGAGGATGAGGACACGCTGCATCAGCTCTATCAGGTATCACGAGGGATCAAGGAGCAGATTTACGGCAACCGGATCGTCCTCTTCGCTCCGCTCTACGTCAGCAACTACTGTGTTAATAATTGTGTATATTGCGGGTACAAGCATTCCAATTCGGAGTTTGCGCGCAGCCGTCTGAACGCCGCCGAAATTGCCGAGGAGGTCAAAGTGCTGCAATCCCTTGGACATAAACGGCTCGTGCTTGAAGCTGGCGAGGATGCGCGCAACTGCTCGATTGATTATATTATTGACTGTATTCAGACCATCTACGATACGAAGCTGGACAATGGCAGCATCCGGCGGATTAATGTCAATATCGCGGCGACCACCGAAGAGAATTACCGGAGGCTGGCCAAGGCCGGCATTGGAACCTACATCCTGTTTCAGGAGACGTATCACCGGCCCAGCTACCGCTATTACCATCCCGAAGGTCCCAAAAATGATTACGATTGGCACACAACGGCGATGGACCGGGCCATGAATGCGGGAATTGACGATGTCGGCATCGGTGTTCTGTACGGCCTTTACGACCACAAGTACGAAACTATAGCCATGCTTAAGCATGCGGAGCATCTGGAGCAAGTCTTTGGCTGCGGCCCGCACACTATCTCCGTCCCCCGTCTGCGCGCAGCCGAGAATGTAAGTCTGGACAGCTACCCGTATCTTGTCAGCGATCATGATTTTGCCAAAATCGTCGCCGTGCTCAGAATGGCTGTTCCCTACACGGGAATGATCCTCTCCACGCGTGAAGATTCGGAGTTCCGCGATCAGATTATCAGGCTCGGCATCTCGCAGATCAGCGCCGGTTCTGCCACCGGTGTAGGTGCCTACAGTGTCAACAAACACAAAGAAGAGCCGCCGCAGTTCGCTGTAGGGGATCACCGCTCTCCTATGGAAATTGTCAAAAACCTGTGTAAAGACGGTTACGTTCCCAGCTACTGCACCGCCTGCTACAGAGAAGGACGCACCGGAGACCGCTTCATGCAGCTGGCGAAATCGGGCCAGATTCACAATGTCTGCCAGCCGAATTCGCTGATGACCTTTCAGGAATATCTGCTCGATTATGCTGACGAGGAGATGCGGGCCATCGGCGAGCAGACGATCCGGGACAATCTGGAGCGTATCCCCAAGGAAGGGGTCCGGAACGCTACCCGGAAACAGCTGCAGCGTATCCATGCAGGCGAAAGAGATCTTCGCTTTTGAGCAGACTATAACACATAAAGACCCCCTCGCAGCCAGCATAGCCGTGAAGGGGGTCTTATTCCATCTTATTCTTATCGCGGATTATCGGGAGGCAATTATTTGGCAGCCTTGGCCGCATCCAGAATTGCTTTCAGATAGCCTTGGGTATCCACAAGTGTGGCTCCGCTGACAGCGTCGACCATCTGCTCTTTGCTCTTATTGCTAAGCGTAGCTTCAAGCGATTTTATCGTTTTGCCGGTCGCATATTTCTCAATGGCAGCCATGTTCTTGTCATAAGAAACCGTCGATTTGGCTTCTTCTTTCATGTGCTCACTGTAATATTTGGCATTGGCCTTCTTCGAAGCCAGGACCATCTTCGGATCTTTGTAATTCTGGCCGAAATCGGAGTCGGAGTTCGGAACTCCCTTTGCCACATCTGAGCTCAGGAATTGATAATCATCCAGCGAAGCGGCGACGATCACTCCATTTTGGACGACTGCGACAGCCACCGTAAAGCATTTCTTGCCATGTGCTGCTGCTTCTACCCGTCCTACCTTGAGCGGCGCACTAGCTGCCGAAGACACATTGTTCAGAGCCCCGCTATTGCCAATCCCTACAACCGCCATTGAAATACCAGCTACCAGCAATAATTTTGTTACATTTTTCACAAACATTCCCCCAGTTGATGTTATTAAAAACGCTTTCATACTATATTTATCAATTTATAGTTTCCAAGTCTGTTAAAAATGTTACTAGATAACTGTTATTATATGGTATTCTACCAGGCCAGCATAGCTGAAGGGAACATTTCAATCGCCCGGGGAAATACACCTTGGACAAAAGCAATAAATACACCGTAATTTACAACCGGTACCCCGGCAGCGCAGGCCTCCTCCAATCTGAGCAGCATGGCCCTGCGGTTCAGCATGCAGGCACCGCAGTGAATAATCAGCGAGTATCTTTCCAGCTCCGGCGGGAGCTCACTGCCTGAAGCATGCTCGATAATGAGCTGCCTGCCTGTAATCTCCCGCAGCCAGCGTGGAATCTTCACAGAACCGATATCATAAGACTGCCTATGATGTGTGCAGGCCTCGGCAATCAGCACCCGATCCCCATCCCTCAGCCTGCTGATTGAGCGCACACCGCTTACCAGCCGGGGAAGATCGCCTTTATAGCGGGCGAACAGGATCGAGAATGACGTAAGCGGCACATCTCTTGGAGTGTCCGCCTGAACCTTCAGAAACACCTGCGAATCCGTAATGACCAGACGCGGCTTGCAGGCCAGCTGCTCAAGCGTGTGCCTTAGCTCTTGTTCTTTGGTTACAACAGCAACCGCATCACATTCCATAATATCGCGGATCGTTTGCTGCTGGGGCAGGATCAGCCTGCCCTTGGGGGCGGCCTTGTCAATCGGAACCACCAGCACAGCAACATCCCCCGGCTCCAGCAGATCTCCGACAAGACGGAAGCGTTCCTCGTTCTTCGCCAGTGCTCCAGCCACAGCTTGCTTCAAGGCTTCCACTCCGTAACCGCTGACCGTGCTGACAGGCATCACCTTAACAGAAGGACCCGATTCCAGCCGTGCGGCCGTTTCATTGCACAGGTCGTTCTGCGCTTGCGGACCGGCAGCAATTAAATCTATTTTATTTAATACAATCATCACTTGAAGCCCTGCCGCTGTAATCGTCCGCAGCAGTCCCTGCTCGAAGTCACCGGCTCCGGCGGCAGCATCAATGATTAAAAGCGCCAGATCGGTTGTATTCAGCACCTTCATTGTTTTACGGATACGCTGCTGCCCCAATTCCCCATTGTCGTCAAGTCCGGCGGTGTCTATCAGCAGAACGGGACCTGCCGGCAGCAGCTCCATAGGCTGATAAACCGGGTCCGTCGTTGTGCCGCTTTCAGGGGATACAATTGAAACCCCTTGTCCGCAAAAAGCGTTAATCAGACTCGACTTTCCGGCATTGCGGCGGCCGAAAACGGCGACATGCGGTCTTTCTCCGCGCGGTGTATCATTCAAGCCCATCTCGCTGAAGCCTCCTTTATGGTTAAACGCCGGATCACCCGCTGTGGCCGGGGATGCCCGGCTTGGTCACCTCCAGCGGATGAAGAATTCTGGCAATCTGCTCCTCCGTCATGAGTCCCCGCTCCAGCAGAAGCTGATTCAGTGAACGTCCGGAAGTAGCGGCGGCTCCGGCCAGCTCCGCTGCAGTGTCATATCCGAGATAGGATGTTATAGCCGCAGCCATCACCCCCGAATGCTCCACATGCTCCCGGCACCGGGCTTCATCCAGCGTAAGGCCGCTGACACAGCGTTCCCGAAACTGCGGGAGCGCACGCAGCAGCAGCTCAAGGGATTCCAGCAGCGCTTCGGCCAGCACAGGCGTAAATGCGTTCAGCTCCAGCTGACCGCTTGCCGCCGCCAGGGTTACCTCCGTATCATTGGCAATGACCCGCATCGCCACAGAGCTTATCATCTCGGCGATCACAGGATTTACTTTGCCGGGCATAATGGAGGAACCGGCCTGCATGGCTGGCAGGAGGTATTCGCCAATCCCCCCGGCAGGACCGGAGGACAGCAGCCGGAAGTCACCCGATATTTTCAGCAAATTCACCGCCGCCGCTTTTAGCAGACCCGACACTTCCACAAATACATCCATGTTCTGTGTCACATCCATTGGGAAATCACTGCGGCTGAGTCCGAGACCGGTCATTTCGCGCAGCTCGTCGGCCACAGTATAAACATAGGCAAGCGGAGCGTTCATTCCTGTGCCAACAGCCGTACCACCAAGATTGATTTCCCGCAGCCGCTCCTCCGCCTTGTACAGCCGCCAGCGGTCGCGGGCGACCGCCTTGGCGTAAGCGCCGAAGGATTGTCCGGCGAGAATCGGCAAGGCATCCATCAGTTCAGTCCGCCCGAGTCTCAGCAGATCCGCATACTGGTGTTCTTTCGCCTGGAATGCTTCCTGAAGGAAAGCGAGCTCACCGGCCAATTGCCGCAGCAGCTTTATTACAGCGATACGCAGCGCAGTCGGATAAACATCGTTCGTCGATTGATAGAGGTTCACATCATCGAGCGGATGGACGATGCTATAATCGCCCTTGCTCCCTCCCAGCCGCTCAATCGCCCGGTTCGCAATCACTTCGTTCACATTCATATTGCTGCTGGTTCCCGCTCCGCCCTGATAGGCGTCCACCACAAAATGAGCGTCCAGATGGCCCTTCAGGATATCATCACAAGCGTCAAGAATCGCCTGCGCCTTATGCTCAGGCAAGCTCCCGTTTTGTCCATTCACCTTCGCCGCGGCTTTTTTGACCAGAACCAGCGCCCGCATCAGCTTCAGGTTAGCCGGACGCCCGCCGGCTGCGAAATTATCCCTCGCCCGTGCGGTATGAATCCCATAATAAGCATCGAGAGGGACGGGCAGACTGCCAAGGGAATCCCTTTCCATACGGAAGGCTGCTTGATATTCAGACATCCCCTTCACCCACCAATCTGCAACATTTGGCGGATGGTACTGCTCTGAAGAGGCTGCCCGGTCCCGAATCCCATGCCCCGTTGCCCCATCTCATGCCGGACCGGCTTCCCCTCCAGTGAGCGCAGAAACAATTGTTTCAATTGCTCATCCTTCCCGATGTACGGCCTAACATTCCATTCGTCGTTCCAGTAGAGGCATGGCTTGATATGTCCGCCCGCTGTGATCCGCAGCCGATTGCAGGACCTGCAGAAATGGTTACTAACAGGATCAATCAGTCCGAATTGCCCCACCGCTCCGGTGATACGGTAATAACGGGCAGGACCAGAATCCCCAGCCTCTCCGGATAAATTAGGGTCATGGATGGCTTCAACCCCAGCCTGATCCGTCAGGGCCGGTTCAACCTCCCACCCCGCTCTTGCACAGCGATCCAGAATTCCGTCAAGCGGCATATATCCGGCTTCCCACCCTTCAATATTCCTGCCGATCGGCATGTACTCAATAAAGCGGATTTGCAGCGGATATTTTAGCGTAAGCTGCAAAAAGGATTCAATCTCATCGTCATTCACCCCGTGCATGACGACGACATTAACCTTCACCCGCTCCACACCGGCCTCCAGGCTGGCTCCGATGGCGTGGAGCACCCGGCTGACATCGCCGCCCCCTGTGATTCTCGCAAACCGTTCCGCCTGCAGGGAATCCAGACTGATGTTAACATCCGTCAGCCCGGCTTCGCGCAGCGCCCTTGCTTTGGAGGACAGCAGCAGTCCGTTGGTAGTCAGCCCGATGCGGCCAATTCCGGAAATTGCACGCAGCCTGGCCACCAGCTCTTCTAGCCGGGGGCGCAGCAGCGGTTCCCCGCCGGTAAGCCGCACCTTGGTTACGCCCATGTCTGCAAGTACGGACACAACTGAGGATATTTCCTCAAACGTGAGCGGCGGGGACTGCGAAGCCGCTCCAATATTTTTATCAGGCATGCAGTATTGGCAGGAAAGATTGCAGCGGTCCGTGACCGAAATCCGCACATAATTGTGTAGACGGCCATAGGAATCGTCCAATGTCTGAGACAAACAATTCACCTTGCTTTCTAAGAAGTTACGTTCAGTAACGGATCAATCCTCCGAACTGCTGCAGCGTCTGCGCACTGGCGAGCCTCTTGGCAGAAATGCTCTCCGCCACTTGGCTTGGCGCCACAAGCTGAAGCGCATGGGTAGGACAAACCCGCACACACTCGGGACCACCTTCACTCTCCTCGCACAAATCGCATTTACTGGCAACCAGACGCTCCTTGTGCGCCCAGCTCCCCCCTGCGTTCGAACGCAGTCCAGCCTGATATTGCCTATCTCCGTCTTTGTAGGCCGGAACCATGGCAATCGCTCCATATGGACACACCAGCATACAGGTTTTACAGCCGATACAAGTGTCCTGATTGATAAAAATACTATTGTCCTTATTAATAATTGAACCATTGGGACATACATTGGCGCAGGGCGCATCCTCGCAATGACGGCACTGCACCGGGGCAGTAACCACATTGGTCTCCGTAACCCTCAGCCGTGGATAAAAGTTCGGGTTATCCTCTTGCTGCTGGAACATATTTTTGGGGGAATGGGCAGTAACACAGGCGACTTCACAGGTATGGCAGCCAATGCACAGACCGGAATCGGCAAGGACAAAACTGTTCATTTTACTCCTCCTTCACACTTGCATTTGATGGGGTCATAGTCTTCTGCCTGGAATGAAACGCGGTGTGCAGCAGGTGATGGGAGATGTGGCCCAGCGGCTCACCCAGGAAGTCCTTATATAGCTTAATAATGGCCGGATTCTCATGTGATTTCCGCACCTGCTGATGGGTATCGTGGCGATAGACCGAGCTTTTTCTGGCCTGGTAAGCCGTCTTGCGCAGGGTCTCCAGCAGCAGCTTGGGTTGTCCGCCGCCGCTAACGCAGCCTTCGGGACAAGCCATCACTTCAATAAAATGATAGGGACAATCGCCAGCCCTAACTTGATCCAGAATGTCGGATACATACTGAAGTCCGGCAACAACAGCCACCTTCAGCTCAAGGTCGCCAAGCTGCACGGCAGCCGTGCGAATCCCTTCATCACCCCTGACAAAATCGAGCTGCAGGCTCGGGATCTTCTCATGGGTAACCAGCTCATAGCCCGTGCGGATGGCCGCTTCCATGACACCTCCGGTAACTCCGAAGATTGAGCCTGCCCCGGAATACTTCCCCAGTGGCGAATCAAACAGCTCATCCGGCAGATTCACGAAATCAATGCCCGCATCCTTGATTAAATGGGCCAGCTCTCTGGTGGTGATAACGACATCCACCTCCCGGTGTCCGTCTACCTCCATTTCTTCCCGGCTGCATTCAAATTCCTTACAGGTACAAGGCATTACCGCCACACTGTAAATATCCGCCGGATCAACCCCATCCTGCTTCGCTCCGTAGGTTTTGAAGAGCGCTCCGGCCATTTGCATCGGCGATTTGCAGCTCGACAGGTGTTCAAGCAGCTCCGGCGCCGCTGTCTCCGCATGCTTGACCCAGGCCGGACAGCAGGAGGTAAACATCGGCAGATGTTCACCGGATAACAACCTGCCAATCAGCTCCGAGCCTTCCTCCATAATCGTTACGTCGGCGGCAAAATTCGTATCATAAATCCGGTCGAAATTCAGCCGCCGCAGCGCCGCAGCCATCTTCCCGGGAGTCAGCGTACCCAGCGGCAAGCCAAATTCCTCAGCCAGCGAGACGCGGATGGCCGGTGCGCACTGCACCACCTTATGAAGCTTGGAATCAGTAAGCGCAAGTTTGACCTCCCGCACTTGACCGGCGGAGTAGGCGGCAAACAGGGGCTCGCGCACGGTGGACAGCTGCCCCCGCTGCTGCCTTTTAGCCGCAAGGAAGTTCTCAGACTCCAGGCTGCTCCCGGCATAAGCAGTGCAGATTTGTACACACTGGCCGCAGATGACGCAGCGGTGAGCGTCAATAGTTTGCGGCTTGCCCGGCTCGCCGATGACAGCCTCCACAGGGCATACAGATGCGCACCTCCGGCAGCCCGTGCACAAGTCTGCATCAATGTTAATTATAGGATCACTGTATGGCATCGCAGATCACCCCTTCTGTTCTCCGTGTATGCTGTGAATGCTGCCCGGGTCCCGGGTTTGCAAGCACCAGCGCCCCTGTCGGACAGCTCGAGACACAGGCGGGAAGCGGGTTGCCATCGCTGAGCGCCTGTGTTAACACGTCAGAGGCTGATCCACTCCCCGTAGCGGAGCTTCCGGTCAATCCGGTATTTCTGCACAGATCACATTTGTAAGCAATAATCTTACTCTTGCGTTGCAGCCTTCCACTCTTCCGTTCCTCTAACCGCGCCTGCGGAAGCTCTTCACCGCCGCTGTAAGCCTTATAGAGGCTGATAGCCCCGAACGGACATGCAAGTGAGCAGGCCTTGCAGCCGATACATGCCCCGGCATCAATAGTAATCACCCCATCCTCCTGCCGGATCGCCTGAACTGGACACGCCACCGCACAAGGAGCGTTCTCACATTGCCGGCATTGAACCGGCATCGTGAAGCTGTCCGTGCGGATCACATACAGCCTGGGCAGAACCGGCATCGTGACCGTTCCGACTGCGGCACCTACTCCGTTGTCACGGTTATGCACCGCGAAGCAGGCCAGCTCGCAGGCCTTGCAGCCGATGCATTTGGCCGCTTCGGCAATGACCAGTGAACTTAGCTGCACGTTGTTCATTTCTGTACCACCCCCACCCCCATCTGCTTGCGAAGCGCCGCATACTGCTCGCGGACCTGCGTTTCTGCCCGCTTCTGGTCGCGGATTGCCTCGACCCGGACCGCGCAGTATTTATATTCCGGCGTTTTCGAGACAGGATCAAGAGAGTCGGCGGTCAGCTCATTGCAGGCTCCAATCCAGAAATGATAGGTCATATAGGTTGCGCCTTGATTAATCCGGCTGCTTACTTGTGCCCTCGCCACGATTTGCCCCCGGCGGGAATAGATACGGACCAGCTCACCGTCTTCAATCCCAAGCTCTGCGGCATCCTCCAGACTGATCTGGATGTTCCCCGGTTCATCCGACAGCCTGCTGAGCGCCCGGCAGTTGCCGGTCATCGTACGTACCGAATAATGTCCAACCTCACGGACGGTGGAGAGGGTCAGCGGATATTCAGCGTCCGGCTGCTCCAGCGGAGCCCTCCATTCGCACGCGAACAACTGTCCTTTGCCGCTCGGCGTGGTAAACTGATTACCTTTATATAAAAACGGTGTTCCCGGATGGTCCTCGGAAGGACAGGGCCACTGAACACCCCCGAGAGCTTCCATCTTGCTGTAGCTGGCTCCGGTGAAGCTTGGGGCCAGGCTGCGCATCTCATCCCAGATTTCCTCCGAATTGTTGTAGGCCATCGGATACCCCATCGCCGTGGATACCTCGCTGATAATCTGCCAGTCCGGCTTCACCTCTCCCGGCGGCTCAATGGCTTTGCGGATGCGCTGGAAGCCCCGGTCAGCCGAGGAATAAACTCCGTCATGCTCACCCCAGGAAGTGGCGGGCAGGATCACGTCGGCATGGAGGGCCGTTTTGTTCATAAATATATCCTGCACAATTACAAGCTCCAGCTTATCCAGCGCTTCCCGGAGCTCGGCGGCATTCGGATCGCTCTGCACCGGATCTTCACCAAAGATGTAATAGGCCTTCACCTTATGCTCCTTCAGGATGAGATGGGGCACTTCCGTCAGCCGGTATCCGACCTTGCCCGGCAGAGGAACGCCCCAGGCTTTCTCGAATTTCTTACGGACTTTGGCATCCGTAACCGGCTGGTAGCCGGGGTAGACATTCGGCAGTGCACCCATGTCACAGGAGCCCTGCACATTATTCTGGCCGCGCACAGGACCGATTCCGACACCCGGCCGGCCGAAATTGCCGGTCAGCAGGGCCAGCGAGGCCAATCCCTTGACCACATCCACCGCCTGGGCGAATTGGCATACGCCCATACCGTAAAGAATCATTGCCTTAGGCGACTTGGCATATTGGCGCATCACCTTGCGGATTTCCGCCGCTTTTACCCCGGTAATCCGCTCTGCATATTCAGGCGTATACTTCTGCACACCGGCCTTGTAATCGGCGAAGCCCTCCACAAATTTAGAGACATAATCCTTGTCATACAGATCCTCTTCAATAAGCACATGCCCAAAAGCGTTCACCAGCGCCATGTTCGTTCCGCCCCTAAGCGGCAGCCAGGTATCAGCAATTCTGGCCGATTCGGTCTTCCTTGGATCAGCCACGATCAGCGTCGCCCCCTTCTGCTTCGCTTTTACAATTCTTCTGGCAACAATCGGATGGGTAACGGCGGCGTTATATCCAAAGATCAGCAGCAGGTCGGTGTCTTCAATTTCAGGAATGGAATTCGACATCGCCCCATCGCCGAGCGAATAGGTCAAACCGGCAACAGACGGCCCATGACAGACCCTGGCACAGTGGTCGATATTGTTCGTGCCAATGACCGCCCTCATGAACTTTTGCATCACATAGTTGGCTTCATTGCCGGGGCCTCTGGCCGAACCCGTTCCCATGATTGCATCCGGGCCATATTTCTCCTTTATTGCCGTGAGTTTCTCCGCTGTGAATTGAATGGCCTCGTCCCACGATACTTCCTCCAGAACCCCCTCTTTGCGGATCATTGGCTTACGGAGACGTGCGGTTAGCAGCTGCGGATCATTTAAGAAATCCCATCCATAATGCCCCTTCAGACACAGGTTCCCCTCATTGGTTCTGCCATTTGCAGGCTCTGCACCCACGACCTGCCCATCTTCCACAAGCAAATACATCTGACAGCCGCTTCCGCAATACGGGCATACCGTTAATACTTTGTTTTCCATCCTTTATCACCTCTCCTTGTGATTTTTCACACAATGTATGCAAACAAGCAGAAACGGCTACGCCGTCCATAGAAGGACGGTATCCGTTTCAGCGGGAAATATAAGGATAATTTATAGTGTGAAACATATAAATTTTTATATTTTAAAAAAATAAGCCAATACAAAGCGTACTCTCGGGTACACCGTGTACTGGCTTATTAAAAAGCGAAGAGACAAGGTCCTTTCTCTCTAATCAAACCGATTTATTAAGTTGTATGATAACGGTTCTGTCTTCATGAGACAGATCACAAAGCCTCCAGGAATATGTAAACCGGCAGCCTATCGTCTCTATCATTTCCTCCATAAAACCCCGTTCCAAATAAGGCTTAAGCACTTTCCAATACTCTGCGACGAGATCAAGAGCGCCTTCCTTCACCAGAATTTCCGACAGACTGGAGAGGATGCCCCTGATCTCAATTGTGATCTGCGACTCGTTGTCCAGCTTCACCTTCACATTCTCCGGCCCTTTCCCCCGATAATGCTTCACGATCTTCACGGCGAGCTTTCTAATCTTCTCCTGGTACTCAAAATCAGCTTCAGACATTCAAATTCCCTCACCCGATTATGCCTTTTTTTGGGATTTACTATGAGCAATTCATATGTTAAACCCATCCATAAATGTTGTCAATTGATAATTTCGCTATATAAAAAAGAACCTGACACACCAAAAAACCAGCATATCTCCGTTAAGCCGGAAAATGCTGGTCTTCTTGTTTGGGGCGCCGCTATCTTGCTTACTGCTTCGATTCCACGGCATGGCCGCCGAATTCATTGCGCAGGGCGGCAACGACCTTGCCGGTAAAAGTGTCAGTCTCCAGCGACCGGTAGCGCATCAGCAGCGACATGGCAATAACCGGCGTAGCCGCCTGCAGGTCAAACGCGGTCTCCAGCGTCCATCTGCCTTCCCCGGAGGAATGCATAATTCCCTTGATTTCATCCAGCTTGGCATCCTTCGAAAAGGCGCGTTCAACCAGCTCCATCAGCCAGGAGCGGATAACGGAGCCATTGTTCCATACCCGGGCCACCTCTTCAAAATTAAAATCATAGCCGCTCTTCTCCAGCACCTCAAAGCCTTCTCCAATGGCAGCCATCATCCCGTACTCAATTCCGTTGTGGACCATCTTCAGAAAATGGCCGCTGCCGGATTTGCCGGCATATAAATATCCGTCCTTTACAGACGTATCCCTGAAAAGCGGCTCGGCAATTGCCCAAGCCTCCTCATCGCCTCCGACCATATAGCAGGCCCCATTGCGCGCGCCTTCCATCCCGCCGGAGGTTCCGGCGTCGAGGAAATAGATGCCCTGCTCCGCAAGCTCCTGATGACGGCGGATCGACTCCTTGTAGTGGGAATTTCCGGCTTCGATAATAATATCGCCCTTGGACAGCAGCGGTGTCAGCTCGGCAATAACGGAATCGACAAACGTATGCGGAACCATGATCCAGGCGATTCGCGGAGAATCCAGCTTCGCAGCAAGCTCAGTCAGGCTCCCTGCCCCGGTTGCTCCTTTGGCCTCAAGCTCCGCTACTGCTGTGCTGTTCACGTCAAAGGCCACAACCTCATGACCGTGCTCCAGCAGATTTTGTCCGAGATTGAACCCCATTTTTCCTAGTCCGATTAATCCAACTTTCATTGATAACCCCTCCGAATGTGATTATTAGTTCTTCTGTTACGCCCCGGGCCGAATCATCGCTTCATCCGTGGCATCGTCTGCGCTTAGAGCATCAGGTTCCGGGTCATCCAGCCACCAGTGCGCATCTCCGAGCAGTTCATCCGCAGCTTTCGGGCCATTCGAGCCCGCCGGATAGAGATGAAGCGGAAGCTTCCCATCCTTTGTCGCTTCGATTATAGGCTGAACCCATTGCCATGACAACTCCACTTCGTCCCAATGGGCAAAAAAAGTGGCGTCTCCCAGCAGCGCATCGTAAATCAGGTTCTCATAAGCCTCCGGCAAATCCGGATTTGCCGAATCATGCTTGATGCTGACCGGTGTAAGCTCACCGTGCTGGCGCGGATTTTTTGTATTGAGCTGCAGCGAGATACCTTCTCCTGGACCAATTTCAATTACCAGCAGGTTCGGGTCCAGATTCAGTCTGTTCAGGTTGTGCAAGTCATTGAACGGTTCCTTGAACTCAATTACGATCCGTGTCGATTTCTCTTTCATACGTTTCCCGGTACGGATATAGAACGGCACCTCATCCCACATCGGATCATCAATAAAGAGACGTGCGGCAATATAGGTCTCATTCTGCGAGGACGGCTCGATCCCCGGCTCGGAAGTGTAGGCAGCAGCAGGACGGCCTTTGATTTCACCTTCAGCATATTGCCCGCGGATCACATTCTTCGCCAGATCCTCCACAAGTAGTGGACGGACAGAACGGATAACATGCCGTTTCTTGCTGCGGACATCCTCCGGCGTGCTGCCTTTTGGCAGCTGCATCGCCATCATCATTACCAGTTGAAGCATATGGTTCTGGAACATATCGCGCAAAGCACCTGCTTTGTCGTAATAACCTGCGCGTTCCTCAACACCAACCGTCTCACTGGCGGTAATCTGTACATTAGCGATATAGCGGTTCTGCCACAAAGCTCTCAGCACAGGATTGGAATATTTCAGCACTTCCAGGTTCTGCACCATCGGTTTGCCCAGGAAATGGTCGATGCGGAAAATCTCCTCTTCTGCAAAAGCAGCGCTCAGGCTCTCATTCAGCACCCGTGCCGACTGCAAATCCGTGCCGAACGGCTTCTCGATGATCAGGCGTTTCCAGCCCTTCGTGTCTCCGAGTCCGCTACCTTTAATATTAGCGGCAATTTCGCCGAAAAACTCCGGTCCTACCGATAGATAAAACATCCGGTTCTGCGGCAGACTGAGCTGCTCTTCACGGCGGAGCACATGTTCAAGCAGCTTCTGGTAATCCTCGGGATGTCCAACATCCAACACGCTATATTCAAAAGACTGCAGAAAGCTCTGCAGCTCTGGAGAGTCCTCTACTGTGCGCCGGGAGAAGGTATGCAGCGAATCCAGCACTCCTGCCTGGAAAGCTTCGTTCGTCAGTGTTCTTCTGCCCAGACCGATGACCGAGAGCGGACCGGAAAGCTTGCCGTCTGCAAAAAGATTATATAGAGCGGGATAGATTTTTCGTTTGGCCAAATCCCCCGTTGCGCCAAAAAGTACAAATGTTGATGATTCCACTTTCATTCCTCCCGTAATTATCATTTATTTATAAGGTTACTTATTATTACTCGCAAACTTTATATCACACATAATACGACTATAGAATTCATTCGTCAACATCATTTTGACATTTACGAATAGCACTTATTTTCACGAACTTTTTACTATGTTATAGTTAGTGGGATATTTATAATAACTGTGCGGGAAGGGGAACTAACATGTCACAGGATTTCAAGCTGCTTGCCAAGGTGGAGCATGTCCATCAAATCATCGGGAAGAAATGGGTCAACCTGATCATCCATGTGCTGAATGAAGGTCCGAAGCGGTTCAGCGAGCTTCACGTCTTCATTCCCGATCTAAGCAAACGTGTGCTGAATGAACGGCTGAAGGAGCTCGAAGAGTGCGGTTTGCTGAATCGCAAGGTTATTCCTGACCGGCCGGTAAGGACCGAATATTCATTGACAATCAAAGGCCAGGAGCTCGGCGAGGCGCTGTGTCACGTGGAGGCTTGGGCGATGAAATGGCTGTAATGCGGGGGGCAATTAACACAAAAATAAACCAGAAGACATCCCATGGGAGGCCTCCTGGCTTGCTTAAAATCAAGTCGATATTCATTATATAGAGCGGCTGGCCTTCCGGATCTACATTCAGATCCTGTAGACTGCCTTTATCCTGACCGGCAATCAAATCATATCCGTGAACTTTCTCCCCTTAAGCGGAACGTACTGCTGCACCCATTCCTGAGCAGACATAACCCCTGGAGAGTAAATAGGAGCTGTAGTGACCCTCTGAAAAGGATACATAGAATAGCTTGAGCTCACTGCGTCAGCTTCTTGAAGCTCCTCAACAACTTGCCGAGCTTTTTGTGCTTTTTCTTTTTGCTTCTCCGCTTCTATTTTCTTTCCTTTTTCCACCTCTTCAGGCGATGTTACACCTGCAGACCAAATCGTGTAAGTCCCATCCTCATGTACAATCAGACTACGGCCAACGATATTCACGCCACCCAATTGCTCCAATTGTTCGAAGGCTTGCTTATCCTCTGTCGTGTAATAATTAATGTACCCGTATATCTTCTCTCTCAAAGCTCCATCCGTCTTCATTTGCTGCAAAATATTCGGCGCAATAACCACATCTTGCAGATTCCCTGATTTCCCTCGTCCTACAATGTCCTTTTCATTCTTTGCAATAGCCTCAACTCCAACAGAAAGCCCGTACTTTTCGGAGATTACTTTGGCCTCATTGGATTCATTTCCGCTGGCAGCAGCGAGTGTATCTTTAAAAGCAACTGAGTACGAACCGGGAATAGCGTTGCTTCTCGTTTGTACTGAACGCGATGCGGGAGAGGAATTTAATGCTGCTGTTATCAGATTCACCTATCAACCCTCCAAAGGAATATTTTGTTATATTATATTCATCGTCCCAAAGTAGCAAAGTTTTAAGACTTTCATGGCTTCCAGATCCAGCATCTGCCTTGCAATAAATTGGAATAAATTTTGTTACTGGAACAGCTAAGGAAAAGCGAAACCCCTCCGCCTATCTTAAGCACTTATAACGCTCATAGCAGCCATGCTGCTTGGGAGTCTTTCCCGGATCATGTTACAATACAACCAGCAATTATACATAAGGGCGGGTGAACCAGATGATCTATGCTATAAAATTTGTCTACAGCTTCGTGCTGCCGCCGGGCCTCTTCGTCGTGCTGCTGCTCGGCCTTACGGTCTGGCTGTGGCGGAGCCGCCGCCGTCCGGCGCTGGTGCTGCTTGGCGTTACCCTGCTGCTCTACCTCTCCATGACGCCTCTGATTGGCGATCTGCTGATCGGCAGTCTGGAACGGCAATATGATCAGCCGAAAAAATTCACGGGAGATGTCATTGTTGTCCTGGGCGGAGGTGCCTCCTCCGGCACGCCGGATATGGACGGGGAGGGTAATCTGTACGGTTCGGCGGCGAACCGGCTGCTGACCGCAGTCCGGCTGTACCGCCAGACCGGACTGCCAATCCTGTTCTCCGGCGGACAGGTGTTTGCCGACTCCGGCAATGAAGCGGATATCGCCAAACGGCAGTTGATCGCCCTCGGGATACCAGAGAGCGACATTCTGGCCGAGAACCAGTCGCTCAACACCGAACAGAATGCTATAAATACAGCAGCACTCATGAAGGCTAAGGGGCTCAGCCGGCCCGTGCTGGTCACCTCGGGCTTTCACATGCCCCGCGCTATGGTACTGTTCAAGAATGCAGGGCTTTCTCCGCTTGCCTATCCTACGGATTACTCCGCGAGCCAGGGAGGCTCCCTGTATCCTGCCAAGTTCTCGCCTTCTCCCGGAGCGATGAACAATACCGGGACAGCGCTCAAGGAATATTTGGGCCTGCTCGCAGCCCATTTCTAAGCGGACAGGGAAGCAGCGTAGCAGCAAAAAAGCAGTGAGCCGGATGCTTGGTTGCATCGGCCACTGCTTTTTTTGTACAGGAAGTATACTCGCCCTACCACTATTTAATTAATTCAATGAACCGGGCGTCCAGGGCCTCGGCAAGCTGGTTCGGCTGAAGCTCCATCTGCATGCCTATTTTCCCGGCACTGACGGCTATCGTTGCCAGCTCCACGGCGCTGCTGTCGATAAAGGTCGGATAGAGCTTTTTCATCCCTATCGGCGAACAGCCGCCGCGCATGTAGCCCGTCCATTTCAGCAGCTCTTTTACCGGAAGCATCTCGATCTTCTTCTCGCCCGCCGCTTTGGCGGCTTTTTTCAGATCCAGCTCTTCAGCAACAGGGATTACAAATACATACAGATTCGCCCCGCTATGCGCGACCAGCGTCTTAAAGACCGTTTCCGGGGGCAGATTAACCTTTTCCGCTACCGCCGTCCCGTGAATCTGGCCGTCCTCGTTGTCGTACTGATGAACCTCATAGGCGATGTTCCGGGTATCCAGAATCCGCATCGCATTGGTTTTGGTGATTGACATCCCTCATCGACCTTTCCTGCAGCCTTAGGCTTCTATCCTTCAATCTCTTGGATAATTCATAGCCATAATATCCATAAAAGGAACCTTGATCAGCTCCTCATTATAGCTTACATGCACCTTACCGGTCCGCGGGTCCATACCGACAATTGTCCCCCGTACCTCCTCTTCTTTGCCCCATACCGTCAATAATACCTCGGAGGCTTCCTGCATGGCTTCTGTCAATTGATTGCCAATTTCCTCCAGCACAAATTCATCTCTTGTCGGCCGTTTGGCCACCTTCGCTTTTGCCACGCTATTCCTCCATTAAGTTAAAGATGTTTCCATGTGTTAATACACAAGATAATTAGTGATTATTTTGTGATTTCATATTGTTGCTCTGATACTGTAGATCAGGAGCATGACTCTCATGAGCTTAACATTTTGCACAGGATCAAACAAGTTATTTAGTTGGTGATATTAACAGTTTTGGTCTTAGCTTCATACTTTACTAAACTTACACTATCAAAAATCATGTACGCAAAATATAGAAGATAAAAATAGCCTTCCAGGTTATCCCTGTAGCGGGACTGGTTACGAACCGGCCGCGTATGGTTGCCTTTTTTATGTCGTTCTTTGTAAATTCATAGATTGATATCCCTTAATTTGATAGAATAAATTGATATTATTATCAGATTTAGGGGGAACACCATGAAGAAACCATTTTATAAACAATGGATATTTTGGGTTATTGTAATTGTAGTAGGAGGCACAGTTGGCCTTATAAACGGAAACGACAGACCTACAGAGCAGGCTGCTCCAATAGCTACTTTAGAGGCTCAACCGGCTGTTGTTGAATCAGAACCAACTGCTATGCCTACTGAAGAACCAACAGTTGAACCTTCAACCCAACCAACCAAAGCACCAACTCAAGCAGCAGCCGCAGATCAAGTGCCTTTACCAAAGGATGAGGTCCTGGCATATACAGCAAATCTCACTGGAAAAACTTTCATTAAAGAGGTCGCAGTGGGCACGGATAGTATAAGCGTGATTTTCTTTAAAGATTTTGAAGAATATAAAGATGCCAACCCGAATTCCGGTATCACAAACGAAGATTATGTAGATTATTTTGCTACTGGAGATCAAATCAATAAGCTGCTAATGCAAGAAACAAGCCGACTATTTAAACAATTCCCTGGAACCGCTAAAGTTGACATGACTATTCCCTATGATGGAAAAACGTATTCTGTGGATTTGACCAAGGGAGAAGTAGAAAGCTTGTATAACGTTGACTTTAGTACACTTACATCAAACGAAGTATGGAGAGAAAAGATAAGTGATCCCCACTTCAATAAAGAGGACAGACAAAAATTTATTGATAAATTTGTTACTGTAAAATGAAAATAGCCCCGAATTTCTCCGGGGTTTTCTATCTACTCCTAAATTTATGTTCTTTCAATATCCCTCCGATCTCCGACGTATACTTTGCAAAGCCGGCACTGCTCCTGATTGATCCGGGTTAGAACAGCATCCCCAGCCATTGAGTGCAACCGCTTGAGGATATTTGTGGAGTACTCTATATATGCAAGACTCTTCTCAATCTTAGCACCATGTACGACAGGAGAATGTAGTCGCGAAGCATGGTGCGCTCCTCTATGGTGATGATAAAAGCTTGTTGTTAACAGTGCTCATGCCGTGTCTCATTTACGTACTTGTTGCCAAGCGAGTATATTGGCGGTCAAAAAGACCCGGGGCGCACCGGTAGTCAGGCAGGTTGCCCGAATACGGCCGTCATGTATCCCGAGCCCCTCAATCTTTCACTGAGTAATATCTTCACTCTTTGCTTGATTTAAAATCCCGACGGTTTGACCAATAGCTATTTGCATAATTGAACTCTGCAAAAAATAAGAACATTCGCTTATATTATTACCAAACATACGTTCTATATACAATCATGATTATATTCCACCATTCCCATATTTAAGTATATTGATTGAATTCAATCAAATTATCCCTTATATAAGAATTTATGTTTAGACACATTCCAACTATTGTCTTAGGATAGTCAGGAAACATGAATACATATTTTTCAACGAAAGGGGAAATAAAACAAACTATTAACTAATCAGATACATAATTTTTTTGAATGAATTTAGAAAATAATATTATTGTGAGGTGTGTAATATGAAAAAGATACTACTGATCATTGTTTTACTTCTTTTGGCTATACCCATGCAGGGGGCTTTTGCTCAGACAGTGCAAGCCCCTGCTGTAGTTACTGTTGATCTTGGTGCAAATATAACTTTTTATAGTTGGCAAACTATGGGTACTGGATATGTTCGAAGCGTTAAAGGGTATGACTCTTCCAACAAACTTATTTTTAACCGTGACATGTCAGACCCGATGAATCAAATTATGACCAGCGCACAGTATACTGCTAGGTATTTTGTCATTGAGTTAACTGGATCAGCTAATGTTTTGACAGAATTCCGAGTTTATGCGGGCAAAGACGGTACTGGTAATATGTATAGTGGCAATACTTTCATATTTGGTACAACACCGCCAACACCAACACCAACACCAACACCGGTACCAACACCAACACCAACACCGACACCAACACCAACTCCGACACCAAGCCCAACACCTGTGCTGGAGCCTACTCTTGATGTAGCCATCTCACCAGAGAAGATTGGTTTAGGAAAAGAATTTACGGCAGATGTATCCCTTAAAAACGTGAAGGATATCTACGCTGAAGACTTCGAAATAAAATATGACAAGGAACACCTGCAATACCTTGGATTCGAAGAAGTAACCGGCTATAAAGTATATAACACGCCAACCGACTTAAATAGTGCTGTTCGCTTTGTAGTTGCCAGCCAAGGCGAAGAATATGGTATTAGCAAAGATACTGTAGTTATAAAACTTAAGTTTAAGGCTAAGGCTATTGGCACGGCGGTAGTAGATTCCACTAAGGCAAGAATTGCAGATACCGAAGATGAATATGACTTAGATAAGGATAACTGCTTGGAAGACAGCATTGTTATAGAGGCGACGGACGTGAACAAATCGGGAAAGTACTCTCTCGTCGATCTCGCGATTGATGCCAGATACTTCAAGTATTTTGCTCCCGATGTCGACCCGGTTAAGTACAACGCACAGCAAGCCGGTGATGAATACGTAAATGATGACGACTTGCTTTTTATCGTCAATCAGATTTTAAACAATCCAGATTATTTGCCTAATACCTAAAAAAATAACCCGTCAGGCATTTGCCCGGCGGGTTATTTTATGTATACTAACCGAACACCGATATGTACCCTCAAGCATGATTCATACCCCCATAAACAAGAACATTTATTTGAATTATAACTACATACGTTCTATATACAACAAGTGACTTATTCACCAACTGGGATAAAAAAGAATTTCGTATTGTTCACTCACTTTATTGCAGATATAGACATATATGTTTAGACAATACTTTCCCTTATATTTTACAATGTTAATTATTATAAAAAAAGGGGATGCTTTCTTGAAAAAGTTACTTGGTTTCTCTTCAATTTTTTTTGTATTGTTTTTATTGTCTTTGATTTTGTCAGTTAATACTTCATTGGCTGAAGAACGATATTCTGAGAATCTTATTCCGAGAATGACTTCAGCTACAACTCCATCAGGGAAAGTAACTTCAAGTGAACAATGGGGTGGCGGAACGTTTAACTGGAAGGCTTTTGATGGAATTGAACAATATTCTACAGCACCCGAAGTATACTCTGCCTGGGGAACAACAAAAACGACCGGTTGGTTAGCTTATGAATTTCCAACTCCTAAAAAAATAGCAAAATACTCTATAAGTTACGGTGCTATTATTGGCACTTCAGAATTTGGTGGACAAGCTAAAAATTGGACCTTTGAAGGATCTAATGATGGCTTAGTTTGGTCAGTTCTTGACACTCAAAGTAATGTAACAGTATGGGTTAAGAACACTCCTAAATCATTTGTTTTTGAAAATGACAAAGAATATAAATTTTATCGAATAAATGTAACTGCTAATAATGGTTCTTCTGCTCAAACAGTTAATTTGACCATTCACGAGCTCAAAATGATGGAAAAAATAGTTGAAGCACCGAATTCTCCAACCAATCTCGTTGCTACCGGGAGCGATACAAAGATAGATCTTCAATGGGCTTCATTTTCAGATGCTGCTTCTTATACTGTAAAAAGATCTTTAACTGCGGGTGGACCATATACTACAATCGTTTCTGATGTAACTGATTTAACTTATGTAGATCATTCAGTTGTAAATGGAACAACTTATTATTATGTCGTTACGGCTCTGAGAAATAAAATTGAAAGCCCAAATTCAAACGAAGTATCAGCTACTCCTAAAAAAGTTGTTCAGCCTGATCCAGAACCAATAGGAGACCGGGCTATCCTTACAATTACATTAGTTAACGGAACAGAAAAAGAATATGATCTTCCTATTGCTGAAGTTGATGCATTCTTGACCTGGTATGACGCTCGTGATGCGGGCAGAGGCCCTGGTATGTATGCAATTGATAAGCACACAAACAATAAAGGTCCCTTCAAAAAACGTAAAGATTATGTTGTCTTTGATAAAATACTTACCTATGAAGTAAGTGAGTATACAACCGAATAATCTTTCCCAACACCTACCTCCTCTATCCCAGTAGCCAAACGCTATAATTGGGTTGAGGAGGTTTTATATGTTTATATCCCCTATGTTGCTCCAAACGGCCCCCGGGCCATTTTCGCACAGTGACTTTTTATTCGAGCCTAAGATAACGGCCATCGGTTGATATACTCCCAGCAAGACGGCAAGGTCCGAATGTACACCCGCCATAATAACGACTGCACCAGGCAGTACCCCGAGTTGCAACTGCCATTTGCTGATGATGTTATTTTGGACGGCGAGGTCGCCTGCGTCGATCCGGCAACCGGAGTATCTGACTTTGAATCCGTAATGAGTCGGTTTCAAGCGAGGCGGGCGGACAAGATACAGCAGCTTACAGCCACGCTGCCAGCCTATTACGCCATCTTTGATATATTGATGTACAAAGGCGAGGACATGCGTGGACTGCCGCTGCAGCGCCGCAAGGAGATGCTGGCGGGCCTTTCCCTACCATCCGGCAGTCTCGGTGTTGTGCCGCACGTGGACGGTGCTGGAGAAGCTTTGTTTGATCAGATTCAAGCCCGCGGAATGGAAGGTGTTGTAGGCAAGAGAAAAAACAGCATCTACGAGACCGGTCGCCGATCTGCAGCCTGGCAAAAGGTAATCAACTGGACCTATGCAGAGGTGTATATAACAGGCTATCGTAAGCAGGAATTCGGGTGGATTACAGCGGTGTCCGGTCCATCCGGCAAACTGCGGCCAGCCGGCATTATTGAGCTTGGCGCGTCTCCGCTGCATAAACAGGCATTCCGGGGTGTGGCCGGGCAGCTTGTAAAAGGCGAGGATAAAGAGTTTGTACATCTGGAACCCCGAATTCGGGCCAAGGTTAGAACGAGGAACTGGACCAAATCCGGCATGCTGCGGAGTCCAGTGTTCACAGAGTTCATAGTATAAAAAGCCCCGCCGACCAGTTAAGGTTGACGGATATTCTACGTATTTTTAGTTTAAAATTGTCTAGCACTTACATCAATATCAAGTGAGTATCCGGATGTACTGTATATACACAGTATAACTTCCATCGAGACCATTACCTAACAGATCCTTAAATGAAACTGTTTTCTGTGCGCCAGCAGCAATTGTTTGATCAGTAAACTGCGATCCATTACGTTTTACTTGAAATTGAACATCATGACCACTATTATTTCTCATCCAAATATTCAAGTTAACTCCATCAGTAGGTGTACAGGTGAAGCCATCGTTAAAGGCTCCGCCAGTATGATGCACAGGAACTATCTTATAGGCCTCAGAAAAAAGCGAGATTTTTGGCGCTTCATATATTCCATCCCCCACCAAAATCTTAGTTCCTGGTCCTTCGATAATGTTGTTATGAAAAGTATAACTACTTGCTGAAGAGACCTCGGAGACTGAAGAACTTTGTGCCGATGTTGAATCCGCTACTGTTGCTAGGCCTGTTGTCGGAGCAAAAAGCAAGGATGCGGCCAAACCCAATCCCAAAAACTTGATCAAATAAATTACCTCCTATGGGTATAGATAGTTTGACTTTCAAATAAATAGTACCATATTTAGGTAAATATTTAGGTAAATATTTATATAGTATCTATTTACTATAATTAATGTATACACTTTTACGCAAAATAAAAGGATTTTTGGTTTTTTATGCCGTATTTAATATGTATTTGGATCGAGTGCATAAATTGCTTTTTTAGCAGAAATAGGTACAGAGAAAGTTTATAGTGTAAATAATATTTATGTCAAAGCAACAAAAGACCCGTCCGGCATAAAGCTAACGGGTTCTCTTTTGAGGTGCAAAAGTATTAAATGACACATAAAATGACGTGCAAATTGACAACAATTTGGCACGTCATTTTCTTTTTATATCAAGACTTTTAATGAAATTTCACTTGATTTTGACCGAAAACTGGCATGAAGTTTTAATAATCAATAAATCTATTGACTTGTCAATTTAATACCAATTCTCAAGTCAGTTTTAATGCCTAAATTGTTATAATAACAATAAGTTGCTTAATCAGGAGGTATCTCAAAGATGGAGTTTATAAAACCGATTCAAAAACTTGGAAGTAAAGTGGACTGGCAAATATCTGATAGAACAAAGGCTATTGTTCAATATTATGGAGAGTATACAGGCTTGAGTGAAGATGAGGTGGTAAATCGTTTTCTTATAAATATTTTAAAAGACCCCGATTTTAATCAATGGATTAATAATAAAAGACGCAAGACTAGAATAATCAAACAATTGTTTCCTGATAATAGCCATGAGGTGATTTAAGTGGGGAAATTAAAACGACTCGTCACATTGGATGATAATTTAATTTCTATTGAAGACCCCCTTAATGAAGAGGAAGTAAAGCAAAGAGAAATTGATTATTTATTACTATCTCCAAATCAGTTTTCTAAAAAGTATCGTTCATTGTTATTTAAACCTATTAAAATCTATTATAAAAATAAATTGTTTGAAATTAATCTAAATCATTGTACAGAACCATATTGTAAGTGGTTTGGTTTACCACAAAAAAGATTTGAAAATATTAAAAATAAACCAAGTCGTTATAAACTGAATAGTCTAAAAAATAAAAGTGGTGACAAATATTTAAAATGTAATGATGATCCTGTTTCTCCTGCTGTAGGCAACCTAACACTTAATTGTGAGGTTAAAACGATTTCAAATTGGTCAATCGCACATGAAATAAAAAGACTATTCACTATTCAAGAAGTAAAAGTCATGAAAGAAGAAAATCAGTATGATTTTCATCGGAAGAACTGTATTAGTGAATTAAGTACTCCATTTAAGCAACAGAGTCTTTTTTATAAACGCGGAAAAAGCAGCAGTAACTCTCAAAAATGGCAATGTAAATCATGCAAAAAAATCACTAACGTACTCCCCTCACAAAGAGAATCATTCACTTATCATCAAAAAAGAAACGATATTTTATTACTGTTCGCTCAATTATTATTAAATAGAACTCCGGTAAAACGTTCTTGTGAAATTCTAAATATAGCTTCAAAAACATACTATACAAAACTGGAATGGCTCTATAAACGTTGTTTAGAATTTTTGGAGCGTCATGAAAAAGAATTACTCTCTACTCTAAATTTCGATATATTATGGCTTAATACCGATAAAATGTCTTATTATTTAAATAACGTTCGTAAAAAAGGACATGGTGGCATACGCTTTGATAATACTGAGGATAAGCACCAACAAACTCATGTAGTTGTGACAACGGATATTCATTCTCGCTATGTATTTGCTAGTGACGTTGCTTATGATTGGTCAGTTACATTAGAACAATTAGAGGATGATACGTTATTATATAAAGATGACCATTTGGATAATTTTTCGAGGATACATGCACGGCTTAGGTTTCAATATGCTCCACAGCAACCATCCCCATACGACACAGAATCATTTTTACAATACCAAACTGAACTCACCGAATTTGAAAAACGGAAAAATTATATCGATGGATTACATGTTAATTCTTCCTATACAACCTTTGCTCAATTATGGTTATTGAAAAATAGGCTTAATGTAAAAGAGTGGAGGATGGTTTCAGATAATAATTCTTCAATTTATAATTCTTTTTTTAGAGTATTTTCTAAAGAAATACGACTTGGAGAAGCTCACCACTTTATAACTATGGTGGATAAAAGTAAAGACTTGCCTACTGCTTTTAGAGAATGTCAGGAAGGAAAGAAAGAACTCTCAGCTTGGGCATTAAGCAATGGAGTTGTAGATAGATCAATTTCCTACATTGCATATTTGAAGCTAAAAAAGGAATTTGAAAAACATAGGTTTTATAAAGAAGTAAAAATTGATAATAAAGTTTTTCGAAAGAAAATTGTTAATCCTATTATTCATCCCCTTCCTAGCGTTGACCAGGGATGGTATCAAGTGGATTGTTTAACCGATTTATCAGCATATGAACCATATCAAATAGCCAAAATGATTATTCAGGTGAATGACAAGTCAACAAATGCATTTATACAACAGATAAGAAGACGGTTGAATATTTTAGAACGTCCATTAGTTGGCGCACGTGGAGACGGTAAAAGTTATATTTACGCTAACTTTAACCCCAAATATGCACAATATGCATTAACCATATTAAGAACATTTTATAATTTTTGTTTACCTTACAAATCATCCGATAAAAAAAAGTTAACCCCAGCGCAACGACTAGGGTTAACAGATAAGGTGTTTACACTCAAAGATATAATAAATTTCATGTGAGTTAGAAAATTAAAAAATTAGCTTTAAAATTAAAAGACACCCTTAGTTGCATGGGTGTCTTTAACATGATTATAAATTGGTTACTATTATAATAATGCATAACGGATAAAATGTCAATAATGAATTTATTGAACATTAGTTGATTGCTTAAATTTCTCCAGTTCTGCTTTTAGCATTTCATTTTCTTGTTTGAGATCATCATATTGGGTATAAATATCTACAAAATATAATTTGAATAAAGTATTCCTTAGTTCATTAAATACCGAGTCATTATCAGTTATATTTTCGTTCAACCTTCCTTTCCGCTCCAACAGCCTTCCTTTACTAATTACTTGGATACTATTTAGCATGAGCGCTGAAGTTTCGCTGAACCCATTATCAATACCTACTTTACGCAAAAATCTGTTTCCTGTTCTATGCGTAGTTGGATGGTAAGCATCCTGAAGCTTTGCCGTTGCAGTTGTTGATGGAACAACAAGTACTTTATCTCCAACATTGCCCAATATTAATACAGGGTGAGTATACGCTAATTCATAGCTTAAACCCATATCTGCTAAATAAATTTCACCCATCTGGACATTATAAACTTGGTAATTACCATTAGTATCTTTTTCAGAATATACAGTGGTGTCCCTTCGTGTTGTCCAATTCTGCAAGCTTTTAGTAACGTCACCTATAGCATCTTCTTTTAATCTGTATGAACAATGATTAGTAAAAAAAGATGTGGCAACTAAAAATTCTCTCCATGCAGTTTCGGAATCACTACTTTTTACTGTGTCAGACAAATTTACTAAAAGTCTAAAATTAGGTTTAATCAATTAACTCACTCCCCCTTAATATAATTCATATTTCGACAGGTAACGGGGGCTGTCCTGCATATATTACAATTATTTTCAAAATTTAATAAATCTCAGTAATTAGCTCTTCAAATTTTGATATCAATTCCGATGGTTTTATATTTAAAACTTTACACAATGATAATATGGTTAAAAAACTAGCTGCTTTTTCTCCGGTTTCTAATTCACTGATAAATGATCTATCAACCCTGCTATACAGGCTTAATTGCTCTTGAGTATATCCTCTCATTTTACGAATTTGTTTTAACGCTTTACCAAAAGCAATTAATTCTACTTTTCTTTCATTATCCAATTTAAAAACCCCTAACATATAACTTAATTATTATTATGGTAGGGTTTACAAAAAGTATTTTCCGTAGGCTATTGCCTACAAATATAATTAAGTGCTAGTATTAGCTTATCTATTTAATTGGGAGATGATGTATTTGTTAAATACTCATAACGACAGCGAAATAATTACTAAAAGTTATAGCGCACCTGTATTTGGATTAAATGAGTCACATATGCAACGAGCTAATCAATTTCTAAATAATAATAATCTAAAAAATGTACGATGGAATCTTAGTGTAAGTGTAGGAGGGGCAAAGAATTTAACGCTGATTTCTGAAAGAACAACAACTTCTTTATCCTATAGATATGGGATTGTTTATATGGGCGCACCAGGAGGGAGGTTTTTAGGGTATTTGGCAAAAGTTTTTTCTGGTTGGAATATAGAGAGAGCGATTGAGAAATTTCAGATTAATCATCCAAACTATAAAATTAAACAAACTCGTATCATTCATGACCAAGGAATTAATTATGGAGTTTTTATTTTGTACACATATAACGTTATTTAGTGACGTATTATTTGTAGGCTATTACCAACAAATAAAAAATATGAAAGTGTTACAGATAAATATGGAATGGGAGCTAAATGATGAAACGATTATTTATTTTATTATTTATGGGACTAACTACTTTATTATCGGGTTGTACTAACTCCACAAATGACGGAATGCCAAACAAACAGCCTGAGTCACAAGAAACAATAATGACAACTACCTCTCCTACTCCTACTCCCCAACCAGTTGCAGAATCCACAATGCAACCCACAGAACAGTCACAAGTGGCAAATAACGCTGAAGATGTACTAAAACAATACTTAGATGCATTAGTGAAAAAGGATTACGACACACTTTCCAAATTTATTTATGCTGAAAACTACAACATGACTGTAAATGAATTAACTAAAAAAATTGAGGAAAGTGATTTTCAAAATAGTATTGAGCGGTCAGAGTATATGATTTCAACTATTACTGATTATGACGATACTCATAAGCTGGCAAAAGTATTGATAAAGGGGAAAAGTTCTGCTGGAGAAGGAACGGATAATGTGGATTTGGGAATTATACTACTCAATGGTGAATGGAAAGTGGATTCATCTTTAATTATCAAGACCGAATCATTGGATGACAAAATCACTAATACTAATTCAAATTTGACTGTCACAAAAATAACTAAAGTAACTAAGCTTAATGGGTATCAATTTACTATTGAGTACAAAAACAATTTAAATGATAAACGAGTTTTAGTGGGATGGATGAATAATTCTACAGCCGTATTAGTAACTGATAAAGAGCCTGTTACTGTCCAATTAGGAAAAGCATATGTAGAACCCAATAGTACTGGAAAATTCACTATGGAGTTTGACACACCTGAACCTTCCATAGCTAAGAGCCTTATTATAAAAGGACTTAATCGTTCAGACTCCAACAATATTATTACTCCGGGAGAAGAACCTTTTCAATTTGAGTTGCAGTTATAAATGAACTTTGGTTTACTCTTTATTAAAATAAGCCAACCTGCTGGTTGGCTTATCTTAATAAAGATTTAAATATCAATTTTCTCGCCATAACTTATTCCGGTCTTTTGGAACTCGCTTTCCGTATCCATTCCCTAAATCTTTGAAGTAGGAGTTATTTCGTAAATCAATAGCGCCGCTTTTGGTAAGTCTTGAATTTAGTGAATCGATAGGATGGGGATTAGCAAGCTGCTGTCTTGTTAATAATTTTGACTCAACAGTTTTTTTGCTCATTCTTAACCCTCCTTGAATCACATTATTTATGTTTTTTAATAAATTGTTCGACTGCTTTCATTGCATCAGGAAATTTTTTGAACTCCTGACACCATTCCTTTTTTCTCATTTCCTTAGTAACAACACGTTTTCCAACAGTCACCCATTTATTAGTATCCTCAAATAAGTGAATTTCATGTGTTCCCTTTTCATCAGGCAACGTCCAAACATGTGTTCCTGCAATTTTATCTCGATTGTATACCCATGCCAAACATTTGTCAATTCTGCTCAGATCATTCATCATATCCAAAATCGTATTATAACGGTCTGAAATATCAACTGATAATGCTTTATTTATTATATTCCGAAGGGCTAGGGGGATATGAGGCAGATAGCTCTTTCGATTAGGAAAATTCCCAAGTTGTACTGCTTGTTCAAAATCGTGTCTCGTCATATAGCTTGACAATTGCTCATCAAAATGTTCATTCCCATTGCACATACGATAGAGCGTTAACCCACACTGATATATATCAAAATGATTTGTGTGTTTATCTCTGAACGCTTCTTCAGGTGGAGCATGAGGTATATACATATTATCTGGTTCAGCAATACCGGAAGCATCGGTGAATTTCGTTAGTCCAAAGTCAGTTAGGATTGCAGAATTATTATCATTGATAAGAACGTTGGTGGGTTTAATATCAAAGTGAATAAGTCCCTTTGTATGTATATAGTGAACACCACTTAAGAAATCCAATCCATATTTAATAATTTCTTTAACTGTTAAATATCGTTCTTCCATTAGACTATTTAGTGATCCGTTTTTAAGATAAGGCATAGTCAAATATACATTTTGAGTATCCTGGCTTGCATATTGAAGTTCCATGATATGTGGATGAGAAGAAGCATATAATATTCGGGCTTCTTCAAAGTATTCGTCCAAAACTCTTCCTGCAACAATAGGAACTTCCTTTACAACAAGTTGTGCATCCAATTGAAGGTCTTGTGCTAAATATACTTTAGAATTTTGCCCTTCTTGATTTCCAATATCATGTAAGCGTTCAAATTTGATTACAGAACTAACTATTGTTTTATTCATGGTTATGCTCCGTTCTTTTAAAAAATAGCTACAAAAGCAGTAATAATACTTTCTCTCTCTTCTTTTTTATAATCTTCCCAATTAACACTAATATTTTTTAATACCTCTATTTCAATACTCCCATCCTTACAATCAATAAACTGACCTATGAGTTTGCTAGGAACTCCTAATTTTTTCCCAAAGGTTGACAATACGCCTAAAAAATAATTTTCGACACTTGAATTAGCAAGAAGTTCTTGTAAGACACCTTCAATATTTAAACGGAAAATATTAAGGTTTTGACTGTTAAACTCAGTGATGCGAATTCCAGCTTGAGTAACTTGGTATTCAGATAAAATTGAGATTAATGACGTTCTTAAATATGTAAGTTGTTGAGGTATATCTAAAGCTTTTGGAATAATTATTTGACCCGTAACTAATTTATACTCATTGTTACTAGTATCTTTTTCTATTACTGTGTAATAAACAACTTGTGGTGTTGCTCTTAGTCCAATTGCTTTCAATCATTTCAACTCCTGTACAGTAATTATGATAATGAATAAAATCCAATATTCTACAATAAATTCATCATAGCATACGAAAATTCCAATACAAGGATAGTTTATGAATGATTTAATAAATTTCAATATTCATGCGTAGGAATCATTCTTTGCTCTGAAAAAAGATACGCCAAAAAGCCAACCAATACTGGCTGGCTTTTTCGTTTTTATATGCCAATTTAACTGTCAATACGCTTGTCAATTGTGTTCTTTGCACCTCAAAAGAGAACCCGTTAGCATAAAGCCCGGCGGGTTATTTTATGTATGCTCTAATTTCAAATCTTTCCGAGATGGCCGCAATAAGTCGCGTCAGATTCGTCATATCATCCCCACGCTAGTATCTAGGTTTATATGATCAAGCAAAGTACAACTTAAATGTATATAATCATCAGGAATTAAGTCCAATCTATAACTGCGGATTCACATAATAATAATAATATATAACCTTGAAATGGAGTGATGATAATGGCAACAATTATAAGTTATGGTTCACAGGCAAAAATCCCGTTAGACCCGTTTGCTACTGTTTTAACGGTTGCGGGCATTCCTGGAGCTGGAGCGGAGCTAGCCACAGCGCAAGTAAATATTAGTCCGGCTAATCCTGACTCTTTCTCAAGCAGAGTCGAGTTAAAAGGTAGTTTTAGTCTTACTGCACTTGCTAATAGTCAATTTTTTGTTATAATTCGGCGTGCTGGAGTCGATATTTATAGATCCTTTTATCGTTTTACTACAATTACTGATATTCAATTAAATGTTCTGTGGGTTGATGGTCCTTATCTTGGAATCCACAACTATGAATTGGTAATTCAAAATGATAGCATCTTGCCTATAAATCTATTTGGACCCATAGCATTCACAGCAACTGCTATTGGAGGAGCGGGCGTAATTTAAGTTATGCACATTTAAATAAGTTGTTGAACGCATAGAGCAAAAAATATTGACGATGTTAAAAGAATATACGAAGAATTAAAAATGAAAAATAAAGAAAGCCCTGCAGACCATTACGGCCTGACAGGGCTTTAACCGATGCTTTCAGTTTTGATAATCACGCCCTATTCCCGAGCATTTGGGAATTTACTTATTTCCTTTCAGTCGGGCTGTCAGGCCAAGCCGGTGCAGCACTGTAAATATCCGGGCCTCCGTCTTTGTGGCTTTGTCTGGCGTATCAATAACCGGCGTGCCGTTAATAACAGATGGCGTGTCATGCAAAGCCTGAATAGCTTCCAAGGACCATGCTGGCGGCGTGGTGTCCGTCAGTTCTAGTACCGCCGTCTTTAACTCTTTAATTTCCACGGCCTGCTGCAGCGCCTGATCCTTTAGTGTATCTCTGCTATTAGTCAACGCTTCAACTGCGGCCTCCAGGTATTCAATCCTTTTTTTATCCTCTACAGACAATTCGTCCGCCTCCTCTTGAAATTTATTAATAACAGCATATGCCGCTTGTACCTGAACTGCTGTTGGTTGCTCGCCTGCTCGCAGATCGGCTGTGCCCAGTCCAAACGTCATGTCCAAGTGCGGATAATCCTTAAAACTGGACCAATCGCCGCCCCAGCCAAAGCCCAGAGCCTTGGCCTCCTGCACAACTTCTATCCAATCGGCCACGTTATCGCCGTCTCCGTCCCGCTTCATATCCCAAGAAACGCTGGAGCCGTCCGGCAACAGTAGTGCGAAATCAATCGCCAGGCCGAAATTGTGATAACTATAACCACCTTTGGCATTGGTGACTTTGGCCCCCGGCTTGGTACGGCCCTGTGCATACAGCGCGTCCTGCTCGGCGATTGTGCGCAAACCCTGGGTAATGACTATATTTACTCCCCGGGCGTAACAGCGCTCGATCAGCGCCACGGTAGCAACCCGAACAACCGGCTGCAGCCCGTCCAGGTGCTTTGCAGATTTGGCTTTTACTTGCTCCAAAGTGAGCGCCATTATTCGTCACCGCTCTTTTTGATCGCCTGTTTCACCAGTTGATTACCATAGACCGCTACAGCGCCGCACAGAACGCCCTGCAGGATGCTGTCAGCCGTAAAGCCCTGCATAATGCATACAACGATGATTGCGACCACTGTAACAGCATAAACAATTGTCCAGTCCGGCACTCGCGGTGTCTGCTTCAATACGTACCCAATCACCCAGCACACAGCCACCACAATCAACAATTCCGGCTTAATAAAATTAGCTACAGCACTCCACTCCATACAAATCATCTCCCTTATTCTTTTTCCTTCAATTCATCAATTCTTTTGTACGCTTGGTCTTTAAGCTCGAATCGCACATCATCACTACCATCCGTTGTAAGCTCCACATAATCCCCCCCTATAAGTAAGTAGTCCCCAGACCGCAAAACACAATCAGAGGGCAAAATAAAAACGCCCCTATGGGCGTTCAGGCTGAACAAATTCAAATGCAATCAAAAAACCCCTTCTCGTTTTTGTTCACGGTAAGGGGTTGATCTGCCATTGTATTGCCGTTAGTATCCAATAATTCATTACAGGGATTATCACAATTACATATGAATGCTCCCAATTGTTATAACATGGCTTTGCGGAAATCCTCCACAAGCCGGGTATATTCCACGAACTGTTGCTCCCATACCTGCCTGCGGTTCTGCAGCTCCTCTCCGTCCAGCAGTACGGATATGACATCCAGGCACACGTGCCAGCCGGAAAGGTCTTTTGCCGTATGATCAGTAATCTCCAATATCGACTCAACCAGCAGCAGACTGCTGCCCTCCGGCTCAGCATCCAACTCAAAACGGACCAAGTCATTGCCCCAGGTATATTCCAATATGGAGTTCGTTTTCACATCCGTAATCTCCAGCTCAATAAAGCTCCCGTCCTGCATATCAAATTTAATGACTCCCCCAGCAGACAACTCCTGAATGCTCAGCTCGGGAAACCATTTAGCCAGCAGCGCATTCTCAGTCAGCATCGCCCAAACCTTGTCCACCGGATGCTTAAAATGACGTTCAAATGTAGCCGTTACGCCCTTCCGGGCGGTCTGCAGTGTTGCAATCAATTGAATTTCCTCCTTGTCCTGGACTCATAAAATGAAGGCAATCCGCAGCTTCCTGCACCAGACTCGCGTTAGATAGACTGTAAAGGATAACTAGCCAAATAGCAAATGAAGTAGCCATGCCAAGAGTTCCATTCAAAAGCCCCTTCTCTCACGTCCAGACTTGCCAGCACAAAGAACCCCCATAGGCATCTAAAGAAATGACCGCTGGGGGATTCATTTTTTTGCTCAATCAATATTATTTTCCGCTAACAGAATAATGCTCCAAAGAGAACGGATTCCCATTCAGATGAGCTTCTGTAGAAGTATTGCCCACCTGCAATTCCAGCATTTCTCCCCTAATGGTACGGTAGGTGATCCTCAACCCGGCCCCCACTTCAAAAGACGGGGCGTTCTGCGCCCATTCCTCAGCAAAACCCGTAAGTCCGCCGACGATTCCCCGCTCCGCAGCATCTTTGACACTGATCGCCTCTACTGCGACACCGCCCGGCATCCCCTTCACGGAGACCTCCAGGTAGCCCTCCCGTTCGAGCAGTTCATAGGAATGCGACAGGTATACGGCAAAATAAACGCCGCCCACATGACCGAACATCGCGGAAGGCTGCTTGATCCACTTCCCTTTGGGCAGCACACCGATGATTGTATCCTTCTCCCCTTGAGGCACAGGGAATAAAGCAAGAATCGTGTTCTTGTGGTAAAGCACCTCCATATATCGGCTCTGATGGCGGGGATCTCCCTCCCGATAACCTTCGCCGGGATGAAAAAAGTACAGCCGATTCACAGCATACTCAGCAGATACCGGCAGTGAAAAAGCCCAGCGGAGCTGCTCATTGTCGAACTCCTCAACCCGCTCCCAGATGCCGCCTGCCGCAAAGCTCCCGGTTATATATGCATAGGTATGAAGCAGCGGCTGTGGGTGCGGAGCTTCCGGTACGACCTTTTGCGTAATCCTTGTGACTTCCACCGGCGATTGTCGGTCCAGAGCGGCTGTTCGCACCTTATCGGGCGCTTCGTAGAACAGAAAACCGGCATATTCGGTGCGCGGCATGCCCGGCGGAAGCTGGAAATCCCCAAACTGCACATAGTCGTGCAGCACATTGGCGTCAGCCGGAGCATCATGCGGCCAGCCCCGGGAATGTGCCCCGGCCCAAGCCCCCTGAAGATACCACTGCCCCCGTTCGTTCCACAGGTAATCCAGCATGTCTCCTAGCGTCCCTTTCAGCCCACTGTCCTCCTCCAGCTCCCAGGCACAGGTGAACGCCTGCACCCAATGCCAGAACCACGGCAGGCTGCCGTACTCCGGCATTCCCTTTTCGCGGATATAGGCCAGTGTGTTCTCCAGGCTCTGCCGCCCGTCCGCAAGCAGCTCCGCGTCATCGAACAGATTGCCGAAGATCAGCTTGGCTGCCGTATATTTGGCTTCATGATGCCCATAGTTAACTACAGGCTTACGGTAGAAGCCACTGCGGTAGATATGCCCGAGCGCAGTATGAAAAGCAATCCGAAGTCCCGCATTCAGCCCGCTTCCGTACTGCCTGCTGAACCAGACCATCAGGCTGCCCATGATCTCCACTGGCAGCTCGTGCGGCGCCGCCTCGCGCGGCACAGGATTCAGCCCCAGCGGCCAGTGGCCGTATAATTCTGTGCCGGGCTGCCGATTCTGGAGCAGCACTGTTTCCAGCAATACTGCCTCTGCTTTGCGCCGGGCCGCCTCCCGCTCAAAGGGCAGCTCAAAGGCCGGATCAACAGTAGCCGCAAACAAATAGGAAGCATAATAAAAATTATTGCGCACATCATCGTGGAACCACAGGCCGCTGTCCAGCAGCGGGAGGCGTTCCGCTTCAACGGCTATATAATTGATGATTTCATTTTGGCGAGCCTGATAGGCACTCACCGCAGACTTCCTTTCTCCCACTTTCGTTCACCCTCCACCATTTATCGGATTCCAGTTAGCTGGTAATTCATCCTCATTTCACCTCTATTGTGCACGCTTTCGGTTCATATGGCAATCTACAACTTCAATAAATAAACTAAAACAAACGCACTAAAAAAGATTATCTCTTGTAAAATGAACGAATATGAATTAAATTGTACCTATACGAACGAAAATATGTTTGCGAAGGAGATTGAACATTCAATGGAAAGACGTTTCGCATCCCATCCCAATGAAGTGAAGCAATTTGATACCGCGCGCTTGCGCAAGGAGTTCCACATTCCTGTCATTTTTGCTCCGGATGAATTGAAGCTTGTCCTGACCCATGAAGACCGCATGATCGTCGGTGGTGCCAATCCGGTAAAAGAAGACGTCGTGCTCACCACTGACCTGAAAGAGCTCGGAGTTACTTACTTCCTGGAACGCCGCGAGCTGGGTGTTATCAATGTCGGAGGTAAAGGCTCGGTTGTTGTTGACGGTACAGATTATGAAATAGACTTCAAAGAATGTCTGTACGTAGGCCAAGGCGCCAAGGATGTTGTGTTCAAAAGCGCGGACAGCGCCAAGCCAGCGAAGTTCTATCTGAACTCGGCTCCTGCACATCAATCCTACCCTACTACGAAGACTACGTTAGCTGAATCCGAATCCGGCGCAATGGGCGGCCTGGAGAACTCCAACGAACGCACTATCCACCGCTTCATTCATACCAATGGCGTGCAAAGCGCGCAGTTAGTAATGGGGATGACCCAGCTCAAGCCGGGCAGCATGTGGAATACAATGCCTTCCCATACGCACCCGCGCCGGATGGAAGCCTACTTCTATTTCGATCTTCCTGACGATTCCATTGTGTTCCACCTGATGGGCGAGCCAACCGAAACCCGCCACATCGTTATGCACAACGAGCAAGCTGTCATTTCCCCAAGCTGGTCCATACACAGCGGTGTGGGTACGCACAACTATACCTTCATCTGGAGTATGGCCGGAGACAACAAACGCTATGATGATATGGACCCCGTAGGCATGAAGGAATTACAATAGAACAAAAACAACTACGGAAAGATGAGGCAGGCGGATGAACCCGATACGGCGGCACGAGATGATTATGGAAGTATTACTCAACCAGAAGGATGTAACGGTGAATGAGCTGAGCGACAAGCTCCAGGTGACAGGAAAAACAATCCGCGAGGACTTAAGCAAGCTGGAGGAGCAGGGACTTATTATGCGTGTCCACGGCGGCGCCGTGCTGGCACAAAGCGATCAGTTCGGTATTCTGCCCTTGAGGAACCCGCTGGTTAAATATTCCGATGAAAAAACGGAGATTGCGCAGCTTGCGCTGGCCCATATCGCAGAGGATGACATCATTGCGCTGGACGGCGGCAGCACCACACTCGAAATTGCCCGGAGGCTGGACAACATACCGCTGACGGTCATCACCAACGATGTGTACATCATCAGCGAGCTGGTTCAGAGAGACAACATCCGTCTCGTCGTTCCCGGGGGTTACCGTGTCCGCAATATGTTGGCCGGTCCTGAAGCCGTCGCCTATGTCCAAAAGCTAAATATAGAGAAAGCTTTTCTGTCGGCTACAGCCGTTCATATCGAACATGGGCTGTCGATTTACACCGGTGACTTTATTGAATACAAGCAAGCCCTAGTATCCACCGCCCGCACCGTATTCGCCGCCATCGACCATCACAAATTCGGGCATACCGCGCTGCGCACGTTCGCATCACTGCAGGAGGTTGACGTGCTGCTGACTGACAGCGGGCTTGCGTCCGAGACCGTGGAGCAGTTCCGGAGTGCTGGCGTAAATATCGAATGTGGAATTCAAATGAACAATTAAAAGGAGAGAATATCATATGTCATCTTTATTCAGTTTGGCAGGTAAAACAGCAATCGTAACGGGCGCTGCCCAAGGTCTTGGACAAGGGATCGCTCTTGCATTCGCAGAGGCAGGCGCAGACGTCATCTCCGCTTCCCTCAATCCAAGTACCGAAACTGTAGCGGCTGCCGAGGCCTTTGGCGTAAAAGCACTGAGCATCGCAGGCGATCTGGGCGATCACACCAAGCTGCAAGGCATGTTCGACGAAGCGGTTGCCTTTACAGGCAAAGTAGATATTCTCGTGAACTGCGCAGGCATGATCCGACGCACTCCAGCCAAAGACCATAGCGAAAAAGACTGGTTCGACGTTATCAACCTGAACCTGAACACCGTATTCCTGCTGTCGCAAATCGCCGGCCGCCACTTCCTCGAAAGAGGAAACGGTAAAATCATCAACATCTGCTCCATGCTCTCCTACCAGGGCGGCATCAATGTACCTGGATACACTGCGAGCAAGCACGGTGTAGCGGGTCTGACCAAAGCTTTTGCCAATGAATGGGCTGGCTCCGGTCTGAACATCAACGCCATCGCTCCAGGCTACATGGCTACTGAGAACACTGCACCAATCCGTGCTGACCAGAACCGTTCCGACTCCATCCTCGACCGCATTCCAGCCGGACGCTGGGGAACTGCCGAAGATGTTAAAGGACCTGCTGTGTTCCTGGCATCCGCTGCTTCCGACTACCTGAACGGTCACATCCTGAATGTAGATGGCGGTTGGATGGCCAGATAATTCTAGGCTAGCTTCCTCCTGGACATACACATACAAATAGGCTGCACTTCCTCAACAAAGGATGGTGCAGCCTTTTCTTTTGCCATGATCGCTCCAGCTTAACTTGCGGGTACTCAGCTACTTCCCATCCAGGCAGTTTTTCATCCGCTTCATCCGCTGAATTCTACGAACTCATCCGGGTGAGTACGGATATAATCAGCGATGAGACTCAGGCTATGCGGTGCAATCTGCTGAAAATGCGCATACAAACCGGTGACCGTCTCTAGCAGCTCTTGATCAACCTCGATATCCATAAGTCCCGCATCACCCCAGCCCACGCCCAAACTGCGGTTTCTGGCAGCCAGCTTCTCCCGCGTCTGTTCAAGCAGTTCCAACATGGCAGTGTCTGCAAAAAAACGCACACCCTCCAGCACCCCGCTCCAATAACCCGGCTGGTCCAGCAGATAAGAGATCCAAGCGTAATATTCCGCCGCTGACCTATAGCTATGGTCATACATGATACGGAACATGCATAGTGCCGTCTGTCCCTTGCCCAGCTCTGAGATTGCTGCCGCTTTTACTGCCGGAGATTTCCCGCGGATCAGCATGAAGGTCGGCTCCATGCAGGCCCACCCGAGTCTTTCATCACTTAACGAATAGAAGGTTTCCCTTTCGATTGCCACAAGCATCCTCTCACCCCTCTCCCATATTATACTAGTTTAAGTAATGCATGCCGAGCGTTGTCATCCCATTTGTGATAGGCTTAATAGCAGCTAGAGTAAAGGAGCGATCAGCATGAACGAAGAAATTCTCACTACATTCGATGCACAAGGCAACGTGACGGGCACCGCCCCGCGCGATGAAGTGCACCGGAAGGGACTCTGGCATGAGACCTTTCACTGCTGGTTCGTCCAGCAGCGTGGCGATGATCTCTATATCTATCTTCAGCTTCGCAGCAAGGACAAGCGGGATTATGCCGGCCTGCTCGATATTACTGCCGCAGGGCATCTGTTGGCGGGCGAGACCGCGATGGACGGCATCCGTGAGGTGGAGGAGGAGCTAGGGCTGCAGATTTCTTACGATGAGCTGATTCCACTAGGAATCATCCCCTACTCTATGATGAAGGAAGGGCTGATTGACAACGAACGGGCGAATGTCTTTCTCTACAGCAGCCCGTTTACACTGGAGCAATTCCGGCTCCAGCGGGAGGAGGTTGCCGGAATCGTCCTGGCTGAGTTCAGCGACTTCCGCAAATTCTGGCAAGGGGAGCTGGAGCAGCTTGATGTATCGGGCTTTCGTGTAACCGACAGCGGTGAGCGCATTACCATTCACGAAACGGTGGACATCACTCATTTTGTGCCGCATGATACGGACTATTACCAGCAGGTTATCGCTGGAGTCGAGGCGGCGTTCGGCTAGGCCTATAGCAAAAAGGCAGGAGCCCTGAACTACCGGGTCCTGCCTTTTTGAGTATTATGAATCCTGCTCTAGTGTGCCCGCTTCAGAATAGCCAGGCCATGAACCGGAAGTGTGAGCACCAACGGAACGGCCTCTCCCGACTCCAGAACGGTATAATTTCTGCCGTCCATGACAACGGACTGCTCTACTCCGCTGAAATTCTGCACAAATACATAATCGCTTTCGCCATCCGTCCGAAGCTGAGCGGTAACGCCTGCCGGCAGCTCGGTATCGAGCGTACGGATGATGCCTGCTTTCTTGGCAATCGCCGCGTACAGCTCCACGTAGAATGCGGCATCCTTCACGCGTGTAGCCAGGTGGTACGCCCGTCCTTCGCCCAGGCGATTCACCGTCAGAGCAGGCTGGCCTGCGTAGAAATCCGTACGGTACGTGCCCAGCGTTTCCGCGCCTTCCAAATGGATCAGCTCGGCAATTTCATGGGCATCATAATCGCCGCTAAGGTTCAGTGCGTTGCCGGCTTCCATAACCAGACCGTTCAGATCGCGGCTGTGCAAGCCTTCCGTCTCCTCAGCCCAGATGCCAAGTGTACGGCGCAGCGGGCCAGGGAATCCGCCCAGATGGCACAGGTCCGTCTCTCCAACCACACCCGACCAGTAAGTTCCTAGGAAGGTTCCGCCCTTCTCCACGTATTTCTCAATCCGGTTGCCGTTCTCCTCGCTGATCAGGTACAGCATCGGGGCAATCACCAGCTTGTAGGCTGACAGATCCTCTTCCGGCCCAATGATATCAACAGGAATACCCAGCTCCCACAGGGCACGGTAATGCTGAAGTACGGTCTCTTCATATTTCAGGCCGGAGTTGCGGATACCTTGCGCATCCTTAATCGCCCAGCGGTTGTCCCAATCATAGATAATTGCTGTCTGGACAGGTGTAGTAGTACCTACAACCTCTTGGAGCTCCGCCAATGTCCGGCCGACTTCCGCAACATCGCGGAAGACACGGGTCTCTGCGTGGCCGCTGTGGTCGATTACAGCGCCGTGGAACTTCTCGCTGGAGCCTCGGCTCTTGCGCCACTGGAAGTACTGCACGGAATCCGACCCGTGGGCAATCGCCTGCAGGGAGGACAGCTTGTGCATGCCCGGCCGCTTCAGCTTGCTGACGGACTGCCAGTTCGTGAGCGAAGGCGTGCTTTCCATCAGCAGGAACGGCTTATGCTTGAAGGTGCGGTACATATCGTGGTGCATCGCCGTCCAGGCCGCGAGGCGGGCATCGTCATTGTCTTCGGTATAATGCCAATCCGGATAGGCATCCCAGGAGACGACATCGAGAATCTTGGCCAGCTTGCGGTAATCCACGCCGTCAATATTGTGCATATTAGTCGTTACCGGCAGCTCTGTGTTGTAATCGCGCACCGAGTCAATTTCATGCTGGCAGAAATCAATCGTCGATTCACTGACAAAACGGCGCCAGTCCAGATTAAGTCCATGGACCTGTGTTTCACCGTGCGGTGCAGGCGATTCCACCTGCTCCCAGGAGGTGTACGTATGGCTCCAGAAGGTCGCCCACCAGGCATGGTTCAGTTCATCCAGGCTGTTGTTGTACTTCACCTTGAGCCACTCGCGGAAGCTCGCCTGGCAAAGATCGCAGTGGCATTCGCCGCCGTATTCGTTCGAGATATGCCAGCCAATAACCGCCGGATGATGCGCATACCGTTCAGCCAGCTTGCCGTTAATGATAGCTGTCTTCTCCCGGTAGACCGGCGAGGTATAGCAGTGATTGTGGCGGACGCCGTGCAGATTGCGCACACGGTTCCGTTCTACACGCAGCACCTCGGGATATTTCTCCGACATCCAGGCCGGACGCGAGCCGCTTGGAGTAGCCAGGAAAGCGTAAATGCCATTCTCAGCGAACGTATCCAGAATGCTGTCGAGCCAATCGAAGGTGAAGACGCCTTCCTCCGGCTCAAGCGACACCCAGGAGAAAATGCCGATGGACATTACATTCGCATTCGCCAGCTTCATCATCCGGATATCCTCGCGCAGCACCTCAGGGTATCTCAGCCATTGCTCGGGATTATAATCGGCACCGTGCAGCATCACTGGAATTTTGCTGCTGACCGGGGGTAATTTCATATTCATTGGTAGGTTCATCCTTTCGGTATGTTGTTAATGCTTAGATGGGACTATTCTCTGATGAAACCCGGGGTCCAGCCCTGTCCATTTCATCAATCATCCTTTATACTGTTTATCATATAGGAGAATTCAATTCAGGCAGTAGGAATATACTCTCGATTTACTAGCACAAAATGAATATGAGGTGAAGCATCATTCTCCCTTTCTCTCTGATTGAACTGCCGCGGGACCTGAACAGATACCCGCTGTACCCTTATTCCGTTGGACGTCATATCCAATACCACCATGTGCGCCCCGGCGGCTTTCCCGTATACCAGGTCTTTCTGATCCGCAGCGGCAGAGGCCTGTTCCGGGACCTTGTCACCGGCAATGAAACGATTCTGGAACCGGGAATGGCCTTCGCCTATCCGCCGGACAGAGGGCATGAATATTATCCGCTGTCGCACGATCCTTGGCATGTAGGGTTCATCGGCTTCCACGGCGAGATGTCTCATGACCTACTGGAAGGCATCGGTTACCTCCCTTCCGCCCCGTTTCACCCGGAGAACTTCGAGGAATGCTGGGAGCAGATTGGCAGCATCTGGCATACGGTGAACCAGCAGGCAAGCCGCCAGGATGAACGGACCATGCTGGAGCTGTCCGCTACGCTCTACAGACTGCTGCTCTTGCTACGCCACACGGCTCAGACAGCCGGTTCCGCTAACCGGCTCGAATTCGAAGCTGTGCGCAACGAGGCGCTGCAGAAGGCAGTCGGCCTGATCAACGAGCATTTTACCGAGCCGCTGCTGGTTTCAAATCTCGCGGCTGCCGTAGGTTACTCCGTACAGCATTTCCAGCGTCTGTTCGTTCAGGAGTATGGCATTACGCCGCACAAATATTTGCAGAATCTGCGCCTGGAACGGGCGCTGCAGATGATGAGGGAGAATGGCGATACTCCGGTTCAGGATATCGCACTGCATCTGGGCATGGAGACCAACTATTTCATCCGCGTCTTCCGGGCGGCCTACGGATGCACACCGGGAGTGATGCGCAAACGGATGCATGATTCCTAATACCCCCGCTTTAAAACCCGCCGGAGCGCCGGAATAGCCTTTAGTTTAACTGGATTTGCTTATCTGCTTTATAATTAATAGAATCCCCAGGGGCAAATGTCGGCAGCCTTTAGGGGACTTTTTTTGTACCGCCTTCCTGTTTTTTTGACCTTTTATGACAGAATATCCCATATATCAATGTATATAAATGTTACTTATTTACTATATACATAATGTTTTGTTAAAGTTATCCTGTTTATAGGAAATTATTAACATTCCACGAATTACAGCTTGGTTTCAAAGTTAAGGAGGGATGAAAACACAAAAAAGTGCGCAAACGTATGAACGTTATCCTTGTCGGCTCAGGACCCAGGTAAAAAAATTTAAAATTAGAGGAGAGAGAGTACAATGAAAGCAATGAAAAAACTATTTGCCGGATTGATGATGTTTACTCTGATTTTTGGTGTATCCTTTGTGGGATCGGCATTTGCCAGCGGTGATGAGGTCAAGCTTATTGACTCGGATGTCAGCGTTATTTATAAACCTGGATATGTCGGATTCAGCGGAAATATTGATGTTGCTAATCTGGGACCGGTGAAAAATGTCACTGTCCATTACACAACAGATAACACAAATTGGTTTGATACGAGTGCGAATTATGTAGGGCCGACGGAAGTAAACCATGAGAAATGGCATTTTATCGTTTCCACAAATGGTTCTACAACAGATCATTCCGAGTTGAAGAATCTGAGCTTCATAAAATTCGCAATTAAATACGAAGTGAATAACCAGATCTATTGGGATAACAACGGGGGAGTGAATTATTATAATGAAGTCAATAGTACAGTTCCCCTGAGTTCCGTTATTTTGGGATCACCAAATGTGCTTAACGCCAATAGTACTCTGAGCAATGGTGAATTCAGCGGAACCATCTATGTTAAAAACCTGAATCCGACGAAAACTGTAAAAGTAGTGTACTCAACGGACAACTGGGCAACGACTCATGAGGGCTACGCTACTTACAATGGCTCCTTGAATAATTTCAATAGTGTTGAAAGATGGAACTACAGTTTCAATGTCCCTGGTGCTACAGATGTTAAATATTCGATTTCGTATACAACTGGCGGGCAAACGTATTGGGATAATAATTATGGCCATAATTACGAGGTCAACTAATTCATTTTAAAAAGGTGCATTAGGTTCATAAAAAACCGCCAAAGCGCAGCTTATTCAGCGTTGCTTTGGCGGTTTTTGCAACCTCTTTTAACCTGTACTGACAGAGCTTATTTTTTCTTGCCAGCCAGATAGACATCCGCCTGGGCCTGCACCTCTGCCTTCACCTTGTCCAGACCGGCGCTGTTCAGGTTTTTGGCCAGATCGTCAAAGGCTTTGTTGACATCCTTGACCGCACCGATATAGATCGGATTGGCGTACTGTGTCGAGGCATTCGCGAGGTTCGAAATCTGTGTCTTCACTTTGTCCGAGTTAAAGGTGAAGCCGTTAAACGTAAAGTCGGTCAGGTAATCCTTCACCTTCTCCTGATGGTCAATATAGGCTTGCGGCCAGTTCTGCATTGGCTTGAACAGGTCCTTGTTCACGAACCAGAAGCCCGCAGCGTCCGGAGGATACGTATTGTTCTCGGAAGTGACGCCTTCAGGAAGACCGATTTTGCCATCTGCCGTCATTGCATAGTTCTTGCCTTCCAGACCGAAATAAGTGAGATATACGTAGGACGGGTCTTCCATAATGAGATCGAAGGCCTGCATTACACGCTCAGGATTTTTGGAGTTAGCGGCGATGGAAATGCCGTTGTTAGTCCATGAGTTTTGCGGTGCCTTGCCGTCAGCGGTTAAAGACGAAACCACATAGGTTTCAATACCTTTGGCCTGAGCGGCTTCCATAATGGACGCTACGTCAATGGTATTGCCAAGCGCTACCGCAGATTTGCCTTCCACAAAGTTATCCTTGGAGCGGATTTTGTTCGAATACGGGTTTTTGTTGACATATCCTTTATCGTACCAGTCCTTCATAATGCCGGCAGCATATTTCTGTGCGCTCAGGTAAGGCTCCTCCACCATGCTGTAGAGCTTGCCCGTAGGATCTTCGAAGTCATAAGCTACGCCTTGGGCCATAGGGTTGCCGGAATCAATTGGTGCGCCCGGATAACCGATCTTGTCACGCAGCAGATATTGGTAAGGAGTCGGCAGGTCAAATTGCGAATCCAGATTTAGACCGATCATATCCGGGTGATTTTTCTTCACCGCTTCCAGATAAGGTCCAAGCTCGGAGAAACGCTTCACCTCGGTGAGGCCCGCTTCCTTCATAATATCCTTGCGCAGTACAGCCACACTGACCTTGCGGTCCGGGGTGGACGTTGGAATCATGAATATTTTACCTTCAATCTTGGCGGCATCCCAGGCAGCCGGATTGATGGTAGCCGATTTCTTCGGCATATATTTCGCGATATCCTCCGGCTTCAGCTCATAGAAAGCGCCTTTGGTCGCCTGCTGAACATAATAGTTCCAGTCCGCAGAGAAAATAAAGTCCACATCTTCGCCGGAAGCCAGCACCAGCGGATATTTCGATTGCACGTCGCCCCAGCCGATATAATTCAGCTCGATGGTGGCATTGATGTCTTTCTTCAGCTTTTCGTTGAGTGCGGCCAGCACCTCAGGCATACCCTTCGGAGCTTCGCCGAGCAGATAGCCCTTCAGCACAACCTCCTTCTGATCCGCAGCCTGATCTGCCGGCGCATTGCTGCTGCCTGCGTTTGCAGTGCTCTCGGCTTCCGTGTTTGCCTTGTTGCCGCTGCCGGAACAGGCAGCTAACAGCATGGACAGCGACAGCAGCAGCGTCAGGATGAACACGACGTTTTTCTTTGCTTTTCTCACTCTAATACCCCCTTAAGTGATGGCAATTCTATATAAATCCCCGGGCTTGCAGGATTCATAACCAAGTAGCACCGGCCCGGCCGGTTATCAGCCTTTTACAGCGCCGATGGTGATACCTTTAACGAAATACTGCTGAAGGAACGGGAACAGGATGACGATGGGTCCGGTGGCAATGACCGTCATGGCCAGCTTGAACGTTTCCTTCGGCGTGTCGATGCTGGACACATGCTGGGCCATCGCCGCAGACATGTTTATCGAGGACAGCATTTTATAGAGCAGGTATTGCAGCGGAACGTACTGGTCCTTGTCGGTGAACATCATCGGGGTCCACCAGTCATTCCAATAGGCCAGAATAGTGAACAGGCCGATGGAAGCAAGCGCGGGCTTGCAGAGCGGCAGTACCATTTGCCAGAAGATGCGGAAGTCCCCTGCGCCGTCAATTTTGGCGGATTCCACCAGCGGCTCCGGTACGGAGCCTTGAATGAAGCTGCGCAGAATGAGGACGTACATGACGTTGAACATTGGGACCAGAATCAGCACCGCAAGTGTGTTTTTCAGATGCAGATAGCTGGTAATCCAGATAAAATAGGGGGCCAGCCCCCCGTTGAACAGGGTCGTAAAGAACAGGAAGAACGCTAGCTGATTGCGGTACTTCACTTCCTTGCGGTACATCACATAGGCAGCCATCGTGGATATTAGCAGTGACAGCGTTGTCCCGACTATGGCCACGATCAGCGATACCCGGTAGCCGGAGAGCACATCGCCGGGATTGCGGAAGATAAATGCGTAAGCATCAAGCGAGAAGCCGCGCGGCAGAAAGGAATACCCCTTAGCAAGCACCTGGCTCTCATCGGAGATGGAACCGGAAATCAGGACGATAAAGGGCAGCAGACACACCAGCGCAATCAACGAGACAACCGTGTACGAGAAGGCCTGAAAGACAGGCGCGGAATTGAGTTTATTTTTCTCCATGATTATTCACCCCTTACTTGCGATTTAATTAGAACAGCGCATTATCCTTGTCATACCGGCGCACCAGATAGTTGGCGATCAGGATAATGATCAGCGTCAGCACGGATTGGTACAGACCCACAGAGGAGGCCATTCCGAAATCCTGCGTACCCACAAGTGACCGGAACACCAGCGTATCAATGATATCCGTGGCATTCATCAGCGCACCGTTGTTGCCGATGAGCTGATAGAACATATCGAACTCGCCGCGCATGATCCGTCCAAGACCGAGCAGAACCAGTACCACCACTGTCGGCTTGAGCAAGGGCAGGGTGATTCTCATGATTTTCTGGAACCGTGTTGCACCGTCGATGGTCGCCGCTTCGTAAATCTCCTGGTCAATGCCGACAATTGCCGCCAGATACAAGACACTTCCGAAGCCGACCCATTTCCAGATATAGAGGAACGGCAGCAGCAAATACCAGTATCCGGTGTTCGAATAAATATCAATCGCCTCAAGCCCGATATTCCGCAGGAACACGTTGACAATCCCGAACTCATAATTCAGAAAATTGTAGACGAATGCGGATACGGTGACCCATGAGATAAAGTAGGGCAGAAACATAAATGTCTGTGCAGCTTTTTTGAAAAATTTATTATACGTCTCCGAGATCAGCACGGCGGCCAGAATCGAGAAAAATGTGTACGCTCCCAGAAACACGAGATTGTACATCATCGTATTCTTCGTCACCAGCCAAGCTTTGCCGGACTGAAAGAAATAATCGAAGTTCTCCCACCCGTTCCAAGGACTCATAAAGATGCCGTCCCTATAGTTGAATTCCTTGAACGCCATAATCACGCCTGTCATCGGGATGTAAGCAAAAATGATAAAGAAAATCGCAATCGGCAAAAACATCGCATACAGCACCCAGTTTTTTCGCAGCTCCCGCAGCGGCGACCGATTTTTGGCTGTCTTTTTTTTCTTTACAGCAATTTGTTCCACCTTGGTTCCCATTAAGCAGCCCCCTCAGTTTGGTTTCTCTTCCTCCTTCTTTATTGTAAAATGTTCGGGAACACGCACCTACGGGGCAAAGTTTCGATCTTCTTCGAAAATCTGTGTTAGCGCTTACTTTTCATTTAATTTGGGAAGCCGTATACGCACAGAGGTCCCTTCACCCGGCCGGCTCACAAAAGACAATCCGTACATCGGCCCATAGTTGAGCTGAAGCCGCTCCTGAATGTTCCGTATGCCGAAGCCGCCGGTTCTCTTGCTGGCCGTCTTGGTCAGAATTGTTGCCAGGGTCTCCTCGTCCATCCCGATGCCGTCATCCCTGATATCCACTACAAGATCGCCCTTCTCTTCGGCGGCGGACACCCAAATCGTGCCTGTCTCCGAATCCTTTTCCATAATGCCGTGCAGGATCGCGTTCTCGATCAGGGGCTGGAGCATGATTTTGGGCACCTCGCAATCCAGCAGCGGCGGCGGAATCTCAAGCGTAAGCGTAATGGCGTTGCCAAACCGCATATTCTGAATCGACACATAGGACTCCACATGCCGCAGCTCACTGTCCAAAGTGACGGTCTCACTCCCGTTCGACAAGCTAAGCCGGTAGAATAACGCCAGCCTGTCCACGACTTTTGAAATATCCCCATTCCCGGATTCAATGGCCATAATATTAATCAGATCCAGCGTGTTATACAGAAAATGCGGATTGATCTGCGCCTGAAGCGCTTTCAGCTCTTTGTTCTTTACTTCCCGTCCCAGAGTGTAGGTCTCTTCCATTAACCGCGATACATTCTCCACCATCACATTGAAATTGTAGGTCAGCTCGCCGATCTCATCATGGTTGGCCGGGAGGGGAGCGATGCGGAAATTGCCGTTCTTGACCTTGCGCACATGCAGAATCAGCCGCCGCAGACGTTTGGTAGCCGAGCCGGCTACAATGAAGGAGAGCACGAAGGTGACCGGAACAATCAGTGCAAAAATGAGAATGAGCCGGTTGCGCATCTTGTTGCTGGACTTCAGAATATCGGAATAAGGCACAATCATCGCCACACTCATATCGGTCTCGGGAATCGCCTGCAGTCCGAACAATATGCGTTCTCCGCCAAATTCCAGGCGGTCTGTCCAGTAGTTGCCCGTGTCGCCATCCGCCGAAGCGCGGGACATCATGTCCGTAAAATCCTTTGCCGTATAGGGAAATCCGCCGGAGGTGCTGAGTATATCGCCGTGGTCATTGAACAGCGCAACGGAGGTAGACGGAGTGGCAATGGCATGATTCAGGACGGAGCGCAGCGTGCTCTGGGAGATTTGGGCGCGTACAATGCCGTCGGTCTGCTGAATGTTGTGGGCGTTCGGAATTACGCGCAGTACGGACACCTTGTCACTATCCCCTTCCGACCGGAAGGCGGACGAAGGCAGCCAGGCAAAAGCTGAATGCGAGGCCATGAAATCCTTGAACCATTCACTGCTCTCCACATTGCCCAAATTCATATAGTCGGGATTTTCCGTGGCCGACGCCAGCCCTTGCTTCATATAAAGCTGCACGGTTTCAATATCCGAATTGTAGCGGAATTGGCCGAGCACGCGGGCGAGCTTGTTGGCATCCGTTCCCCAAACGTTGACATCCTCATACCGTCTTGGGTCCTCGGCCACCAGCGTCTGAACCGTATCATTGAAGGAGATGAAGTTCAGCACCTCCCTGACGGTTTCTGCGCGGTATTGCAGATAGGATTTGGTCTCCTCCAGCATTTTGCGGGCCGAATAGAGTGCCTGCTTCTCATTTTCATTTGCGGTCAGACGCAGGTGGAGATAGAGCAGCAACACAAACGGAATGATGATTACCAGCATATAGGTGGCGAACAGCTTATAGCGTATGCTGTAATCAGCGAAGGGCTTCCGGGGTCTCCATCTCATTTCGCCATCCTCTCCCGGTATTCCGTGGGCGTGCAGCCCGCATATTTTTTGAAGAAAGTCGTGAAATAGTTGGCATCGGCAAAGCCGAGCCGCACCGCCACCTCGTACAGTTTCATTTCCTTATCCAGCAGCAGCTCCTTGGCCTTCTCGGTACGCAGCGACGTGATATATTCTTTGACCGTCCCGCCCCGCTGCTTCTTGAACAGGGAGCATAGATAAGTCTCGCTCAGCGCCACATTATCAGCGATTTCCAGAATCGTGAAACCCTTTTCATGAAAATGCTTGTGAATATACTGCAGGATTTCCCGCATCTTCGCGGATGTGCCTTCTGGGCCGGGGGTGATCAGGAACAAGTCCAGAAAGGAGAGAATATACTTCTCCATGCTTGCCAAATCGGGAATCCGGTCGATCTCCTTCCAGATATACCGGCGTTCCGTATCTTCATCCGTATCTGTGAAGCCGAGCTGGACCGCTACATCGAGAATGACCAGCAGAAACTGGAAATAAGAATCATTCAGCCGCGTTATGTCCAGATCACGGGCTTGTCGTGCTTGCTCCGTCCAGTTCCGGATCAGGCTGCGGGCTTCCTCCAGCTCGCCCCGCTTCAGCAGCTCACGCAGATTCCGCACCACATTCCAGTCCGTCGCCAGCTCCCGGTTGCCCCCAAGCGAGCTTGGAAAGATCAGCCTGCTGCCCTCATTGTAATAATGCAGGCTGCAAGCATCCAGCGCTGTCTGGTAGGACTCCGGAATCTCCATCCTCTGCTCCGCCGGTTCTCCGGCCCCCATGCGGAAACGGATGCCGCCGCCAATGATCCCGGCCACTTCGGCATACAATTCCTCCAGTACACTCCGCTGATCCCGGTAGCTGCTGCCGTAGGCCCCTGGCAGAATAATGATCAGAAAATGTCGGGAATCGAATCCGCAAATGCCCCGCAGCGAAGCCAGCAGCCCGCTCATGTTCAGCCCCCGGAGCACCGCCTCCTGCACCAGCTTAGGATCTTCGGGATATTGCGGCGGCTGCCAATACAAAGACGAGGCGATCACGGTGTACGGCCCCTCCGGCGGCAGCAGAAAAGTCTCCCGGCTCTCCAAAGCCTTCGGCACATTCGGCGATCCGGGAGCAGTAATCAGCTTGCGGACCATCTCTTGTCTCAGATAGGGCAGGCCTTCATCATACGCATCCTGGAGCTGGCGCTTCTCCAGCCGTTTCTTATTGTCCAGCTTTCTGGCCTCCACTGCGGCTTGGACCGCTTTTTGAACCTTATCCGGGTTGATCGGCTTCTCAATATAATCCAGTGCATGCAGCCGGATCGCCGACATCAGGTACTCCTTGTCCGAGAAGCCGCTCAGGAACAGCAGCTTGCACGAATCGTCGCTCTCCCGGAGCCGCTGCGCGAATTCAATTCCATCCATCTTGGGCATACGGACATCACAGAGCACAATATCGGGCCGGAAGCTCCGGCACAGCTCCAGCGCAACCAGGCCGTTCCGTGCCGTCTCCACCTCATAGATTCCTAATTCCTCCCAATTGATATGCTTGCGCAGCATTTCCCGGGTTCTCTCTTCATCGTCTACGATAAGCAGCTTCATCTTGCTCCCCCTTTGCTATGTCTCTTGTGCAGGCTGATCTTGACTCTCCAGAAAAAATAGCAAAAGCAGACCGCCTTGGCGGACTGCGATTGGTTCTTAGCGGACTTCAATTGAAGCATAATAGAATACTTTTGATTCATCCAGGTATTATTTGGATAGCGGTTTCACAGTGATCTTCCATTCAGGAATCAGCCTAGTCTCCCGAATTTCGGCAATCTCCTGGCCAATGAAAGTAATCTGAACCGCCATTGCGGAATCGCTGCGCACCAGTTGGCCTCTCCGGTCAGGCGCGATATAGAGATCCAGCGAGTGCTCTCTCAGCTCCTTCTGATGCTGCAGCAGCCCCAGCTCCCAAATGTCGCCATTCCAGAAATGATCGCCCGCCAGCTTCCCGTTAATCGAAGCATTGCCGACATCTCCATCATAGTCAATGGCAAGGAAAAGCTCATGCAGGTGTGGATGCTCCCACACTTCCGCTGGAAGAGTCAATGCAGCCTTGCGGTTGCCGCTCATCTGGCGCTCTGCCTCGAAGGAATCATCCGGCAGCTCCAGCTCATATTGCGTAAATCCGTGAACGTCAGCCTCCGGGCACTGGCGGATCTTGCCGAAGCTGGAAGACAACTCTTGCCGCAACGAGGGATACACCGCAAATGTGGTGCTTCCGCTGCCACGGCTGTAGAAGGTTAGTTCACCGTCATTTACCGTGAACGGGGTTTCCGACAAAACCAATCTCCGCTCCCCGCACAGCTCGGCCTCCCACAAATTCAGTGCCTGCTCACGCGTGAGCAAATGCACAATCACCGTCTCACCGGCCAGGGTAACTGCCTTCACAACTCCGCCCTTATCCTCTGCAAAAGCTGCAAAAGCACAGCCCTCCTCATAACGGATGGCTCCTTGCTCAGCAGTTATCCCCGCCAGCTCGCTTTCATCAAAGCAAAATTCCGAGGACATTCCTTCAGGTGTGAAAAAGAAATACTCGGCAATGCCATCTTTGGTGATGCAGGTGATCGGCTGAGCTGTTGCATATTTCAGCAAAAGGCCGCCCATGCGGAAATTAAAGGGTAGAATCGCCGACACGCCTTTTTTCAAGCTGAATCCGCCGGATGCAGGCAGGCGCAGCGGACCCTTGTCCAATTCGAGCTTCAGGGAAACGCCTTCATGATCCTTCATTTCTGCATGGTCCTGCACATTGTTCAGGAAGACATACCCCGAGCCATTCCGCACCCGCACGGCGTAACGCACTTGCCCGGCATCCTCCGGCTTCAGCCCCGCCGCACTATCCGGCAGCACCGTAGCCATTCCGCACAGGTTCTCTCCAAAGGCGCGCGCGAAGGAGAAAATCAGCTTCAGCCGGCGGTACGATTCCCGGACCTGGCCAAATTCACCGATTGGCGCCTGATAATCATACGAAATCCGCGGATTCGTTCTTTCATTCATATAGGCATGCTTGCCGACAGGCTGGGAGCCGCCGTGGAACACGTAATAGCCGATGAAGTTGCAGCCTCCGGCGAGCTTTTGAATACTCATCGCCTCCACCGTCTCCGGCGCTACCTGGAACCGGGCCAGATACCAGGCCTGCATCCCTCCACCCATCTCGCAGCAGGCATAAGGGTAATCCTCCGGTGCATAGGGAAGCGGTTCAAATGCGGGAACAGGCGTGGTATTGCTATGATAATCCTGGAACAAAAACTCAGTCGTTGGCGGCTGCTCCGGCTGCTCTGCAGTCACATTCCACGGTGTGTAGGCATACCCGCCAAATAGCGGCAGCACCTCATCCTTAAGCACCGCCGCGCCTCCCCAGCCTGTGGAGGTATACACCGGAGCTACAAGACCAGCTTCCACAGCCAGCTCTTTCAGCCGCCGCATGTGCTCCTCCCCATCCCTCCCTGAAGGAATGAACTCGCCCGACTGTCCGCTTGTCATCTCCCAAGGCGCACCCGCATGCATATACTCGTTCTCCAGTTGGATGCCGATAATCGGCCCTCCGTCTTTGAACATCAGGCCTGCTGTCTCTGCGCCGATCTGCTGGTAGAGCTTCTTCACTGCCTTCAGATAATCCTCATCATTCGAGCGGACCTCGAAAGGACGGCCATACAGCCAGTCAGGCAGCCCTCCATTGCGGCATTCCCCATGACAGAACGGCCCCACACGCAGAATCACCTTCAGGTCATGTTTGGCGCATAGCTGGACGAATCTCCGCACATTCAGATCCCCATCCCAGCGGAATTCCCCCTGCTCCTCCTCATGATGAATCCAGAAAATATAGGTAGCCACAATATTAATTCCCGCCGCCTTCATCTTCAGCAAGCCTTCCTCCCACTTGTCATGGGCAAGCCGCGAGAAGTGAAGCTCTCCGCAAATCCCAAAAAACGGGCGTCTGTTCCACTCCATATAAAAGTTCGTAAATGAGATTTCATCCCCCTGCGGGTTATGCCCGCCGAGCTTCAGCGTCCCCGGCCGGATATCCTTGAATATCCCCCGCAGATCAATGCTAGGCTGGTGGTTGTCTGCCGTCTCTATCATCATTCTCCGCTCCTTTGTTACATTCTATTTCTCTCTATGATATAACGCGCTCTCCACGTTGACCTACCATCAAAACTTACGTTTTTCTCTAAAAAGCTACTTCTAATATACCCGGGAGCAATCGCTGATCCAATTGACGAAATGCGGGATATGATGGATTATATTCTTATCTGACATTAAAGGAATAAGCAGATAGATGGAGCACAAGGAGGTACACTTTATGGAACAAGAACCCTTCCCGAAAAAAGATGGCTTTGCCCAGGAGAAGCTGTTCGTGCTGCCTGAATCACAGCTTAAGGCGCTGGGCGAGCATGAGCTGACCGCTTCCCTCTTCGTTAGCGATATCGGCTATTTCCCCCGCGCCGAGCATCACCTGCGTGAGCGCCCGGAGGGCTGCGATTCTCATATTTTCATCTATTGCGCCGCAGGGGAAGGCTGGATTCAGCTAGATCATGACCGGCTCATAACGGTTAGAGAGCATCAGCTCATGGTGATCCCGGCCAGAACGCCGCACCGTTATGGAGCCTCCGCAGCCGAACCCTGGAGTATATACTGGTTCCACCTCAAAGGCGCCCACGTTCTGTCCCTCATTCAAATGTACGGACTGGACCAAGGGCCGCTTGCGCTGCCTGTCAGCAGCTCGGGCCGGCTCATCGAAGAGTTCGGCAGCGTTTTCGATCTGCTGATGGACCGGACCTACCAGCTCCCGGCCCATGTCCATATCTCCCAGACTATGCGCCACCTGCTGTCCGGCATCGGGCTGCATACCGGGCTAGCTGCCGGGGATAAGAAGCGCGGACGTTATCTGGAGCAGGCTATCCAATATATGCAAGAGCGTCTGGGCAGCTCAGTCAAGCTGCCGGAGGTCGCCAGGTATACCGGACTATCCCAGCAGCATTTAATCCATTTGTTCAAACAGGAGAGCGGACTGCCGCCGATTGAATACTTCCTGCGGATGAAGATGCAGCGTGCCGGACAATTGCTTGATCTGACCGACCTCAGCATTAAGGAGATCAGCAGCGCCGTCGGCATTGCCGACCCGTATTATTTCTCCAGGCTGTTCAAGAAAATCACCGGGTACTCCCCTTCCCGGTATAGGGGTATTCCTAAGGGGTAGTCAAAGCCGAGGGAGAAGTCGCGAAGCTGTGGGAAGTTTGAACACCTCCGGCCCGGGGGCTCTAACAACGGCATTTCCGCCGTTGTTTCTGCACAAACCCTGCACAAGACCTCTAACAACGGCATTTTGCTGTTGTTTCTGCACAAACCCGGCACGAAGCCTCTATCAACGGCATTTATGCAGTTATTTCTGCACAAACCCGGAGCGCAACCTCTAACAACCGTATTTCCTCCGTTGTTTCCGCACAAAAAACAGCCTCAGCCAAGGACATCATCGGATATCCAGGCTGAAGCTGTTTTTTTCAAATCCTAATCCATCAAAGCTACACCGCCGCAAACTGGCTGTTATACAGCCGGGCATAATGGCCGCCGCTCTCCAGGAGCTGCTCATGCGTGCCGCTCTCGACGATATCGCCGTCCTTCATGTAGAGAATCACATCCGCCTCACGGATCGTGGACAGCCGGTGGGCAATCACGAAGCTGGTGCGCCCGGAGATCATCGTCAGAAAAGCCTTCTGAATGCGCGCCTCAGTCAAGGTGTCGATACTGCTGGTGGCTTCGTCCAGGATCAGCATTGGCGGATCTACAAGCATGACGCGGGCAATGGTCAGCAGTTGCTTCTGTCCCTGGGACAGGTTGTCTCCTGAACCGGAAATCTTCGTGGCGTACCCTTCGGGCAGCCGCTTGATGAAGCTGTGGGCGTTCGCAGCCTTGGCGGCTGCAATCACTTCCTCTTCCGTCGCCTCCGGCTTGCCGTAAGCAATATTATCACGGATTGACGCTCCGTACAGCCAGGTCTCCTGCAGCACCATCCCGAAATTACGGCGCAGGCTGTCGCGGGTAATCGAAGTAATATCTACCCCGTCAATCTTGATGCTGCCGCTGTCCACATCATAGAAGCGCATCAGCAGGTTGACCAGTGTTGTTTTCCCGGCTCCGGTCTGTCCGACAATCGCCACGCGTGTACCCGGCTTCACCTCCAGGCTGAAGTTCCGGATCAGCGGACGTTCAGGGGTATAAGCAAAGCTTACCTTATCAAAGGTAATGGTTCCTTGGCTTACACTCAGAACATCTGCACCTTCAGCATCCGGCGTTTCCGGCTTCATGTCGAGAATCGCGAAGATCCGCTGCGCCGAGGCTGTCGCTGACTGGAGCTGGGTGATGACGCCGGTAATCTCGTTGAACGGCTTCGCGAACAGGCTCGAATAGATCAGGAAGCTGGAGAGATCTCCTACCGAGAGATGTCCCCCGATCACAAGTGCGCTGCCGATCATCGCAATCACCGAGAAGGTAATATTGTTCACCAGCCGTGTGGTTGGATTGGACAGCGAGCCGTAGAACTGCGATTTGACGCCGGTTTGATACAGCTCGTTATTCCGCTCGGAGAAACGGGCAAAGCTGCGCTCCTCATACCGGTATGCCTGAACCACCTTCTGACCGCCTACGATTTCTTCCACATAACCATTCAGTCCGCCCAGAATTTTGGCCTGCTCCCGGAACAGCTTCTGGGATCGTGTAGTAATGAAGCGGGCGACGTAAAAGGTCGCTGGTGCCGAAAGCAGCACAACGAGTGTCATTACCGGACTGATGTAGAGCATCAGGCCGATGGCTCCGGCAATGGTCACAACCCCGGTCAGCAGGGTGGAGAAGCCTTGCAGTAATCCATCCGAGACAGCATCCATATCATTAACAAAGCGGCTGATGCTGTCTCCCTGGGGATGGTTGTCATGGAATTTCAGCGGCAGCACGTTCAGCTTGTCGAACAGCTCACGCCGCAAATCATAAACCGTCTGATAGGCGATCCGGTTCGTGTAATAAGTAAGCAGCCAGCCAAAAAAGCTGCCGGCAATATATACTGCGGCCAGGATCAGCAGTAGCCAGAGAACTCCGTCAAAGTCCACTTGCCCAGGACCGAGCATCTTATCCACAGCGCGGCCAATCAGGAGCGGGCCAATCAGACTGGCGATTACACTTAGTATGGCACAGAACACAGCGACAATGGCGATGCTCCGATGTTGCTTTGTATAGACAATAATTCTCTTCCAGGTTGCTCCGGCATTCATCGCGCGCCCACCTCCTCACTAGATAGCTGGGACTGACAGATGTCCTGGTACACTCCACAGCTCTTCAATAATTCTTCATGTGTGCCGATGCCGGCGATCCGTCCTTCGTCGAAGACGATGATCTGCTCCGCCTGGCGCACGGTGCTCACCCGCTGGGAGACCAGCAGGACAGTCGCATCCCGTCTGTTCTCTTTGAGTTCCCGGCGAAGCGCTGCGTCGGTAGCAAAATCAAGCGCGCTGGAGGAATCGTCCAGAATGAGAATCTGCGGGCGCATGGCGATGGCGCGGGCGATGGTCAGCCGCTGCTTCTGTCCGCCGGAGAGGTTCATGCCTCCCCGGGCAACAGGAGTAGCCAGCCCTTCAGGCAGCTTCTGAATGAACTCCTCGGCCTGGGCGACAGCAGCAGCTTGCATCAGCTCTTCAGAGGTGGCATCCTGCTTGCCCCAGCGGATATTGTCTGCAATCGTACCGCTGAAGAGCGTCGCCTTCTGCGGCACGATGCCGATTCTGCTCCGGAGCTGCTCCAGCCCGTAATTCTTGACATTTATGCCATCTACCCGAATCTCGCCCTCTACTGCGTCATAGAAACGCGGGATCAGGTTCACGAAGGTTGACTTCCCGGAGCCAGTGCTGCCGATCAGCCCAACCGTCTCCCCGCGCCGGATGGTTACCGAAATGTCGTGCAGCGCCAGCTCACCAGTGGTGTTGTAGCCGAACGAGACATGCTCGAAGGCAATCGCCGGTGCCTGCTGATCTGCCGGTGGAAGCACCTGATTTCCTGTATCCGCGACAGAGGACGTAACAGCCAGCACCTCATTCACACGGTTAGCAGAAGAGGCTGCTTTAGTGAAAAGAATGACCAGATTGGAGACGACAATGAGCGCCAGCAGAATCTGGGTTACGTAGTTGATAAAAGCGATAATTTCACCCTGGGACAGCCGTCCGGCATCAATATGGATGCCGCCTGCCCAGAGAATGGCGATAATCGCCGCATTGACCACCAGCGTGGTCATTGGCCCCAGCCAGGCGGAAATGCGGCCGACGCGGATAGCCGTCGCCGTCAGATCCTCTGAAGCGGCATCGAAGCGCTGCTTCTCACTGCGGCTCTTGGCAAAAGCGCGGATCACGCGGATGCCGGACAGATTCTCGCTGAGCACCAGCGCCATATGATCCAGCTTCTGCTGGTATTTACGGTACAGCGGCGCGCTGCGTGTGATAATGAAGTACAGAATCACCCCAATAACCGGAGTCGCCGCGAGCAGAATCAGCGACAAACGGAAGTCGAGAATCATCGACATGATGATTGCCCCGATGCAGATGAACGGCGCGCGGATGACAAGGCGGATCAGCATCGCTACCGCGAGCTGCAACTGGTTCACATCATTTGTGATCCGGTTGATCAGCGAAGGCGTGCCGAAGATGTCCAGCTCGGCATAGGACAGCGACGAAATATGCTTGAACATCTTATTGCGCAGCGAAGTGCCGAACCCCTGCGAAGCACGGGCAGCATAATATTGGCAGACCATTGAGCAGCCGAAACCGAGCAAAGACATCAGCACCATCAGCCCGCCCATCCGGTACACATAGCCGCTGTCATGGCGGCCAATCCCGTTGTTGACGATCAGCGCCACAATGGTCGGCAGCAGCAGCTCCAGAATCGCTTCCAGCAGCTTGAAGATTGGCCCGATAATCACTTCCTTGCGGTACGGCTTAAGAAATGCGGTAATTTTGAACACAGTAATCCTCACCTAACTTAAGTAGTATGTAAAAAGCTATGAAAAATATAGAAGACCCGTTATGATTATGTCATACCTGCTTACATATTAATAATATTGGTTTCGTATCCATGCGATATGTTTTTCATATATAAACCAATCACAAACCGGAGGTTAGCTTATGGATATACGCCAGCTTAAATACTTCCTGGCTATTGCCGAGGAAGGACAAATTACATCAGCAGCAAGAAAACTGCAAATGGCTCAGCCCCCGCTCAGCCAGCAGCTCAAGCTGCTGGAGGAAGAGCTGGGAGTCAAGCTTGTGGAACGCGGGCCGCGCAGCATACAGTTGACGGAGGCCGGGATGATCCTGCGGGAACGGGCACAGCAAATTCTGGACCTGACCGATTCCACCACCCGGGAGCTTAAGGATTTTGTCAAAGGCATATATGGCACGCTCTCCATCGGCACCGTCTCCTCTTCTGCGGCAACGCTGCTCCAGGAACGGCTGCTTGAGTTCCACCAGGTCTACTCCGGGGTTAAATTTGAGATTCATGAAGGCAATACCTACCGGATCCTCGACCTGCTGAACAAAGGCATTGTCGAAGTCGGCATCGTGCGGACCCCGTTCAGTAGTAGTGGCCTGGAGTGTGTCTACACTGCGTCTGAACCTATGATTGCCGTCATGACGCCTGATTATGACTGGACCGGCGGAGAGCCGGCAATTGATATCGGGGAACTGAGGAACAGACCGCTTATCATCTACCGCCGCTTCGAGCAGTTGATCCGCGAGACCTGCCTTGAGAACGGCTTCGATCCGCTGGTGTTCTGCATGAACGACGACGCCCGCACCACTCTGCTCTGGGCCAACGCCGGCCTGGGCATCGGCATCATCCCAAGATCCGCCTTCACCCTCGCCAACAACAGCAGCCTGATTTTCAAAGAAATTGTCAGCGATTCGCTGAATACCCGTGTCGCTGCGGTCTGGATGAAGGACAAATACCTGTCCTCCCTGGCTGAGAAGTTTATCGAGAACTTTCAGAAGTAGAGCGCAAAAAACCCGCCCCGGTCAGCACCGGAAGCGGGTTAACTTACTAATACGGGGCGCAGCCGCCGCGGATTAGATCATGATTTTGCAAATATCGTTAGTGAACTGCACTGGATCACTCACCTGAAGACCTTCGATCAACAGCGCCTGGTTGTAGAGCAGATTCGTGTACAGGCCCAACTTCTCCTTATCGCCTTCGGCGGCAGCCTTCAGGGATTTGAATACATCATGGTGAATGTTGATTTCCAGCACCTTGTCCGCCTGCACTTCCTGGCCGTTAGGCATCGCTTTGAGGATTTTCTCCATCTCAATCGTCAGCTCACCTTCCGTGGAGAGGCAGACCGGATGGGACTTTAGGCGTTTGGAGGCCTTGACGTCCTTCACTTTGCCGGAGAGGAAACCCTTCATGGCTTCGAACAATTCCTTGTTCTCATTTTCTTCCGCTTCCGATGGCTTGTCCTCGGCATTCTCTTCAATGCCCAGATCGCCGCTGGATACGTTTTTGAATTCTTTTTCCTTGTAGGACATGATCATCTTGATCGCAAATTCGTCAATATCGTCGGTGAAATAGAGCATTTCATAGCCCTTGTCCGATACCAATTCAGTCTGCGGCAGCTTCTCAATCCGTTCTACCGATTCCCCGGAAGCATAGTAGATATACTTCTGGTCTTCCGGCATTCTTTCCACGTATTCAGCCAGCGTCACCTGTTTCTTCTCCTTGGAGGAGTAGAACATCAGCAGGTCTTGAAGGGTTTCTTTTTCCATGCCGTAGTCATTGTAAACCCCGAACTTCAGTTGTCTGCCAAAAGAAGTGTAGAACTTCTCATATTTCTCTCTCTCATCCTTCAGCAGGCTCAGGAGCTGGCTCTTGATCTTGCTTTTGATGTTCTTGGCAATCAACGTAAGCTGGCGGTCATGCTGCAGCAGCTCGCGGGAGATGTTCAGCGACAGATCCTCGGAATCGACCATCCCTTTGACAAAGCTGAAATAATCCGGCAGCAGGTCGCCGCATTTGTTCATGATCAGCACGCCGTTGGAGTACAGCTCCAGGCCTTTTTCATATTCCTTGGTGTAATAGTCGAACGGTGTGTTCTCTGGAATGAACAGGATCGCGTTGTAGACCACTGCACCGTCGGCACTGACGTGGATATGCTTCAGCGGCTTGTCGAAGCCATAACGTTTCTCAGCGTAAAAGTTATTGTAGTCCTCTTCGGTCAGCTCATTTTTGTTCTTGCGCCAGATCGGCACCATGCTGTTGATGGTTTGCTCTTCCTTCGTTTCCTCGAACTCGCCTTCGCTGCCTTCCTTCGGCTTGCTGCCGGTGATGTCCATCTTGATCGGGAAGCGGATGAAATCGGAATATTTCTTGATGATGGATCTCAGGCGGTATTCTTCCAGAAATTCGTCGTAGTTGTCTTCTTCAGTGTTAGGCTTGATCTTCAGCGTAATTTCGGTACCCACGCTGTCCTTCTCTGTCTGTTCAATGGTGTAGCCGTCCGCGCCCTGGGATTCCCATTTAAAAGCCTGGTCGCTGCCCAGCGCCTTGCTGACTACCGTCACATCGTCTGCCACCATAAACGCGGAATAAAAGCCGACCCCGAACTGCCCGATGATATTGTGTCCGTCCTTCGCTTCATTATCCTTCTTAAAAGCAAACGAGCCGCTGTTCGCGATAATCCCCAGATTGTTCTCCAGCTCCTCCTGAGTCATCCCGATCCCCGTATCGGAAATCGTCAGTGCGCGGCTCTCCTTGTCGGCGGTCACTTTAATGAAATAATCCTCTTTATTGAACACCAGCGCATCATCGGCGAGTGCTTTGTAATAAATTTTGTCAATGGCATCGCTTGCATTCGAAATCAGTTCCCGCAGAAAAATCTCACGCTGCGTATAAATGGAGTTAATCATCATTTCCAGCAATCTTTTCGATTCGGCTTTAAACTCTTTTTTGGCCATGAATAAATAAATCTCCTTTCAAAAATAACTTCTGGTCATTTCCGGATGATTAGCACTCCACTCTAATGAGTGCTAACACTTCCTTTTATATACCATATTAACGTTTTTGATGTCAATATATTGCTGCACCTTGAGGACGTATTGAGCGAATTGCAATAGGCATTTATACAATCATTTTGGGTGTGATCCCATAAGATATCACCGTAACTATAAGGAGGTGCCTTATGGCTCAGATTAAAGTAACACCACAGTTCAAAAGGCTCTGTGACCAGTTCTCAAGAATTCTTGGCGGCGAACATGAGATTGATCCGGGACCTGTATGCTTTGTCAGCCGGGCAAGGCAGCTCAACGCAACTATTTTAGGGAGAAAAACGACGTCGCCTTTAGTGCGGTATCAGCTCTTTTCGTTCGAATCCCTGGACCCGTCGGGCCGCGCTCTTTGTCTGGGTGAAACGGCTCTCTTTCAAAATCAGGCGAATCGTCTGATCCGAAATCTGCAAAAACACGGCATCAAAGTAACTGCACTCCATAATCACTGGCTGAACGAAAAACCGCGTTTGATGTACATTCACTGGGAATCCATTGACAATCCGATCGCTTTTGCAAGAAAAACGAAGGAATCCATTCGCTTTCTTGGCTAAACCTTAATTAAATATGAGCGGTAGTCAAAAGAAGGAAATGAAGAAGCCCTTGGATTTGTTCCAAAGGCTTTTTTTGATGGAATCCCCGTCTACTGAGCAAAGCACCTTTTTTTTAAAAAAAAGAATGAATCTATTTTTATATCATGTTAGTATTCGAAATGCAGTGAGTATTGTTAAAGAAAGGAAAATAAAACTATGAACATGAAGCTCGAAACTCTTCCAAATTATCGCATTGCCTATGTGCGGCAGGTTGGTCCATATGGCCCGGCCAATGCACAAGCTATGGAAAAGCTAAAAAAATGGGCCAGGGAGAACAATCTGCTTACTGAGTCAGCCATTCTATTCGGAATTCCGCAAGATAATCCTGCAACCACACCTCCTGAAAACTGCAGATACGATGTATGTATTGTCATTTCAAAGGATTATAAAGTGGATGCTTCAGTGGGTAAAGGAGAATTTGCCGGCGGGAATTATGTTAGCTTCACAATCACACATACAGCTGAAGCCATTCAACAAGCATGGACTGAAATTTTCCCGGCTATCCAGAGCAGCGGCTATCAAATGGACACAGGCAAGCCTATTGTGGAAAGATACTATGTGAAAATGATTAACAATCATTTGTGCGAAATATGTGTGCCTGTAATAGCTACAGATATTTAACTTTAGAAAAAGAAGAACAAGTGCGCTCCTAGCAGCGACAACCTCTTGTTCTTCTTTCCTCTCCCCGCCTTATATTGTTAATTTTCCGCCATGGTAGCAATAATAATGTTTAGCCTGAAGATTTTTTAAAATGTTCAAAGAGTGCTCTGCGCTCCCCCTGTCCAGACAAAATTGCGGATTTGCAATAACTAGTTCATTCGCCTCTCTAACTGCCGCATCTCCTGTAATGACACTGTCCAATTCAGGAAAATATAACGAAATATGACCTGACGTATGCCCTGGCGTTGCAATGATTTTACATGAATTGTGCAAAATCCATTCGCCATCACGGACGGTTGTATCGACTGAAACATGTCTTAAAGCGTTCAATTGCTGTATGAACCAATTTCCGAATTCTTTTTGTTCCTCAGGCATATTGTCCAGCATTGCTTCGGCTTGAGCTAATCTCTCGGCTTTCGCTTCACCACTGATAAATTCCGCTTCCACTTCGCTCGCAATAATAGTAACCAGAGGGTACTTTTCCTTGAACTCGTATAAGGAACCGATATGGTCATCATCGTAGTGGGTAATAATGATATTTTTCAAATTGTTCATGTCATATCCGTTTTTCACAATCTCAGCTTCAATCAGAGGTAAAAAATTGGTATAGCCCGTGTCAACCAAGGTCAATTCATTATTAGATACGATCAGGCTAGGATAGATATAATTTTGTTGACCATTAAAAATAAAATCAATAGGAAGCTCCAGTATTTTCATTGTACTCCTCCATTACTTTCATGCAGGCCGCACTTTACAGCGCTTCAGCCTTAGCCTTCGCGTCCGCCAGCAGCGTTTGAATCAGCGACTGCAGCGGCAGTGATTTCCATTTCTTCGGGTGGATCAAGAGCTGCAGATCGAAATGAATCTCCGGGTGTCCAAAAGACAGCTCCGCCAAATTGCCGCGCTCAATCTCTTCTTCGGCTACGATTCTCGGAAGCAGGGCAATGCCCAGCCCATTCCGCACACAGCGCTTGATCGCCTCCAGGTTGGACAGTTCAAAGCCTATACGGAAAATAATCCCGTGCTCCCGCAGCAGATTCTCGAACATACTGCGGTAGATGCAGCTCTCCTCGGATACGATCAGCTCGCAGTTGTTCAGGTCCTGCAGCGTCACACGGTCCAGCTTGGCCAGCGGATGGCTCTCCGGTGCCACAAGCACCAGCGGCTCATCCCTGATGATCATACGCTCCAGTTGTGAATCTGTCGTGCTGCGGTCAAGCATCAGGCCGATGTCCACCTCACCGTCCCTGATCTTGGTGATCAGATTGGCCTCCTGCTCGGTCTGCAGATGGATATTCAGCCCGGGAAACGTTGTCCGCAGCTGCTGCAAGAAGGGAGGTAAATAAAAGGCCGCCAGCGAATCAATCGTCCCAATCGTCAAGGTTCCGCCGATCTGCTGGGCAATTGTTTCTTTTGAACGGTCATATAAGTCGAGAATCTCCACGAACAGCTTGAGCAGCTCTTCACCGGGAGGGGTCAGACGGAGTGCGCGTCCATGCCGCTCCATGAGCGGAACCCCGTATTCCTTCTCGATCTTCTGGATCTGCATCGTTACGCTGGACTGCGCATAGCCCAGCTCTTCCGCCGCACGCGTAAAGCTCTGCCGCTTCGCAACCTCACGAAAGGTGCGCATATATGTTAAGTCCATATCCTCACCCTGACATCAATATTTTTGATAACCCATATCACTTATTATAGCTAACACCGATGAAATATTCCATGCTACAGTAAGATAAAAGGATTTTACATTGTTGGAGGACGATATTCATGTTAACAGAAGAACAGATTTATGGAATCTATGTTCCCGTGGTAACCCCGTTTACAGAAGCTGGCGAAATTGATCTCGAATCGTATCAGCGTTATGTGAACAACATCATCAAGAACAATATTCATGGTCTGGTCGTTAATGGAACAACAGGAGAATCGCCGACAGTCAACATACAGGAATTGCAGACACTCGTGAACGCTTCACGGGAATTATTGAAATCCAGCGACATTCCGCTGGTCATCGGCACCGGCACTAACGATACGGCTTCCACTGTGGCCCGCACAGAGCTTGCTGCCAATTCGGGCGCAGACGCTGTATTGGTGGTTGTTCCTTATTACAGCCGCCCTTCGCAGCAAGGAATTATCGAGCATTTCCGCAAAGCCGCAGAGGTCGGAATCCCGGTTATGGCCTACGACATTCCGGGACGCGCCGGAGTCGGCATGACCGTCGATACGGCACGCACCATTCTTGACATGAACAACGTTGTGGGACTCAAAGACTGCTCCGGCTCTCCGCTGCTCGTCTCTGAGCTGTCCCGCCTCGGCTCGAAGCCGGTGCTGTGCGGCGATGATCTGCAGTTCCTGAATATGCTGGGCTGCGGAGCCGCCGGAGGCATGCTGGCCTCGGCTAACGTGCATACCGCAAGGTTCCTCAGCATCTACGAGCAATTCAAAGCCGGACAGCTTGAGGAAGCCACCACAGCGTTCAACGAGCTTGTGCCGCTGATGAAGCTGCTCTTCAAGGAGTCCAATCCAGCTCCGATTAAATGGCTGCTGAGCGCCTATGGAGAGATTGCCTCGGATACGCTCCGCCTGCCGATGACCTCGATTAGCTCCGGACTGCGCGAGGAACTCGGGGCTTATCTCGCCGGGTAATCCTTAGGCGCCCTATTTATCAGAAAGAAGCCTCCCATGTGAAATGACCGGGAGGCTTCTTTTTATTGCGGTCTGACGGCCTTGGCGGCAGGCCGGTTGCCCGGACGGCCGCCTGAAACGCTGCCTTGTCCTTTGCCCGGATGGCTACCGGCACGGCTGGCTGCTCTCTCGCCAGTTCTGCCGCCATTGCCGCCCGTTCGGCTGCTTGCAGTTGCTCCACTACCGTTCCCTCCGCTTGTTCTACCACTAGAAGCGGCTCCACCCGCTCCGCTGACGGCGGCACTTCCGGCTCTTGCGCCGGCTCCTGTCTTGCGGGCCGGATCACCGCCCGGTCTGCTGCCTGCGCTGCCGCTCTTGCTTCCGCCGGAGCCGCCTCCCGGACGGTTGCCCTGCGTGAACCACTCCTGCTTCGGCTTGCGCGCCGGATGGGTTTTTGCTTTGACCGGCTTCGCTGGCGCCTTAGCCGGGCGTTCGTTCAGCAGCGCCAGAGCGCTCTGCGCCATCGGGTACGGATGGTCCTTGACCTCCGGGATCGTCTTGCCGATCAGCTTCTGGATATCCTTGAGGTACGGAAGCTCTTCCGCTTCGCATAGGGAAATAGCGACTCCGCTCATTCCGGCACGGCCGGTACGGCCGATACGGTGAACATACGTTTCCGGAATGTTCGGCAGGTTGAAGTTGATAACATGCGACAGCTCGTCAATATCAATCCCTCTGGCGGCGATATCCGTAGCAACGAGCACGCGGGTAGCACCGCTTTTGAAGTTACGCAGCGCATTTTGCCGCTCATTCTGTGATTTGTTGCCGTGAATCGCCTGAGCGGTAATATTGATTTTGCCCAGATCGCGGGCTACCCGGTCTGCACCGCGTTTGGTGCGGGTGAAGACCAGTGCGGAGGCAATGGATTTGTCCTGCAGCAGACGGTTCAATTGCTTCTGCTTGTTACCGTTCTCCAGCAAATAGATGGATTGCTCGATTCTGTCCACCGTTGAGGAGACAGGGGTAATCTCGATCTTCACCGGATTGACCAGCAGGGTTTTGACCAGATTTGAAATCTCTGTCGGCATCGTAGCCGAGAAGAATAACGTTTGTTTTTTGCTTGGCATCTTGGCGATGATCCGCTTCACATCATGAATGAAGCCCATGTCCAGCATGCGGTCCGCTTCATCCAGCACAAGAATCTGCACATACTGCAGATCGGCATGCTTCTGGCTGATCAGGTCGATCAGGCGGCCCGGAGTCGCAATCAGAATATCCACACCCTGGCTTAAAGCCCGCTCTTGCGGTTTTTGCGATACACCGCCGACAATAGCCGCCGAACGGATATTAGTGAACTTGGTGTAGGCTTGGATGTTTTCCAGAATTTGCAGAGCCAGCTCTCTTGTCGGCGTGAGAATCAGCGAACGAATGCGGCGTTTCCCGCCGGTTACGGAAGGCTGCTGGCTCAGGAGCTGAATAATGGGCAGCGAAAAAGCGGCCGTTTTGCCTGTTCCGGTCTGCGCGCAGCCAAGCACGTCCCTGCCGGCCAGGGCTGCGGGTATGGCTTCCTCCTGAATCGGGGTCGGTGATGTATAATTTTCCTGGCTGAGCGCCTTGAGGATCGCTGGGTTAAGCTTCAAATCATTAAAAGTCATGTTGTCTCCTTCATTTACAATACATATATTTGGATATCATGTGGCGATTAAAACTCTGAAAAGTCATAACGCATAATGATACCACAAATCCGCATATATGTGGAAACAACTTCACCGCTGCTTATTTAATCGGAATATATATATCTGTTTCAGAAGTTTCATCCACAGCACCTTTAAATCTTTCAGTGAAGCATTCTATATCATCTCTCACTGCGAGTTCAATTTTATTATACGGTATCCAGGAACCCCATATATATTGGTAAGTATACAGGAGCGAAGCGGTTGTACCGGTATGGATGAAATGTGCATACTTGCCTCCTCGAAATTTTTTCAGCACCATTCCATCTGGTATAGAAGCATGTGGTGTTGCTGCTACACCAATAAAGGCGGTAGTTGCAGCCTGGGCATCGAAAGAATCATAATCACATTTTTCATGTGCTTCATAGATGCAATACCGCGCTGAGTTTTGAACCCGATTTCTAATTTCATGTATACGGTTATTGAAAACAGGCCACATTTCTATACTGCTATTCTCTTCAATACTCACTGGAAAACGTGTGCCTACAAGGTGCATATCGGGAACCATTACAATTTCGGGTTGCAACGACACTCCCTGGCGGTGTAAAAGAGCGTCAGAGCCTAATGCTGCTTTTCGTCCTATAATGGTGTCTATTTTGTTTATGCGATACTGCATAGGTGTTACCTTGTAGAGCTTTTTAAAAGCACGGCTGAATGCTTCGTGAGACTCGAATCTAAAAGAGAGAGCAATCTCTATGATGCGTTTGTCAGTATACAATAGCTCCTCTGCGGCTTTGGATAAACGGCGTGAGCGGATATACCCACCGACAGTTTCACCCACTGCCGTTTCAAACACCCGATGAAAATGGAAATAGGAATAAGCCGCTGCGCCTGCGACATCAGGAGCTGTAATCTCATTTTTGAGATTCTGCTCAATAAATTCCAGAGCATGCTCTATTTGCTCAAAATACTCCACGGCGGCACCTCCTCTCCAATCGTTACAGGTTAATCATAGTATAGAAGCCTTCCGGAACTTCTTCATAAGGCAAAACAGAATGAAAAACACGGTTCTCACAAAACTGATTTATTTGGAATTTCCTCCAAGGGTTATTTTGCGGAGAGCCAAAGACAATTTCTACCGTTCTGTCCTCAATATCAAAAATAACAGCATGAAGCAGACCGAAAAAACCTTGATAGTAATGACAGCATAAACCATCCGGATAGTTTTTTGTAAGCAGTGTTCTAATCTTTTCTTTTGTCATTTTTTCATTCCCCGAAAAAGTACTCTGAATGAGGCTGTACCGATGTACCGAATTCTCAAGACGGACTTTCTCTTGTGATATCAACTCCGGCAACACAGTGTGGTTTGTAGCGCATATGTAAGCATCCTTGTCCGCCGCAGTCACTGTCTTAGAAGACTTGCTTCCATTCAAGCATTCAAAAAGTGCGATTTTTCCAGTTGAATCTGCTAATAGCAGATTCAGATTATAACCAATAGGCATCTCTTTAAGGCTTACAAGCGCCTGTTCAATATTTTTGCAATTTTCCAAAAGACTGCGAATAATTGACCAGAAGGTTAGGCCGGAAACAGCCGCCTTCAATCCTCCCTCAAAATTTCCTACTGGCATCCCGTTTGAAGACTGGCAGACTGCCAAACCATGCTCATTCATGCCATTTGTACGCCCAAAAATATTACCTAATGTACTTGTATGGGCGTACCTGCCATTGACCCGGGTTGAGGTAAGACATAAATCTTCCATTTCATCATTAAAGTCAAACGTACAAGCCATAAGGGTATGACCATCCTCATTTATCTCAGGCAATGAAGCCATAAGACTGCAGCCACGTTCAAGATAGCTCATTGCATAAAACAACACCTGTCCCGGCGCAATCCCCAGTTTGTCGGCAAACCCCTCGATTTCTTCATTGACACCTGGGCAATATTGATTAAATAAATTCATGATTTCAAGAAGCTTATCTTGTGGAAAGGTGTCAGGTGGGAGCAATAGCTTGTTTATTATTTCCGGCAGTGTGGAGACCCATGCTGCAAGCTGCTCACCTACTTGATAATTTGTACCTGAAAAGTTCATATAAAATGCATCGGTTGTTTTCATTCGATTGTCCTCCTGTTTTTCATAATTATAGCCAGGGGCAACATTCCAGGCTTGATATTTACTGCTATCCTCACAAAAAAGAGACCCCGCATCCACAATTCGGAATGCCAAAGGTCCCTTTCATCCACACTTGCAGCAAAAGCCGAAAATTTTAGCCTGACACCCTATTTTACCGTAACCTTCATCACTGTACTTTCGCTTGTACCGGCGCTGTTCACCAGCTCTGCACGGTATTCATAGACCCCTGCCCTCCGGTCCTTGATGGCCGTAACGGCAGTCTGTGCGTTTGGCGTGTTAGCCGTTAAGGTCTGCGTATCGACCAGCACCCCATTTTCATAGAGCCGGTAGGTTGTGCCATTGGTCCCCCACCATAGATTCATGGTTACCTTATATGTCCCATCGCCGTCCCAATTGTCATTTGACAATACCGGAACAGCCGGGGCTGCATTCGTAACGGTAACGACATGTGGACTAGAGACTGTAGTTCCATAAGAATTGCTCAGCTCCGCTGTGTAGGTGTATGTTCCGTCCGCCTTTCCCGACAGATTGGTCAGTAGGGTCTGCGCCGCAGGAGACTCATCGCTCAGTGCGCGGCTGTCAATCAGCTTGCCGTTCTCGAACAGCTTATAGCTGGTTCCGTTATTGCCCCACCACAGATTCATGGTAATCTGGTAACTGCCATCCAGCAGTCCGGTGTCATGGCCGTTGTTGCTGGACAGAACCGGCTTCCCGGGAACCCCTGTTGCTTTTTGCTGGCTGCCCACGATCTGAATGGCTGGTGCTGGAGGCGCTTCCATGCCTGTGCCGAGATAGAAGCTTGGATGCGGCGGCTGATTGTAGCCCACGTTCTGCCAGGCCACGGCCAGACGGTAGACCGGATCATGCATCAGCGTGCGGATGCGGGTATCGGTCAGATCGGTTGTTGTGTAGATCCGCAGCTCAGTGCTGTCGTTGGAACGCCACATAATTTCCTCGCGCCAGTCTCCGAACAGATCCGCCTGCAGGCCCGGATTGGCTTTTGTCCCGTTGTTCGAAGCTGCCCCCTCCGCCGTCAGCAGATTAACGGTCGTCTGGTTCACATAATCCCATTTGTCCACCCGGTTCGCATCCATCAGCTCCCGCAGCAGATCGCCATCCCACCACACGCCGAAGTTCGTCGAGGTTGGAAGTTTCTTGGTAATCAGTTCCCCCTTCGCGCTGTAGATGCCGGTAACCGGGATTTGCTGCCCATTGGTAATCGTCGCCGCCCAGACCTCTTCACCCAAATAATTCGGATCAATATCCGCCGACATGCCCCGGCCGGTATCAATGCCCGTAAATACACCCCAGAGCGCTTCTCCTGTCGCCGCATTCCGCATTTCAATGCCGTATTTGGCATCCACATGCTCATGCACATCAAAGACCTCAAGGCCCGGTCTGGCCGGGTCCAGATCCCCGAAGTGAATCGCATCGCCGTGGCCCAGCTTCGTATTGTAGAGCGGCAGACCGTCATCATCAATTGCCATCGCCCCGAATGTAATTTCATCCTTGCCATCACGGTCCACGTCGCCTACCGACAGATTGTGATTGCCCTGTCCGGTATACTCCCCATATCCTTCATCGTTGGAATCGAACCGCCAAACCTTGCTCAGCTTGCCATCCCGGAAGTTGTATGCCGCCAGTACAGTTCTTGTGTAATAGCCCCGGCTGAAAATAACACTGGGGTGCTCGCCGTCCAGATAAGCCACCGCCGCCAGGAAACGGTCCACACGGTTGCCATAGCCGTCTCCCCATGCGCTTACATCGCCGCGCGGCGGATCATAATCAACGGTATCCACAGCCCGGCCTGTCAGGCCGTCAAACACGGTCAGATATTCTTTGCCCAGCAGCACATAACCGGAGCTGTTCCGGTAATCCGCCTTGGCATCGCCAATCACTGTGCCCTGGCCGTCAACCGTGCCGTCCGCGGTTTTGAGCACAACCTCCGCACGTCCGTCACTGTCGAGATCATAGACCATGAACGGTGAATAATGCGCGCCCGCACGGATGTTGGGGCCCATATTAATCCGCCAGAGGCGTGTTCCGTCCATTTTATAAGCATCCATATAGACGATTCCGGTATAGCCCGCTTGCGAGTTGTCCTTGCTGATAGAAGGCGACCACAGCATAACAACCTCATATTTCCCGTCGCCATCCAGATCCCCTACACTGGCATCTCCGGCACTGTAGGTGTAGGGCTGACCATCTTTCGTATAATCATCTACAGGCTTCTGCAGCGGCACAGACAAGTATTGCTGCTGCCATACGCCGAACTCCCCGGATGCGGCTTGCTCCACTCCGCCAAGCACTGTCTTCAGAGTATACTTCGAAGCCTTTGTGCCTGCGGCATCCAGGTAATTCGTGCTGCCTGTCAGAACTGAAGCGTTTAGCTTCTTTCCGTCCCGATACAGATTGAAGCCTATCCCGTCAGGATCAAGGCCCAGCAGCCGCCAGCCGATATAATTCCCGGCATCCGTCTTGACTGCCACAGGCGCGCGGTCCAGCTTCTCCATGTCGCGGTATAGCGCTGTTACGACTGGAGTTTCCAGCACTGCTGACAGCTCAGAAATCCCGCCAGCATTGACCGAAGCCACCTTGTAGTAGTATTGAATAGTGCTAAGAATGGTTGCATCCGTATAGGATGCAGTTTTCGATTTGCCTACCAGAGCATACTCTCCTGCTGCTGATTTTGAACGGTACACATTGTACATTTTTGCCCTAGCGACTCCGTTCCAGGTGAAGCTGACAGCATTTTTATTCGTTGATAGCAGCTTTAGACCGTCAGGCACGGCGGCCTTGGCTACTGAGGGGTCAATTAGAGATACCGGCAGCACATTCGAAGCTACTGATTCCAGTCCGGTGTTATCCAGCGCTGTGACTGAGTAACGATATTCAAGCCCAATATCTGCCGTCACATCGACATAGCTTAGCCCAGTGGTTTCACCCAGCAGTTCGGAGCTCTGAGCATCAGCCGCCTGCCGGTACACGCGGTATTTCGCCGCTCCATCAATGCCGCTCCAGAACAGGGAAGCCGTAACCGGGTCACTGTCCAAATCCAGACGCTCCAGCTTAAGACCCGCCGGAGCCAGCATCAGCGGTGTAATTTCCAGCCCGTTGAGATGGGCGGTAGTGCCGCTGAACACCAGATTCATCTGTCCGTCCTTGACGGAAATCTGGCTGTATTCCTTCTCTGCAATGCTGCCTTTGCCGGAGGAGACGGTTCCATAATCCTTGCCTTCAATGGCCACATTCGTTTTAGTCGAACCTGTCCAGTCTCCGGTATAAGTCTTAACAGAATAATAGCCGTTTGGCAGATCCACCTTAAATTCATAAGAGCCGCCAAAATAAATCACAAAATCCCTGCGCAGAGCATCCGTCACGGCACCCCGGTCACGGTCGCTCATCCCTGCACTTGAAACAAGACCATAACCCAGCTCAGGGCTATAGATCACATTTCGGTTCACTTCGGTGTAGCCTTCGGCAACCGGTGCGCCCACAGGACCAAAATCATAGCGGTACTGCGACAGCTTGGTCGCAATCGTTGCCGGATCAGAAGGCTCTGATTCCCCCCGCCCGTTGACAGCGGTCACCCGCACTGTGTAGCTCTGACCTTCAGCCATACCGCCAAGGCTAATAGCTGGAATTGTAGATGTGCCAACAAGAACGTAGGCAGATTCAGCGTCTGAAGCCAGCTTGCGGTAGATTTTGTAGATATCCGCCCCCGCCACTTCATTCCATTTCAGCGTTGCTCCTGCATTGCTGATACCCCCGGCCAGCAGGCCCGCCGGCTTCGCCGGAAGCGCATCAGGCGGTACGATTTCCTTCACTGCGTCAGCAAGTGGAATGTTCAGTTCTGCAATGCCTCCTGCTATCAGACGGGCCATTTGAATAGCCCCATATTCCTGGAAATGGGTATTGTCGCTTGAGCCTTTTGGAAAAGCCGCATACACACCAGGATCAAGGTACAGAAAGACGGAACGTGTCGCTTCAAAACCGATAGAATTATAATAACCGTTACTCCGTGCGCTCAGATCGACCAATTCAACATTCAGCTCGCTGGCCACTTCTTTCATGGCTTGCACATATTCGGGGAAGCTGACATTAAATTTGCCGCTCTCCGTATTGAAATCTCTGCGACCCATCGGTGTTATCAGAACCGGTGTTGCTCCGCGCTGTCTTGCACCTTCTACATAGGTTTTCAGATAATTCTTGTAATCGGCCGGCGAGGCATACCGTTCAGGCACACTGATCGTCGCATCATTATGACCGAACTGCACCAGGAAATAGTCTCCAGGCCTAATCTCCCGGAGAATGGTATCCAGTCTGCCTTCTACGATAAAGGATTTTGAGCTGCGGCCTCCTATTGCTTGATTGTTGAAATTTACCGCCGTGCTGAAAAATTTCCCGATCATCTGCCCCCAGCCAGCCTGCGGCTTCCAATACGGGTCATACGTCTGCACGGTTGAATCCCCGGCTAGATATACGGTCGGCTTCTCACCGGCGGTACGTTCCGGCTGTTTTTTGATCACAAGCGCATTTAGGACAGGTCTTGTTCCGCTGAATACAAAATTCATCTGACCATCCACTAGCGCAATATCGAAGTCCATCTCCAAATATTGTCCTGCCGTCTTGCTCGTCTGCTGCACCTTCTGCATAGATTCGGCTTTGATCGCTATGTCCGTATCCCCGCTGCTGTCACCGGCAATCAGTGATACGGTATAATCCCCATTCGGCAAGTCGACAGCGAAGGCTGCATCCTTAACGGCTACAAAATCTGACCTCAAGGCATCCGCCGTACCTCTGTCCTCCCCGCTTACTTTTGACGGATCAATGAATCCGTATTTGCTCTCGGGAGTGTATGCTGCCCAAGCTTCGACCTTTATATAGCCTTCCGCAACAGCTCCGGGCCCGAAATCAAAAGCAACTTTCTCCCCATCCGGCAAAGGGGCTTGCGGCGTATAGACTGCATCTGTCACTGTGCTGGAGTGAAGAGGAGCTTGCATGGCACTATCCCCCTCCGCCCGCTGTTCTCCATACGCAACCGCCGGAATCAAGGATGAACAAATAATCAGCCACGATAGCAGAACCATTACCATTTGCTTTCCAGCTTTATTTTTTCTCATATTCTACGGATTCACCCGCTTTCTTATTTTAAAAAGCTTCCGCGTTCTTTGTAACCGCTTACCAAATACTAATCGGCAATACGCCTTCACCTCCAACACCTGGATTGTAACCTTGCGAACAGTTTTCCATAAATATACAACTTCGGATCAATACTATCATTTGCCCTCTAAACTGAACATGCAAAAATCAGATCTTTTCATACACAAAACCGATCACTTTGCAGCAAAGAGGAGGATCCTGGTTTCCAGAAAACAAAAAAAAGCGGAGGATTGCTCCCCCGCCCCTTCTTTGCTATTTAAGTATAAAAACTAATCCACAATTTCAGCAGTATCGCCGTTATTGGCACCTGCAGCGTTGGCTTCGTCGGTGTCGATGTGCATATCAAGTGCAAAATTGTCGGATACACGTGCGATTACATTCTCCAGCACAAGGCCGCGTTCGCCGCCCAGACGTACCTTCAGCATTTGCTTGTCGGCAATGCCCCAAGCTTTAGCTTCAGAGGTATGGAAGTGAATGTGGCGGGCTGCCACGATAACACCTGTCTCCAGCTCAACTTCACCGGCAGGTCCTTTAAGCGTAATTCCTGGAGTTCCTTCGATGTGGCCGGATTCGCGGACAGGAGCTTTCACGCCGAGGCTAAATGCGTCTGTGCGGGAAACTTCCAGCTGCGATGCCAGACGGACAGGTCCAAGAATTCTTACTTTGTCAAATTTTCCTTTAGTGCCGATTACAGCTACTTGCTCATTTGCTGCAAATTGTCCAGGTTGGGAGAGCGGTTTGAACTCAGTCAATTGATATCCTGCGCCAAACAACGCTTCCACATGCTCTTGCGTAAGGTGTATATGTCGGGCCGACACACCTACGGGTACAGTCTTGCTCATTGTAATGTCACTCCTTGAATTTTCTCTAGTATCTGTACAAGCCACAGACCATTATACATCTATTTCTTCAAAAATAAAAAGCCCATCGTCACATCACGGGTCCTATTTTTCGACATTTTGTGATTTCGAAACAGGATTGTCATGAAATTGCCACTTGCTTGATCCCGGTAACTATATAAGTTAAACTTTAGATTTTCAAAATGGGGTCTGGTCGTAACTGCGGGGAATGTTTGGACTTCCGGCCGCTGTTATGTTTGGATTTCCAGATTTGAACCGCTATTTGCGGTAGAAATCCAAACATAGATTATGCTTACGATGCCAGCTTTCCTACGGAAAGCTCTCAGGCGGACGCTACCGCTCCGTAAGTATCCAAACTTCCCCTCCGTCACTTCTGCCCTTTTTATTCTTTTTTTAAAGTTCACCCCATAAAGTTAGTAGCTGTCTTCGCAGGCAAATAGTTTGCCAGAAAGCTCTGGGCATTGCCGTAGAGCCAGCCCCTCACATCTTCCTCCGGGTAGTGGCGGAGCAGCAGCTCGGCGAATTCAGCATATTTTCCCGGATGCTCCAGCCCCTCTACCCACGATTCGATACCGTCAAAATCTGAGCCGAACATGATATGCCTGGAACCGCCGAGAGTACAGACATGCTCAATATGACGCAGGACATCCGCTGCCTTCGCATCCCCTCCCTCAGTGACAAACCAGGGCACAAAGGTCAGACCCATTCTTCCGTCCATAGCCACCAGCGCCCCGATCTGGTCGTCGCTCAGATTACGCGGGTGTCCGCAGACAGCGGCAGCATTGGAATGGGAGGCAATGAAAGGACGGTTACTCCGCTCGGCAAGCTCCCAGAACCCCGCAGGTGCCAGATGGGACACATCCAGCAGCATGCCGCTCTCGTTGCACCATTCGATCAGCTTCCGGCCCTGCTCCGTAAAACCGCCATTCCGCTGCTCCAGCACTCCATCCGCCGCCCAATTGGCATAATTCCAGGTTAGGCCAAAAAACCGCACTCCCAGCTCGAAGATTAACTCAGCGTAGAACAGATTACCCTCCAGACCGTCCACACCTTCCAGAGAGAGCATTCCCCAGCCAGAGGATGTAACGGCCATCCCCGCCGCGTCTTCCTTCCAGCGCAGCCACTGCAAGCCTCCTGTGCCCACCACTTTGTCCCTGTAAGCTTCAATTTGTCCCAAAATCCGCTCAAAGCTAAGTTTTCCCTGAACCGCCGACAGGTAGATCGCAAAAACCTGCAGTTCGACACCTCCCGCCAGCAGACGCTCAGAAGTTACGTCCAGACGGTCGTCCTTTCGGAAATCAATATCCGGAGCAGGCTGCAGCTTGCTTAGCACATCACAATGAAAATCCGCCACCCGCATTTTCCCAGTTCCCATTACCCGATCAGCCCCGCTTTCTTTTGGCCTTTGTCGTTACCCGCCATAGCCTACTCCAAAGCTTATGCTGCAATTCTCCATATGAAACCAAGCAAAAAACCTGTTTACCGAAGTAAACAGGCTCATCCTGAAAGGTTATCTGCTATCTAGGCTCTACAATAAGCTTAATCGCGGTCCGATCCTCCCCATCAATCACTATGTCTGTAAAAGCTGGGATGCAGATCAAATCGACACCGCTAGGTGCAACAAATCCCCGGGCGATGGCAACGGCTTTGACTGCTTGGTTCAGTGCTCCGGCTCCAATGGCTTGCAGCTCGGCCGATCCACGTTCTCGAAGAACACCCGCTAGTGCGCCGGCAACGGAATTAGGATTGGATTTAGCTGATACTTTTAATACATCCATAGTAAGTACCTCCCCTGGGAAAATGATGGTGTTCTTCCACTACTGTAGATGTTATTCGCGAGCGAAGAAATAATTCCTTCTTTTTGCGGACCACTCCAGAGAAATTTGTGCAAAAGATACTCTTTTTCGATATAAAAAAAATCACACTTTACCCAAAACTAACGATTTCCTCAAATGCCCTGTATATTGCCGCTAAACCTAGTCCATCACCCACTCATCTTCGCGCAGCCGAACCTTCTCCATACGTGTTGCCTTGCCCGTAGCTTCATCAAGCTCGACGAACAAACCGTTCAACTGCCACTTGCCCTCGTCCACCACAAATCTTGCCGGAAGCTGAGTTGTAAATTTGTAGATCACTGCATCCTTTTCCATACCCAAAATTCCTTCTCTTGAACCAACCATCCCGGCATCTGTCAAATATGCGGTTCCTCCCGGCAGGATAACCTCATCATTGCTTTGCACATGGGTGTGCGTTCCTACTACAATCGAAGCTAACCCATCCATGAAATAACCCATGGCAATCTTCTCAGATGTTGCTTCTGCATGAAAATCCACAAGAATACACTTAGTCTTCTGCCGCAGCTCTTGGACAATCTCTTCACCCATACGGAAAGGATCATCAATCGCCGGCAAAAAAGTGCGGCCCTGCAAGTTGACAATCGCCAGCTGCTTGCCATTCGCCTTGATCACCGTATACCCACGCCCTGGCGTTCCTGGAGGAAAATTGGCCGGGCGAATGAGCCGCGGCTCGTCGTCGATAAACTCAAAAATGTCCTTGTTGTCCCAGGTATGGTTGCCCATCGTAATGCCATGAACACCCCAATTGAAAAATTCATTAGCAATAGCCGAGGTAATCCCTCTGCCGGCAGCAGCGTTCTCCCCATTGGCGATAATGATATGCGGCTGATATTTATTTTTCAGGGAAGGCAGCATTTCCCGCAGCGCTTTTCTGCCTGTATTCCCACAAATGTCACCAATAAATAGTACTTTAATGATATTCTCCTCCTGAAAGAAAAAAGGCCCCGCGGAGGGGCCGATTTCCTTAGTTATTTAGCATATTCAACTGCCCGTGTCTCGCGGATTACAGTGACCTTGATATGACCCGGATAATCCAGCTCACTCTCGATCATCTTCGTAATGTCGCGGGCCAGACGGAATGCCTCAGCATCATCAATCTTCTCAGGCTGCACCATCACGCGAACCTCGCGGCCCGCTTGAATCGCATAAGATTTCTCTACGCCTTCGAAGGATTCGGAAATCTCTTCGAGCTTCTCCAAACGTTTGATGTACGTTTCCAGGGTTTCGCGGCGAGCGCCTGGGCGTGCGGCCGACAAAGCATCGGCTGCTCCAACCAGCATTGCGATAACCGAAGTAGCTTCGCAGTCTCCATGATGGGACGCGATACTGTTGATAACCACTGGATGTTCCTTGTACTTCTTCGCCAGTTCAACGCCGATCTCAACGTGCGAACCTTCCACTTCATGATCCAGCGCCTTGCCGATGTCATGCAGCAGTCCGGCACGTTTTGCAAGCACGATGTCTTCCCCAAGCTCACCGGCCATAAGTCCAGTCAAATAAGCAACCTCCATGGAGTGCTTGAGTACGTTTTGACCGTAGCTCGTGCGGAATTTCAGACGGCCCAGAATTTTGATCAGATCCGGATGCAAGCCGTGAACGCCCACCTCAAAGGTAGCCTGTTCTCCGTACTCGCGGATCCGCTCATCCACTTCCTTGCGGGATTTCTCCACCATTTCTTCGATTCGAGCCGGATGGATACGTCCATCAGCAACAAGCTTCTCAAGTGCCGTACGGGCCACTTCGCGGCGAATCGGATCAAAGCCTGACAGAATAACAGCTTCCGGCGTATCATCAATAATGAGATCAATACCAGTAAGAGTTTCCAGCGCACGAATATTGCGGCCTTCGCGGCCGATAATCCGGCCCTTCATCTCTTCATTAGGCAGCGTTACCACGGAAACAGTTGTTTCTGCAACATGATCAGCCGCACAGCGCTGAATGGCCAGCGTAATGATTTCACGGGCCTTCTTGTCCGCTTCCTCTTTGGCCTGCTGTTCAATTTCCTTGATCATCTGAGCGGTTTCGTGGCGAACTTCCTGCTCTACATTGCTGAGGATGATACTTCTGGCATCATCAATACTCAAATTGGAGATACGCTCCAGTTCAGTAACTTGGTTCTTGTAAATAACATCAATTTGCTGTTGTGTTTCGTCAATTCGTTTCTCTTTGTTAGCCACTTGTTCTTCTTTTCGTTCAAGCGATTCCATTTTTTTATCCAAAGACTCTTCCTTTTGCAGCAAACGTCTCTCTTGCCGTTGGATTTCATTCCGACGTTCACGAGTTTCTTTCTCAGCTTCGGTACGGATTCTGTGGACTTCATCCTTAGCTTCAAGTACCGTTTCCTTCTTCAGCGCTTCCGCCTCTTTCTTCGCGTTCTCCACGATGACTACGGCTTCCTTCTCAGCACTGGAAATTTTAGCTTCTGCAAGGGATTTACGAATAAAATAACCGAATCCAAAGAATAATGCAGCTACAACGAGAACGATTATGACCCAGATCGCAGTATGCATCTGTTCACCTCCTCGTTGGTTCCTCCAAGGACTATCCTTGGGAATTTGTGCAGTTGTTAAACTAATCCGTTCATCACCATACAAAAAACCGGTAATACACCGATTGCCATACTGCACATGCTGCACATGCACATTGCCCGCCTTATACGGCGATTACATTTCATATGAGTTGTACGCGAACCGCATGGGTAAGATTCTGCTTTTTGGGAAGGAAAAAGGATTCTTATTCTTATGCAGATTCATGTTATATTTTATTATTTATAAAAAGACATTGTCAAGAGAGTCGATATGCGCATTAAAGTCAAGAGAATCAGTCAGGAAAGTAAATCTCTTCCTCTTCCCCTTCAAAATCCTCCTCTTCACGCAAAATATTCAGCACCTGCCGCACCATATCCCCGGAAAATCCCCGCCGCATGAGAAAGGCTCCTGTCTTTCTCCGCTTGTCATTGACATCCCCGCGAATCAGGCTCCATTTCTTCCGCCCAGTCTGCAGAGCGCTCTCCAGCTCCTGCTCGGGAGTAATATTCTCTAGCGCCTCGGAAATCAGCGTCTTGTCGATTCCCTTTTCACGCAGCTCCTGGCGTATCCACAGCTTTCCCTTGCGCTGATTCGTTATCCGCTGTTCCGCCCACTGCTTGGCATATAAGGGATCATCGAGAAAACGTTCCTGCTGCAGCCGCTGCAGCACCTCGGCAATAATAGTCTCTCCTATTTCCTTCTCCCGTAAACGGCGCTCCATCTCCTGGGCTGTCCGCGGCTTGCGCTCCAGATAACGCAATCCCTCCACATAAGCCCGCTGGCGTTCGTCGGCTACAACAATTTCCTCCAAATCGGCCTTCATAAAAGAATTTCCGGTAATCATCCGGTATTTAATCATGACATCCTCATGAACAGTCATGTTGTAAGCGCCAAAATGAATGATATAGCGGTGGTCAGACTTCTTCTGACGTTCCACTCTTGTAATCTCAAGCAACTGGTCTGCCGGGAAGTCGGCCAGCGCCTGATCTTCCTGCTCTTCAGGCTCGGGGTTTAGTTGTATTACCATTGCTGTCTGTCACCTCATTGATACATAAATTTCCGTAAAGTTATTTTTTTTATGAAAAAACGCCCTGCTATGTTCAATCACAGGGCGCCTTCTAAAATTAAAAATCAAATATCAAATTATTCGATTTCAAGCAGCAGATTTTCTTCTTCCTCTTCCTCTGCCGCTATCTCGGCTTCAGTCGGTGCAGCCACAAGCGTTGACAAATTGCTTGCTTCACGGATCTTGTTCTCAATCTGCAGAGCAATCTCCGGATGTTCCTTCAGGAACTGCTTGGAGTTCTCCCGACCTTGACCAAGACGCTCACCATCGAAGGAATACCAAGCGCCGCTCTTATTGACGATATCCATTTCCGTACCGATGTCAACAAGACTTCCTTCCTTGGAAATCCCTTCACCATACATAATATCAACATCCGCTTGCTTGAACGGAGGAGCTACCTTGTTCTTCACAATTTTGATCTTCGTACGGTTACCCACAACATCGTTGCCCATCTTGATGCTCTCTACCCGCCGTACATCCAAACGAACGGAAGAGTAGAACTTCAATGCCCGGCCTCCAGGCGTGGTTTCCGGGTTACCGAACATAACACCGATTTTCTCGCGGAGCTGGTTGATGAAGATGGCAATTGTGTTGGACTTGTTGATCGCCCCGGACAGCTTCCGCAAAGCCTGGGACATCAGTCGGGCCTGCAAACCTACATGGGAATCTCCCATGTCGCCTTCAATTTCCGCTTTCGGTACCAATGCTGCCACTGAGTCAACAACAATGATGTCTACCGCGCCACTGCGGACAAGCGCTTCGGCAATTTCCAGTGCCTGTTCACCAGTGTCTGGCTGGGACAGCAGCAGTTCATCAATGTTTACGCCGAGCGCATTTGCGTATTTAGGATCGAGCGCATGTTCGGCATCAATGAAGGCAGCTTGTCCGCCTACCTTCTGTACCTCTGCAATAGCATGCAGGGCAACGGTCGTCTTACCGGAAGACTCCGGTCCATATACTTCAATAATACGTCCTTTGGGAAGTCCGCCAATACCCAGTGCGATATCAAGTGCCAAAGATCCGCTAGGTACGACCTCCACTTTCATGTGATTGGATTCTCCCAATTTCATGATGGAGCCTTTACCAAATTGTTTTTCTATTTGACGAAGCGCCATATCAAGCGCAGCACGACGATCTGACAATCAGACCACTTCCTTCACTGTTTATAGTAATATAATAGCGTGTTTTGGAGGTCTTGCCAAGCTTTTTTCGAACATACATTCGTTTTTTTTTGTTTCCCCGGTTAATACTCCCTTTTATTGTAAGCCTCCTTCAAGATATGGAACTATAGCAGAATACCCGGCCACCGGAAATCTTGGAACCCTTTCTGAAGGGCCCGCTGCGGGCGAAACTATATAGCAGACAAACAAAAAACCGCAGCAAAGATCTCTCAGTGCCACGGTTCTTCCGTATAGATGAATTATATACCGGACCAGAAGGTTATTGCAAGGCTGACCCCTCAAGCGGGGTTGCTACCTTACGCTCCTCCAGCCTGCGCCAGAGACGGTACAGCAGCGCCTTGACGGTCCGAAGGCGGATGTTTTCACGTGTTCCTTTGAGATTAAGCTCATATACCTCCGTAGGGCGGCCTCGTTCGGCCAGACCGACAAATACAAGACCTACAGGCTTGCGCTCCGAATACCCCGGACCGGCGACGCCGGTAACAGATAATCCAAAGTCACTGTCGGCTGTCATCCTCACCTGGTCCGCCAGCACTTCCGCCACCTCGCGGCTGACCGCGCCGGGAGCGTTCGGGCCCTCCAGTAGTGCGGCAGGCACATTCAGCAGCTTTTTCTTCATATCATTGGAGTAGCAAACGATTCCCCCGGCAAACATAGCGGCGCTGCCTGGTATATTCGTTATGCTCTCCATCAGCAGGCCGCCCGTACAGCTCTCCGCCGCACTTAAGGTCAAGCCTGCATCCGCCATCCAATCAACAATTAACTGCTCCAGCGGGACATCTATGTTGGCATACATATGCTCCGGCAGGATCTCCTGAATGGTCTTCTCCAGCACGTCCAGCTTCTGCATAGCCTCGCGTTCAGAAGGGGCTTTGGTGGAGATACGAACCGTCACCTCGCCCTCCTTCGCATAAGGCGCTATGGTTGGATCACTCTGGCCCCGGATCAAATCAATCAGCTTATCCTCAAGCAGCGATTCCCCGATGCCGGCGAATTTAAGCATCTTGGAGTAGATCGGCATTTCATTCGTCAGCGCATGCTGCAGCAGCCAAGGCTTGGCCTGCTCCGTGAACATGGGCTTCATTTCCCGGGGCGGCCCCGGAAGAACGATGTAATATTTACCCTCCTCTTCAAGAGCAAGACCAACAGCAAGGCCTGTTGAGTTCGAAAGCGGCGTTGTTCCTTCGATTATAAGTGCCTGCTTGCGGTTATTCTCAGTCATCACAATCTTCCGCTCGTCAAAAAAGCGCTGAACATGATCCATCGCAAGCTGGTCAATATGCAGTGAACGGCCTAGGGACACAGCCAGGGCATCTTTGGTCAGGTCATCCTCAGTTGGGCCAATTCCGCCGGTGAACAGAATAACATCCGCACGGCTGCGGGCAATTTCAATCGCCTGCTGAAGGCGGCTGCTGTTATCTCCGACAACGGTCTGAAAGTAAACATCAATTCCCAGCGCCGCCAGCTCTACAGATAGGAACTGGGCATTGCTATTAACAATCTGTCCGAGCAAAAGCTCTGTGCCAACGGCAATAATCTCTGCTTTCATAAACTTACTTTCTCCTCCTGGGTGTAGAGTAAACAAGGAATTCCACTCTTTATGCTTAGGCGTTATGAAGCTCAAGCAATTCCTTATTCTTCACGAAATAATCAATTCCGGAGATAATAGTGATGACCGCCGCTGCCCAGATTGCAATATCGTCCACAGGAATGCTGACGAACTGAAACGGGAAATTATTGAGCAACAGAAGTGAAATCGCAACAATTTGCACCACTGTTTTTAACTTGCCCCATTTGCTGGCAGCAACCACTTTTCCTTCAAGCAACGCAACCTGCCGCAGTCCGGTTACCGCAAATTCACGGCTGATAATGACGATGGCGATCCAGGAATCGCATCTGCCCAGTTCCACCAGGGAGATCAGCACTGCGGAGACGAGCAGCTTGTCCGCAAGCGGATCGAGCAGCTTGCCAAGATTGGTGACCATGTTATATTTCCGGGCTATGTAACCGTCTATACCATCCGTACTGGCCGCAAGCAAAAAGATTACTGCTGCGATCAGATGGTTAAATGAAAGCTGAAAAGATCCCCAATGTATCGGTTCCGGATAAAAGCTGAAATTCACCAGCAAAAAGAACATCATAATCGGGATAAGACAAATACGGGCAAGCGTAATGCGGTTGGGCAAATTCAACAGAGGTTCCTCCCTTGATCCATACGAATCCGATATTCACAAGTAGAAACGGCTGCACCGTCCATAGAAGGACGGTATCCGTTTCAGCGAGAAATATAAGGATAAAGTATGGCGTGAAACTTATACTTTCTTATATTTCGAAAACACCCCGCGGAAGAGAAGTGCATCAGCACTGCGGGGTACAAAAGCTTACTTTAAATTGTTAAACTGCAGGTCCAGCGGCAAATCGGCTTTCCGCAAAAGCTGGATAATTTGCTGCAAATCATCGCGGCTCTTGCCGGTTACGCGGATTTGATCACCTTGTATTTGACTCTTCACCTTAAGCTTGGAGTCGCGGATCAGAATGTTGATCTTTTTGGCATTTTCATGATCAATTCCTTGTTTGAGGCCGAGGCGCTGGCGTACAGTTCCAAGCGAAGCCGGCTCGATTTTGCCAAAATCCAGATTCTTCAGCGTAATGCCGCGTTTGACCATCTTCGACTGCAAAATATCAATGACCGCATTAAGCTTGTATTCGTCCTCTGAAGCAATAATAAGCGCATCCTTCTCCAGCTTCAAGCTGCTCTTGCTGTTCTTGAAATCAAAGCGGTTATCAATCTCTTTCTCTGTTTGGTGAACCGCATTCGTCAACTCCTGCATATCCATCTTGGATACGATATCAAATGAACTTTCCGAACTCATTACTCCACGTCCTTTGCTAACAATTATTCTGTTCCTATTATATGAGAAAGCAGCTCTCAAGTCTAATTATGAACTGGAACCGGTTATATCGTAAAACATATAAAGTCTTATCTTTCCAAACAAAACAGCCCCACAATGTGGAGCCATTCTTGTTAAGCAGGCGGGCTATTGTCTGCTGCGCGCAGGAGCCCGGAACATACCCAGAATCCCAAGCAGAACATGCGCCAGTCCGAACCCTAAAATTCCATAACCCCAGGCACCCGGTATCAAATAGTACCCAAGGAGACTGACGATGATACCCAGTGCTGTTATGATCCAGCTAACGGTCATGAGCGAATGCACCCCGCTTTGGCGTAAGAACTGTAAATCATTCATAGGTTCTCCAAAATACCAAAGCCTATACTTCAAGCGCACTTATGGGGTAGTGACGTTCTCCTGGGTCGGTGTAGCATTGTCCTGTGTTCCTGTACCTTCATCCAGTTCAAGGAGGAGGCGGGAGGAGCTTTTGCCATCAGTGATAACTTGTCCATTAACTGTTATTTCCGTAGCAGGAGAATATCCGGATTTGATATACATCCCTGCACTGTCAAGAGTAAAGGTCAGATTGTCACCGGCTGCCGTATTGCCGAAGCTCAGCTTCTCGCCTTTGGAGTTTACGCCCTTGTAGACCTCAAGCCAGCTCACCCCGGTTGCGGCAATCTGAACCTGCACCGCGCTACCGGCAGGAGCAGTAACCTTGAACACCGTCGTTTTGCCCGATTTCCGGTCCTGCGCAACCGTAATTCCTCCTTGTGCTGAAGGCGACGGAAGCGGCGTTGATGAAGGAGCAACGGTTGTCTCAGGAGTAGCTGTAGCGGTATCCGTCGATGCCGAAGCTGAAGGAATTGCTGCTCCGCCTCCTGCCGCCGTCGGCGATGGCTTCACCGCCGAAGGGTCCTGTGTCGCAGCGGTCAAGTTGGCTGTATCGGTTTTATTGGGATCAGACTTGTTCATATTCGAAGAGGCATACCAATAAATAACCACAATAATCAATACAGGAAAGGTCCACATCAGAAGCGTAGGCAGCCACTTCGCATTCCGTTCGGTTTCAGGCTTGCGGCTGCGCTTCTGAATAACAGTCTCCATTGTGGTATCTTCCGGAGGAGCAGCAGCAGGTACGCTGCCATGTTCCTCTATCAGCTCATCGGGATTGACACCGACCGCCTCTGCATAGGTTTTGATGAATGCCCGGACATAAAAACTTCCCGGGAGCACCTTATAATCCCCCGCTTCGATGGCTTCCAAATATTTTTTGCGAATTTTCGTTACTTCCTGGACATCATCAAGGCTCATCCCTTTCTGCAGACGCGCCTCCTTCAAATGCCGGCCCAGTTCCGACATACCATCACCTCCTAAAAGTTTTGTGAGCATAGCTGCTTGATTCGCTTCGTACAAAACTCGCTTCGTAAGCATAAGCTAAGTTTTGTCAGTATAACTTGTGTTACTATAGATCATCACTGTAGCTCGTCGTAAACGAGTCGTACAATATCTCTTCGCTGGGTGTGTTACGCAGCTCGATAATGATATCAAAATCATCATAGGTGTAGCCGGATTCCCGCACAAAAATATCCGGGTGCTCGATCACCTTCGTGCTGGGCATGTTCATCACATGCTGCAGCAGGTTGTAATGCTTCTCATTGGAGCGGATCGTGCTGACAATACCGTCAATGATGAACACATTATGCGGATTCATCTCATCCTCGGCAAGCTGGCTGCGAACCGTTTGCCGCAGCAGAGTCGAAGAGACAAAGGTCCAGCGTTTCATGGCGCAGACGCTGCCGGCGATAATGGATTCCGTCTTGCCGACACGGGGCATGCCGCGCAGGCCAATGACCTGATTTCCGTCTCTCTTAAAAATCTCACCAAGGAAATCAACCAGCAGCCCAAGCTCATCCCGCGTAAAACGGAAGGTTTTGCGGTCATCCGAATCACGGTCAATATAACGGCCATGCCGGACGGCCAGCTTATCCACAAGCCGTGGCGAACGCAAGGCCGTAACCGTTATATTATCTACTTTTTTGAGCATCTCGCCCATCAGCATGATCTTCTCATCGTCGCTGGTTTCCAGCAGCATCCCACGGGTTTTGCCTTCTACCCCGTTAATGGTCAGGATATTGACCTCCAGCATTCCAAGCATTGAAGCGATATCACCAAGCAGACCGGGTCTGTTCTTATGTATCTTATACTCCATATACCATTGTTTATATTCCACGATTGCACCTCATAGATTCCTTTTCCCATAACTTTGCTATACGTCAAGAAGAAACGGTTATGCCGTCCAAAAGGACGGCATCCGCAAAGTGTTCTGAAACACGGGTCATGTTAATGATATATAAAATGAAATTGAAAGGCAAGTTCACCTCTGTAATAATTGCAGAAAAGCTCCCTCAGAGGGAGCTTATTCCGCATGCTATGCGTTTTTCTTCGCCAGCTTGACCATGAGGGAAGCAATGGTGTGCTTCTCGTCATCCGTGCCGACATCCCACAGCTCTTTGATCGCCCGGTTGGAATAGTTCCCCGGATCAACTTTTTTATCAAGGAATTCCCCGATTTCAAAAGCCAGCTTGGAAATGGTCTCTTCACTCATCCCCATTTTCTCAGCCTGAATGACCCGTTCACCCAAGAAGCTTTTCCAGGTATCAAAGTTTTTCACTACGGAGTCTGTTGACATCTTAAATCCTCCTCAGAATGTTATTGATTACGTGAGATTTAAAAGCAACAGTTATAATATGTCTCGACCCGGACGTTCTTATGCTGGAGCATTTCTCCAAGCAGCACATGGTAAGCTTCAGGTAATCCATCCGCCGTTCGGACTGATGATCTGCCCGGTGATATAGCCGGATTCGGGGAGTGCGAGAAAATACACCAGCGAGGAAATTTCTCCAGGCGTAGCCAGACGTCCCGCCGGAATCTCCTCCTCCAGCATGCGCATTTCATCCTCCTGCAGATTGGCCAGCATCGCCGTATGAACCGCTCCCGGTGCTACGGCATTGACCGTAACCCCTGAAGGGGCCAATTCCTTAGCGAGCGCTTTGGTAAAAGCATTCACACCGCCTTTGCTGGCAGAATAGGCCACTTCGCAGGAAGCGCCGGAGATGCCCCAGACGGAAGAGACATTGATGATCCGTCCGTAGCGCTGGGAGATCATATAGGGCATGAAAATCTGGCTGCACATAAAGGTGCCCTTCAGATTAACTGCCATGATATCATCCCATTCCTCCTCCGTAACATCGGCAAGCATGCCGTAATGCGCCTTTCCGGCATTATTCACCAGAATATCCGGCTGCATGCCGCTGCTCTCAAGTCTTTCCGCCATACGCTCAAGCTGGCTGCGGTCTTTCATATCCGCCGCCACCGTCATTACCTTGGCCCCAAGCGCCATACAGCGCCGGGCAACATCATTCGCCGCTTCATGCGAGTTCATATAATGAATCACAATATTCATTCCTACGGAAGCAAAACGCTCGGCAATCGCACCGCCGATTCCCCCGCTGCCTCCGGTAATAAGCACTGTCATTTCCCCGATTGGCTTGCTGTTCTCTCCCGAAAGCGCCATTAAGGACTCACCACGAGTGACACGGCCAGTTGTTCCCAGTCCACATGCGCGCGCAGGCGGGCATTGACTTCTTCAAGCGTGATCGCTTCGTACAGCGGGAGCACTTCGAACAGATCTCCGCCACGGAACTGGTAACGTGTGAATTCATGGGCGATGCTCTCCGGCGAGTTCAGCATACGGAGATAGCCGCCGATTTTCTTTTTGCGGGCACGCTCGAAATCCTTCTCCGCAAAGCCCGATTCAAGCACAAGATTAATCTCTTCCTTGATCCGCTTGAGCAGCAGGTCCGGGTCCTTGGTATCCCCGCCGATGGCTGAAAATGCATATTGCGGTGAACTGTTGAATTCATGCCCGAAGCTGTCAGAGATGAGTTCCTCGTCATAGAGCTTCTGGTACAGCGACGTACTGCTTCCCAGCAGCAAATCAAGCATCAGCTTGGTCGTCAGATCGCGGCGTACTGCTGCTTCTCCGGTGAGCCCCTCCACCTTCTCCTTAAATCCGAAGAGGAGCTTCGGCATCGACACAGCCAGCTTGGTTTCCTTCACTTTGGTAGCCACCTGAACCGGCTCTTCCTCGAAGAGGCGCTTGATCTCACCCTGCTTGCCGTAGGATTTGGCTTTCTGATTGCTGCGTACCAGCTCGAATACCTTTTCCGGCTCTACGCCGCCAACCACAAACAGCAGCATATTGCTGGGATGGTAAAAGGAATTGTAGCAGGTGTACAATGTTTCTTTGGTGATTGTTGCAATGGACTCGATGGTTCCGGCAATGTCGATATGAACCGGATGTTTGGCGTACATCGCTTCGATCAAGCCGAAGTACACGCGCCAATCCGGATTATCCGCATACATATTGATTTCCTGGCCGATAATCCCCTTTTCCTTTTCCACATTCTCATCGGTGAAATAAGGCCGCTGCACAAAATCCACAAGCGTACTCAGATTGGTCTCGATGTTCTCTGTAGCAGAGAAGAGGTAAACGGTCTGATCAAAGCTGGTAAAAGCATTCGCTGAAGCCCCATTAGAGGCAAAAGTGGCAAAAATATCGCCTTCCGGCTCCTCGAACATTTTGTGCTCCAGAAAGTGGGCTATGCCGTCAGGCACTGTCGTTTCTTCGCCGCCCGCAACCTTGAAGTGATTGTCCACAGAGCCGTATTTGGTGGCAAAGGTCGCATAGGTTTTGAGAAAAGCCGGCTTCGGCAGCACGTACACCTGCAGGCCGTTATCCATAACCTCGTGATAAAGTGTCTCTTGAAGCTTCTCGTAATGGATCTTTTCCACCGCTATTCCCCCTTCCCTGTCAGGAAATAAATCGTATCCAGCTCGAATGTGCCTGCCGCAGCCTTCACATCCTCCGCTCCCATGCCATCCACCTGGGTAAGCAACTCCTGTGCAGAGCGGTCTTTTCCGGACAATTGGCGGTTGAAATCAAAGGAGATCATTTCAAAAGCGGAATCCTGGATTTCGGAAAGCAGATTGCGGATCATGGCTTTGGTCTGGCTAAGCTCCAGATCACTGATATTGCCGGCCTTCAGCTCATCAAGCTGTTTGCGGATAATATCCACCGCTTTGCCGTAATTCTGCGTTTCAATTCCCGATTGGATCGTGCCAATGCCTTTATGCCCGTCATAACGCGAAGAAGCGTAATAAGCCAGACTCTCCTTCTCGCGCACATTGACAAACAGCTTGGAGTGCGGATAGCCGCCCAGAATGCCGTTATATATCAGGGCAGAGGCGTAACGGTCGTCCTTATAAGTGATTGAAGTGCGCAATCCCATATTGAGCTTGCCCTGGTTCACATCGAGCTTCTCTTCGACCGTCCGGACTTCAGCAACCGTTACCGGTGTAAAATCCGCGGAATAGGCGGCAGTTTCTGTATGGGCACGGCCAAAATGGCGGACCACCAGCTTCTCCACTTCCTCCGGCGTTGTGTCACCGACCACATACAAATCCAGTATGGCTCCGTTCAGCCATGAATTATAGGACTTATACAGCGATTCCGGCGTAATTCCGTCAAGATCGGCTCTTTGGCCGAGCGGATGCAGACGGTAAGGCTCCTTGCGGCACATTTCCTCGATGCAGCGCTCCGCTGCATAGCGGATTTTATCATTAACGATTGAATCCAGCTTCTTGCGCACCGTCTCGCGTTCTGTAGCTACATAGGAAGCGCGAAAGCTTCCATCCTCCAGCAGTGGCCGGGTTAATACCTCTCCGAGAAAAGCAAAGGATTCACCAAGAAGGCTCTCCTTGCTCTGCACGAAGGAATCATTGATCGTATCCATGCGGAATTGAACAATCTGGTAATCGCCTCTTTTGTAAATGTCAAAGCCGAATCCGGCACCGTATAACTCCTCCAGCCGTTCACGGAACTGGGTTGTTTCCGGGTAAGCCGATGTGCCTCTTCGCAGCACGAAGGGAACAAGAGCCGTAGAAGTAACCGTACTCTCATCGAGTGGAACGCCGGCATAAAGTGAGATGGCGAATGTCTTAAACGCCTTTGTCGGCAAGACATGAATACGCATGCCTGCAGCGCTGCCATGTTGAAATCCATTATTTGTCAAGTCCAAAACTCCTTTACGGCGTGGATAACTGCAATATAAGCTGATCTTAAGAAGAGGGCAAGCCGAATTCTTAAGTTCACTCTCTATACAACAAGTTTATGAAGTATTATCCATTCTAAACCATTCCAAAGTAAGGAAGCAACCGGAAGGAACATACCGGTTGCTCTAAGGCCCACGTATTCATGGTTACATGCAGAAAATATGCTGTCCAATCGTCTTCACTTGCGGACGGGACCAGATCCATTTGGAGGTGGCCGTCTTCGGATTAAAGTAGTAGATGCAGCCGCCCGAAGGGTCCCAGCCATTGAGTGCCTGCTGCACAGCCTTACGGGCTTGTTCGTTGGGTTCCAGATAAATCTGGCCGTCAGCTACCGCCGTGAAGGCGCCTGGCTGAAAAATCACACCGGAAGGCGTATTTGGAAAGTTGGGCGATTTGACGCGGTTCAGAATTACGGCAGCAACGGCGACCTGACCTTCGAAGGGTTCCCCCCGCGATTCTCCGTACACCGCGTTCGCCATAATCTTCAGATCATTTTCAGACAGCCCCATAGTGTTGCCGGAGCTCAGCTCCGCTGTGTTCGAGGTACCTGCATTAGCATTGTTACCGCCTGTATTATTTGCCGTTTCGGTGGGCGGCTCTGTCGGCCGCCAGGCTTTTGTGGCATTATACAGCTTGAGCTTTGTTTTAGCGCCTACAACGCCATCTGCCGGCATGCCAAATTTCCACTGGAACCAGGTTACCGCATTTTTGGTCTTGCTTCCAAATTCACTGTCTATGGCTCCTGCATAAAATCCGAGATACTTCAGCCTTCCCTGCAGCTCATAAACATCCTTTCCGGAAGAACCCAACTGAAGCGGAGTTGTTCCGAAAGCGGGCAAAACCTGCCCCTCCGGTACAGTATTTTCCTTCATACCAGACGCGTTATTTAGCTGATTTGCGTAGACTACGCCATGTTCCTTAACGAACGTGCCTGCAAACGGCGCTGCCGCCAGCGTAAGGGTTAGCGCGGCAATTACCCACTGCTTATGCTTTTTCATAAGGGATCGCTCTACCTTTCTCTTGTAAGTTCTGCATGGATGGATAAAGTTATTATGACGACTGGCAGGACATCCTATGCATTACTTGTCTGGAATGACGAGATCTAAGGCGCTCTACCCTTGCACCGCAACAAAAAAGCACCCTTTCCGCTTGGGAAAGAGGTGCTCGGTAAAGACGATCCATAACTATTATGAACTGATCCGGTTATGCTGGAATTGCTCCAGGGACATCAGCACCTCACGCGGCTTGCTGCCCTCGTACGGCCCGATGACCCCCCGGGCCTCCATCGAGTCAATGAGTCTGGCCGCGCGCGTGTAACCGACACGCATGCGCCGCTGAAGCAGCGATACGGAGGCCTGCTTCGCTTCCAGCACAATCTGTACCGCCTGATCATACAACTCATCCTGGGGCTCCTCATCCCCCGTCACTGTCTCATCCACTTCAGGCACGATGGATTCATCGTAATTAGCTTCGCCCTGGCTGCTGACATACTGCACAATGGTTTCGACTTCCTGATCGCTCATAAAAGCGCCCTGCACACGTGTAGGCTTGGAGGCGCCCATCGGCAGGAACAGCATGTCCCCACGTCCAAGCAGCTTCTCTGCGCCAGGCATGTCCAGAATTGTCCGTGAATCCACATTCGAAGATACGCCGAAGGCGATGCGTGAAGGAATGTTGGCTTTGATCAGCCCGGTAATAACATCGACAGAAGGACGCTGGGTGGCAATAATCAAGTGAATTCCCGCTGCACGCGCCATCTGTGCAAGCCGGCAGATTGCATCCTCAACATCGTTCGCCGCAACCATCATCAGGTCGGCAAGCTCGTCCACGATAACAACAATATATGGCAGCACCGCCGCCGGATTATCCTTCATGAGATTGTTGTAGCCTTCCACATTGCGAGTGCCTGAATTGGAGAACAGCTCATATCTTTTCTCCATTTCCACCACAATCTTCTTCAAGGCGAGACTCGCACGTTTGGGGTCGGTGACCACCGGTGCAAGCAGATGGGGAATCCCGTTGTACACATTAAGCTCGACCATCTTGGGATCGACCATCAGAAATTTAACCTCATTCGGCTTGGCCTTGTATAAAATACTGGTAATAATGCCGTTGATGCATACCGACTTCCCGGAGCCTGTTGCTCCTGCAACCAGGAGATGGGGCATCTTGGCCAAATTTCCCACAATGGTCTGGCCGGAAATATCACGCCCGAAGGCGATCGACAGCCTGGATTCGGCATCCTGGAAAACCTGCGTCTCCATAACCTCGCGCATCGTTACAATAGAGACCTCGGGATTCGGCACCTCAATCCCGATGGCCGACTTGCCCGGGATCGGCGCTTCCATACGGATATCCTTGGCTGCAAGCGCAAGCGCAATATCATCGGTCAAATTAACGATCCGGCTGACCTTCACCCCAATATCGGGCTGAATTTCATACCGGGTAACCGCCGGTCCTCTTACGACCTCAAGCACCTTGGCCCTTACTCCGAAGCTTTCCAGCGTTGCTTCCAGCTTACGTGCTGTCTGCATGTAATCATTCTGGTCACCGGCTTTGCCTCCGTTGTTAGGCTTCGCCAGAAGGCGGAAAGGAGGCAGCTTGTAGGGCTTAGGCGGCGGAGGAAGCGGCGGAGCGGGAACTTCTTCCCCTTCTGGAGCCGAATCCAGCAGTCCATCCAATTGAACCGTAACCTGCTCCTCCGGCAATTCGTCATCCACAGGCTGAGCATTTGGAGGGCTGCTAACGGGATCAGCGGCTCTGATGCCTCCGTTCCGCGCAGCAGGCGAGAACTCACCCCACTCTTCACGGTCTTCCGCATTCAGTCCTTCCGAGCGGATATGCTCGAAGAAATCGCGGATAATGGGGGATACAGGCTCTGCATCATCACCGAAATAATCATCATCATCGTCAAGCTGGGACAGGTCATCATTACGAATCCCCGAGATAATTGGCATCGAAGGTGCACCTGCCGCCACAACATCAGAATCCGTCTGATCCTCCGGTTCGGTCTCGGCTGCAGGCTGGCCGGTCCGTGGAGCTCCGCTGAACCAGCCCCCGATTCTCTGCAAGAACTGCGGCTGGCTCCGGCGCGGCAGTTGCTCATCATCCTCTTCATCCTCATCGTCATCCTGCACAGGCTGCGGAGCAGGCGCCCGGCTTGCTCTAGCAGCTCTGGAGGTCACCGGTACCGCAGCAGGCCGGTTGGCAGCTCTCCGCCGGATGCCCTCCACCAGCTTCACCGCCCGGCTCCGCAGCAAGGCGAACAGCTCAACATAAGAGAGGTTCGTAATCAGCATGAAGCTGATCGCCAGCATGACAATCATCAGGAGCTTGGCTCCAAGACTGCCGAACAGCCACAGCAATACCGCATACTCCAATGCTCCGAGATATCCTCCGCTGATATCCTTGCCCAGCATGTACACATTGCTGTCGCTGGAGCCTGGCGAGAGCGCACCCGACAGGTCGTTATGTATTTGCGCAAGCACATTGCCTGGATGCAGCATCGACAATGGCCCCAGCTTCTGCTCCATTGCCGATATCGTGCTCATCAGGCACATGGACAGCACTAGCAGCAGCACGCCGGAATGGCGGCTGTTCCAGGAGGAAGGCCACCTTCTGTGAATCATCACCATCAAGCCGTAAAATATGCCGGTCAGCGGCAGCACAAAATAAAATCTCCCGAGTAAATACCCTGCCATGCTGGAAAGGGAGCGCCCTACCGCCGCCTCACCGGATAAAGCAATGACGGATAATGTAATAAGCATAATCCCGTAGATTTCATATTTTAAAACGCTGCCGAGCAGCGCTTTTTTCTTCTTCTTTCTTCTTCGTTTAGCCACACCAGCCACCCCCGGAACACTATTATACCATATAATGGCGTGGCGTACCTATGTTCTCTTTTGTAAAAAAATGCATCTTCCTGGCACTCTGTTCGCCTTTTCTTATAGGCTCCGGGATGAACTGAATTATTTATCGTAGCTGATAATCGCTCCCGGGGAGAACGCCGGGTCGAGATATTTCTGCAGCGGGCAATCCAGCAGTCTGACGATCCGCGCCTGGCCCCGTTCCAGCGGCTCCACCTGCATCAGCATACCCTGGATGCTCACCTCCTGCAGCGGCTGGACAAAGCTGATCGCACCCTCAAACACCTGCTCCACCGGTACCACAGAATACAAGGTCATTGAGTCAACCCTCCCTGTATCAAAGGCTCCGAAGCCGAAGAAATATTTCCGGCGATCATACCATTCAGCCGGTTCAGCGCGGCGCCGATGCCGCCAACCTCATCCATCAGGCCGTATTTGACAGCATCCGCTCCGCCCACAGCCGTACCAATATCGCGGTTCAGCTCGCCGGTCTGGAACATCAGATCCTTGAACTGCTTCTCGGAAATCCGTGAATGTGAGGTTACAAACCGCACCATCCGCTCCTGCATCCGCTCCATATATTCGAACGTCTGCGGCACTCCGATCACGAGACCGTTCATTCGGATGGGATGTATGGTCATCGTTGCGCTCTCGGCAATAATGGAGTAGCTGGAGGATACCGCAATCGGAACGCCAATGCTGTGGCCGCCGCCGATCACTACCGTTACTGTCGGCTTCGATAAAGAAGCGATCATCTCCGCAATTGCCAACCCGGCTTCTACATCACCACCAACTGTATTGAGGATAATCAGCAGGCCTTTAATATTTTTGTTCTGTTCAGCGGCCACCAACTGAGGAATAATGTGTTCGTATTTGGTCGTTTTGTTATGCGGAGGCAGGACGAAATGCCCTTCAATCTGCCCGATAATTGTCATGCAAAAGATATCCGGTTCTCCGGCTGGAACCGCCGCCACGCCAAGCTCCTTCACAGTGCCCGCCGCTTCCGGGAGAACAGGCTCAATGCTTCCCGGTTTCCCCTCGTCAGGAAGAGTCTCCTCGTTTAAGGCGTTATTAATTCCTTTTGTTACATCCATCGTTCGCAGCACTCCCTTTCCGCCTGCAGCACTTTTTAGCTGGAGGCATGCTAATCTTCATTAGTATGACATTCCAAGTGACTCCGTTATGCACTCCTTAACATACAAAAACCCCTTCTCCCCTGGAAACCGTCCAATATTTCCGGGGAGAAGGGGCCTTGGCCCTGCTTATTTATTTGTTAATCGTTAGCTTCTTAAATTACACTTCCATGATAATGGGAAGGATCATCGGTCTGCGGCGGGTTTGCTCATAGAGGAAACGTCCAAGCGAATCCTTGACGCTTGTCTTGAGCGATGCCCATTCATTAACCTTCTCGCTCATCAGGCGCTGGAGCGTGCCGGATACGATACGGTTGGCTTCGTCAAGGAGTCCTTCGGATTCCCGTACATAGACGAACCCGCGGGAGATGATATCCGGTCCGGAGACGATAGCGCCATTCTGCTTGCTAAGCGTAACAACCACTACCAGGATACCGTCCTGGGACAGCAGCTTGCGGTCGCGCAATACAATGTTGCCTACATCGCCTACACCTAATCCGTCGATCAGTACATTGCCTGCAGTCACCTTACCGGCTCTGCGTGCCGCACCGCCGGAAATCTCAATCACTTCACCCAGCTCTGTGATGAAAATATTGCTTGGATCTACACCAACGGATTCTGCAAGCAGTCCATGCTTGCGCTGCATCCGGTATTCACCGTGAATAGGAATGAAATACTTCGGCTTCATCAGGTTGAGCATCAGCTTCAGCTCTTCCTGGCTGCCGTGGCCGGAGACGTGAACGCCGGAATTGGAGCCGCTGTAAATTACGTTGGCGCCAAGGCGGAACAGCTCATCAATCGTACGGCCGACATATTTCTCATTGCCCGGTACCGGTGTTGCGGCAATAATTACCGTATCGCCCGGCAGAATATCCACCTTGCGGTGGCTGGAGCGCGCCATGCGGGTAAGCGCCGACATCGGCTCTCCTTGGCTGCCTGTGCACAGTACTACTACACGGTTGGCGGCCATTCTGTTCATTTCCTCAGGTTCGATCAGCATGCCGTCCGGCACGTTCAGGTATCCCAGCTCGGAAGCGATGGATACTACGTTAACCATACTGCGGCCGATTACAGTAATCTTGCGTCCCGTTGATTCCGCAGCATTAACCACCTGCTGGATACGGTGCACGTTGGAGGCGAAGGTTGCCACAACCACCCGCTGATCTGCCTTGCGGAAAATATCCTCCAGAACGATGCCGACATTCTTCTCCGAAGGAGTGAATCCGGGCTTCTCAGCATTGGTACTGTCCGAGAGGAGCGCAAGCACGCCCTTCTGCCCGATTTCAGCCATGCGGTGCAGGTTGGCATATTGACCATTGACTGGGGTGTGGTCAAATTTGAAGTCGCCTGTATGAACGACACTGCCTTCCGGTGTATCGATGCAAATGCCGACTGAGTCAGGAATGCTGTGATTTGTTCTGAAGAAAGTCACTTTGAGCGAAGTGCCCAGCTCAATTTCCGAATCTTCATTGATAAGAATACGTTTTGTTTCACCGAGCAGGTTCGCTTCCTTGAGCTTATTCTCTACAAGCCCCAGGGTAAGTCTTGTGCCGTAAACCGGAACATTCAGGTTCTTGAGCACATACGACAAGCCGCCGATGTGATCCTCATGGCCGTGGGTAAGCACAATCCCTCTTACCTTGTCACGGTTCTCTGTCAAATATGAGATGTCAGGGATAACAATATCAATACCGAGCATATCCTCTTCCGGGAACTTAAGCCCCGCATCCACGACTACAATGTCGTTTCCGTATTGAACCACATACATGTTTTTCCCGATCTCGCCGACTCCGCCCAAAGCGAAAATCGTCAATTTATCGTTGTTGTTTTTTTTGGACAAATGAATCTAACCCTCCTATGATGTTGGACGTCATACTTTTTATTTGCAAAACAATAAGCTTCATTATTTCAGCGGCGCTGAACACATTTTCAAATTGCTAATAACTTCCATAAAAAACAGAAATTCCATAAGTCTATACAATTCCGCACTGCAAATAGCTCCCGAATCGGGCAGTGAATACATTGAATGAAGCGGACAAACGCCGTCAAAATTCACCGTCCGCGCCCCTTGCGCGGAAATCTGGCATCATTAGCGCAGACTTAATCAAGGACCTATCCTGTCTCACAATGTAAAATCCATTGACGGAAGATTACCGCATATTTAATTTTAACCGCACCCAGTCACTTAAGGACATTATACATGATTTTTTTGGCAAAAGACAAGTCATCAACTTCGAATGCCTATTCTTTCCTTAGGGCTCGGACTTTCCGGGCGAAAAAAAACTACAGAAACCTGGGGTCCAGCGTTAATGCAGCGTTTACGATTTTGACATTGAACAAACATAAAAAAGGCCGGCGCTCCTAGAATAGGAATGCCAGCCTTTGAATTCAAACCCCGTCTTATTTCAGCAGCCCCGCGATAAATACCGCCTCTTCTTCAGTGGGTGGAATGAGCGGAAGCCGTACAGAGCCGACATTCTGCCCGCGCAGCCCCAGCGCATATTTCACCGCCGATGGATTCGGCAGCGGCTGCGGACATTCAAATAAGCCCTTGAACACAGGAAACAGCTTGCGGTGAAGCTCACCAGCCCGCTGTACATTTCCTGAGATAAAGGCGTTAATCATCTCTGCCATCTCCGCCCCGACTACGTGGCTGGCTACACTGATGATTCCGTACCCTCCGACAGCAAGCGCAGCAAGACCTGCAGAATCATCCCCGGAATAGACGCGGAAATCAGGCGGACAAGCAGCAGCAATCAATGTAACCTGGTCAACGGAAGCACATTCTTTGGTAGCCACAATGTTCGGGATTTCAGCCAGCCGCAAAGTGGTCTTCGCACTCATGCTTACACCGGTACGGCTGGGCACATTGTACAAAATAACCGGCAACGAAGTCTCACCGGCTATGGCTGCAAAATGCTGGTATAGTCCTTCCTGGTTCGGTTTGTTGTAATATGGAACGACTAAAAGCACGCCGTCCACACCGATTTTCTCCGCTTCCTTCGTCAAATGTATAGAATGTCTGGTATTGTTGCTGCCGGTTCCGGCAATGATTTTGCAGCGTCCAGCAGCCTTCTCCAGTACAAAAGCAAACAGCTCAAGCTTCTCTTCATCGCTTAAGGTGGGGGATTCTCCGGTCGTTCCGCAAACTACGAGCGCTTCGGATTTCTGCTCCTCTATGAGGTAATCGACAAGCCGTGAGGCGGCTTCCCAGTTGATCTCTCCAGCCCCGTCAAAGGGGGTCACCATGGCGGTTATTAATCTTCCGAAGTCCACTTTGAATTCCTCCTTGTCAGCGGTGTAATTCAAATTTGGCATGCAATGCGCGCAGCGACTGCACCATGTCTTCCTTTTTGACCAGAACCCAAATGGTTGTATTGGAGTCCGCTGACTGCAGGATTTGAATATTCTGCGAGCTTAGCGCTTCAACGATGCGGGCCATGATGCCGGGAACGCCATTGATGCCGCCGCCGATGACAGAGACCTTAGCGCAGCCGGACAGGCTTGAAGGACGCAGCCCCAGCTCCTGCAACGCGGCAATCGCTTGCTCCGACTTGTCGTCATTTACGGTATATAGAGCCTCGCTTGGCGTCACATTGATGAAGTCCACGCTGATGCCGTTGTCGGCCATGCTTTTGAAAATTTGCAGCTGCACGCCGGTTCCGTTGCCTTCCGGACACTCCACCGAAATCTGGGTAACATTGCTGACATAGGCGATCCCTGTGACATACCGGTCCACAACCCCATTCGAAACATCGCTAAATCCTTCAGGATGGGTTACAAGTGTACCTTCGGCTTCGGAAAATGTAGACCGTACGCGCACTGGGATCTGAGCCTGCATCGCAATCTCAACGGCGCGGGGGTGAATCACCTTGGCCCCTTGATAAGCCATGTTGCAGATCTCCGTGTAGCTGACATAGGTCAGCTGCTTGGCATCCTCGACAATCCGCGGATCGGCGGTAAGAATTCCATCGACATCCGTATAAATGTCAACCATGTCCGCACGCAGTGCAGCGCCGAGCGCAGTTGCTGACGTATCGCTTCCGCCGCGTCCAAGGGTCGTGAAATCACCGGCTTCGGTCTGACCCTGGAACCCGGTTACAATAACTACCTTTTGTTCGCGCAATTCACGCAGAATGCGTTCGGTCCGCACATCGAGAATTCTTGCATTGCCGAAGCTGTTATCCGTGAGAAATCCCGCCTGTGCACCTGTCAGCACTGTCGAGCGGATGCCCTCCTGCTCCAGCAGCCCGCACAAGGTTGTTGCCGAGATGATCTCTCCGCAGCACATCAGCAGGTCCTTCTCCCGGTCCGGCAGTGAATTTCCGTTCTGCACCGCCCAGTCCAGCAGTGTATCAGTCGCATAAGGCTCACCTTTGCGGCCCATGGCCGACACTACAACAACCAGGCTGAAGCCGCTGGCCAGCTCCCGTTTGACATGACGGATAACGTGTTCTCTGGCCGCAGGTGTGGAGAGTGAGGTTCCGCCGAATTTTTGCACCAAAATACCCATGAATAATTCCTCCATTACTTCTCTAAGCAAGCACACTAATATGTACGCAACCCATTATTCCATGAATGGAATAAATCAGCTTGCGCCTGGTCTTTTAAAGTGTTGAACCGCCCTCAGGTTGAGGACGGCTTATATGAGCCTTATAATCGGAGTGCCTGCATAAAACGAATCTGTTGTCTATGCTGAATGAAACCGTTCGATAATCATGGGCTGCAGCTGATTGCCCTGCAGCGCCGCATAACAGGCCTCGGGAATGAGATCCATCTGCGCCACAAGTGAATTAGGCTTGCCCTGCGGGTTATCCTGGCCGAACGGCACAAAATAAATATTCTTGGTTACCAGCAGCTTCGCAATGTTCGCCGCGTTCAGGCCCAGCCCATCGTTGGTCGAGATCGCCAGCACCAGCGGACGCCCATTGCGCATTTGTGACTTGGCAGCCATAAGCACAGGGCTGTCTGTCATGGCGTTAGCCAGCTTGCTCGTCGTATTCCCTGTGCAGGGAGCGATAGTCAAGACATCCAGCAGCTTGGAAGGACCCAGCGGTTCCGCTTCAACAATTGTAGAAATGATATCATTCCCTGTTATTTCTTTCAACTGTTTTAGCCAATTTTCCGATGTGCCGAAGCGGGTATCCGTATTTAGCACGGATGCGGACACAATCGGGACCACTTTGGCTCCGCCATCCATAAAACGCTGAATCTGCGGCATGACCTCCGCAAACGTGCAGTGGGAGCCGGTAATCGCATAACCTACTGTTTTTCCATGCCAATCCATTTATTCGTCCCCCCTGTTCAAACTCTCGTCAGATATCGACTGTACCAGCGCACCTGCCATAATGATGCCGGCGCTTTTGGGAGCAACGATCCCGGGCAAGCCCGGTGCCAGCATAGCCTTGATCCCGCGTTTTTCCGCATAGCGGAAATCGCACCCGCCCGGAGCGGAAGCCAGATCAATAATTACACAGTGCTTGGGAAGACGCGAAAGCACCTGTGCCGTGATGATCATACTTGGAATTGTATTGAAGATGAGATCCACCTCAGCCACATGAGCCAGCAGCTCTCCGGTCATAAAAGGCTTCCAGCCCATCTCCTCGGCGCGTGCGTAATGCTCCTGTTTTCTTACCCCTACCTTCACGCTTGAACCTAAGCCCTGCAGCGCCCTTGCCATTGTAAATCCGGTTCTGCCCATGCCCAGCACCATAGAGGTAGAGCCGTGAATAGTAAAATCCGTATTCTGAATGGCCATGACCAGCGCACCTTCCGCTGTAGGGATAGAGTTGTATATAGCCACATCGTCCCGGTTCAGCAGCTCCACCAGCTTAATTGAATTCTTAGCGCACAAACCGCGCAAATAACCTTTGGCCATGCCGGTATAAACCGTACAGCGCGCCGGCAGCGCCGCAATATGCTCCTCCCGCAGCTGTAAACGGTGATTGGAGAACAGCGCATTGATATTCCCTTCGTCATCACAGCCTACCGTAGGCAGCACCAGCACATCCGCACTGCTTAGCAGCTCTGCCGACATCTGTTCCAGGCTCACCCCTGGGCTTGGGGCATCCCACTTTTCGAACCCGGCAGCGCTTACCGTCGCATCCATTTCCACACATTTCCGAATCACTTCAATCTGTCTCGCGTCCCCGCCCAGGAACACGATCCTGATGCCAGTAAGCATAGGGATGACGCTCCTTTCAACATGCACACTATTGACTATAGAGCATCTTATGCCGCAGGCTGCGGATGGGTGATGAGCGGAGAAGAAATACTGGGCACTCCAAAAAGATCACAGAAATCTTACCGGGATCATTCTATAGTTAACTAAAAATGTAAAAGGAAGGATTCCGGTGCACAACATGAAAAACAAATGGACAACCTATGCGCTTCCGCTGCTGGCGGTGATCATGATTGCAGCCGCTGTGTTTTTCACCACCAAAAAAGAAAAAGCCCTTCCCCCTTTGCCGTCTTCAGCTCCAACTGCCCAAGCCGTATCCAGTCCTCAGCCAAGTGCTGCATCTACTCCCGTACCTGACGAAAAGAAGCTGACCCCTGAACAAATGAAAGCGGATCTGAACTTTCTGGTGCAGACGCTGGCGGAAATGCATCCGCGGCTGATTAACGGCTGGAATGTCGGAGAGAAAAAAGTGATTGCGGAAGCCTACTCCAAAATCCGGCAGCCACAGACACCGGGAGAGTTCTATTTCATTGCCGATGAGATTGTGTCTCTGCTGCACGACGGACATACATACATTTACAGCTTCTCAGCACGGCGCCTGCTGGATTTGCCCTTGTACTGGAGCCGGGAGGGATTGGTGGTGACTGAGGATAGAGGCGTCCTCAAAACCGGCGATATTGTGACAGCCATAGGAAACCGCAGTATTAATGAGCTGGAGCAGGAACTGGCCAAAGCCATACCGGCGGAAAATAAACAATGGGTGCGGGAGCAAGGCACAACCTTTGTAATATCCGATATTTTTCTGAACCATTTAGGGCTTACCCGCGACAATCAGGCCACAGTTCAAGTAAAACGGGGAGTTCAAAACGTAGAAGGCACCTTTACATTTACAAGCGACAACTCCGGGAAGTTCTATAATCCATATCCGGGCGCCGAGACTGATGTGAATTATTATTTTGATAAAAAGCTGCCTTTGGGTGTTTTTGAATTAACGACGTGCAATTACGATGATCACTATGTTCAGATGGTTAAGGATTTTTTCGCTGAGGTTAACAAACGGGGAATACGATACATAGCGGTCGATTTGCGAAACAACGGGGGCGGAGACTCCAGAGTAGTGGATGAGTTCATGTCCTATCTGAAGGTGAAGTCTTATCGTACTTACGGCGCAATATTACGCTTTTCACCACAGGTTCATGCGGCATACGGCGGGCAGGAAAGCGGTACTGCAAAATATGCTCCCAGTGTGACTGATAACCCGCTGAAAACGGCGCAGCCCTTCAAAGGAAAGCTGTACATTCTAACCTCACCGCGAAGCTTCAGCTCCGCCAATATGTTCGCCGTGACGGTTCAGGATAATCAATTGGGCCTGATTCTCGGGGAAGCCACCGGAAATAAGCCTTCCTCCTATGGCGACGTCCTTCCTTTCAAGCTGCCATCATCAGGCCTTGAATTTCAGGTTTCCTTTAAAAACTTCACCCGTCCCAATCCGAAGCTCGATCCTGCGGATGCAGTCTTTCCGGATATTGAAGCTTATACCACCGTCAAAGATATCATCAAGCGGCGGGATGCCCAGATGGAGAAGTTGCGCGAGGTAGTTGAAGAGAATCTGCAGACGAAAGTGTCAAAATAGAAAAAAGCTTGCGGACAATGCCGTTACCGGCGTTCTTCCGCAAGCTTAGTGTGTAGTGTACGATGAAACGGTACAGCTTCTTATTTGCCCGTATGCCCGAAGCCGCCTGCTCCACGCTCTGTTGCGGACAGCTCCTCCACTTCGACCATTGTTACGGACGGCACCGCCTGGAAAACCATTTGGGCAATCCGCTCATTGCGGGCAATGGCAAATGGCTCCTGCCCCAGGTTGATCAGGAGCACCTTGATTTCGCCCCGGTAATCGGCGTCGATGGTACCCGGTGTGTTCAGGCAGGTGATGCCGTGCTTCAGCGCCAGGCCGCTGCGCGGACGGATCTGCGCCTCCAGGCCGTCCGGCATGGCCAGCGATATACCGGTAGGGATAAGTGTGCGCTCTCCCGGAGCAAGCACGACAGGCTCGCCTACAGCAGCGTACAGGTCATAGCCTGAGGCTTGCTCCGACATTTTGCGAGGCAGCAGCACATCCTCATTTCCCGGAAGCTTGTTAATTTGAACGTAATAAGACAAGATCATCTCTCCTAACATTGGCTATAGCTTTGTCTGTAGAACCTACCATCGCCAGCGCGAGCGGCTCGGCAAACATATGGTCCAGCAATTGATTGACGTCATCCATGGTCACCTGCTGGATTTTGGCGATCATCTCATCCAGTGTATCATGTCTTCCAAGCATCAGCTCATTTTTGCCGAGACGGTTCATCCGGCTGCTTGTGCTCTCCAGGCTGAGGATCAGACTGCCTTTGAGCTGCTCCTTGCCCTTTCTCAGCTCGTCCTCGCTCAGTCCCTTGACCGCAAGCTCATACATCATCTCTTTGATCAGCTCAGTCACCGCTTTGGTCTGTTTCGGCGCAGTCCCGGCATATATAGTGAACATCCCGCTGTCTGTCTGTGAGCTGTGGTAGGAGTACACCGAATAGGCCAATCCGCGTTTCTCGCGGATTTCCTGGAACATCCGTGAGCTCATCCCGCCGCCGATGGCATTGTTCAGCAGCACCATTGGATATTGCAGCGGACCACCGCTTTGGACGCCCGGCAAGGAAAGGCAAATGTGGTTTTGCTCGGTTTTCTTGCGGTGAAACAGCAGCCCGCCATGAAAATCAGGTGCTGTCAGCGTGGAGGTTTCTCCGTGATTGTCGAAAGATCCGAAATGCTGCTCCAGCAGCTCGATTAATCCGTCATTGATATTGCCGGCTACGCTGATGACCGTATTCTCTATCGTATACTGCTGCTTCATATAAGCGCGCAGATCGTCGGGTGTCATCTCCAGCAGCCGTTCCTTCAAGCCCAGGATAGTATAAGCAAGCGGGTGTTCCCCGTAGGCGGCGGCACACATCAGATCATGCACCAGATCATCCGGCGTGTCCTCGCACATGGCAATTTCCTCAAGGATGACGTTTTTTTCCTTCGCCAGCTCTTCTGCATCCATCCGTGAACGGAAAAACATGTCCGCCAGCACGTCGACGGCAATCGGCAGATGCTCATCGAGCACTTTTGCATAATAGCATGTATATTCCTTGGAGGTAAATGCATTGACGTTGCCGCCAATGGCATCGAACTGTTCAGCAATATCCTTGGCGCTATAGCGGTCGGTTCCTTTAAAAAGCATATGTTCGATAAAATGTGAAATCCCGTTATTAAGCGGGTTCTCGTTCCGGGAGCCTGTTTTGACCCAGATTCCGAAGGAAACGGACCGGCCGGTGGGAATGGTTTCGGTAACCACCCGCAGACCGTTTGATAATACTATTTTTTCCACTTCTAAGTCCTCCTGGCATAGACCTGTTTCTATCTGTATTTGGTATTCGCGCCTCTTATCCTACCAGAAATAAGCGGCTCACTCAACATCTGCGGGGATCAGGCGCTCCGCTGAGAGCGTTTGACTGACTGTCCCAAGCTGCAGGCCTTTGGCTCTAATCCCCCGTATCATGCCCCGGAGCGCCTTAGAGGAAGAGTCTGTCGGATGCATCAGGATCAGAGTTCCCGGCTCCACCTTGCTGCTGATTTTGGCTATAACCGATTCCGGTGAAGGATTGCGCCAATCGACCGTATCGAGCGTCCACAGCACTGTTTTCAGCCCCAAGGAAGCGGCGATGTCCACCGTCTCCTGATCAAAATCTCCCGATGGCGGGGCAAACCAGGTATTGGTGACCCCAAGGCTCTCCTTCAAGAGCTTCTGTGTCTTCTCAATCTCGGCGGTGGCCCGTTCCCGGCTTAAGGTGCTCATATCGGGATGGGTATAAGCGTGATTCTCCATTTCATGCCCGCGCTTCAGCATTTCGGCGGCAAGCTCTTTATTATGGCTCAGCCAGCTTCCGTCCAGAAAAAAGGTAACCTTCACCTTCTCCTGATCAAGAATATCGAGCATCGGCATAATATATTGATTGCCCCATGCCACATTAATCATCAGTGAAACCATCTGCTTGGCCGGGTTGCCCCGGTAAATCGGCTGCGCTCCCAGGTCGTTCAGCGAAACCTTGGGCGGTATTTGCCGGTACAGGAGCTTCACAGGATCTTTTGCCCCCCGAAGCAGTGCCGTCTGGTATGTAGCCTCAATGTCCACCTCAAGCCCGTTATAGCCCGGAATGGCTTTCCATACCCGGTCAACCGTGGCATCCACCGCAGGACTGTTCAGCTTGGCTGCCTTGTTCTCAATCAGTGTGCGCAAAGCATCCCTCGGCTCTGTGGCAGTATTGCTCCATACAGCCAGTCCAGTCTGCGGTTTAAGCTGGGCCAGCATGTCCTTCAGTGGTCCATAGGTGCTGCCGATACCGATTACCACAGCAATGCAGGCTAGAATAATCGCCGCTTTATCCGTCTTCATGACGTCCTTCCTCCCTGGCAGAAACGGTTCGTTGGTCCGTCCCGCACAGGGTGAGTGCACAGGACGCTTTGTCCCAGCCTATGTATCCCCGGAAGAAAATATGCATATAAACGCCCAGCAGCAGCACTCAGCGTGGATCATTGCATTTTCAAATTCCTATTTCCCGCATTTTCTCAGTGACTTTTTTAATCCTGTCGTCAATACTTGTGCCGCTCAATTTCGGAATCCGTATCTCGCTCACAATATTTCCGTCACGCATAAACATAATCCGCTCCGCCCGGGCCGCCACCTTTGCATCGTGAGTTACAAGCATAACCGTGGTGCCTTCCGCGTTGATTTCGGAGAAAATGTCCATAATCTCCTGTGCGGATTTTGAATTAAGCGCGCCAGTCGGCTCATCACCGAAAATAATTTTTGGATTGTTCATAAGCGCACGGCATATACCCACACGCTGAAGCTGCCCTCCCGAAACTTGTGTAATATCACGTTTTTCCAGTTCCGCAATACCTGTCTTTTTCATAAGTGCTTTTGCTTTCCCGGTAATCTTCAGGGCGCTTCTTCTGTTGTCCCGCATTGAAGGAAGTATGATGTTGTCGAGGATATTCAGATTCTTCAGTAAAGTCGGCTGCTGAAATACAAATCCCATTTTTGTTCTCCGTATATCTGAAAGCTCATTTTCCCTCAGTGCAGATAAATCCCTGCCGTCAAATGCAATCTTTCCGCCGTCAATGCCATCCATTCCGCTCAGCGCAAACATCAGCGTCGATTTTCCTGAGCCCGAAGGCCCCATAACCGCAACGAACTCGCCTTCGTCAATTTGGGCAGAGACTCTATCCAGAGCAGTGTATTTTTCCTTGCCCTCGCCAAAAGATTTTACTATATTTTCACCGATAATAATCTTCTTCATAAGCTACTCCTTTATATTTTCGGATATTCTAATTTGCTGCGCACCCGATGTGCCGATTATGGTTGCGATAAGTACAGAACACACCATCATCAGCGGATACAGCAAATACGCCGAAAGCGGATTGACCACAAATTTAAACGACGAGGCTCCAAACGAGGAGATCACCGCACCTGCAAGTATTTCTCCCAGAGTATTTGCGAGTAGCGTACCGATAACAATTCCGGCAATCAGCACGAATACCGAGCGGGAAGCATACTGCGCCATTATATCCGAGCTTCTAAAACCTAATGCTTTCATTATGGCAATGGAATGTCTGTTCTTTACGACAAGCAGCTTCATAAACAACAGCGTAACCAGTACCGTTATTATTAACGCGACGGCAATTGCGACACGGGCGGCTGTCCCGACGGAGTCTATGGTTGAGCCGAAGGTCTGAGCAATATATTCATCAATGCCCGATACCTTTGCAAAATCATATTTTGCCGCATATTCCGAAACCTTGCTGCCCACAACAGATTTATCCGTAAGCTCCGCACAAATCACGCTCCACATCGTATCCGCCGAATTGTCGGCGAAAACAGCTTTTGCAGTTTTGCCGCCATTGGTGATGTCAGAATAAATTCCGCTTACCGTGAGCTTCTTCTCCTTCCCCTGGGCCACCAGTGTCATGCCATCACCGACTTTTTTGCCAAGCTCATCGGCGTTCATGGTTGAAAGGGCAATTTCATCAGCTGCGGCGGGCGCTCTGCCTACGGAATATTGCAAAGGGAAAATCGAATGATCGCCTAGCTCAATTTTGATCCGTTCCTCTAAGCCGCCCTCTGTCCTCACTGTAAATGTCTTAGTCGTAAGCACAGTGAATTTGGAGATGGCCCTGTCGTTCTCCAAGGCCCTTGCAATTTCGGAAACTTTTCCGGGAATATTACCGGTCTGCTGAAGGTCAAAACGCATATCACTTTTTCCCATTCCCATATATGTGATGAAGCCTTTTGAGGAAATCGTGTTGTACAGGTTATGTGGAACAAGCATAATAAAAGCCGAGATAACAAGCACCGCAAGCATTGTGGCGTAAAGTCTTTTACTGGCAAGAACATCTTTGATGCCGAGAAAAATATTCGTGTTAACCAGTCTGTTTCGGCTCAAGCGAAAATGCTTCGCGCCCGCAGATTTTTCCTGTGAAGTACCGAAGCGTATAGCTTCCACTGCGGATATTTTCTGAAAACGCTTCAGCACTCTGCTTACATAGGCAATAATTGTAAGGAAAACCAGCAGGACACCCATGATTCCGATAAACAAGCCAACGAAAGAATTTCTGCTTTCCCCCATATAAAGCCTTATATTCTCTTGAAGATTGCCTCTGAACACAAACGAAAGTGCAAATCCAAGAAAACAGCCAGCAGCCGCAAGCGCAGCGTATTTTGCAAGATATATTTTCTTTATATCGGAGACATGCAGCCCGATTGCCTTCATAACACCTATTTCGCGGTAGTCGTCCTCGATTTTTGCGAGCAGCGTGAAGCGTATGCACATCAGGGCAACTGCAACGACAAGCATGCTTACAAGAAGGATTACGGCGATCATTAGTCCGTCGGAAATTGCGTTAAGCATTTTGAAAAGCGAATATGTAATCGTAGGCCCGCCCGCTTCAAGTCCGGCAGAGGTGTAAGCGGTCTGGAATGCGCCAAGCAGGGACAAGTCTTTTAATCTGAATTCAATCAAATATTCTTTGTTTCCGAAATCCTTGATTTCAGCATAGTCATTCTCACTCACAAGAAACCTCTTTGAGGAAGCGAGCAACGAGTTCATCTGCGAATCGCGTAGAAATCCAGCAACAGTAAATTCCTTACCGGATATCACAGCCTTGTCGCCAATCTGTGCGCTGCCGTTCTTCATGTAGCTGATCGGGACGTAAAGCTCCCCATCGGATACCTGTATAGGCTTTCCGTTAAGGTCAAGAAGATAATCGAATTTTTTGCTTTGCGTGCTGAATCCGTTGTCCTGAACGCTGTCCGCAAGCGATCTTCCGCCAATCACAATCCGCACACTGTCAACGTTAAGAAATTCAAGCACCTGAAATTCAGCGACATTACTATTCTGCTCTGCAAAAGCCGCAAGCCGTGCAGTATCAATTACACCCGAATGCATCTGCATAAAATGCGGGGTTTTCGCCTGAGTGATCAATGAATCTATCGCACTGGATAAATTTACGACAAGCATGGCCACAAGAGAAACAAGCATGGCAGCAGCTGCTACAAATCCCATAGTTATCAGCGTTATCAACTTGCTTTTCGAAAAATCATTACGAAGGATTCTATAATACATAATTCCCTCCATGTTCGAGCTTTGCAACCGATTTTATGTTATATAGAATTACTGAAGTCACACATGCCAGTACTCCGGCGATGAAAATAAGTAATCCGGCGCCCCTGCCGCTGCCCGTGCCGATGATCCTTCCCACACTGTCATCAAACCTTCCGCCGTCAACCAGCAAAGGAGTGAATATATAATCGGTAAGTACACCGGATAGCGCATAAGCGGCAACAAAGCCAAGCTGAGAAATGACACCAATAAGTCCCCACGCTCTACCCTGAACTGAATTATCAATGTTGGTGCGAATCAGAAAATCCAGACATGTATTTATAATGGGGAGCATGGCGAAAAATAAAAATCCGGAAACACAGATGAGCACAATATTTTCACGCAGTCCGAACATCGCCATAAATATCCCGGTGAAAAACATGGATACCGAAAGTATTTTCACATAGCCTTTTTTTATCGTAAAAATTCCTATCAACACGCTGCTCAAGAGCATTCCCAAGGCGATTATGGTTTCAACCGTTCCTAATGCGTAGCTGTCCGAAAAAGCGAGGATCATGGGGGTGGAAAGTGTCTCTATAAAGCCGAGGAAAAAGGTCAAAACCGAAGTCATTATCACAAGAACAAGCACTCCCCTGTTCCCGGAAACGGCGCTCCAGCCTTCTTTGAATTCACGGGTCAGTGATTTTGCCTGTTCATATTTCTTTGCAACAAGACCACTGCGTACAACAAACGTTGAAGCAACCGTTACAAAAAAGGTGCAGATATCGATAACCAGCAGCAGCTTTATATTTGAAACGGTAAGCAGAAATCCCGCAATCACTGGCGAAATCAGATATTTGGCCGACCCGGCCACCTGAACAAAACCGCTTGCCTTGGTATATTGCTCCTCCGTAAGCAGATCTGTAACTGTAGCTTTATATGCGGGATCAAGCAATGATGAAAACACCGAGCTTATGGTAACTCCCACACAAATCTGCCATAACTCAGCTTCTCCACGGAACATACACATCAGAATGAATACAAGCCCCAGGCCGGAAAGACTGTCACCCAGCATCATTAAAAGCCTGCGGTCATAGCGGTCCGCCAGCACTCCCGCCAAAGCACTTAAAAGAAGTGCCGGCAAAAACGCAAGCAAGGTTACAAGCGCCGTTGCCGATGCCTTGCCCGTCTGCTCAAAGACATAAATTCCAAGCCCAAACGATGTAAGCCCACTGCCTACTGCTGAAATAAACTGTCCCGACCACAGAAGAAGGAATTTCCCGAACGATTTACCGGAGTTATTCATGGGCTGTCTCCACTTTCTCCGCCAAACATCTGCATTACGTGCATTAGACTTCCGTTTTCGGCACCGAGCAGCCTTTCTGCGTTGAATGCAAACGCCTGCAGTCGTGAAAGGCGTCCCTCATCCGTCATTTCCACCATGTCGTTATCAAAAATGGTATTTAAATAGATTACAATCATCTCCATGCATTCATGTGGAAACGGTGTTTTGAAGAGGCCCTGCTCAATCCCTTCCTGGATGATCCCCCCCAGAATCGGCGGAACGCCGCTGATGATAACCCTTTGTATTTTCTGATGCATAAGCGCGTTCTGCGGCTTGTGAATATGCTCCATAATTTCCTGAGAGCTATTGCCGCTTATGTTCAGTGCCATTACAACGCGCATAATGCGCTCATATACAGGGATGCTCTTGTCTAAGGCAATTTCCTGCGCTCCACCTATAAGACGGGTATTATATCGTTCAATCAGCGCATCCATAATATCCTCCTTCGACTTGAAGTGGTAATATAGCGTACCCCGCGCAATTCCTACTTTTTCGAGAAGATCATTTGTACTTGTACCGTCAAAGCCCTTCTGCCCAAACAGCTCATCCGCTGCATCGAGGATCTCATTTCTGCGTTCTCCAGCCTCTTTTACTGTTCTCATTTTTCGTACGTCTCCTATTCGTAGACCGACTGTCTGTCGGTAATATATTAGCATACTGCTTTTTAGCTGTCAAAGGGGGGTAAGCTCAATGGACTAAGCTATAAAAAAAGAAGCCGTTCAACGGCCCCCTGTGAAGTAAAAAAAGAGCCAGAACGCAATTGCTTCTGTCTCTTCTCATTCATTCAATTGACTTCGATACTATGCTTATAGCGAAATTACGCTTTGGCTGCACCTTCAGAGGTCAGCACAGCTTTGCGCGACAGGTTGACGCGGCCCTGCTGGTCGATTTCGGTTACTTTAACAGTAATCGTGTCGCCAATGGCTACAACGTCTTCCACTTTGGCTACGCGCTCAGTAGACAGCTGGGAAATATGCACCAATCCGTCTTTGCCGGGAATCAGTTCGACAAAGGCGCCGAACTTCTCAATGCGGCGGACGGTACCCACGTAAATTTCACCGACCTGAACTTCCTTCACAATACCTTCGATAATGCCGCGGGCTTTCTCAATCATCGCTTCGTCGGAAGAGCCGATAAATACGCGTCCATCCTGTTCAATGTCGATCTTTACGCCGGTTTCTTCGATGATTTTGTTGATGATCTTGCCGCCTGCACCGATAACATCGCGGATTTTGTCCGGGTTGATGTTGATGATGATAATCTTAGGCGCGTATTTGGACAGGCTTGCTCTAGGCTCGGAGATGGCTTCCATCATTTTGCCCAAGATGAACATACGTCCTTCTCTAGCCTGCTGCAAGGCTTCCTGAAGAATCTTGCGGTCGATACCGGCGATCTTGATATCCATCTGAATCGCGGTAACGCCTTCAGCCGTACCTGCTACCTTAAAGTCCATATCGCCCAGATGGTCTTCCATACCTTGGATGTCCGTCAGAATCGACACATGCTCGCCGTCCTTGATCAGACCCATCGCTACACCGGCTACAGGCGCTTTAATAGGCACACCTGCATCCATCATTGCCAAGATGCTGGCGCAGATACTGGCTTGAGAGGTAGAACCATTAGATTCAATAGCTTCTGAAACCAGACGAATCGTGTACGGAAATTCAGTTTCACTAGGAATGACTTTGGACAATGCGCGTTCCCCAAGGGCTCCGTGTCCAATCTCACGACGACCCGGTGCTCTAAGCGGACGGGCCTCCCCTACGCTGAACGGCGGGAAGTTATAGTGATGCATGAAGCGTTTGGTTTCAGCCGGATCTATGCCATCCAGAATCTGCACATCTCCAAGCGCGCCAAGCGTACATACGCTAAGAATCTGCGTTTGTCCACGTGTAAAGAGTCCGGAACCATGTGTGCGCGGCAGTAGAGCTGTGTCGCATTCAATTGGACGGATTTCGTCCAACTTGCGTCCATCCGGGCGGATTTTGTCATGAGTAATCAGACGTCTTACTTCATCCTTGACGATATCGTGGAGTACTTCCTTGACATCCTTCAAAAGCTCAGGTGTTTCTATGTATTTCTCAACGAAATACTCCACCGTCTCATTGTTGATCGCGTCGATGGCATCCTGACGGGCATGCTTCTCGGCAATCTTCACTGCTTCAACCAAACGGGTCTGCGCATAGGCACGAACCTCGGTATTAACATCGGCGTTAACCGCATGCAGCTTCACGGCCATTTTTTCCTTACCGGCAACGGCAACCAGTTCTTCGATCACAGCTACAATCTTGCGGATTTCATCATGCCCGAACATAATCGCTTCCAGCATTACATCTTCCGGCACTTCATTGGCTTCTGCTTCCACCATCATGATAGCGTCCTTGGTTCCGGCCACCACAACATAGATGTCGCTGACCGCTTGCTGCGCAACATCAGGGTTAATAATGAATTCACCGTTAATTCGGCCTACAGCCACACCGCCAATAGGTCCATCAAACGGCACATCGGAAATGCTGAGCGCTGCGGAGGTACCGATCATGGAAGCAATGTCAGGAGCGCAATCCTGATCGACGCTCATTACCAGATTAAGCACTTGCACATCGTTGCGGAAGCCTTCCGGAAACAGCGGGCGGATCGGACGGTCCGTCAGCCGGCTGGACAGAATGGCTTTCTCGCTCGGTCTGCCTTCCCGTTTGATAAATCCGCCAGGAATTTTACCTACTGCGTATAATCTTTCCTCATAGTTCACCGTAAGCGGGAAAAAATCCAGATCTTTAGGCTCACTGGAGGCCGTAACCGTACACAATACTGCAGTATCTCCGTAACGGACCATAACAGCGGCGTTGGCCTGCTTGGCGAGACGTCCTGTTTCCAGCACGAGGCGTCTTCCGCCAAGCTGCATTTCTACACGTTTTTCCATAAAATCCCTCCTTGAATCTAAAATGAAACGGAATCCATATTCCCAAAGGAAAATGACCGGTTCTGTATGGTTTACAAGCAAAAACGGCTTGTCCTCTGTGAGGTTAAATAGCCGTTTTTACAAATCATATCTACTTGCCTCTGCCATAGTTTTCCCTAAATTTTCAAAAAGCAACCCGGCTGTCCCGCTGTCGCTCGTAAGAAGGACATACGGTATACAACCAGGCTGCTTTAGGGTCATGCTTATGGAAAATTAGCGACGCAATCCCAGTTTTTCGATCAGGGCGCTGTAACGTCTGATGTCTTTGTTCTTCAAATACGCCAGCAGTTTACGACGTTGTCCAACCATCTTCAGCAGTCCGCGGCGGGAATGGTGATCCTTCTTGTGCGTACGCAAGTGGTCAGTCAAATTAACGATATTCTCCGTAAGGATAGCAACTTGCACCTCAGGGGATCCAGTATCGGATTCATGAGTTTTGTGCTCGTCGATCAATTGGTGTTTACGCTCTTGAGTCAATGCCATCCTGTTCACCTCCTTCAATATAATCGCCAGTAGCCTCGTCACCGTCGGTGAGAACATGCAACCAAGCTAAGGTTATGGTGCTGTCATTCCAGCAACGTTAATCAGTATAGCACCTTCGAACGCAAATGTAAACGGCATGTCCGGGCATAGCTTAGGATTGATAATTCAGCAAGCGTTTTGCTGTCTCTGCATCGTCACCAATTTGCGCGATCAAGGCGCCAATCGAGTCGAACTTCCGCTCAGGACGGATGAATGAGACCAATTCCACCTTAAGCTCCTGCCCATAAATATCCCCTGCAAAATCAAACAGATGAACCTCGAAGCTTGGAGCAACAACTCCCTCGTGGAAGGTTGGCTTCACCCCGACGTTCATTACACCGTAGAGCACTTCAGCTTTATGATAAACTCTAACCGCATACACGCCCTTTGCCGGAATAACATAGCGGTCTTCAAGTTGAATATTCGCAGTAGGGAACCCTATGGTGCGTCCGCGCTTCTCTCCATGCACTACTGTGCCCCGCAGATGATAACAGCGTCCGAACCATGCATTCGCGAGGTCAAGCTCCCCGGTCTGGAGGCTTTTCCGTATGCCGGAGCTACTTACCTTCTGACCTTCAATCAAGAACGGAGCTGTAGTCTCCACAGTCATCACGCCCTGGCCCAGTTCACGAAGCCGGCCAGCATCGCCTTCACCTTTGTACCCGAAACGGAAGTCGAAGCCTACTACAGCTGTAACAATATGCAGCGGAAGCAGCATAACGGAGACAAAATCCTCAGGACTCACCCGGGAAAGCTGCTCATTAAATTCCATGATATACAAAATATCGACGCCCATGCCGGCAAGAATATCTTCCTTGTCCTTCGGCGGGGTTAAGTATCCATCATAATCGCCTTTGCCCATTACATCCTTGGGATGCGGATGGAAGGTCAAAACTGCTGCCGGTACACCCTCTTGGCGGGCCAAAGCTACAGCAGATGCAATGACGCTGGCATGTCCGAGATGCAGTCCGTCAAACTGCCCCAGTGCGACCACTTGCGGCTGAGCCCACTGTGCTGCCGTCTCCGGCGGCATGGGATAGCTTAAGGTTACGGTTCTCACGCTGATTCTCACCTACAATTCACAAATGAAATTAAGAATTACGCTTGTGCAAATACTTTAACAGGTGCAATCGCACCCATCTCATCCAATTCATAAATACCCAGGAACTCGCCAAGAAGATCATAGAGGCGGAAATGTCCGGCCTGCTTCACTTCCGGCGCAACATGGCGGACAGAAAGTCGCTGCCCCTGCAGAGCAGCCTTCTTCTTCTCCTCCATCACCGTGTACCTGGGCAGATGGGAAATAGCTTCATCGGCAGCAATCAAATGCTTTTCAAGCGTTCCAGCTTCCTTATGGGCAGCAATTTGGTCCAGCGTCAGGCAGTGGCTGGCGGTTATTCCGGCGGACATTGTCCGCTCGAGCTTCACCATCACACCCGGAAGTCCAAGCGCCTTGGCAATATCGACACATAGGGTGCGGATATAGGTTCCTTTGGAGCACAGCGCACGAAATGTAATATCGGGATAATTGCCGCTCCAGACCATGTCTGTCATTTCAATCTCATAAATCTCGACCTCACGGCTTTTGCGCTCTACGGTCTTTCCTTCTCTGGCGAGTTCATAGAGACGCTTACCGTCTACCTTCACCGCAGAATACATAGGAGGAACCTGAGAAATCACGCCTTTAAAAGAATGAAGCACAGCGAGTACCTCGGCTTCCGAAACGCGCACCTCATCTACAGATTCCGTAATCGTTCCGGTTAAGTCCTCCGTATCACTGGATAATCCAAGTCTTAAGGTGGCGACATATTCCTTGGGCAGCTCCTGGATATATTCCACGACCCGTGTGGCCCGTCCGAGACAAAGCGGCAATACGCCCGTTACCTGGGGGTCAAGCGTTCCGGTGTGGCCGATCCGCTTCATGCCAAGTATGCGCCGGGCCTTAGCTACTACATCATGCGAAGTGAACCCTGCAGGCTTATAGACAGCGAGAACACCTGTAAGCTCACTCATAGATGGCGTCTAACCTCCTGAAGCACGAGCGGAATCGCTTCTTCAAGTGTTGCATCAATACGCGCACCTGCAGCCCGGGTATGACCGCCCCCGCCAAAAACTTGCGCCAACGCTGCAACATCCACTCTGCCTGCAGAACGCAGGCTGACCTTCACCGCACGCTCATTAATGACCTTGAACAGCATGCCAACCTCTACACCGCGGATGTTGCGCGGATAATTAACAATTCCTTCGAGGTCTTCATTCGCAGCATCACAGTCCAGCATATCCTGCGGCGTCACACTCACCCAGGCAACATCACCTTCCGGGGATAGCTGCAGTGTGCTTAGGGCACGGTTCAGCACCTTGACTTGCCCCAGTGTCAGCTCCTCCAGCAGCGTTTCCGCCAGCTCAGGGCCATTAACACCGAGTGCAAGCAGCTCCGATACAGCTGCCATCACTTTCGGCGAGGTATTGGTGTAGCGGAAGCCGCCGGTATCCGTGAGGAGGCCCGTATAGATTGCCGTGGCAATATCAATATCCCATTCCACCTCAAACGTCTTCAGCAGGTCGAACAATATTTCAGCAGTCGCAGCAGCGTCCGGTTTGATCAGCGTAGCATAGCCATACCCGTTGTTAGTGGGATGATGGTCTATATTCAGAATGAGGGCATCGCTGGCAAAAAAACGCTGGGTCAGTCCAACACGCTGAAAGTCGGCACAGTCGACGCAAATGACATGACGGTACTGGCGGGGCAGATCGCCCTCAGCCAGATTGACAATCTCATCGGCATGCCATAGGTACCTCATACGCTGCGGGATCGGTCCTTCGTTCAGCATAGTATATTTTTTGCCCAGACATGAGAGAAGCCAGCCCACCGCGAGGGTGGAGCTGACTGCATCTCCGTCCGGCTGAACATGCGACACTACAAGATAATCGTCGTGTTCCAGCAGAAACTTACGGGTCTGCTGGAGACTTTGTTCATAGCTCTGCATTCGCCGTCTCCTTTATGTTTCCTAGCTTTCTTCGTGTTTGCCAATTTCACCAAGCAGCTTCTCGATATGACTTCCGTATGCAACGGATTCGTCAATCTTAAAGATCAGCTCAGGGGTATGGCGCAAGCGGATCGCTTTGCCAAGCTCTGTGCGGAGAAAGCCGTTCGCTTTCTCAATCGCTTTGAGAGAACCTGTAACCTGCTCCTCATCCCCGAATACGCTCAGGTATACTTTGGCCTGCGACAAATCGTTTGTCACATCTACGCCGGTTACTGTTACAAACCCGACACGCGGGTCCTTGAGTCCGCTTTGGATGAGCTGGCTCAGTTCTTTTTTGATCTGCTCGCCAACCCGTCCGGCTCTGATTTTAGACATCTATATTCACCTCTTCGCTTAGCGCTCTACCGTTTCCATAATGAACGCTTCGATAATGTCGCCCTCTTGGACGTCATTATAGCGTTCCAAAGTTATGCCGCATTCATAACCCTGCGCCACTTCTTTGGCATCATCTTTGAAACGTTTCAAGGTGTCGATCTTGCCTTGGAAGACAACGATACCGCTGCGGATCAGGCGCATTTCGGCATTGCGGGTAATTTTGCCGTCTGTAACCATACAGCCTGCAATGTTGCCCACTTTGCTGATTTTGAAGACATTGCGCACTTCGGCATGACCGATAACGTTCTCTTTGTAGATGGGATCAAGCATCCCTTTCATGGCACTTTCAATTTCTTCAATTACGTTGTAGATAATATTATGCAGACGAACATCCACTTTCTCCTGCTCGGCAGCCGCTTTGGTCTGGGCATCCGGACGTACGTTGAAGCCGATAACGATAGCATTCGAAGCAGCAGCCAAAGTAATATCGGATTCCGTAATCGCACCGGCACCGCTGTGAATGATCTTCACACGCACGCCTTCGACTTCGATTTTGGCCAAGGAGCCTTTGAGCGCCTCTACCGAACCCTGCACGTCACCTTTGATGATTACGTTCAGGTCTTTGATCTCGCCTTCCTTGATATGCTTGAACAGGTCATCCAGAGTTACACGGGTATTCGTGTTCAGCTCGGATTGGCGCTGTGATGTTGAACGTCTGTCTGCAATCGCACGTGCTTTACGTTCATCTTCGAACGCCATAAACGGATCGCCAGCCTGCGGTACTTCAGTCAGACCGGTAATTTCTACAGGAGTAGAAGGGCCTGCTTCCTTGATCTTGCGTCCTTTGTCATTGACCATAGCGCGTACACGCCCGAAGCAGTTACCTGCGACAAAAGCGTCTCCGACCTTCAGCGTACCGTTCTGTACGAGAACGCGGGCCACCGGTCCACGGTTCTTGTCAAGCTCTGCTTCGATGACGGTACCGCGTGCCCGTTTGTCCGGGTTCGCTTTGTACTCATTCACTTCGGCAACGAGCAGGATCATTTCCAGCAATTCTTCCAGGTTGATGCGCTGTTTGGCCGACAGGTTAACGAAGATGGTATCGCCGCCCCATTCTTCCGGCACCAGCTCATAGTTGGTAAGCTCCTGCTTCACTCTGTCAGGGTCTGCGCCCGGCTTGTCGATCTTGTTGACTGCAACAATGATTGGTAGACCAGCCGCCTTGGCATGGCTGATTGCTTCTACCGTCTGCGGCATTACACCGTCATCGGCAGCTACAACGATAATCGTCATATCTGTAACCTGTGCGCCACGGGCACGCATTGCGGTAAACGCTTCGTGGCCCGGCGTATCCAGGAACGTGATTTTTTTGTGGTTGATTTCAACTTGATACGCACCGATATGCTGTGTAATCCCGCCGGCTTCGCCGCCGGTTACATTCGTTGAACGGATAGCATCAAGCAGCGTTGTCTTACCATGGTCAACGTGACCCATGATGGTTACGACCGGAGGACGCGTCTGCAAATCCTCTTCGGAGTCGTTCTCTTCCACGGTTTCGAAGCTGTCCTCGTCCACAGGAATCTTAACTTCCACTTCCACTCCGAATTCACCGGATAAAAGCAAAATTGTATCAATATCAAGCTCCTGGTTGATTGTCGCCATTACACCCATTAAGATCAGCTTCTTAATAACTTCCGAAGCGTCCTTATGAAGCAGTTTGGCAGTTTCTCCGACAGTCATGTTGCCGCGGACAATAATCTTTTTTGGAGTGTTATCAATCTTTTCACGGCGTTCCACCGGCTGATTGTTTCTGCCACGGTTGTTCTTGTTGCCGCCACGGCCGCGGAAGTTTCCGTTTCCGCCTTTGCCGTCTTCAAAACGTTTTTGATTGCCGTTATTGTTCGGTCTGCCGCCAGTTGCATTCTTCTTAGGACCTCTGTCACCGCCGCGTGAGAAATCTCCGCCGCCTTGTCCTTGCGGACGGCTGTCAGCAGTACGTGCTGCGCCTTGTCCTTGTGGACGGTCGCTGGAGCGCGGTGCACCGCCGCCCTGTCCTTGCGGACGATTGCTTGAGCTGCCCTGCGGGCGATTTCCGCCAGCGGAGCCGCCTTGCGGACGGTTGCCGCCAGTGCTACTGCCTTGCGAGCGGCTACCGCCGCTAGTGCCGCCTTGAGGGCGGTTGCTGCCGCTGGAGCTGCCCTGAGGACGGCTGCCGCTGGAGCTGCTTTGTGAACGATTGCCGCCGGTGCTGCTCTGCGGACGTGAATTTTGTGTGGAGCCTGAAGTTGTTCTGCGGGAATCTTGTCCGCTCTGGGGCCTTGGGGACGTCAACGATTGGTTGTTGTTTTGGTTACTGTTCATACCTACCTGCTTTTCCGGTTGATTTTTGTTGGCATTCTGCGCACTGTGGGGCTCGGCGGTTGCCGTTCCGGCTGGTGCCGGACGGCTGCTGGTGCCGCTGTCCCGCTTGGCTGCAGCGTTTGATTTGATATCCTTGAAAAACTGCTCTACTTTGGTCACGGAGTCATTCTCCATCACACTCATATGATTATTCACAGGGACGTTCAAACGCTTCAGAATGGTGATGATTTCTTTACTGCTCATATTGAGCGATTTCGCGTATTCATAGACGCGCAGTTTATCCTTATTGTCTTCTTTAGTCAATAACTCCACCTCCGACAGTATCTCCAAGCCCTTTGGAGATCATTTCCGCGAATCCTTTATCCGTAACGGCCAGCACCACGCGCTGGTCTTTACCAATACTTGCACCGAGTTCATCCCGGTGAAATGCGATTACTAGTGGAATATCGTAGGTTCCGCACTTGTCGCGGAACTTTTTTTGAGTATTAGCTGAAGCGTCACCCGCCAGGACGACCAGCTTCGCCTCCGAAGACCGCACCACTTTCAGTACAGCCTCGTCGCCGGTGACAATCTTGCCCGCTCTCATGGCAAGCCCTAAATAAGAAAGTGCCTTACTCATTGTCCTCACTATCCTTTGCTGCCAAAAACTGCTCCTCCACGGATGCGAAATCCCTGGCAAGCTGGGCATAGATTTCAGGACTCACCTGACATTTCAATGCACGGTCAAGTGCTTTATTCTTTTGTGCCAGCTTAAAACATTCCAGCTTGCCGCAAATATAAGCGCCCCGGCCCGACTTTTTGCCTGTCAGATCAATCAGCACTTCGCCCTCAGGCGTTCTCACCACGCGAATCAGCTCTTTTTTGGGCATCATCTCCTGGCTGGCAACGCATTTGCGCAGCGGCACCTTGCGCTGTTTCATGTTAATCGCCTCCCCTCTCGAATAGAGCAGGTAAATTAGTCAATGGAGACGGAATCCTGATGCATTTCATCACTGGAGGTTCTTGGTCTGCCGTATTCCTGCTCCGCCTGGCTTTCGCTCTTGATATCAATTTTCCAGCCGGTCAGCTTGGCGGCAAGACGGGCGTTCTGCCCCTTGATGCCGATTGCGAGCGACAATTGATAATCAGGAACGATAACCCGCGCCATTTTCTCCGCTTCAAAGACTTGAACCTCGAGCACCTTGGACGGACTGAGCGCATTCGCCACATATTCCTGTACTGACTCGGAATAACGGACGATATCAATCTTCTCCCCGCGCAGTTCGGTAACGATCGTCTGAACACGGGTGCCTCTTGGGCCTACGCAGGAGCCGACCGGATCTACTTCTTCATTACGCGAGTATACGGCAATCTTGGACCGGAAGCCGGCTTCACGGGCTACAGAACGAATCTCAACCACGCCGTCAAAAATTTCCGGAACCTCAAGCTCGAACAGCCGTTTCAAGAGGCCGGGATGGCTGCGGGACAGCATGATCTGCGGTCCTTTAGTCGTATTCTCAACCTTCGTGATGTACGCCTTGATGCGCTCACTTTGCTTGAACTTCTCGCCAGGCATAAGCTCGCTCAGGGGCAGAACCGCCTCGATTTTGCCAAGGTCAACATAAATGTTGCGCATATCCTGACGCTGTACCAGACCGGTAACAATGTCTTCTTCCTTGTCGATAAAGGCGTTATAGATAAGTCCGCGTTCCGCTTCCCGTATACGCTGGGTTACGACCTGCTTGGCCGTCTGGGCGGCAATGCGGCCGAAATCACGCGGCGTCACTTCAAGCTCAGCGATATCCTCAAGCTGGAAATGAGGGTTGATCTCCCGTGCAGCCGGCAGCGAGATTTCAGTCCGGGTATCCAGAACCTCCTCCACAATCAGCTTGCGGGCAAACACCTTGATTACGCCTGTGTTGCGGTTCATGTCCACACGCACGTTCTGCGCGGCATTGAAGTTGCGTTTATAGCTGGAGATCAGCGCAGCTTCGATGGCTTCAAACAGCACATCCTTGCTGATGCCTTTCTCCCTTTCCAGTTCATTCATAGCTTCGATAAAATCCATACTCATGAAATTCCGGTCCCCCTTTCAAGACGTTAAAAAATAATGGCCAATCTCGCGCTGGCGACTTTGGCATAAGGCACAACATGTTCTTTTTTGCCCGCGGAGATGAGCAGTTCCTCGTTCTCGAACGAGAGCAAACGGCCTTCGAATTCTTTGAGTCCTTGAATCGGCTCATAGACCGTCACATATACGTCCTTGCCTACCGCTTTGGCAACATCCGCAGCTTTTTTGAGCGGACGTTCAGCGCCCGGCGAAGAAACCTCAAGAAAATAAGCTTCAGGTATAGGATCATTCTCATCCAGCTTTTGGCTGAAATATTCGCTGATGGCACCGCAGTCATCAATGTCAATGCCGCCTTCTTTGTCTACGAATATCCGCAAAAACCAGTTGGAGCCTTCCTTCACGTATTCAACGTCCACCAGTTCGAAACCATTGTCCTCAAGATAGGGACCGAGCATCTGCTCTACCGTTTGTTTGATTTTGGATTTGGGTGTGCTCAAAAGAAAATAACCTCCACGAACTTGTCTTTTGCTATATACCAAAGATAAAGAGTGGGTTTCCCCACTCTTTACACAACGGACTTATCTCATTATTACCAAAAAAATTATAACATAGTGCGTGTGCACTGACAAGTGCCAGCCCTTGACTGCCTTATCCGGCAGGCGATAAAAGGCTGTTAAAAAAGGGAAAGCTGGTTACTCTCCGGAAGACCGCGGAAGCAGCCCATGCCGGTCAGCAGCTCAATGACTGTCTTGCTCGCCTTCGATTTCTGCTGGAAATCCTCAATGGACAGGAACTCTCCGGCATCCTTGGCTGCGGCAATATTAATGGCGGCATTCTCGCCGATTCCCGCAAGTGAGGAGAACGGAGGAATCAGGCTGGTGCCATCCACTGTAAATTTGGTAGCATCCGAACGGTACAAGTCAATATTTTTGAAGGTAAAACCGCGCGCAGTCATCTCCAAAGCCATCTCAAGCACCGGGAGCATCGCTTTTTCCTTCGGCAGTGCCTGAAAGCCCTTCTGCTCAATGTCTACAATTTGCCGGCCTATAGCCTCGTAGCCCTTGCAGCATAACTCAATGTCAAAATCCGCCGCCCGCACCGAGAAATATGTCGCATAATATTCAATCGGATGATACAGCTTGAAGTAGGCGGTACGCACTGCAGAAATAACATAAGCGGCCGCATGCGCCTTAGGGAACATGTACTGGATCTTCAGACAGGAATCAATATACCATTGCGGAACCTTGCATTTCTTCATTTCCTCGATCCATTCGTCAGACAAGCCCTTGCCCTTACGCACGCTCTCGGTAATTTTGAAGGCCAGGCCCGCATCCATTCCCGCCTTGTAAATCAGGAAGAGCATGATATCATCACGGCAGCCGATAACCGTCTTGATGTTGCAGGTGTTATTCTTAATCAGCTCCTGGGCATTGCCGAGCCAAACCCCGGTGCCGTGAGACAGTCCCGAAATCTGCAGCAAGTCGGCAAAGCTGGACGGCTTCGACTCCACAAGCATCTGGCGGACAAATTTGGTCCCCATTTCCGGCACCCCGTAGGTTGCCACCGGCGTGCGGATCTGCTCAGGAGTGACCCCCAGCGCCTCTGTAGAGTTGAACATGCTCATGACCTTGGGATCATTCATTGGAATGGTCGTCGGGTCAACTCCGGTCAAATCCTGAAGCATACGCATCATTGTCGGATCATCGTGCCCCAGAATATCGAGCTTCAGCAGATTGGCATCGAAGGCGTGATAATCAAAGTGGGTTGTTTTCCATTCTGCAGTTACATCATCGGCAGGGTACTGCACAGGTGTGATATCCTCAATCTCCATATAATCCGGTAAAACAACGATACCGCCGGGATGCTGGCCCGTGCTCCGCTTGACCCCTGTGCAGCCTGCGGCCAGACGCCCGACCTCGGCTCCGCGCCAGCGCTTCTGATGATGCTCCTCATATTTCTTCGCGAAGCCAAAGGCCGTCTTTTCCGCAACCGTACCGATCGTTCCGGCGCGGAATACGTTGTCTGGACCGAACATCGTCTTCGTAAAGTTATGGGCATTCGGCTGGTATTCACCGGAAAAGTTAAGGTCGATATCGGGAACCTTATCGCCTTTGAAGCCAAGGAATGTTTCAAACGGAATATCCTGGCCTTCTCCTTTAAGCTTGCCGCCGCAGTTCGGACATACCTTGTCCGGAAGGTCGAAGCCGCTCGGCACACTGCCGTCGAGGAACCATTCGCTGTGCTTGCATTCCGGATTTACACAAATGTAATGGGCCGGGAGCGGATTAACCTCGGAGATGCCAAGGAAGGTTGCAACGACTGACGAGCCTACGGAACCACGTGAGCCTACCAGGTAGCCGTCCTTATTCGATTTTTTAACCAGCCGTTCGGAAATCAGATAGTTGGCAGAGAAGCCGTATTTGATGATCGGCGCCAGCTCTTTTTCCAAACGGGCGACGACTACCTCAGGCAGCTCTTCGCCATAGATGGATTTTGCCGTATTATAACAGGTACTGCGGATTTCTTCGTCGGCCCCATCAATGATCGGTGTGAACAGATCGCTTGGGAACAGCGGATAATCCTCGAACCGTTCAGCCAGCGCCACCGTGTTGGTGACAACAACCTCCATCGCTTTTTCCGCGCCAAGAAATTCAAATTCAGCCAGCATTTCGTCCGTAGTCCGGAAATGGGCATCCGGCTTCTGCTGGTCCTTCAGCGGGCTGAAGCCGGTAATTCCATGAATCGTAATATCGCGGAACAGCTTGTCCCTCGGTTCAAGATAATGCACATTGCCTGTGGCGATAACCGGCTTGTTCAACTGTTCGCCGATTTCGCATATTTTACGCACAACACCCCTTAAATCCTCGGGACTGGCCACAAACCCTTTGTCCACCAAGTGCATATACATCGTCAGCGGCTGAATCTCAAGAACATCATAAAATTGTGCGACTTCCATCGCTTCTTCCACAGTCTTGTTCAGAACCGTCTCGAAAAACTCGCCGCGCTCACAACCGGAAATGACAAGCAGACCGTCCCTGTGCTCTTCGAGCTTGGACTTCGGAATGCAGGGCACCCGCTTGTAATATTCGGTGTGCGACATGGAGATCAGCTTGTACAGATTCTTTTTACCCGCTGGATTAAGTGCGTAAATACCGCAGTGAAACGGACGGGTGTTGGAGAGATCATTGCCGACATAATCATTCAGCCGGTCCAGCATGGTAATCCCCTTCAGCTTCTCCGCATCGGCCAGCAGGCCGTTCAGGATGCCGCCCAGCGCAATGGTATCATCCACCGCACGGTGATGGCTTTCCAGCAGCACTTTATATTTATCCGCAAGTGTATTCAGCCGGTGATTCTTCATCGTCGGGAACAGCAGACGCGCCAGCTCCAGGGTATCCAGCGAAGGGTTAGGCAGAATAGGCCTGCCCAGCTTCGCCAGCGAAGCCTGAATAAAGCCCATATCGAATCTGGCATTGTGGGCAACCAGGATGCTCTCCCCAACAAACTCTACGAATTCCTCCAGCACAGGCGCAAGGTCAGGCGCATCCTTAACCATCTCATCGGTAATATTGGTTAGCTGCTGGATATGGTAAGGAATCTTCTCATGCGGATTCACAAACGTCGTATAACGGTCCAGCTCCTTGCCTTCGCACATCTTGATCGCCGCAAGCTCGGTAATGTTGTTGCGCGTAATCGATAGACCGGTGGTTTCGATATCGAATACCACATAGGTAGCTTTTTTCAGCTCCAAAGGCTGCGGATTCTCCACTATATTTACCGAGTCATTGACCACGTTGGCTTCCACACCATAGAGCATTTTGATTTTGTGCTTATGGGCGGCGTGGTTCGCATCAGGAAAGCTCTGCACTACACCGTGATCGCTGACGGCTATCGCCGGATGCCCCCATTTTGCGGCTGTTTTGACATAAGCATCAATCGGTGTCACCGCATCCATCGTACTCATCGTTGTGTGCAGATGGAACTCCACTCTTTTAACCGGAGCGGTATCCTTGCGGGCAGGCGGCGCCTGAACCTCGGATAAATCCGATGGAATCATCACCAGCTCAGGAATTTGCATAAAGCGGTCATATTCCACCTTGCCCCGTGCTCTAACCCACTTGCCGTTAGCCAGCTGGCCCATGATCTTCAGATCCTCTTTGGTCTTCGCGAACATCTTCATCTGCAGCGAATCGGTAAAATCAGTGATACAGAAGGTGAACAGCGTATTGCCGTTGCGAAGCTCCTTGCTATCAAGGCCAAAAATAGTTCCCTGAATCGTGATCTTCTTCTCTTCATCCTGAATCTCAATGATCGGCACAGCCTGCTCCTTGATTTCATAGCCTACCTGGAGCTTAATAACCTCGTTCGGGTCCCCTATATCTTCAGGCTCTTCCGGCTCACTTGCCATCATCATCATTTCTACCAGCTCACGCTGCTCCTGCTGCAGCTTCTGCTGGAATTCCTCCATGACATCTGCTTTGCTCTCATCTTCAGCAATTTGCAGCTTGACCTTCAAGGAAAGACCAAAGAACTTGTCGTAAAATTTAACGATAGCGCCTTCGATCCCTTTTTTGCGGGCCAATTCAAGCGACATGGAATCACTCAGGCTCAGCACCAGCGTACTGTCCTGCAGCTCTTGGCTGGAGCGTGTCAGCCAGCCGTTAACGGAAGGAATCTCCCGCTGCACCCACTCCAGAAAAAGTCCCCAATATTCCTGAACAAGCTCCGCCCGGCTGATTTTCTCGTCATATAGGAACAAGAAGCTGACTTTGGCAATATGCTGCAGCTTCTCACGCATTCTTAGCACAAAGGTCCGGTACGTCTGGGCCGGCACCAAACTTTCTTTGGCAATAACAATATGCCAGTCATGATTCCCGCGGCTGATCTCCACCCGTTCAATATATCCATCCAAAAAGTAGGGATCAATGATCGCGGGAGGTATTTCTCCCTGCTTCATCAAGAGCTCGAACCGCTTTCTTCTCTCGACGTTCTGTTCCATGCTTCCCCCACCTAACTATTAAACAAGATTGTAAAAAGCTTCCGGCTTAAAAAGCATTGGGTTCTTTCGGCCCGCCGACTCCTCTCACCAGAAGCTAGATTTAAGTACCAGAATCTTAATAACAAGCAGAAACGGTTATAGCGTCCATAAAGGGACAGCATCCGTCTCAAATCTGAAGCAAATTAGTAGGCTTTGGCAAAAACAACCGTATGCTCGGCCGGCTTGCCGCAGCAGATGCAGACCTGCTTGGTCTCCGCCGGGTTAAACGGAATGTTGCGGCTGGTTGCGCCGGTTTCTTCCTTCACCTTCGACTCACATTCCTCGGAGCCGCACCAGCCTGCCAGCGCAAAGCCGCGTTTCTCCTCCATCGAGGCCTTCATCTCATCCAAAGTGTCAACCGAATAGAAGTGATCCTCACGGAATTTCAGCGCGCGCTCGAACATTTCATTGTGCACTTGCTCCAGCATGGCCTGTACTTCTTCCACCAGGTTCGCCTGTTGAATGACTTTTTTCTCTCCGCTGATACGGGACACGAGCACACAGACGCCGTTCTCCATATCGCGCGGTCCAAGCTCCAGGCGGACAGGAACACCGCGCATTTCATATTCGTTGAACTTCCAGCCCGGTGTTACGTCCGCACGGTCGTCCACACGTACTCGAACGCCTGCACTTTTGAGTTCTTTGAACAGCTCATCCGTCCGTGCGATGACTGCATCGCGTGTTTTTGGAGGGCCTATCGGGATCATAATGACTTGAGTTGGTGCGACTTTTGGCGGCAATGCAAGTCCGCGGTCATCGCCATGAACCATAATCATCGAACCGATCAGGCGTGTGCTTGTCCCCCACGAAGTGGTGTGCGCATACTCAAGCACGTTGTCGCGGCTCAAATACTGGATTTCAAAAGCAACCGCAAATTTGGTGCCCAGGTAATGCGAGGTTCCCGCTTGTACTGCGCGTCCATCCTTCATCATCGCCTCAATCGAATACGTGTCTACCGCACCGGCAAACCGCTCCGAAGGAGTCTTCTGTCCGGTGATCACCGGAATTGCCAGATGGCCTTCGACAAAATCACGGTAGATTTCCAGCATCTGCATCGTTTCTTCACGTGCTTCCGACTCGTTCTCATGGGCGGTGTGGCCCTCCTGCCAGAGGAACTCACTGGTACGGATGAACGGCAGCGTGCGTTTCTCCCAGCGGACCACGTTGGCCCACTGATTGATCAGAACCGGCAGGTCGCGGTAGGATTGAATCCATTTGGAGTACATATGCCCAATCATTGTTTCCGAGGTCGGACGAATCGCCAGACGTTCTTCCAGTTTATCGCCGCCCGCTTCCGTTACCCAAGGCAGCTCGGGATTGAACCCTTCAATATGATCCTTTTCCTTCTGGAAAAAGCTCTCTGGAATGAACATTGGAAAATATGCGTTCCGGTGGCCGGTTTCCTTGAAACGGCGGTTCATTTCCTCCTGAATATGCTCCCAGATTTCAAAGCCGTCCGGCTTGAAAACGATACAGCCCCGCACCGGAGAGTAGTCCATCAAATCCGCTTTCTTGATTACATCAATGTACCAGCGTGAGAAATCCTCGCCCTGCGGCGTGATCTCTGTAACGAACTGCTTATCTTTGGTCATGTAATGAAACTCCTCCTAATAAATAACCCCACAAAATGTTAAACCAATACAATCAACCGCTGATCAGACGCAAAATATCGTTATAGGTAACAGCAATCATGACCAGGAACAGCATCGCGAAGCCGACAAAATGAACCATCCCTTCATGGTTCGGATCAACCGGCTTGCCGCGCAGCGCTTCAATACCGAGGAACACAAGCCGGCTTCCATCAAGAGCGGGTATCGGCAGCAGATTAAAGATGCCCAGGTACAGGCTGAGTATTGCTGCCCAATAGGTTAAATACTGAATGCCCTGCTGCGCAATCTGGCCAGTCATTTTCGCCGTGCCCACAGGCCCGGAAATATCATTCATGTTAAAATTATTGATCAATTTCTTAAAGCCCTGGAATATCGCCTTGGTTGTATCCACCATAGCTACTCCTGATTTCGTGATCGTCTCGCCAAAACCTGCTTTACGCGTAGGTAGCTCTGGAGTGATACCCACTTTACCACCTTCTTCGCCTTCCATGCTGCGGGGAATCATGGTGACACTATATGTCTCTTCGCCGCGCTGCAGCGTCCATTTCATCTCCTTGCCTTTGGAAGCCGAAGTTAGCGAGATCATCTTCTGATAATCGCCGCCAATGGCCTCCCCGTTCACCGAAACAACGATGTCACCCTTCTTGAGCCCAGCTTCCTGTGCCGGCATGTTTGCACTGACATCACCGATCTTCACATAAGTAGGATTCTTAATAGGGATTCCGGCCATTTGCAAATGAAGGGCGAACAGCACAAAGGCCAGCAGGAAATTCATCACCGGTCCCGCAAAAATCGCTATTGCGCGTTGTCCAACGGTTTTACTGCCAAATTGGCGGTCCTTAGGCGCAATCTGCGTCTGCTGGGTGCCTTTGATCATCATGGCTTGCGGGTGGACATCGTATACCGTTACTTCTCCGTCCACATCAAGCCGGATCTTCAGTTCATCCTCAAGGTCAGTATATTGCGCTTCGCCGCGAATCACATTTCTGCGGGTATCGAGCGAATCCAGATAAATATTCTTAACCTTGTTATCCTGTCCCAGCCTCACGGCGATGGTCTGTCCGGAACCTATCTCAATAATCTCGGGATCTTCACCAGCCATACGCGCATATCCGCCAAAGGGCAGCAGACGAAGCGTGAACTGGGTTTCCCCACGTTTATAAGAAAACAGTTTCGGACCGAAACCGATAGCAAATTCCCGTACAAGAATACCGGCGCGCTTGGCAAAATAATAATGTCCCCATTCATGCACTGTCACCAGAACAAAGAACATGAACACCGTCAAAAAGACGACTCTTACCATTTCCATGCGTAACATTCCCCCTTTAGGTGTAAGACCGAAGTATGTCCTCTTAATTTATCATTATTCTCCGATCAGGCACAAGAGAATCAACAGTCCCAGCCTATTTTCCAGGGTAGAGCAAATATTCCAGTCAAATCACTATATCCATGGATCAAAGCTTAGCCGCAAGCTCGCGGGTCAAACGGTCACACTGCTCTATTTGCTCCAGATTCGGGTAAGCAACCAGCTCATGGCGCTGGAGCACATCCTCAATAATCTCTTCAATCCGCAGGAACGGAATTTCACGGCGCAGGAAACGCGCCACTGCAACTTCGTTGGCAGCATTAAAAGCGGTGGTACTCGTTCCTCCAGCCTTGCCGCATTCGATCGCCAGCCTCAGGGCCGGAAAGCGCACATAATCCATCTCACGGAAGGTTAGCCGCCCGGCTTCAGCCAAAGACAAGCGTTTGGCCGGTGATGCCCACCGTTCCGGGTAGGTAAGCGCATATTGGATAGGAACGCGCATATCAGGGGTGCCCAGCTGGGCTATAATACTGCTGTCCCGGAACTCCACATACGAGTGAATTATGCTCTCCGGATGGAGCAGCACATGAATCTGTTCATAAGGCAAGCCAAACAGCCAATGGGCTTCAATGACCTCTAGCCCTTTATTGACCATGGTCGCCGAATCAATTGTGATTTTGGCCCCCATGCTCCAGTTCGGGTGGCGAAGCGCATCCTCTACTGTAACATTCTGCAGTTGATCACGGGTGTAATCCCGGAAAGAGCCGCCAGAGGCGGTAAGTGTGATGCTGGCAATATCCCCACGGTTCTCTCCGTTCAGGCACTGAAAAATAGCGGAGTGCTCGCTGTCGACAGGCAGCAACCCGACTCCTTTGCGACCCGCAAGCTCAGTCACCAAATGACCGGCTGTAACCAGCGTTTCTTTGTTGGCCAAGCCGATATGCCGGCCCGCTTCAATAGCCGCCAGCGTAGACTGCAGGCCAACGCTGCCCACAACCGCCGTTACAACCGTATGAGCGTCTCCGCCAGCAGCGATTTCAACCAATCCTTCACTGCCGCTGTAAAGCTCAACCCCTGCCGGCAGACTCGATTTAATCTCCTCGGCAAGCGCCTTCGTGGATACAGAAACGCGGCGCGGCTTGAAGCGCTGAACCTGCTCCAGCAGCAGAGCGGTATTGCTTCCCGCCGCCAAGCCCTCCACTTCAAAGGCTTCCGGGTGCATGGCAATCACGTCCAGTGTCTGCGTGCCAATTGAACCGGTAGAGCCGAGAATACTAATTTTCTTCACAGTTGAACCTTCTTCCTGTCGTTAATAGTAAGGCATAAGCATTACGATATGTACGAAAGGAAATACGATAATCCAGCTATCGCAGCGGTCAAGAATACCTCCATGACCGGGCAGCAGCGAGCCTGAATCCTTAATACCGTACACCCGTTTATAGGCTGACTGTACAAGATCTCCAAGCTGACCGAGAACCGCGCAGGAAAGTCCAATTAGCAGCGCACGCCAAAGGGTCAGCAGATCTGGAACAAACAAGTCAAACACAATCGCAATGACAATGGAGATGAGCACCCCACCAAGGGCTCCCTCCACTGTTTTGTTGGGGCTAATCGCCGGCCACAGCTTATTCTTGCCGATGCTTCTGCCTACAAAATAAGCGCCGGCATCACTCCCCCAGATACAGCACAGCAGAAGGAAGGTCCAGACCAAGCCATGCCCATCGCCTGCTGCGCGGGCAATCGCCATATAGGAAAACCCCATTCCTATGTATACAATTCCAGTGAACATAAGAGCAGTGATTTTAATATCCAGCTTATTCTTACTAAATACTGTAACTAAGAGGAACAGCAGCAGCAGCAGCCAAATTCCTTGTTCCCATGACAGAACCTGGGAGACGCCAAGTAATTCCCAAGGTATCATAAAGCATAATACAGATAGATAACCAATTATGGCAGTACCGCTAAAGGGTTGTATCCCCATCATTTTCACAAATTCATAATAGCCGATAAGGGCCATGGCGGTAAGCAGCATCTGATACGGCCAGCCACCCCAAAGACATAAACCCAAAAATACCGCTCCGGCAACTATCCCGGTGATCAATCGCTGCTTCAAAGGCTCCCATCTCCCATCAGGCTACTTCAGTCCGCCATAACGCCGTGTGCGGCGCTGATATTCCGCCACAGCCTGCAGCAAATGCGACTTGTCAAACTCCGGCCAGTAAGCATCTGTAAACCAGAACTCACTGTACGCAATCTGCCAGAGCATAAAATTACTGAGCCGCATCTCCCCGCTAGTACGGATCAGCAGATCCGGATCGGGCAGCCCGGCGGACAACAGCCTGTTGTTAATCAGCTCAGAAGTAATCTCATCCGGAGACAGCAACCCAGCCTGAATATCCCGGCCCATGTCGCGCATACAATCCTCAATCTCTTTACGCGAACCATAATTGAGTGCAAAATTTAAGACAAGTCCAGTGTTGTGCTTCGTCCGGGCAACTGCTTCTTCCATCGCGTTGCGGGTATGTGCAGGCAATGCATCGGTATCCCCCATTACGCGGACTTGTACATTTTTTTCGATAAGCTCATCCAGCTCAAGAGCCAGGAACTCCACAGGCAGACGCATCAAGAAATCCACTTCGTCCTTTGGCCGTTTCCAGTTCTCGGTAGAGAAAGCGTACATGGTCAAAAACTCCACTCCCAAATCATTTGCTGCAATTGTGGTGCGTTTGACCGCCTTCATCCCGTTCTGGTGTCCAACAATGCGCGGCAAGCCACGGCGTTTGGCCCAGCGGCCATTGCCATCCATAATTACAGCCACATGCCGGGGAATGTTATCCGGTGAAATCTCAACTGGCTGCTGCCTGTCTTTACGGCTCAACCACGCTTGAATCCGTTTGATCATTTCCGTTTCCTCCAAGCTCTTATCAGAAAGAGACAAACCCCACCATAAACGGAGGGGCCTGAAGTCTCTTGAATTTCTTTATACTTCCATGATCTCTTTTTCTTTAGCCAAGAGCACTTTATCAACTTCAGCTATGAACTTATCCGTTGACTTCTGAATGTCCTCCTGGTGCCCATGGGATTCATCTTCCGAGATGCCGTTTTTCTCCATCTTTTTGATGTCATCATTCGCATCGCGGCGGATGTTGCGAATCGCCACCTTAGCTTCTTCACCAAATTTTTTGGTAAATTTTACGAGCTCACTGCGGCGCTCTTCGGTAAGCGGCGGGATAGAAAGGCGGATGACGGAACCGTCATTGGCAGGTGTAATCCCAATATCGGATTTCATAATCGCCCGTTCGATGTCGGACATCGAGGTTTTATCCCAAGGCTGGATCAGCAGTGTCCGGGAATCCGGTGTGCTGATGTTAGCCAGCTGATTAATAGGGGTAGGCGCACCGTAGTATTCAACTTGGATGCGGTCGAGCAGCGCCGCAGAAGCGCGTCCTGCTCGCAATGTTGCCAGATCGCGTTTCAGCGATAGAATCGCTTTTTCCATACGCTCTTCGGCATTTTTCTTGACCGATTGTGGCATTAATCTACACTCCCTTTAACAATCGTCCCGATTTTTTCACCCAGAACGACACGTTTGATATTGCCTTGCTCTGTAATGGCAAACACAATGAGCGGTATATTGTTATCCATGCACAGTGAGGAAGCGGTGGAATCCATGACGCCAAGGTTTTTGTTCAGCACTTCCATGTAGGTAAGCTGCTCGTATTTCTCGGCTGTACTGTCTTTGAAAGGATCGGCGGAATATACTCCATCCACTTTATTTTTCGCCATCAGGATGACCTCTGCCTCAATCTCAGCGGCTCTAAGCGCTGCTGTCGTATCGGTCGAAAAGAACGGGTTACCTGTACCTGCGGCAAAAATAACCACACGGCCCTTCTCCAAGTGCCGAATCGCACGGCGGCGAATATAAGGCTCGGCAATCTGCTGCATGGAAATCGAAGTTTGCACCCGTGTCGGCACATCAATTTGCTCAAGCGCATCCTGCAGAGCGAGGGAGTTCATTACTGTTGCCAGCATCCCCATGTAATCGGCTGTTGCCCGGTCGATACCGCTAGCACTGCCCGCGATTCCGCGCCAGATGTTGCCTCCGCCACACACAATAGCAACCTGAACTCCAAGCTCGACAACTTCCTTGACCTGCTCCGCGATGGAAATAATCGTATCGGCATCAATACCATATCCGTTTTGTCCTGCAAGTGATTCACCGCTAACCTTAAGGACTACTCTCTTAAATACCGGCTGTTCCAATTGTATACCCTCACTTTCTTACAAAAGACGGAACACTACGTGTACGTGTTCCGTTCTTTTGATGCTTGCCTTTATTCAATTCTATATGCTATAAGCAGCTATCAATTATTGATTTACTTGTGCCATTACTTCTTCTACGAAGTTGTCGACTTTCTTTTCCAGACCTTCGCCCAGCTCGTAACGGACAAAACGGCGGATGGAGATGTTTTCGCCGATAGTGCTGATTTTTTCGTTCAGCAATTGGGAGATCGTCTTGTCTTGGTCTTTAACGAAAGATTGTTCAAGCAGGCAGTGTTCTTCATAGAACTTGCTGATGCGGCCTTCTACCATTTTTTCAACGATTTTCTCAGGCTTGCCTTCGTTCAGCGCTTGAGCCTTCAGGATTTCTTTTTCTTTCTCTACTGCTTCTGCAGGTACTTCTTCACGACGAACATACAGCGGGTTTGCTGCTGCGATCTGCATAGCAATATCACGTGCGAATTCTTTGAAGGCATCTGTTTTGCCTACGAAGTCAGTTTCGCAGTTGATTTCAACAAGTACGCCGATACGTCCGCCAGCGTGGATGTAAGACTCAACAACGCCTTCAGTGGCAATACGGCCAGCTTTGTTGGCTGCTGCAGAAAGACCTTTCTCACGCAGTAATTCAGCCGCTTTGGTGATATCACCATTAGCTTCTTCCAGCGCCTTTTTGCAATCCAGCATACCTGCGCCTGTTCTTTCACGAAGTTCTTTTACTGCTTTTGCATCTACTGCCATTGTTTATTCCCTCCAGATAATTGTCGTTATGTTGCACGGCTTCAAGTTCATTATCCTAAAAAAAGGGCAGTGAGAGGTTATCCACCTGCCAACCACCCTTTTCATTTAAGTTCTTGTTAAGTTCCGGCTACTGCTTAGGCTGTAGTTGTATCTTCGCCCTGATGAGCTTCCACAACAGCATCAGCCATTTTACCAGTCAGCAATTTCACAGCGCGGATAGCGTCGTCATTGCCTGGGATTACGTAGTCGATTTCATCTGGATCACAGTTGGTATCAACGATAGCTACGATAGGAATACCCAATTTGCGAGCTTCCGCAACAGCGATACGCTCTTTACGCGGGTCAATGATGAACAGCGCGCTAGGCAGACCTTTCATGTTCTTGATACCGCCCAGGAATTTTTCAAGACGATCTTTCTCTTTGCGGAGAAGGATAACTTCTTTCTTAGGCAGTACTGCAAAGGTACCGTCTTCTTCCCACAGCTCCAATTTCTTCAGGCGGTCAATACGCTTCTGAATAGTCTGGAAGTTGGTCAGTGTACCTCCGAGCCAACGTTGGTTAATGAAGAACATACCCGAACGTTCAGCTTCTTCTTTTACGGAATCCTGTGCTTGTTTCTTAGTTCCTACGAACAGGATTGTTCCGTTGTCGGCAGCTACACTCTTTACAAAGTTGTAAGCTTCCTCTACCTTTTTAACCGTTTTTTGCAGGTCAATAATGTAAATTCCGTTTCTTTCAGTGAAGATATAACGATCCATCTTTGGATTCCAACGACGAGTCTGATGACCGAAGTGTACCCCAGCTTCGAGAAGCTGTTTCATGGAGATTACTGCCATCTTCACACACCTCCTAGGTTTGGTTTATTGTGTGTCTCCTCCGCCGAGTGTCATTTCTCTGCAAGACTTTCTTCAGAAGAAAGCACCCCTTACAGAAATCAACCGGCGTGTGTTTTAACACCGTCAACTAATATACCATAATAAAATAACGTATGCAACGCTTCGTGTAAATTTCTTCATTTCCCTGCACAGAACCAATATTTATCTCACAGTGATCAGCTTATCAATGATAGAGTTAATGCTCTCGCCTTTTGCAAAAGAGTAGCTGCCGTACTGAATTCTGGTGTTGGCTTTACGGTCTTTAGCAGTCTTCAGGAACTTCTCCTTTTCCTTAACAACTCCAGCTTCGATCAAAAGATCTGCGGTTTCGGTGAGTGTAATTCCGTTTGGAATCTTTACAGATACCGTTCCGGCAGCCACAGGCTCAGGGGTAGAAGGCGGGCTCACTGGTGAAGCCTTAACTTGAGGTTTGGCCGCAGCAGAGGAGACTGGAGAGCTCGGCGCTGCCGGCTCCGCAGGTGTTGAAGCTGCAGTCGGCTTCGAAGCAGCCTTTGGGGATGCTGCAGGAGACGCTTTCGGCGATGCCGAAGGCTGGGCAGAGCCAGAAGGAAGAGCGGACGCAGAATTATCCTTTGCGGCATCCTGCTTGCCCTGCTCAGCAGCCTGTCCCTCTTCAGCCTGGTCCTCCGCCGCTTTATCGGCTACTGTCAAATTAAGCTTGGCCGCTTCCTTGACCAGCTGTTCTTTGGACATTGGAGCGGCCCCCGCAGAGATCATCAGTTGAAGCAGCAAAGCGCCGATAATCAGCCCGGCGCCAAGACCAAACATGAAGGAACGATTCTTGATCATACGGATTCCTCCTGCTTGGCAAGCTGCAGAATCAGTTGCACTTCACCACGCTGAAGCCCAGCTGTCTTGGCAATAGAGTCAATTGACTTGCCTTGCTCATGAAGCTCGAACAGACGCGGATAGCGCAGCTTAATAGAACTGACTGGTTTCGGCTTCGGTTCAGGCAATTCCACAGCCGTTTCCGCAGTCGCTGTCTTTGCGGCGGCCGAATCTTTGCTGTAAGCAGCCGATAGCTGAAGCAAGCTCTTTTCTTCTGCTGTCAGTCTGGCATCAAGCATCACCGAGCTTTTTTGCAGCTCAGCTATCTGCTCCCGCAAAGCGGCAATCTCTTCCTGCAGTACCTCCCTGTTATTCTGGGATTGTTGTTTGATGCCGCTGACAAGCTGCAGCATTTTATCATTTTCACGCTCGATGTCTGCCATATACAGCTCAAGTGCGGCCTCTGTTTCCTTCAGGCTCTGTTTCTCCGCTGTTTCGTTAGTGCGCGAAGGCAGTCTTAGGGCATAAACGATAGCGACAGCACCTACCAGCACGATATATACCCATGGTTGCAAGTGTCTTATCTCCTTTTGCTGTTCAATTCATTTACAAGCTCTAAAGACTAAGATCAATTCGGTGTCCCTTGTACGGGTGCTCGGCATCATGGCTGGTCTCCGGCTTCTGTTCTTTCTGTGAGGAAGCATGGCCTCCCGCATGTTTCCCCCGGCCGCCATCGTCCCGCAGCGCGGATTCAGCGGACTCATCCACTTCGCTGCTCCGTTGAGCCAGCGCCTCGGCTTGTTTCACATTTTGTCCTGCCAGCTGCTGCTGATCCAGTGCAGGACGATGCTGCAGACCATTCTGAATTTTCCCTGCTTCCGTTGTCCGGGGCAGAGCAATCTGGAGTTCAACTGGCTTCAGACTCATGATAACCCTCTCCTAACTGGAATGGACTTACAACCGAGATTTGCTATCCTAACGCCAAGGAATGGCCGGCCGCTGCCGCTGCCCGCCATTTTATACGTAAGGCGTAATCGTTATATCGCCTTCGCTATAAATAAATATAACACGTTCGGTCGGATCCTTAACGAATCGGGTGTATCTGCCAATTACGATTTTGGAGCCTCCATAAATTGTCTTGATTACCTCAACTCTGGCTCTGCCGGTATCCTCAAGCATTCTCTCAATTTCCAGCACGCGTTCTTTAAGCTTCTTTTCTTCACGCATATGAGATTGCTTGGTAGCATTCAGCTTGACGCGAAGAGCCACCTTGTCGGGTGAGAGCTGACCATTGTTCGCGAGCTGATTGAGCAGATATAACGCTTTGTTGGTCTTGTCCTCATTTTCCAGCAGATGGCGAAGCTCCTGACGAAGCTCGTTAATCTCATTTCTCAGCTCGGGAACAACGCCCACCTCTATTGCCGTTGCGGTTGACATCGTATTGCCGATGGTCCGCGCCACCACCCGTTCACCCGCCTGCACAATTCCACCCACGATCAAACCCTTGGCCCCATTGCACAAAACGTCCCGGCCAGCACGAATGTTGGAGTGCATCACGCTTTGCGACACAATGACATCCTCACCGGCAACCACATTTCCATCCTGGATAAAGGAGACCTTTACATTTTTGCCTGCGCTTACAAGTCCTTTGTTGTAGCCGATGATTCCGCCGGTAATCTCGATGGAACCTCCGGATATCAGCTCCGCTCCTTCAACGCCGCCAACCACACGGATATCTCCGGCAGACTTGACGGTAAACCCGGTCAGTACGTTGCCGCGAATAACCACTGTGCCAACAAAATCAATATTGCCCGTGCTGTAATCGACATCCCCATTGATTTCGTATACCGGGAATACATTAATCTTGCCTTTGTCGGTTAAAGTAACGAGACCGTCAATCGCCGCATACATGGAGGTTTCTTCTTGATCGACAAGCACATTTTTGCCGACTTTGAAATGTGCCTCCCTCCCTGCCTTGAAGGGCAGCTCCGCGCCGGTAACCATTTTGCCGTTTTTTCCTGGCTCGGCCGGGATGATTTTGGCGATCAATTGCCCTTTTAGAACATTATGAAGCCGAACCAGATCCTTATAATCGACTTTCCCATCCGCCTTTTCCAAGGGCTTACGATCCTCTTCCAGATCAACAGTGAGCATTACTCTGCCGTCTTTTCCGTTCACAGAGGGTTCTCCTATGGCTATAGGTACTCTGCTGAAAAAATACTCCTCTGGATTGCTGCTGATGCGTTGAACGATGTCCTGTTGAATACCGTAACGAATCTCGTGACTGTGCAGGAAGCTTTCCAAATCTTCAATTGTACAGGAGAAATTTTCATCCTTCTTAATAAACTGGAGGTAAGCAATCCCCTTATCCTCCGAAAAGCTGATGCTCACATATTGGCTCAAAGCATAATGACCAATCAACTTCTGCTCCCCCTTGTCACCGTCGCCCGGTTAATCATTTTGCATGAGAAGATCGCGGTTTTTCTCAAGCGTCCCTCTCAGCCGCAAAATGGCTTTCGAATGAAGCTGCGAAATCCGTGAAGGCGACAGTGACATCACCTCGGCGATCTCGCTCAAAGACAAATCTTCATAATATAAAAGGGACACTACTGTCCGTTCTTTCACTGTTAGTTTCTCGATGCCTTTGGTCAGGGTATCTCGCAAATAAAACTCATTTACTTTACGATCCGGATTCTTGGCTTTATCGTCCACCAATATGGACATACGGGTCTCTGATTCTTCTTCACGAATAGGATCCTCCAACGAGCAGAGTGACATAACCGCTACATCCTGGAGCATATTTTGAAATTCCGACTCCGTAATATTCAGATATTCGCTCATTTCCTCGTCACTGACAGATCTTAAATATTTCTGTTCCAACTGCTGATACGCATCTTCGATCTTTTTGGCTTTTTCCCGCACGGATCTGGGAACCCAGTCGCTTTGCCGCAAAGAATCAAGAATCGCCCCACGGACACGCCAGGAAGCATAGGTCTGGAATTGAAACCCGCGTTTGTAATCGAACTTCTCCATGGCATCAATCAATCCCATTACACCATTGCTGGCCAAATCTTCCTTTGATACATTTTTGGGCAGTCCCACTGCCAAACGGCTGGATACGTAATCAACGATATGGAGGTAACTCTCAATCAGCTTTTTTTTGGCCTCAGGGTTTCCGTGCACTTTCCACTGTTCCCAGAGCTCGTCAGTTTCCGATTGAGTAGCTTTTTGCTCGTTCAACGGCTTTCACCCTTCCCAAAGTTTAGTCAGCGGGCATATTGCGGTACAAAATAACCGCTTCGCCACAGAACCCGCTTATTCTTCTTTCAGGTGACGAACGGCCTTGGCCAATTCTTCAGGATCCTTCATAGAAACCAGCTTCGGAGGCTGCAGCGGCATAAATCCACCACTGCCCTCGCCCCCTTCTCCCGGAGTCTGCTTCAGCAGGTTTATTAATTCCTCGTCCTCATCCGGAGTAGTGATATCAAGCTTGGCCCCAATTACCTCACCGCTGGGATTTTCCCCGAGGCTTTCCGAAGTACCGGATTGCTTCATAATAAAGCTCACTACCAATATCAAGAGGAAAGCAAGCAGAAACCAGACAATAAACCCAAACATCCCCCGAATCAGGCTGGTCCCAAGTAAATTATGCCCGTAATTCGTAAGAAAAGTAAATACAAAGCCAATCAATCCGACCAACAGACTCAGCAAAATTTTTCGATTCATCGCTATATTTCCTTAGTGCCTTTTTGCACACTGCGGATATAGAGTACTCCGGTGTTGCAGGCGATTTCTATCGTACGGCCAAAATTGCCGCCTGTGTCTTCCGCAATCAGCGGAATTTTCAAAGCCTCCAGAGCAAGCTTGCAGGATTCCACATTTCGAGGCCCGATCCTCATGGTGTCACTCCCCCCGGCAAAAGCAAACATCTGTGAGCCTCCGGCCATCTTGGCCACGATACGGCTCCGGACTGCTCCAAGCGCAAGCAGGCGGGATAAGAGCTCCGGCACGGCGGTATCCGCAAATTTGGCGATATTCATCTGTCCATCCCGGGCGATGTCTGACGAGGGCAGCATTACGTGTGCCATCCCCGCCAGCTTCATTCCAGGATCGAACATTGTAAGGCCTACGCAGGAGCCAAGACCGGTTGTACGGACAAGACTGTCTTGACTGCCTACGTTGAGATCCGCCATGCCTACTTTTATTATGCTTTGTTCTTCAATCATTTTCAAAAGGTACTCCTAAAGATTTGAAGATTTTCGGGAAAGATTCCGGATCGGGAATAAGGAAAAATTGCCCTTCGATTTCATTCTGCCCTTCAAGAAAAGTTGTGTCAATGAGCAAAGCATCATCCCCCATTTGCCCGAACTGCAGCAGACCATAGCTCAGAATCGCTCCAGCCATATCCATAGCCAGTGCAGGAACAGTCGGATACATTGAAAGGGAAGTGAAGTCCGCTAGAGAAGACAGATAGGAGCCTGCCAAAATATTGCCGATTTCGCTCAGTGCAGAAAGCTCCATCTCCCCCAGTTCTCCCTCATTCGAAAGCTCGATGCCTGCTACCCTGCTAAGAAGGTTCATCGCCGCTTCCGGTGTAAGAATGAAAAACAGGTTGCCCGGAGCTTGGCCTTCAACACGCAGGAACACAGCATACACCAACTCCTCTGCTCCGCCTACCTTTTCGGTAATTTCTTCAAAGCTTAGCAGTTGCACCTTAGGAACTGCCATATCAATCGGCTTATTCAGGAGCTGCGATAACGCGGTGGCAGCGTTGCCGGCTCCGATATTCCCCACTTCCTTAAGTACATCCATTTTGAAATCCTTGAAGTTTTTGAATAGCTCCACAGGTTAGCCCTCAAGACTTTCCAACTGCACGATTTCGCTCTTGTTCAACACTTCGGTCAAGTTGAGCATAATCAGCAGACGGTCTTCTCCGATTTTCGCCACCCCGTCCAAGTATTTCGCTTTGATGCCACCTACAACATCCGGAGGTGTATCAATGGAATCCCGGTTCAAGTCAATAACGTCATTTGCTGAATCTACGATGAAGCCTACTTCCATTTCATTCACAGCTACGATGATAATACGTGTCTGATCCGTATGTTCCGCCTCTGCAATGCCGAACCGGCCGCGGAGATCAATAACAGGAATGACCACACCGCGCAAGTTGATAACCCCTTTGATAAATGCATAGGTTTTCGGTACACGGGTAATCGGCATCATACGCTCAATGGTTTGAACTTTTTCGACCTCAATGCCATATTCTTCAGATCCTAGTTTGAACACAATCACCTTGATATCTTCAGCCATGGAATGAACCTCCCTGTTCTATCCTAATTATTTAATAAAAGCATTCGGATCAATAATGAGTGCGACTTGTCCGTCACCAAGAATAGTAGCGCCGGAAATGCCTTGAACCTCCGGCAAATATTTGCCGAGATTCTTAATTACAATTTCGTTCTGGCCGATGAAATCCTGCACCGCCAGGGCTACCAGACGGTCTCCCTTGCGAATGACCACAATTTCGGTTTCCTCTTCGGTGCTTTCATCATAATCCGGTATTGAAAAAATCTTGCTGAGTGAAACGATCGGAATATGACTGTTACGGAATTCCATCATCTTGTTCCCGTGAATGGTGCGAATCTGGGATTGCTTCACAATTCCCGTCTCAACAATGGACGAGAGCGGAATAGCGTACTTCTCGGCGCCAATCCGAACCAGCATTGCCGCGATTATAGACAGGGTCAACGGAAGCTGAACCGAGAAGTTGGTTCCCTTGCCCGGAGTGGAATAGATGGTTACGTTCCCGCCCAGCGAAGCGATCTTCGACTTTACTACGTCCAGTCCCACTCCGCGGCCGGACACGTCGGAGATGACTTCCGCCGTACTGAAGCCCGGGGCGAACAACATCTGATAAGCTTCGTCATCCGACATGGCCGCAGCCTGCTCCTGGGTAATTACACCCTTTTTCACAGCGGACTTCAAGACCTTCTGCGGATAAATGCCTGTCCCGTCTTCTTCAATTTCGATAAAGACGTGGTTGCCGCTATGGAAGGCGCGCAGATTAACCGTACCTGTCTCCGGCTTGCCTGCAGCAATGCGGTCAGGAATGGATTCAATACCGTGATCGACTGCATTGCGCAACAAATGCACCAGCGGGTCTCCGATTTCATCAATGACCGTGCGGTCCAGCTCTGTTTCAGCACCGGTAATGATCAGGTCAACCTTTTTATCCAGCGATTTCGCGAGGTCGCGAATCATCCGCGGGAAACGGTTAAACACGGTATCTACCGGAACCATGCGGAGCTTCATGACGATATTCTGCAGATCGCCGCTGACCCGGCCCATATGCTCAACTGTTTCTGTAAGATCGGTATTTTGCACTTCTGAAGCAAGCTGTTCCAGACGGACACGGTCGATCAGCAGTTCGCTGAACAGGTTCATCAGCACGTCCAGCCGCTCAATATCCACACGAATTGTCCGGGAAGGCGCTGCGCCGGTTCTGGCTGGTGCGGCTTTGGCTGTTTCTTCTTTGGCAGGTGCCGCAGAAGCCGGAGTGCTCGGGGCGGATGCAGAGGCTGCTTCTTTAACTGGAGCGGGCGCCTCGGCGGTTGCCGCTACCGAATCTTGTCCCATTTGACGCAAGGATTCCTGATCGAGAGCCACCGCAGTAACCTTGTCTATCTCTGACAGATTCAGTATCATCGCCTGAATCTCGCTTGCTTCCTTTTGAGTTATGTAATAGAGGGAGAAGCTGTAATCGAACTTCTCCTGCTCAATGTCCTGAACCGAAGGGAAGGATTTGACGACCTCTCCAGAACGCTCCAGGAGATCAAAGACCATATAAGCACGCACGGCCTTAAGCTGGCAATCCGTACGGATGGCCACATCCACGTACAGGACCTTGTGGCCTTCCTGCAACGACTGCTCCAGAACCGAGTATTGGAACTCATCGAGAAATACCGGAGCGCTTGCCGCATTTTGGGGCGCAGCAGCAGTAACCTCGGCAGCAGCTCCAGCAGCGGCAGGAACCTCGCCCCGGACAATGGCCTGCAGAGCAGCTACAATTGCCGAGACATCGGCCTTGCCTGCTCCTCCGCTTGTAATGTCCTGAACCATGGATTCCAGGGCGTCCAGACTTTTGAAAAGCGTGTCAAAAATGAAATCCTGCATCCGCAGCTTGTTGTTGCGCACCAAGTCCAGAACATTCTCCATTTGGTGCGTAAGTGAAGCCAAATCCTCAAAACCCATTGTAGCCGCCATACCCTTTAAGGTATGTGCGGAGCGGAAAATGACCTGTACAATACTTAGATCTTCAGGATTTGCTTCCAGCCCCATCATATTTTCATTCAATGACTGCAGATGATCATTTGACTCATCAATAAACATGGATAAATATTGATTCATGTCCATGAGCGGGCACCTTCCCTTCAAGTTCGCATTTCCATTATTTTACGGCTTGCACCAGCCTTGGAGCAATTTCTTGCAACGGCAGGACATGTCTAACGCACTGCAATTCCACCGCAGACCGCGGCATCCCGTAAACCACACAGGTTTCTTCACTTTCGGCAAAGGTAGATGTAACACCCGAATCGTAGAGTGCTTTCATCATTTTGGCACCGTCACTGCCCATCCCTGTCATAATCACTGCATGGCGCTCCAGTGAAGTAAGCGGCAAAATCGACTCGAACAGCGTGTCCACAGATGGACGATGTCCATTGCGGGCTTCCTCTTTCGTAAGGTCGATGGCATACTGGCCGCCGGCTGACGGAACAACCTTGAGATGATAGCCCCCCGGAGCAATGTAGGCTGCTCCTTGCCGTAAGATCATCCCCTGCTCCGCTTCCGCTACATCAAGCGGACTGAAGGTATTCAGGCGCTGAGCCAGCGATTTGGTGAAATTAGGCGGCATGTGCTGCACAATGACAATCGGAGCCGGGAAATCCGCCGGAATGTTTTCCAGGAATGCCTTTAGGGCACGCGGGCCGCCTGTGGAGCAGCCAACGGCGACCAGTTTGCGCAGCCCTTTACTCGCAGGCTTGCGGTCGGCTGCAACTGCAGGAGGGTCAATAAATGCACCGGATGCCGTTTCAGGCACAGGACGAGCTTCAGGAAATGCCGGCTTAGCTTCGGTTCTGGTGCGATTTCTAAGCTTCTCAGAAGCCGGCGGCGGGGCAGCAGGCGACGCCTTGGTTAAATCTTGAGAAGGAGTCTTATCAGCAGCAATTCTGCCTGGAGTTTTCCCCTTTGTATCCTTCTCAGGAGTGAGCCTCGTCTCCGGTTTTAGCTTCGTTTGCTCAACTGATGACTTACGTGGAAGCTCTGGTGCTTTCTTCGGAGGCTCCAGGGTCCGTCTTACAGATTCGCGAACAGGCTCAGCCGGCACTCTCGTCTCTGCAGCAGGACTCTCAGGCGCTTTAAGGGAAGAAGCTCTGGCTTCACGCTGCTGGCGGGCCAGCATAGCTTCTTTCATTTGCTCTCTGAGCGATTCCCCTACGGCCATTATATCCTGTGAGTTAGAGATGGATGGCTTGCGGATAAAATCAAAAGCCCCCCACTCCAATGCCAGAATCGTTTCCTTCATGCCTTCTTCATTGATGCCAGATAACATAATTACCGGCAATGGACGCTGGGCCATAATGATCTTGAGCGCCTCCAGGCCGTTCATTTCCGGCATCTCCACATCCATGGTTACCAGATCCGGGGAAAGCGCATTTACCTTCTCAATAGCCTCCCGGCCGTTTGATGCCGTTGCCGTCACCTGAAAATTAGCGTCACTTTCAATCAAATCGGAAATGATTTTGCGCATAAATGCAGAATCATCAACGACCAACACTTGATATGGCTTCATATCATTTCCACCTCTGTTCCTCAAATTCAGAACAATTATTGTTTTCGCTTCAACCACTTATTGATGAATCCCTTGATGCCTTGTACTTTAGTGATGTCCGCCGAATCAGCGGCCAGATAGCTAAACGCTAGGCGTTGCACATCTTTGGCTGCCGCACTGTTCGGAAAAGCCACCGAGAATGGAATTTGCTTTTTTACTGCTTGTACTACATGAGTGTCGCTGCTAATAAATCCGAGAAAGGGAATATCCAGATTCAGAAAGCGGCTTGCAGCCATTCGGATTTTTTCACTGGTGCCTCTTGCCTCTCTCTCATCCCCCGCCTGATTGACAATCAGCTTGAATGGAATCTCGGGATGAGAATTATTCACTACCTTCATCAATGCATAAGCATCCGTTATTGCGGTAGGCTCAGGAGTTGTCACCACCAGGCAGTCATCCGCAGAAGTAATGAACTTCATCGTTTCTTTGGAAAGTCCCGCCCCTGTGTCAAACAGGATAAAATCCATCGTGTCAGCAATCCTTGCAATCTGGTCTGTAAAGTAACTTAAATCCGCCTCTGAAAGCGAAAATAACTCATCCATTCCTGAACCGCCTGCGATAAAAGGAAGCCCGTTCGGACCGTTTTGAATGATCTGCCCGATTTCCGCTTCTCTTTTTAACAAATGATAAAGATTGTATTTTGCCGACACACCCATAAGCACGTCTATATTGGCCATTCCAATATCGGCATCGAACAAAAGCACTTTTTTACCCATCGCTTTGAGTGCGAGTGCAAAATTCAGTGTGAAATTCGACTTGCCGACACCACCCTTTCCGCTGCAAACGGTAATAATCCGGGCGGAATTCCCGCCCCCGAGTACGCGTCTGGGATCCTGGCTGGATACAAGCTGCCTTAAGGATTGCGCCTGATCCATCACATGCCCCCTGTTCCCAAAAGCATCCCGCGCAACTGCTCCTTAGTAGCAGTGAGCAAATCGTCGGGAACATTCTGGCCGTTGGTTATATATGAAAGCTTAAGCGGGAAATCATTCAGGACATTGAAAAGCGGTCCATAGCTTCCCGTCTCATCCAGCTTCGTAAAAATCACCTTATCGAGCTGATAACGGCCAAAATGCTCAGCAATCATTTTCATATCACGGCTTTTGGAGGTCAGGCTAAGCACCAGAATAGTTTCACTCTTAAGCTCCTTGGCCAGCAGGCTCTGAAGTTCAGCAACTAGCATTTCATTCCGGTAATTGCGGCCTGCTGTATCCATTAACACAAGATCACAGCTCTCGAGCCGGAACAAAGCTCTCTGCAAATCACCGGGTGACTGAACAACCTCCAAAGGCATATTCAGAATGGCGGCATACGTGCGCAGTTGCTCCACAGCGGAGATGCGGTACGTATCTGACGTAATGAGCCCCACCTTGCGGCCTTGCTTGAACAGTTGCTCTGCAGCCAGCTTGGCAATTGTTGTCGTCTTGCCGACGCCTGTCGGCCCGGCAATATACACAATCCGCGTATCCGGTGCAATGCCATTTACAATGCGTCCAGATAAAAAGCCATCCACCTGCGCTTCCAGCATTTCGCTGAATTTTTCCTCAGTCCAGGTGCGCCCCTCATCGTTCCATTGTTCAAAAATATTGCTGATCCACTCATCCAACAGCACGGTATCCGTCTCCTGCTCAATGAGGCGGTCTTTCAGCTGTTCCAGCCGCTCCGGAAGCTCCACAGCCCCTGCAGAATAGCGGGCAATCCGTTCCATCCAGTGCTTCATATCACGAATTTCCCGGAGTACATCACTATCCGCCTTCGAAACGCTAGCTGAGGCGAATTCTCTTCCCGCAGCTTCATCAGGGACCGGATCGCTTAGCGGGCCTGCCTTGGAAGACGATGGGGGCTGCACATCACTCTTGTCTTCCGCATATTCCGCTGTTACATCCTCTTCGTGAGGCATTGGGAGAACAGCAACAGCCCCGCTTGACTCGGAGGCTTCAGACAAGGCGGCAGCAATCTCGGCAAAAGCCCGTTTAGCCGCTGCCTCATTTGCAGGAGCGGCCCTCACAGTCTCATTTGCACCTGAAGCCGCCGGTGCCGAAGTGCCGGCGGCTTTTTGATAGGCTTGCGGGACCGCACTGCGGGGAATGTTCTGAGGGGCTGCCAGCGGCTTGTCTAACGAACCAGGCTTTTTGGTATTTTCGACTGCGGCGACAACCTCAATTTTTTTCTTTTGAAACATTCCCATAAACCCGCCGACCTTAATCTCCTTTGTGCTCAAGATCACGGCATCGCTTCCCAGCTCGCTGCGGATGGACTGCATGGCGTCAGGCATCGTATCGACCACGTAACGCTTCACTCTCATAAGTTCACCACCCCAACGCTTTGGATTTCAATATTAGGCTCCAGTTCGCTATAAGACAACACCGGAATATCCTGCATTGTCCGCTCTATCACCTGGCGCAAATACATCCGGATGGTCGGCGATGTCAGCACAATCGGCTGCTGTCCTGATTGAAGAAGACGATTGATCTGCTCGGTAAGCCGCTGATAGACCGTCTGTGTTGATACAGGATCAAGCGCCAGATAGCTGCCCTGCTCCGTCTGCTGCACGCTTTCGGAGATTTTCTTTTCCAGATTAGGTCCTACTGTGATTACCCGCAGCGTTTCTCCAGACTGGGAGAATTGCTGGGTAATCTGTCTGGAGAGTGCCTGGCGGACATACTCGGTCAGTATATCAGGGTCTTTGGTATAGGTGCCGTAATCCGCCAATGTCTCGAAAATTGTCACCAGATCGCGAATCGAAATCTTCTCACGCAGAAGCTTGCCAAGCACCTTTTGGACATCTCCAATCGCCAGCACTGAAGGAATAAGCTCGTCCACCAGCACGGGATAATTCTCACGGAGATTATCAACCAGTTGTTTCGTTTCCTGGCGTCCAAGCAGCTCATGTCCATAACGTTTGATGAGCTCTGTCAAATGGGTAGCCACAACAGATGGAGGATCAACTACAGTGTAGCCGGATAGCTCCGCCCGCTCTTTTACCGATTCGTCAATCCATAACGCCGGCAAACCAAAGGATGGCTCCACAGTCTCAATACCGTTAATGGACTCATCATCATACCCAGGACTCATGGCAAGATAGTGATTAAGTAATAATTCACCGCCGCCTACGTTATTTCCTTTAATTTTGATGACATATTCATTCGGTTTTAGTTGAATATTGTCGCGAATGCGAATAACCGGAACAACAAGTCCCATTTCCAGTGCGCATTGCCGCCTGATCATAATGATCCGGTCAAGCAAATCCCCGCCTTGCCCTGTATCGGCCAGAGGGATAAGCCCATATCCGAACTCGAATTCGATAGGATCGACAGTCAGCAAATTGATTACACTCTCTGGACTCCGCACTTCCTCGATCTGCTTCTCTTCGACTAGCTGTTCTTCGGCAATCTGTTTTCGGTTTGCCTTTTGACTCATGCTATAAGCCGCATATGCCATTAGCCCCGCAAGCGGCAGAGTAGACAATACGGTGATAGGAGTGAAGAATCCTAGAAAGGCGATGGTTACTGCAACAATGTAAAGAAGCTTAGGGTAAGATAATAACTGTCCTGTCAAATCCTCTGCCAGATTCCCTTCGGAAGCGGCGCGGGTAACAATCAGCCCTGAAGCTGTTGAAATCAGCAATGCAGGAATTTGGCTGACGAGACCATCCCCGATTGTTAGTACCGAATACGTTGACAAGGCCTCTTGAAAAGGCTTGCCGTGTACAGCAACCCCGATAATAAATCCGCCGATCAGGTTAATCAGCAGGATGATGATGCTGGCGATAGCGTCTCCCTTAACAAACTTACTCGCACCGTCCATGGCCCCGAAAAAGTCCGCTTCACGTTCAACATTGCGCCGGCGTTCCCGGGCCTGCTGTTCATTGATCATTCCGGCGTTCAGATCGGCATCAATACTCATCTGCTTGCCGGGCATTGCATCGAGTGTAAACCGGGCGCCTACCTCGGCAACGCGCTCTGAACCTTTGGTAATAACGATGAACTGCACAACCACTAGTATCAGGAACACGATGAACCCAATGGCAATCTGTCCTCGCGCTATCCAGCTTCCGAACGTCGCTACTACTTCACCTGCATGACCATCAGAAAGAATCAGCTTAGTAGTGGAAATGTTCAGCGCAAGCCGGAACAAGGTTGTGATCAGAAGCAGTGAGGGGAAAATCGAGAACTGAAGCGGGTCCTTCGTATTCATTGCGACCAAAATGATGGTTAGGGCGATTGAAATATTGATAATTAGCAGTACATCCAGAAGCCAAGCCGGGATGGGCAGAATCATCATAAGCACAATGCCGATAACACCCAATAAAACTGTAAGATCTCTAGTCTTCAATGTCCTTAACCTCCCCCGGCTTATCTCCTCTTGCCTTTAAGCTTGTATACATAGGCTAGCACTTCTGCAACCGCCTGGAACAGATCAGCAGGAACTGTATCGCCGATTTCCGCCCTTTGGAATAATGCCCGTGCCAGCGGCTTGTTCTCCATAGTCACAACACCATGCTCCTTAGCCAGCTCCCGGATGCGAAGCGCCACATAGTCCTGGCCCTTGGCTATAATCTGCGGAGCCTCCATTTTGGAACCATCATATTTCAGGGCAACTGCAAAATGCGTCGGGTTGGTAATGATTACATCGGCTTTTGGAACCTCTTGCATCATCCGCTGCATGGCCATTCTGCGTTGGCGCTCCCTGATCTTGCCTTTAATGAGCGGGTCACCCTCCATCTTTTTGTATTCATCCTTGATTTCCTGCTTCGACATCTTCAAGCTTTTCTCATGCTCATACTTTTGATATATGTAGTCAAGAACAGCCATAATCAGCAAAGCTGCTCCAATTTTGATGCCTAGATTCAAGGTCATTTTTGCAGCAAACCGGTATACTCCTTCGGCACTTACGTGAGACAGAGAAGCGAAGCTGTCCTTCTCCCCCCAGAGCGTGCTGTATACCAGATAAGCAATCACAACCAGCTTAAAGATGGATTTCAGGAACTCAACAAATGAACGCATGGAGAAAATATTTTTGAAGCCTTTGATTGGGTTGATCTTGCTGAACTTGGGAGTGATCCCTTCGCCTGTTGCCATAAAGCCCACCTGGGCTAAATTCACTACAAGAGCAAGCACAAAGGTGATGCCGAGCAGCGGCGCCAGGAGAATCAGTATTTGCAAGCCATAATGCTTGAACATCACGGTCACATTCTCGGGAGTCACTTCCATCATCATGCGGTTCTGAAAGACATCCATGTACAGTGTAACGAACCGTTCTTTCATAAAACCGCCGAACAAGGTCAGTGTTATTAAGGCTGATAACAGAACAACCGCCCCGGACAGCTCCGCGCTTTTGGCCACCTGACCCTTTTTACGGGCATCCTGCCGCTTCTTCGGGGTTGCCTTTTCTGTCTTGTCTCCCCCGAAATGCTGAAGATTGAGTTTATAATGTTTCATCTTCGGCATCGCTCTCTCCCTTTACAGTCACCTAAGGACTCTTCCCTACAAGGCCCAGCAAATTGTGCATGGACTCAAACATAATGTCGAAGAGGTTCTGGAACAGCATGGCCAGACCCGGCATCAGTAAAAGAAGCAGCGCAAGGCCTACGATAATTTTGAGGGGTACCCCGATGACGAATACATTATATTGCGGCGCAGTTCTCGCCAGAAAAGCAAGGCCAACATCTGTAAGAAATAAAGCTGTAACTAATGGGGCCGACATTTGAAAGGCCAGAATAAATGACTGTGCAAAGGTGCGTATCAGAAACTCTGAAAGGCTCCCATCTATCATTTTCATAAACAGAGCATTATCAATAGGAATCCAATTGTAGCTGTAAACGATAGCATCCAATAAATAATGATGTCCGTTCATACTCAGAAACATCAGCAGGGCAATCATATATTTGAAGTTGCCGATGATAGGTGCCGATGCGCCGGTCATAGGATCAATAACATTCGCAATCCCGAAGCCGATCTGAATATCAATGAAAGAGCCGGCTGTCTGAATCGCCATGAACATCAGATACCCAATAAACCCTAACAGCAGACCAATTAAGACCTCTCTGGCAATCAGCAAAATATAAGTCAGATCCTGCGGAACAATAACCCCTGCTCCTCTGGAGCTGAAGACGACCAAAGCAACAAAAAAGGAAAGTCCGATTTTGAACGTTGCCGGCACACTTTGCGAAGAGAACACCGGGATTACAACAAAAAAGGCTGATATTCGACAAAAAATCAACAGAAAGACGGGAAAACTTTGCAGCAGGGTCTCCATATCCATAGCTTCAACCGATATACATATTGAGATTGCCCAAAATTTGGCTGGTAAAGTCTACCATTTTTGTGATGATCCACGGCCCAAACAGCAGCAAAGCAAGCAAAACAGCGACAATCTTAGGAACAAACGCCAAGGTCTGCTCTTGAATCTGGGTTGTAGCTTGGAAAATACTGATAATCAAACCTACCACCAGACCAAGAATCAGCATGGGAGCGCTTGTTTCGAGCACTAAATATACGGCTTGGCCTGCCAGACCGATAATAAACTCCGTATTCATCCCTTATGCCTCCTCTTGAATCTCAGGTGTTAAAGCTTAACAGCAGTGATTTAACGACTAAGTACCACCCGTCTACCAGTACAAAGAGCATTATTTTGAAAGGTAATGAAATCATGACCGGAGGCAGCATCATCATCCCCATGGCCATCAGCGTACTCGCTACCACAATATCAATGATCAGAAAAGGAATAAAAATCATAAAGCCCATCATAAAGGCCTTTTTCATCTCTCCGATCGCAAAAGCAGGCACCATCACCGTCAAAGGAATATCGCTGTAGGTTGCAGGCTTGACCGAAGCTTTGTTGCCGGTGTAATTCATAAACAGCAGCAAATCCTTGGTGTTCGTCTGCTTGAACATAAATTCCTTCATGGGGTCCGCCGCTTTGTTAAGCGCCTCGGTTTGAGTAATTGTTCCCTTCATATACGGCTGCAGCGCCGTCTCATTCACCTTCGCAAGCGTCGGAGACATTATGAAAAGAGTCAAGAACAAAGCTAATCCGACAAGCACCTGGTTCGGAGGCATCTGCTGGGTACCTAGCGAGGTTCTGACAAAACCCAGAACGATGACAATCCGGGTGAAGCTGGTCATCAGGATAAGGAATGCCGGAGCAACGCTCAGTACGGTAGTAAGCAGCAGAATGGAAATTGAACTCGTTCCACTGCTGGATCCATCATTATTGCCGACCTGAACGCTTATATTAGGTATAGGATCGGCATGTACGGGGTGCAAAAGCACAACACCGAATACAGCAAGCAGCAGAAATGAAAGAATCAGCTTTTTTTTCATAAATCCCTCGACTCATCCTGAAGCACATCTTCCCGGAGCAGCTCATCCATCTTCTCCTTGCGCTCTGGGGCAAGTGCAAGCTTGGACTGCAAGGTCTCGTAAAAAGAGGATGTTTCATTAAGTTCAATTTCCTGTGATGGTACCTCTCCGCGAAGTTTGGCTCTGATCTTAGCTATAAATTGAGCAAGAAAATTATTTTGTCCTGACGATTGATCCTCAAATGCTGAAATGATCAACGCTACCTCAGCCGGATCGGTGATTTTATCCAACTGGGATATATTCTCACCGACCCCGATCAGGTAGAGGCTGCCTCCGAGTTCAATAATCTGTATTGACTTGTTCGGCCCAAGGCCCAAAGCACCAAGCGTACGGATCGAACGCCCGCTCATCAAGGTCTGATTGCGGCGCCCCAGAAAACGGATGAGCAGCACTATAAGCACGATAATTACCGCAAGGACAAAAATAACGTAAAACAAATTCAGCAGGTTGTTACCCGTTCCTAGCGGTTCTACGCTGGCTGGCATGTATTCTTGTTACACGCCCAGCGTTTTGTTGATAGCTTCGATAACACGGTCTGCCTGGAAAGGCTTAACAATAAAGTCCTTGGCACCCGCTTGGATTGCGTCAATTACCATAGCCTGCTGACCCATGGCAGAACACATGATGACTTTGGCATTGGCATCCACTTTTTTGATTTCTTTCAGGGCGGCGATTCCGTCCATCTCAGGCATGGTGATATCCATCGTGATCAAATCAGGACGCAGTTCCTTAAATTTCTCAATAGCCTGTGACCCGTCTTGGGCTTCACCCACTACCTCAAATCCGTTTTTCGACAAAATGTCACGGATCATCATTCTCATAAATGCTGCATCGTCCACGATTAGAATTCGATTAGCCATTTTTACAAAATCCTCCCTAAGTATGCTTTATTGTAATCTTTGAATTCGGTCCCACTGGCTGACGATATCCGTAACGCGAACTCCGAAGTTTTCGTCGATAACTACGACTTCCCCTTTGGCAATAAGCTTGTTGTTAACCAGGATGTCGACAGGTTCACCGGCCAGCTTGTCCAGCTCGATAATCGAACCTTGCGACATTTCCAGAATATCTTTGATCTGCTTCTGGGTCCTTCCTAATTCTACGGTTACTTTCAGTGGTATGTCCATCAATAAATTCAAATTATTTTCGTCAATATTGCCAAACGCCCCGGCGCTCAGGTTAGCAAATTGTACTGGCTGTACATTTACATTGCGATTTGGAGCTGGCGGCTGAGGCGGAGCCTGCTGGTACGGCGCACCTTGCGGCGGCATACCATATGGCGGCATCCCATAAGGCGGCACTCCTGCAGGGGGATAATAATATCCTCCTTCGGGCATTCCCGGATAAGGCGGCGTTCCCTGCTGCGGATACTGCGGTGGAACTCCTCCAGGCTGTGGTGGAGGCGTCTGCTGAACCGGCGGTGCTGCCGGAGCAGGCGCAGGTGTATGTGCGGCAGGTGCAGCCGCGGGAGGGGCTTCCGTCGCAGTTGCAGCGGTCTCCTGATCACCTTGGCTAACATCTCCCAGCAGCATGGCTACCATATCTTTTGCAAACTGTACAGGCAGCAACTGCATAAGCGTGGAATCAATCAGATCTCCGATTTTCAGCCGGAATGAAATCTGAATCAATGTCTGATCATCCGGAAGACTGCCCACTCCTTCGCCGCTCGACATATTTAGAATATCAATACCCGGAGGAGAGATATTGACAAAACGGTTAAAGATGGTCGACATGGAAGTAGCCGAGGAACCCATCATCTGGTTCATCGCTTCCTGAACGGCGCTGATATGTATTTCATTCAGCTCTTCGTCCTTAGGCTCTCCTTCGCCGCCGAGCATTAGATCAGCAATAACCTGGGCATCTCTAATCTTGATAACGAGAGAGTTGATGCCCTGGAATCCATCCACATATTGTACGTGTACCGCCACATGTGGTTTAGGAAATGCTTCTTCGAATTCTCCGCGGGTGATAATGGATACCTCAGGAGTAGTAATATCAACCTTTTTGCCCAGCAGGGTGGAGAGCGCAGTAGCCGCACTGCCGAAAGTAATGTTTCCGATCTCTCCAAGCGCATCCTGTTCAAAAGGGGTTAAGAAATCAGTCACTTCCTTCGGCGTGGGATCAGCTGACCCTTCCGCTGACTGTCTTAGAAGAGCATCAATTTCTTCTTGGGATAAATAATCTTTACTCGTCAAACTCTTCAACTCCTTCGCTGACAATCTCGTCTATTTGCACAGCCACACGTTCTTTAATCATTCCAGGACTTCCGATGAATTTCAGCTTGTCGCCCACTTTGATTGACAGTCCGGAATCCACAGTCCTGTTGAGTGAAATGACGTCGCCGACGCTGAGTCCGAGAAATTCAGCAATGGATAACCTCGATTCGCCTAGCTCCGCCACAATCGGCAGTTGCGCTCTATGAACCCGCGCCCTGATGGCTTCAAGCTCAATCTCATCACGCACCTTCTTTTCAGAAACAAACCACTGATGAACGGACAGTCTGGACATAATCGGCTCCAGGACGACGTGAGGTATACACAGGTTGATCATTCCGGTCGTATCGCCTATCTTGGTGCTTAAGGAAATGAGCGCTATCGTCTCATTCGGCGATACAATTTGCATGAATTGAGGATTTGTCTCCAAAGCCTCCATCCGGGGATTGATATCAAGCACTGTCTTCCAGGCTTCCTGCAGGCTATCAAAGCATTTGCTAAAAATTCTCTCCATAATAGTCGTTTCAATCTCAGTCAAAGCATTAATCTTGGTTGGTGCCGCTCCAAAACCGCCGAGCAGCCTGTCAAGCATGGCAAAGGCGATATTCGGATGTACTTCCATAACCATTCGGCCTTCAAGCGGTTCCGCTTCGAAAATATTCAATATCGTCATTTTCGGAATGGAGCGGATAAACTCATCATAAGGGAGCTGCTCTACTTGAACGACATTGATCTGCACGAAGGTGCGTAATTGTGCCGAAAAGTACGTTGTAAGATAGCGAGCGAAGTTGTCGTGTATCCGCGTAAGACTGCGGATATGATCTTTCGAAAATCGCACAGCCCGTTTGAAGTCATAGGAGCGAATCTTCTTCTGAGTTTCCTCTTTTTTAAGTTCGTCCGCATCCATTTCACCGGATGAAAGCGCAGCAAGCAGAGCATCAATTTCGTTTTGTGATAGTACATCAACCAATTCAATCACCCCCCTATCAAAGAATTAACCCGCCAGCAGCTAAATGGAAGCCAAAATGAATTTAGTGAATTCGATCTGGGTTATAGTGCCTTCGGTCAAATTCTTATTTAGAATATTCACTAGCTTACTGCTGAATTGATCTTTGCCGTTCGCCCCATTCAATTCCTCAGGCTTGGTATCGGCAATCGCCTTGATAATAAGCGGCGTGATCTTAATAGCTTTTATCTTTTCGAATTCCTCCTTGGACTTCGCTGTATCCAATTGGAACGCGATGTCTACTGAAAGGATGTAATCGGGGTCGGCAAGATTAGTTTTGATGTCGGTAATTTCTGCTGTCATTGCAACAATTTCATCAGCGCTGAGCTTCTTGGCTTCCACATTCTGGACAGCAGCAGTCACATCATTCGTATTGCTCGGAAAGATTTTATCCATTAATAAAAATGCAGCTACTACGATGAGTGTAATCGCCAATAAAATCGTAATGAGCCACGGCAGCATCTTTTTCATGAAAGCTCCTCCATAGACTGGACTTTAATGGTGGCAGCATATGTGCCTATGTCCCTGTTATAATCTCGGATCTTGCGGATGACTTCATCGGCCTTTTCCAGCACGATCAGTCTTTTACCAGTTACTAATGTGATGTACGTATCCGGACTTTCCTCTACCATTTCTACCAGCAGGGCATTAAGAAACATGGGTGCCCCATTCAATCTAGTTACCGCAATCATAACAGGCCTCCTAACAAAAAATAGGGGGAGGAGTTCTCCCCCACGATAGCGCAATAACAAAGCCATTCATAGGCGAAACCTTTTTATTATACAGCGAGTTTATGATTTTGGCTTAAAAAATTAACGCTTGAGGTTAACGACCTCTTGCAGCACTTCATCAGAAGTCGTAATAATACGGGAGTTGGCCTGGAACCCGCGCTGCGAAACAATCATTTCTGTAAATTCATTTGTCAGATCGACATTTGACATTTCGAGCTGACCCGATACAATAGCGCCAGTGCCATCCGCTGTATTATTGGCTGTTGTTGGGTTAAGTTCACCATCAGTGTTGGCATTAAGCGTCATCCGGTAGAGATTTCCGCCGATTTTTTCCAGACCTTGCGGGTTAGTGACTTTGGCTACACCAATTTGTACACCTGGGGTTGTGGTTCCATCAGCCATTGTCTGTATAATCGTGCCATCGCTAGAAATAGAGAATGCTGTTACCGTATCTTCCAACTGGATAGGCTGTCCAGTAGAATCCACCACGTGCAGCCCATCAGAAGTAAGAAGATTGCGGCTGGCATCCATATGAAAATCCCCGGCACGCGTCAGAAAAGGTGTCTCCTGGGCATCCGAGAGCTTGACCAGAAAGAAGCCATCTCCATCAATACGCAGGTCGGTAGGATTGTTAGTGGTCATAGGGCTGCCCTGCAGATGCATTGTATCTACCGAACCAACAGTTACACCAAGTCCGATCTGCTTGGCGTTTACCCCTCCTTGTCCTCCATCCACCGGAGCAGTAACTCCGGATACAGTCTGGCTCATGATGTCTTTAAACATAACGCGTCCAGATTTGAAGCCAACGGTATTAACGTTTGCGATGTTGTTGCCGATAACGTCCAGCTTTGTCTGGAAACCGCGCATACCTGAAACGCCTGCATACATTGATTTAAGCATTAATCGAATTCCTCCCGGATTATGAAGTCTTTGGACTCCGAATTTGAATTACAATAAATCTCGAGCTATGTCCGCGTCAGTCGGTCAGCGGTCATCCGGCTCTCCGTAAGGACCGGCCGGTTTATGAAATAATTACTGCACTGTCAATTTGCGTGAATACATTGTCCTTCATCGAGCTTCCGTCCATAGCTGTAACTACTGTACGGTTTGGCACACTCACAATTAACGCCATATCCTTCATTAAAATCAATGATTCTTTACTTCCTTTAGCCGCTGCTTTGTCCACTGCGGACGAAATCTGATCCAATTGGCGGCTGCCAAGTTCTATCCCTCTTTGCTCCAAGCGTTTTGCCGCATGATTGCTGAACTTCAGCATATTCTTTTGCAGCAAGCTTTCAAACGAAACTTCTGTGTTTACAGGATTCTTGGAAACCTGTGGCCGCTGCAGTGCAGAAGGGTGCACACTTGAGGGATACAATTGGCCGATAGTCAGCCTTTCACTCATAGTGACGCCCCGCTCTCCCCGTCATTCCCAGAAGATTTGCTGTCACTAACTGGAGTGGCTTCCGGTGCAGCGTTCTGAATTTGTGAGATATTGGTTATTTCAATTTTTTCTTTGCCCACAACTGCGTACTGTACATCTTTGCTCACAACAATGGACTCCACATTTCCTGATTTCGGCTGATTTGTAGCTTTATCAGTCCATGTGATATTTTTGCCGATCAGGCTGGATACCGAACCAAGCGACTGACTCATTGCAGTTAGCTGTGTTGAAATATTCGTCAGCTGCTCTACCGAAGTAAATTGGGCCATTTGGGCAATAAGTTCCTTATCCTCCAACGGCTGCGTTGGATCCTGATTCTGCATCTGGACCATCAAGATCTTCAAAAATTGATCCTTACCCAAGACAGAACTGCCTACCGTCTTTTTGGTACTATCGGGTACTGTGTAATTCCATTGATCCTTCGTTGATACTAGGGGTGTTTCTGCCATATCATTTCACCTCACTTATTTTTGGATTACACCTTAGCAGAGAAGCCTTGTGAGCGGGTATCCTGCTGGGCGTTAGCTACCCATTCTTTCCATTCTCCATTAAGCTCTGCAGCAACTACCGCGTCACTGTTCTCCTCGCTGCGTTCTTTGGAGCGTCTTTCCTGCTGCTGTCCGCCAAATCCGGACCCGCGTCCCTGCTGTCCATTAAATTGCGATTGGAGCGGCGTATTGTTCTGTGTAACCTCCAGCTTCTCCACTTGAAGTCCTTGGGACTGCAAAGCCGATCTAAGCTGATTCATCTGCTGCTCCAGCATATCCTTGGCTCCGGCATGCTCAGTCAAGAACTGGGCAACCAAATGGCCGTTTTGCATCGTGATTTTAACATCAACCTGTCCAAGGTTCTCCGGGAAGAGTGAGATAGTAGCCTCAGCCACTCCGCCTTTTTGAACGATCTCAAGTTTACCTGTAATAAATGATGTCATCTCATGAGCGAACTTGTGAACCGGTACTGGAGCTGCCTCTGCCTTTAAAGGTGCAGTGATTCCACCACGCAAGGACAACTGGCCTGCTGTTACGATTTCATGATCGCCTGCGGCAGTCTTTACTTCAGGTAATGCTTCTGCAGTCTCCTTGGTTGTTGGGGCTTCTACCGCTCCCGCACCCTTAACTACCGGAGTGTTGTTGGTTTCTGTTCCTGCATCATCCGTTACGGGTACAACAACATTTACAGGTTTGGCGTTCTCAGTCTTTGCAGCAATGGTAACACCCGGACGAGCTTCCGGTATAACAGGCGCTTTTACTTGGGTGTCATTCTTCATTTCAGTAGTAGAAACTGGTTTCAGTGATACTGCTGAAGCTTCGGCGTTGCCAGTTGTGTTAGCTTTAGGCTTGCTCTGGGGAGCCTGGGTTTCCGCCAAAATTGCCGTGAAATTATTCAGCAAGGTGATGCCTGTGGAAGCTGTTTTTTCATCTCCACTAGCTGCCGCTTGCTGAACCAGTCCCACTAGGCTGTTAAGCTCGTCCTGAACGGCAAACCGCAGTGTCTCCGGGTTCTGTGCGAGAGGAGATAAAGCCGCTAAAGCTGGTGTTGTCCCGCTGCCGTTGTCCACAGATATCGCATCAGCCTGAGTGTTGCCGGATAGCAATGCAGATACTTGGACAAGCCATCCTTGAAGTGCAGACAGCAAAGCAGGATCGCTGCTGATGCTTTCATCCAGCTTCTCAATATTCTCCACAAGACCTTGCAAAGGATCGGCATTCTTGGCTGTATCTGCTTTTCCCGTCTCTCCCCCCGTTGCTTGCACGGCATTCAGAAGTCCTTGCAGCAATGAAGCCAGGTTGCCCAAAAGAGGAGTCTCAGCACCCTTCGTTTCTGTCCCTACCATGCTCTGCACAAGGGTTTGGGCGAAAGGCATTACAGTTGCTGCATTACCGGCAGTCGCCGCCGTGGTACCCGTTGTAGCTCCAGTTGTCGCCGGTGTTTTAGCGCTAATTAAAGATTGAGCAACTAAACTCATTATTTTTCACCTCCTTTCAAGTGTTATTTGCCCATCAGCCGATTTACGACTTTAGCAGTCTGGGCGCTGTCTTTCTTCGTCATCTCTCCAAGTATTGAGGAGCGGACACTGTCGCTTACCGTGCTCAGAATCTTGACAACCCTGTCCGGGCTGACCTTATACATGGAATCGAGCAGTGAAGCAGCGTCGGCCGCAGGCATGGTCGTAAATGTCTGGCTGACCTTTGCTAAGTCCAGGGTGCTGGTTGATGCCGCAGGAGTTGGTGAAGCTGCAGCAGCATCTTGCTTGAGCCTGGATTGCAGGGCTGCAATAGCCATATCGGTCGAATTGGTGGTTTCCTTTAGCTTAACCGAGACATCGGCGGCTTTTTTGGGGTCCATCTTTTCCAATATCGCCGTTTTGCTCGCATTATTCATGACACTGAAAATTTGCACCATCTCATCCGTAGTCAAATTCTCCATAATCGGCGCAGCTTTGGAAGCTTTCATTCCCGAGTACAGCTTGGCTAATTCAGTCACCTGCTTCACATAAGGATCTTCCGTTTGCGCATTCTTGCTTGCTTCTGCCGCAGCAGCCTCCGCCTTCATCCCGTCAATTTGCTTCTGAAGCGCATCTGTCTTCGTTGCCTGGGCAGCTTTGTCTTCAGAGGCTTTTCTGAGCTGCTCTGCCTGCTTTGCAAGCTGGGATTTCAGTTCCTTGATCGTTGTCTCCGAGCTTGCAGCCTGCTCTTCACTTTTCTTTTTCGCATCAGTCGAAGTATCTCCGGTTTCGTCTTGCGGCGGGTCAGGGACCCATTTTTCCACAATGGGAATCTTGTTTGCAATCTCCAGGACATTTTTTCGAATATCCATATTAAAAAGAGTCAGCAATACCCCAAGCAGCACGAGAGTAAAGATAATAGGTATCATCAAAAATAGAAACCGTTCAAACTTGCTCGCTGACCCTTCGTTTTCAATATCCATTTCATTATTAGCCACTAGCGGAAACCTCCTGGGTTAGAGGGATTTCATCGCGAAGCGGACGGTAGCCATCTCATCCAGTTCGTTTTGTTCCCGTAAACTCATATTCTGCAGAAATGCGGTCTGAGCCTTGTCTCTGGCTTTCAGCCATACCTTCTCATCAAGCACCTTCGTGCTAAGGTGATCCTGCTTGTGCTGCACTTCCAAATGCGCCCGGCTGATATCCAGGTGCTTGCGGGCAATACATTGATCCAGATAATCTACGTAATCCTGCATCTCGCGAAGCTTGGACATAGGTGTCTTTTGTTCAGCCGCTTGTTGCAATGACAGCATCAGTGCAGTACGCCCAGCAATTAATTCATCAAGACTTTTTTCCTGGGCTTGGAGTTCTCCGAGTGCGCTTGAGAGCATCCACTCTGCTTGTGTTTTTTCATTACCCTTCAAATCCACCACTTTTTGAAAAGTATAATGGAACCTCACTACCAATCAACTCCTTGAGAACTGAGAAATTAGAGACTCTTGAACCTCGGCCAGCGTGACTTTTTCATTCACCTTCTGCTTAGTGAAATCCCAGATGCTATCAATATAATGCATGGACTCGTCAATCTGGGCATTAGAGCCTCTCTGGTAGGCTCCAATGTTGATCAGATCCTCAGAATCCTTGTACACTGCCATTAGCCGTTTCACGTTCTCGGCTGCGGCGATCTGTTCCTCAGGAGCGATATCCTTCATGACACGGCTGATACTGGACAACACATCAATTGCGGGAAAATGCCCTTTGTTGGCAATACTCCGGTTGAGCACAATGTGTCCGTCAAGTATTCCCCGCACCGCATCGGCAATCGGCTCGTTCATATCGTCACCGTCTACCAACACTGTATAAAAAGCGGTTATAGAACCGGTCGGCCCCGTTCCGGCCCGTTCAAGCAGTTTAGGCAGGCTGGCAAATACGGAAGGTGTATAGCCTCTCATTGCGGGAGGCTCACCAACGGCAAGCCCAACCTCGCGCTGCGCCATGGCATAACGGGTAACGGAATCCATCATCAGCATGACGTTTAAGCCCCGGTCGCGAAAATATTCCGCAATTGTTGTAGCGATAAGCGCCCCTTTGATCCGAATGAGTGCAGGCTGGTCTGAAGTAGCAACCACGACTACTGAACGCTGCAGACCTTCAGGCCCGAGATCGCGTTCAATGAAATCCAGCACCTCTCTGCCCCGTTCACCGATCAGGGCAATCACATTCACGTCGGCTGACGTATTGCGGGCAATCATCCCCATGAGCGTACTCTTGCCTACCCCTGACCCGGCAAATATCCCGACGCGTTGTCCTTTGCCGATGGTCAAAAGCCCGTCAATTGCCCTAACCCCGATACTGATCGGCTCATGCACGCGCGGACGGTTCAGCGGGTTAGATGGAATATTGAAGGTAGAGCTATGCGGCATACGCGCCGGGATTAGCGAGCCGTCGAGCGGCTGGCCCAGTCCATCGAGTACCTTGCCCAACAATTCCGATCCTACTTGAACGCTCAGCGGCTTGCCTGTACCTACAACATCACAGCCCGGGCCAATTGCCTGCAGCTCTCCAAGCGGCATCAGCAGCACTTTATTGTCACGGAAGCCGACAACCTCAGCCTGGAGCGGCTTATTGCCTTTTGACGGATAAATGTAGCATACGTCTCCGATGCTGGCGTCCGGCCCTTCCGACTCAACCATCAGCCCGATAACTTGTGTAACCTTCCCGTTGATTCTTACCGGGTCGAAATTACGCAATTGCTCTTTATATCGTCTGCTGTCAAGCATCGTCTTCCCCATTTCTGTGCTCATCAGTGTCCAGTGCGATTCTTACCAGCTCTTTTTTGATTTCCGTAAGCTGTGTATCAATACGTGCATCAATGCTGCCAAAGGAAGAGCGGATTACACAGCCGAGATCCTTAACGGTTGAATCGGGCAGTATCTGCAGCTCAGCCTGTGAATCCACCGCCAGTGCTAATTCTTCTCTCGCTGCATTCACAAAAGCGAATTGCCCCGGTGACACACACAATGAAATCAAACCTTGTTCTCGTTTGCGGGCAAGATTATTGCGGATCAAATCAATGGCGAATTGCGGCTCTATTGTGAGCTGCTTGTCCACAATTTTCTCGGCGATATCACAGCTTAGCTCTACCAGGAATGGCTCGGCCTCCTGGATAATAACATCTTTGGCCCGATAGGCTTCCTGAAGCACATTGCTTGCTTCCTCCATCATCTCGGCCAGCTTCAACGCCATTTCTTGCTCAGCCTGTGCCAATCCTTCCTGATATCCCTGCTGATAGGCCTCGGATTTGAGAGCCTCCACAAGATGCTCATCCTGCTCCCGTTGCTGCCGCCACCATTCTTCGGCTTCTGTCCGTGCTGATTCCACAATATTCTCAGCTTCCTTCGCCGCATTCCGGACCTGATCTTCGGCAAACTCCTGGGCATCCTTGAGCATTTGCTTGCGGGCCTGCTCCGCCTCTTCCCTGGCGGTATCCTGATAATGCACCTCATGTGCTGATTCCTCTGAAGCAGCAGGCTCCTCGGTCAGTCCAGCATGCTGCCTGGCTTGTTCCAGCCGTTTCAGAACATCTACCGGAACATATTGAGAATGTTTGATCAGCTTAGACAATAATGTCATCTCCTCCGCCACGGGCGATGATTATTTCACCTGATTCTTCGAGTCTGCGGATCGTGCCTACGATACGGGTCTGAGCTTCCTCGACATCACGCAGCCGCACCGGACCCATGTATTCCATTTCTTCGCGGAAGGATTCTGCCATCCGTTTGGACATATTGCGGAAGATAACGTCACGCACTTCCTCACTGGCCACTTTAAGTGCAAGCTGCAAATCGGCATTTTCGATATCGCGGATAATGCGCTGAATCGAACGGTTGTCCACATTGACGATATCTTCGAAGACGAACATCCGCTTCTTGATTTCTTCGGCCAGCTCGGGATCTTGAATTTCCAGTGAATCCAAGATTGTGCGTTCTGTACCGCGGTCAACACCATTCAGAATCTGTACAATCGACTCAATGCCGCCGGCATTCGTATAATCCTGAGTTACAGTTGCAGACAGCTTCTGCTCCAGCACCCGTTCAATTTGTGTAACAACCTCCGGCGAAGTACTGTCCATGATCGCTATTCTTCTGGCTACTTCTGCTTGCTTCTCCTGCGGAAGTGAAGACAGAATCGAAGAAGCCTGTTCAAATTGCAGGTAAGACAGTACAAGGGCAATAGTCTGTACATTTTCATTTTGAATAAAGTTCAGAATCTGGCTTGGATCAGCCTTCCGGGCAAAATCGAAAGGTCGAACCTGCAAGGTTGCCGTCAGACGATTGATGACCTCCATCGCCTTGCTCGAACCGAGCGCTTTCTCCAGAATCTCCTTGGCGTAGTTGATACCGCCTTGCGATATATATTCCTGAGCGAGACAGATCTGATGGAATTCCGACATGATTGCCTCTTTCTCCGCGCTGTCCACCTTGCGGACATTTGCGATTTCCAGAGTCAACTGTTCGATTTCCTCATCTCTTAAATGCTTAAAAATTTGCGCCGATACCTCGGGCCCTAGTGTGATGAGCAGGATTGCCGCCTTTTGACGGCCGCTAAGCACCTGCTGCTGGGTGGCTTTTGCCATTTGTTCACCTCTGTTCGTCTGCAAGCCATGTACGCAGCAGATTTACGAATTCGTCCGGTTTCTTCTTGGCCAGACTTTCCAGTTGTTTGCGAACCTGGCTTTCGTTCGTTACGCTCTCCAAGTTGATAGACGGGAACTCTGTAGGAACCTGGAGTGGAATATCTTCTTCCACTTCTTCTTCCTTCTTTTTGCGGCTGCGGTAAATGAAGTATCCACCACCTGCGCCAGCAAGCAATGCAGCCGCCCCTATCGCCCAAATCATCCATGTTGCAAGTCCGCCTGAAGCGGCATTTGCAGCAGTACTTCCGAATTGTTGCGAATACACCGAAACTTTTTTCGTTAAATCTGCGTCTGTATAGGTAACACCTGAATCTGCAAGAGAAGCGCGTACGATATTCACCAAAATGTTCTGAATTGCCGCTGAAGTTGTTGCATCTAAAGTTGTTTGTCCATTAGGTGGTTCAACTGCAACATTTATGGTTAAGTCTTTAACAGTATAAGGACTTGCAATAATATCCTTGGTGATTCGATTCACTTCATAGTTTCTTGTCTCCGAAGATTCCTCAGATGTAGAAGTGCCCGAGCCTGTAGACGAAGGATAACCCGAAACATCTTGCGAGCCTGTACCCGCAACCCCCCCGGTAGTGTTTCCCTGACCCGAATAGGAATTGCTGATAATCTGCGAGCTGATCTCAATCCCTTTCATATTCTCCGCATCTACCGGTGTGACCAGATTTTCTTTGCGGTTCTCTTTGTCAAAATTAAGTTTGGAGAACACAAGAACATCCACTTTATCCGGACCTGTGAGCGTACTAAGGAATTGTTTCACATTTTTCTTGACTTCCTCTTCAAATTTCTTTTGCAGAGCGAAGTTCTCTTCAACCTGGCTCGATACACCGGCTTGTCCGCCTTTAGCCGTCGGCATTAATTCGATTTCATTGTTAGCAATCGTAATGTTGTCAATCGGCAAGTTCGGAACAGCCGTCTTCACTAGATTGAAGTAACCGTCTATGTTGTCCTGAGTAGGTCTGAAGCCAGGATCGAAGGTGAGTACTACCGAAGCAGAAGCCTGCTCCTGATCCTGTTGTGATGCAAATACCGTTTCTTTGGGCAGATTGACCAGAACCTTAGCATCCTTGATGCCCTGCATCCGTCTCATCAACTGCTCCACTTCACCATTCAAGGCATTGTTGTATTTAACATTAAATTCGCTGTCCGTAGTACCGATCATCGAAGAAGACTGGTCGAATACTTTGTATCCGATGGAACCGCCTTGCACAATCCCCTTCGAACCAATGTCTACTTTGACACGGGCGGCATCCGTACTTGGCACAGAGATGCTTTTGCCGTCAGGACTTAAGCGGTAAGAAATACCAGCCGAATCCAGATATGTCATTACTCCGGCTGAATCCGTGCTGTCCAAATCCTGAAATGCCACTTCATACTCCGTCTTCGATAACTGCATCGTTAAAACCACAATAATGAGTATGATGATAAACAATGTTGAGAAAAATAGTATTTTCTGTTTACCGCTGAATCTGTTCCAATACTGGGTAAGCTTCTCCCGGTACTGGGCAAATCTTTCATTCACAGTGTCACCCCATCCGAAACTAAGCTAGGATTATTTAGATTTGAGTTCTCATAATTTCCTGATAGGCTTCAATCACTTTGTTCCGGACTTGTGTAGTCAACTGCAAACTCAGCAACGCCTGTGAGGCAGAAATCATGGTATCTTCGAGACCGACCTCTCCCAGGACAAACTTATTATTCATATCCTTCGCCTGCTGTTCTTGATTAGCTACTTGATTCAAAGCATCTTGCAGATATGCGCCAAAGCTTTGACCAGAACCATCAACAGTTGCAGTTTCAGCAGTTGACGTTTTCATAGCGAGCGGCTTAATGGCTTGGGCTCCAATACTTAAATTCTGTATCAACTGTTTTCCTCCCGGTGTGTTGCAATTTTATCGTCCTATCGTCCAATTTCGAGTGCCTTGACTACCATGGCCTTCGATGCGTTCAGCATCGTAACATTCGCATCAAAGGAGCGTGATGCTGACAGCATGTCCACCATTTCTTTTGCCATATCCACATTGGGCATATACACATATCCGTTAGCATCCGCATCCGGATGACTCGGATTATACACAGGCTTCAGTGGAGATGAATCATCAATAATCGACTGAACCTTAACTCCCGCGGCATCTCCGCCGTTCATCTTGGAACTAAGTACATCAGAAAAGCTATCGTTCTTCGCCGTTTCCAGCACAACCAGCTTTCGCCGGTAAGGTACCGCTTTGCCGTCAACTACAGAGGCTCTTGTTGTCTCCGCATTGGCGATATTGGAGGAGATTACATCCATTCTGAGCCGTTGGGCGGTTAATGCCGAAGCGCTTATTCCAAAGCTGCTGCCAAAGTTCATTTACACTCTACCTCCCTTCAACGACAGTACGCATCATTGTTATTTGGCTGTTTAGCTGCTCTACATATGAATCGTGCCTAAGTTGGTTCTCAGCGCTTAGCGCCTGCTCCCGTTCCATGTCCACATTGTTGCCGTTATTATTCATCGACGTGGTTTCATCTGTGCTGACAACTGCGGCTGGTACAATAGTACTGGTGCCAAATTGAAAGTGGCGAGAATCCGTCACCTTTGCATTAAGCGTTGGCTTAAGTCCGCTCTCCTGTTGCTGAAGGATACTCTCAAAATTAACATAAGAGCGCTTGAAATTCGGAGTGTCGACGTTCGCTACATTATTCGCCAAAACACTTTGTCGTTTGCTGGCGGCATCTAGGCCTCCTTGTAATCTTTGAAAACTGACACTGTTCAACAAACCCAATGCTAATCCCTCCTCCAAAGCTATCGTGATGAAAAGAATTCCACAGACTCTTTGCGAATTCCTGCTTGATTCGACAGAAAAAGCTAAAAAACTTCCTGATATGCCGAAAAAAGGTCGAAAATTGTCGGTGGGCAGTTTTTATGTCAATCTCACATACATTGATTCTCTTAGAATTTGTATATTATTACAATAAGAAATAAGCCCTATCTTTTCTGAAAAGAGAGGGCTTAAAGCATGTTTTTTCAATTTTCTTCCTTTTTATTTACAAATTATGTCATCGCGTAACAGTATATTACACTTTATGCTCCGTATCCGCTGAATTACGGTATACCACTAATTCTATTTACCTAATTTTTAAGTTCCGATAGCTGTCGCACTATAGGATATACTGGCTTAAATCGCGGTTCTGGGCGATTCCTGCCAATTTTTCCCGAACATACTCCGGAGTGATCACCATTGTATCCAAAGTTAACTCTGGCGCTTCAAAAGACAGGTCCTCCAGCAACTTCTCCAAAATCGTATGCAGACGGCGCGCACCAATATTCTCCATATTTTGATTCACCGAGGCCGCTATCCGGGCAATTTCATAAATAGCCTCTTGTTGAAACTGGATTTCGAGATTCTCAGTTTGCAGCAGATTGACATACTGTTTGGTGAGCGCGTTCTCCGGTTCGGTAAGGATGGAGACAAAATCCTCAAGCGAAAGACTGCTCAGCTCCACGCGGATCGGAAACCGGCCCTGCAGCTCTGGAATGAGGTCGGAAGGCTTAGCGATATGAAAGGCTCCTGCAGCGATGAATAGCACGTAGTCCGTCTTCACAGGGCCATATTTAGTCATTACCGTAGATCCCTCTACAATCGGCAGAATATCGCGCTGAACACCCTCACGGGATACATCCGGGCCGGAGCCTTTGCCTTGACTTGCCACTTTGTCGATCTCATCAATGAAAATGATGCCTGACTGCTCGGCACGGGCAACCGATTCCTGGATCACATCATCCATATCAATCAGCTTGGCCGCTTCGTCCTGGATCAACACCTTACGGGCTTCCCGAATCGGAAGCTTGCGCTTCTTAGTCCGCTTCGGCAGGAGGCTGCCGAACATTTCCTGCATGTTCATGCCCATCTGGTCATTACCCTGTCCAGCGAACATATCCAGCATTGTAGGGGCAGTATCTTCTACATCAATCTCAATGATGTCGTCCTCCAGCTGCCCTGCCAGCAGCTTGAACTTGACTCCGCGGCGGCGCTCGCTCAGACTTCCGTCCTCGGCTTCTTCCTTGGTGTCCTCCGCCCCTGCATTGTTCCCGCCAAAGATCATTTCAAAAGGATTACGCTGTGACTTGTTCTTTGAGGATGCCGGCACCAGGATCGAAACAATGCGCTCGTTAGCCAGCTCTTCGGCACGATCCTTTACTTTTTCGGTCCGTTCCAGCTTTACCATGCGAATCGAGGTTTCAACCAAATCGCGGACCATTGACTCCACGTCGCGCCCTACATAACCGACCTCCGTAAACTTGGTTGCTTCCACCTTGATGAATGGAGCGTTGACCAGCTTGGCCAGACGCCGGGCAATCTCGGTTTTTCCGACACCGGTCGGTCCGATCATCAGAATATTCTTGGGTACAACCTCATCCCTCAGCTCTTCAGACAGCAGACTGCGGCGATACCGGTTGCGAAGTGCGACAGCTACCGATTTTTTGGCCTGCTTCTGGCCAACGATATATTTATCAAGCTCTGCGACGATTTGCCGGGGTGTAAGCGATTGATTCACCATTGTGACTTCCTCCCTTTTTCTGAGGCACCGTGCCTATAATTGTTCAACGATGATATTGGAATTGGTATATACGCATATCTCGGAAGCGATTTTCAGCGCCTCTCCGGCAATTTCTGCAGCGCTCAAACTTGGAGCATGACGCTTGAGCGCCCGTCCGGAAGCAAGGGCAAAGTTGCCGCCCGAGCCAATCGCCAGCACATCATCATCCGGTTCAATAATCTCGCCATTGCCGGAAATCAGCAGCATGCCTTCCTTATCCATTACAATCATCAGCGCTTCCAGCTTGCGCAGGATACGGTCCTGCCGCCAATCCTTGGCGAGCTCGACAGCAGCCCGCTGCAGATTGCCATGATGCTCCTCCAGCTTGCCCTCGAACTTCTCGAATAACGTGATCGCATCAGAAACAGAACCTGCAAAGCCCGCAATGACTTGTCCCCTATACAGGCGGCGGACCTTTCTGGCCGTCGTCTTCATAATGACACTTTCTCCGAAAGTAACCTGACCGTCCCCTGCTATCGCAGCCTGGCCGTTATGTCTTACCGCACAAATCGTAGTCGCATGAAAGCTTGGCAACATAATAAGCATCCTCCCAAAAGTTTTGTTAGCAATCTAAGATGGATCAGACTCAGCGGTCACTGGCTCTTTATAAGCAAGACCGGTAGAGGCCGCAAAATTGGCGAGACTGTCCAAAGCGCGATGTGCAAGCAGTTCATTTTTTTCTTTTTTATTACGGATTTTCTTCTCCAGCTTTGGCAGCAGGCCAAAATTGGCGTTCATCGGCTGAAAATGGTCTGGATCGGCAGAAGTAATGTAAGCCGGCATGCTGCCAAGCACACTATCCTCAGGAAAAACCAGCATTTCCTCGCCAAGCGCCGCTCTCGCTGCATTCACGCCTGCAATCAGCCCCGATGCCGCGGATTCAACATATCCTTCGACCCCGGTCATCTGACCGGCAAAAAACAGCCTTTCCCGGCCCTTCATTTGATAGGTGGGATGCAGAAGCTTCGGAGAGTTAATAAATGTATTGCGGTGCATTACGCCATAGCGGACGTACTCGGCATTCTCAAGTCCCGGTATCAACGAAAATACCCGCTTCTGTTCGCCCCATTTAAGATGCGTCTGGAAGCCGACCAGATTATAAAGTGTTCCTGCAGCATTATCCTGACGCAATTGCACAACCGCGTAAGGCAGCTTGCCCGTATGGGGGTTTAGTAGACCTACCGGTTTCATCGGGCCGAACAAAGCCGTCTGTTTGCCGCGCTTCATCATAATTTCAATCGGCATGCAGCCCTCAAAGTAAATCTCTTTCTCAAAATCCTTGAGCGCGGCTGTCTCCGCTGAAATGAGCGCATCGTAAAAACAGTCAAATTCCTCCTCTGTCATCGGACAGTTCAAATATGCCGCTTCTCCTTTGTCATAACGGGAGGCCAGATATACTTTATTCATGTCGATCGTATCTTTCTCCACTATCGGCGCGGCGGCATCATAAAAGTAGAAATACTCTTCGCCCAGCAGCCCTTTGATCTCAGCAGACAGGGCTGGTGAAGTGAGTGGACCGGTAGCAATAACTACAATCCCTTCCTCCGGTATATGCGTAAGTTCTTCATTTATGACTTCCACAAGGGGATGATTATGCAGCATTGTTGTAATTTCACCGGAGAATCCGTCCCGGTCAACGGCAAGCGCCCCGCCAGCGGGAACCGCATGACGGTCGGCTGCGCCCAGCACCAATGAATCCAGACGGCGCATTTCCTCCTTCAACACGCCTACAGCATTGCCAAGCCCGTTGGCACGCAGCGAGTTGCTGCATACCAGCTCGGCGAACTGATCCGTATGATGTGCAGGCGTCTTCACGGCAGGTCTCATTTCATATAACCTGACCGGCACTCCCCGCGAAGCAATCTGCCAGGCAGCCTCGCTACCGGCGAGACCTGCCCCAATTACTGTTACTTTTGCTATATCAGTCAATTTCATTTCCTCCTGTAAAGCGTTTATTCTGCTATTTCTTCGTTGTCAAGAACCGCCTCTGTATGGTCACATGAAGTACATTGCAGCTTCGTTCCCTGCTTGCTGCGCTTCTCAATCATCCAGGAGCCGCAGACCGGACACGGCTTAATCGACGGTCTGTCCCAGGAGACAAAGTCACAGCCCGGATACTGATCACAGCCATAGAAGACACGCCCCTTCTTGCTGCGGCGTTCTACAACCTTCCCTTCATGGCACTTCGGACAGGTCACCCCGATGTCCTTAACAATCGGCTTGGTGTTACGGCAATCCGGAAACCCTGAGCAGGCCAGAAACTTACCGAAACGCCCCAGCTTATAGACCATAGGCTTGCCGCATTTCTCGCACAGCTCATCCGAGACTTCATCCTCAATCTCGATCTCTTTCATTTCTTCCTCAGCAAATACAAGCCGCTTCTCAAAGGATTCATAGAATTCCGCGAGTACCTTGACCCAATCCTCTGCGCCTTCCTCTACATGGTCAAGGTCCCCTTCCATGTGCGCGGTAAATTCCACATCAAGAATCTCCGGGAAAAACTGTTCCATTTGTTCTATGATCAGCTCTCCGAGCTCTGTCGGCATAAATTTCTTTTCTTCAATCGCCACATAGCCGCGTTTCTGGATGGTTTCCAGGGTCGGGGCGTATGTACTTGGCCGCCCTATGCCCAGCTCCTCCAGCGTCTTCACCAGCCGTGCTTCCGTATAGCGTGGAGGCGGCTGGGTAAAATGCTGCTTAGGGTCGATTTCATGCTTAACGAGGTCGTCTCCGGCCTTCAGCGGCGGCAAAAACTTCTCCTCATCCGTCGTACCGTCATCATTGCCTTCCACATAGACCTTCATAAATCCCGGAAAGGAAACCTTGGAGCCAACAGCTCTGAATACGGCAGTGCCTGCATTTATATCTACCGAGAGCGTATCCAAGAGCGCCGAGGACATTTGGCTGGAGACAAAACGCTCCCAGATCAGCTTATACAGCCTGAATTGGTCGCGGCTCATGAACTCCTTGACCATTTCAGGTTCACGAAGTGCTGAGGTGGGACGAATAGCTTCATGCGCATCCTGTGCTCCAGCAGCTTTTTTTGAATATTGTCTAGGGGCTTCAGGAACAAATTTCTCCCCGTATTTGGCCAGGATCAGTTCTTTGGCTTCTTCCTGCGCTGTGGTCGACAGCCGCGTGGAGTCGGTACGCATATAGGTAATCAAACCGACGGTGCCTTCTTTTCCAAGCTCAACACCTTCATAGAGCTGTTGCGCCACAGACATCGTCTTGGCTGCACGGAAGCCGAGCTTACGGGCCGCCTCCTGCTGCAGGGAGCTGGTCGTGAACGGCGCCGAGGGATGACGCTGCCGTTCCTTCTCTTTAACCTCACTTACTTTAAAGGCGGCATTCTTGATCGCTTCAAGCACTTCCTGAACATCGCTTTCCTGGCCAAGCTCTTTCTTCTCGCCGTTCAGCTTGTGAAACTTGGCTTCAAAAATTGAATCCCGGATACCCAGCTTCGCCGTAATACTCCAATATTCAGTTGGCACAAACGCAGAGATTTCATTCTCGCGGTCCATGATAATCTTAACGGCAACGGACTGTACCCGGCCGGCAGACAAGCCCTTCTTCACTTTCTTCCATAATAATGGGCTAATCTTGTAGCCAACCAGACGATCCAGAATCCGGCGGGCCTGCTGGGCATTCACGAGATCCATATTAATTTTGCGCGGTGTCTTGAAGGCATCCTTAACAGCCTGTTTGGTAATCTCATTAAAAACCACCCGGCACTCCTGCGTATTGTCCAGTTCCAGCGCATGCGCCAGATGCCAGGCGATTGCTTCTCCTTCGCGATCCGGGTCAGCCGCCAGATATACTTTTTTCACTTTTTTGCTGGCATCCTTGAGTTCCTTCAGAATAGAACCCTTGCCGCGGATCGTGATGTATTTGGGACTAAAATGATTCTCTACTTCTACACCGATCTGGCTCTTCGGCAGATCCCGAATATGTCCCATTGAAGCCTTTACGATATATTTACTGCCTAAATATTTACCAATTGTCTTCGCTTTTGCCGGCGACTCGACAATAACTAACGCATCCGCCATAGGTTGTTCCCCCTAAAATTTTGTAAGCATATGCTTTGTTTGACACAGTTTTCGAACAAAACTCGTATCGAAAGCATCACTTAACCCTGTTACTTCTATATTAAATTACCTTATAGATTGCCCCTGGTAATTGTGATACCGCTTTTTTTATGATTAAAGATAACAGAACTGAATGCAAATGTCCAAAATCCCATCCCGTTCTGAGCAGCAGCTCATCCAGTGTAAAAGGGCCTTGATGCAGTATATGGTATAGGTGAGACTCCTCACTTGTCAATTTCTTTTCCGTCAGCGTCCCTTGGACTTCACGCAAATTAGCCGCTGCATCCCCTTGTTCCGAGAGCGTTGCGGGCAGGTAGGATATGTATTCTTCAACAATGTCGGCAGCTCCGGTTACCAGTTTTGCCCCTTGCTTAATCAGGTCAAGCGCTCCCCGGCTCTTTGGAGATGTTATTGGCCCGGGCACGGCAAAAACATCTCTTCCAGCTTCAAGTGCGGCATCGGCGGTAATCAGCGATCCGCTGCGGCTGTCAGCCTCGACAACAAGCGTTCCGAGCGACAGTCCGGCGATAATCCGGTTGCGCTGCGGGAATAGGCCGGGATGGCTCTTGGTACCCAGCGGATATTCACTAAGCACAAGCCCCTCACGTGAAATCTGCAGCTCAAGCTCCCGGTTCTCAGGCGGATAGACCTTGTCAAGCCCTGTAGCAACAACCGCAATTGTACTGCCCCTGCTCCCCAGCGCAGCTTCATGACAAACGCTGTCAATGCCCCGGGCCAAGCCGCTGACTACAGCAAAACCTGCAGCACTCAGCTCCTGCGCCAGCAGCTCGCCTACCTTGCGTCCATAGGCAGTCGGCACCCGGGTACCGACCATAGCAATGGCAGGACTGGATGCCAGCTCCAGACGCCCGCGATAATACAGCACCCAAGGTGGCTGAGGCGCTTCTTTCAACAATTCAGGATACCCTTCATCTAGGATAGTTACCATCGCTACTCCGCTTTCCTTCATTAAAAGGTGACGTGCATTAATCCACTCTTCATTAAAATTATCAGCAAGCCGGGCGGCTGCTTTCGCGTTTATCCCTCTTTTTTCCCAATCCTCTGCACTACAGAAAAATACATTTTCCGTCAAAAGTCCCGCTTGGTGTATTTTTTCTATAGTCTTCCATCCAACTCCCTCGATTTCATTTAGCCCAAACAGCAAGTCGCGTGTTTCCAAGTCTATCTCTCCTTTAAATGGAAGGATGAGCCTCCCTAGTTTATAAGCCTTCGCAAAAATGCAAGATTATGCAGTACATACCAGATGGAGTTATGCCTGAACGCCAAAAAAGCAACCTTTTATCCCCATTAGAGAATAAAAGGTTGCTTACCTTTAAGTTGATTATACCTGATATTGACGCAAATGTATTCCAATTATTAATGCGCAGTAAAAGCATTCAGAATGCCGCGTTCTTCCAGGACGCTTACAAGCGTAGAGCCCATTTCTGCAGGAGTTGGCGCCACTTTAATGCCACAGGACTCCAGCACGGCAATCTTTTCGCTGGCCGTACCTTTTCCTCCCGAAATAATGGCTCCGGCATGCCCCATCCGTTTGCCGGGTGGCGCGGTGACCCCGCCTATAAACCCGACTACAGGCTTTGTCATATTCTCTTTGATCCAGACAGCCGCTTCTTCTTCAGCCGTGCCGCCAATCTCACCGATCATAATGACGGCTTTGGTTCCCGGATCTTCATTGAACAGCTTCAGAATGTCGATAAATTCCGAGCCTTTAACCGGGTCGCCGCCAATACCCACGGCCGAGGATTGCCCGATGCCGCGCTCAGTAAGCTGATGAACCGCCTCATAGGTCAAGGTTCCGCTGCGGGAGACAACTCCTACATAACCAGGCATATGAATATATCCCGGCATAATGCCAATCTTGCACTCGCCTGGCGTTATAACCCCCGGACAGTTGGGACCGATCAGCACAGTGGAACGCCCTTCCATGTACCGCGAGACTTTCACCATATCAAGCACCGGAATTCCTTCGGTAATGCAAATAACCAGCTCAAGCTCTGCATCCACCGCTTCCATGATCGAGTCGGCAGCAAAGGCCGGCGGAACATATATGACACTGGCGGTTGCTCCGGTTGCCGCTTTGGCAGCGGCCACAGTGTCAAATACAGGCAGACTGACCTCATTCCCGTTCTCCAGCGTGATGTTAACAAAGGTCCCACCTTTGCCCGGCGTCACCCCTCCAACCATCTGTGTTCCGTAATCTAGTGCCCCTTTGGTATGAAATAAGCCCGTTGAGCCCGTAATTCCCTGCGTGATGACTTTCGTATTTTTATCTACAAGAATGCTCATGCCTTGGTCACATCCCCACTTAAATTGTCGAATACGAGAACTGGCACCTTCTATTTCTAGCCATTATTACACAAGAGAAACAATCTTACGGGCCCCGTCCGCCATGGAATCTGCTGCAACGATATTTAGTCCCGATCCGGCCAGAATCTGTTTGCCAAGCGCTACATTGGTGCCTTCAAGGCGCACAACAAGCGGTTTGGTGAGTCCAAGCTGTCTGGCCGCTTCCACCACTCCGCTGGCAATGACATCACAACGCATAATCCCGCCAAAAATATTAACAAAAATCCCGTTTACCTTATCATCGGATAAAATAATTTTGAATGCTTCAGTAACCTTCTCGGTCGTGGCGCCGCCCCCTACATCCAGGAAGTTGGCCGGCTCTCCGCCGTAATATTTAATAATATCCATAGTAGCCATTGCCAGACCGGCGCCGTTCACCATACAGCCGATATTGCCGTCCAAGGCGATGTAGCTGAGATCAAATTTGGACGCTTCAATCTCCTTGGCATCCTCTTCATCGAGATCGCGCAGCTCCTGAATATCCTTATGCCGGAATAACGCATTGGAGTCAAAATTCAGCTTGGCATCCAGCGCCATCACATTTCCGTCTGCCGTCACAACAAGCGGATTAATCTCGGCAATAGAGCAATCTTTATCCACAAAAGCCAAATACAGCGCTTGCATGAACTTGACAGCTTTATTTACCAGCTCAGTTGGAATAGCAATGCTGTACGCTAATTTCCGGGCCTGAAATGTCTGCAGCCCTACTGCCGGATCAATGATTTCCTTGAAAATCTTCTCCGGATGTGTCGCTGCAACCTCTTCAATCTCCGTCCCGCCTTCTTCCGATGCCATCATGACAACTCGGCCGGTGCCACGGTCCACAACGAGTCCGATATAGTATTCCTTAACAATCTGGCAGCCTTCTTCGATTAGCAGCCGCTTCACTACTTTGCCTTCAGGTCCGGTCTGATGGGTAACCAGCGTTTTGCCGAGAATCTCTCCGGCGTAGGCACGCACCTCATCACTTGACTTGGCAACCTTCACGCCTCCGGCTTTCCCTCGTCCTCCCGCATGAATCTGCGCTTTGACCACTACCACCGGTGTACCCAGTGATGCTGCGGCTTCTACCGCTTCCTCCACTGAATAAGCTACTTTTCCGTTCGGTACGGCAACGCCGTACTTCTTAAGTACTTCTTTTCCCTGATACTCGTGGATATTCATACCGGAAGCCTCCTAAAGTGTTGCGGTGGCATAAGCAGGCAGCCTGCTCCCATTCCGCTTTCCGTTTGATTGTCCAAAGCCGGGTCCAGACCGGTGAAATGCACAATATCCCGGTACAAACAGAATACCTGTGCCGCCTTCTGCATGAAAACGGCACAATCTTCCGTAAGTAGGCATCCAAGCTTAATTACAGATAAACATCCGCAACCGCCAAGATGCCATCATGTGAAACCCAGAATATTGTAACATGTTTTAAAAACGCTTTCCTTAAAAACTTTCACGATTTATACATACATTTTCGCTAAATTTCATGCCGAAATGCGAACGATTGCATTGACACCACTTGAACAAGCTATTTCGACGCACTGATGTTAGCCTCATGAACACGGGCAAGCAGGCCCTTAAATTGTCCAAGCAGACCCACAAATTCATCGGCAGACAGCATCGTACCTTCCACCATTCTGCCGGGAATACAGGCTGCCTCACTGCGAAGCGCCCAGCCCTGTTCAGTCAATGATATCAGCACCTTCCGTTCATCCTGCAAAGAGCGCTCGCGCACAATCAAGCCGGCGGCTTGCAGCCGTTTCAGCAGTGGTGTCAATGTGCCTGAATCCAGAAAAAGCGCTTCGCCCAGCTCTTTAACCGTGCATTGGCGTCTTTCCCATAGCACCAGCATGACAAGATACTGGGAATACGTTAATCCAATCTTGTCCAAATGCGGCTGATACAGCTTCGTAAACTCACGTGAACAAGCATAAATGGTAAAACAAAGCTGGTTCTCAAGCAACAGCTCGGGAGTTGTATGATTTGTTTCTTGCATATCTTCTTCACCTGCCTTCATGTCATTAGTTTATCACAATTCTAATCTAATATCATGTTAATAGCAAAAAATATATTGACTATTATTTTTATTGTGTTAAATTAAATTGTGTACAATACATTATGAAATGAACGGGAGCGATTTTATTATGATGACTATTCAACAAAAAATGTATGAAACTACGGTTAAAGCCGTTGGCGGCAGAAACGGTTATATCGAATCCGAAAGTCCAAAGCTGAACCTTACCATAAGCACTCCACGGGAAATGGGCGGCGCCGGCGGCGAAGGCACTAACCCTGAACAATTGTTTGCAGCCGGCTATTCCGCTTGCTTCGACAGCGCACTTAACATGGTAGCCCGTATGGGTAAAGTGAAAATCGAAGGCAGCGAAGTTACGGCTACCGTAAGCTTCGGTAAAGTTGAAGACGGCGGATTCGGCATTGCCGTGCGGCTCGATGTTCTCGTTAAAGGCGTTGACAAAGAAACCGCTGCACAACTGGTGGAAGCAGCCCACGGAGCATGCCCTTACTCCCGGGCTACCCGCGGCAATATTCAAGTTGAGCTGAATGTGCTGTAAGCACGGGTTAGAATTCGCTTAGAAGCATGCAAGCCGTCCGGAAATTCCGGGCGGTTTGTTTTTTGTAGGATTAAGAAAACCATTAATAATATGAACTCGGCACCATAAATGTATTATTCCTCTGCTACGGCCTGCCGATCCAGATTGCGGTACTGCACAGCCTCCGCCAGATGGGCGGAAGTAATGTCAGGCGCTGCTTCCAAATCAGCTATTGTGCGGGCTAGCTTGATGATCCGGTCATGGGCCCGCATGCTCAGGCCGAGACTCTCCAGAATGTCATTAAGCAGCAGCCTGCTCTCTTTGTTAAGCCCGGCGTAGCGCCGCAGGGCAGCCCCCGAAAGCTCACTATTCCAGGAAATCGGCAGATTCTTGTAGCGTTCTGCCTGAATGGCCTGAACCTTCAATACCTCAGAACGCATCTCTGCTGAAGATAATGAAGTCCCCTGCTCCCCCCATTCCTTAGGACGTGGAACATCAACCTGCATGTCAATCCGGTCCAGCAGAGGACCAGAGATCTTGCTCCGATACTGTGCGATTTTGGCCGGGGAGCAGGTGCATCTTTGCTGCATGCCCCCGCTTCCCAGATATCCGCAACTGCACGGATTCATCGAACAAGCGAGTAAAAATTGTGCCGGGAATGTAAAAGCAGCACGGGCGCGGCTGATTGTCACCACACTGTCCTCCAGCGGCTGACGCAGAACCTCAAGCACATTGCGGGAGAATTCGGGCAGCTCATCCAGGAAAAGAATGCCGCGATGTGCCAAGCTCACCTCTCCAGGCCTCGGGATTCCCCCGCCTCCGATTAGTCCTGCCGCTGAAATGGTATGGTGCGGGGACCGAAAAGGACGGCTGCGCAGCAGCCCGCGATGAGCATCCTTCAGCTTGCCGGCAGCACTGAAAATCCGGGTCACCTCCAGCGATTCGGTATCGCTCAGATCAGGTAGTATCCCCGGCAGACGTTTGATCAGCATCGTTTTGCCGGTGCCCGGCGGGCCCATCAGAATAATGTTGTGCATTCCTGCTGCAGCAATTGTCAGTGCCCGCTTCACATGATTCTGCCCGAGCACATCACTGTAATCCTCAGTCATCATATTCTCTGCTGCAGCAGCCGCACCTGAAAGCTTATATGACGGAACATATCTCAGGTGCTCCAAAGATAGCACCGTGACCGGAGGGCGTTCCGGCGCAGCCAAGCCTGTACTGACAGAGACAGGGAAGGGAAGCTGATTCGTCTGTAAAGAAGACGCCGGTTCTGAATTAGAATCTGCCGATTGGATTATTGCCGGATAGCCGGCGGCTTTCGCATCAGTCAGCCCACTCTCATCCTGCAATTTCGGTTGGATCGGACGCAGCTCAGTGTCCCTCCTTTCCTTGCCTCCCCGCTGCTTACTGACCGCTACGATCTTATCTGTTTCTTGCATCGGCAGTGGCAACTGCCGCAGATGATCGGCAGCATACACCTTCATGCCACTGATCAGCGAGGCTTCAGCGGCATTCTCTGCAGGTACCAGAACGGCCCGCAAGCCCGCCCGCCGTGCAGCTTCAACCATCGACAGCACGCCGGTAACCGGGTGCAGACTTCCATCCAGTGCCAGCTCGCCAATCAGCAGCATGTTCTCCACTTCAGGCATGACAAGCTGGCCGCTGGTCGTCAGGATGCCGAGGGCGATCGCCAGATCGAACGCTGACCCCTCCTTGCGCAGGTCGGCCGGAGCAAGATTGATTGTGACGCGCTGCTGGGGATAACGGTAGCCGCAATTTTTGACGGCAGCACGCACTCTTTCCACAGCTTCGCGAATTGCAGAGTCGGGAAGCCCAATTATATTCGTTTGGGGGAGACCATTGGCCAGATCTACTTCCACACCGATCATTACGCCGTCAATACCGTACAAGCACGCACTGTGCATTTTTCCATACATAACAAAAAACACCTCTTCTCCCGAAATACGCTCACAGCAGAGCGGTATAAGTTCAAGAAAAAGGGTGCTTCCTCAATTTTCCGAAAATTCTATTCTCTTAAGTATACAGAGCTTACCTTGATATAATCAATACCTATAGGCAATAATACTCATAATCCTCGGAACTTTGCATATTTATGCAACTCAACAATGAAGGGAAATTCGATTAACCTTCCTCACTGACCACTACCGCATCCCTTATCTGCTCAAAAGATAACGGGGTATAGTCCCAGTGCTCCACACAAAGGTTGAAGTGATTTTTTCCTTCATATTTCTGTCCATGGATATGACCGTGCACATTCACGTAAGGCATATGCTTATTCATATACATCGGTTCATGTGAAAGAAAAAAGAAGTCTTTGTAAATAAGGGGGTATTCACTAACCTCATTAAACCCGGCTTCCAGCCACCAGCTCCGGCCGCGCCCGCGGTCGTGATTGCCGAGGATCAGTATTTTGTAGCCGTTCAGCGCGGACACAATACTGCGGGTGTCTTCCAGCTTCAGAAATGAGAAATCCCCCAAGTGAAATACGGTATCCTGCGTGCTCACAACGGAATTCCAGCGTTCGATCATCACCCGGTCCATCTCCTCGACATTCTTGAACGGGCGAGATTCAAAATCAATAATCAGCTTATGTCCAAAATGATGATCTGAGGTAAAAAAAACGTTAGACATCTCCGTCCCCCCTTACTTGATAAAAGACTCCGATGCCCCATTCCGCCGGATGCTTCGGAGTCTTAGATAATAGCTTCAGTATCGCTTAGTGGAACGCCGGTTATTCTCATCCAGATTAATCAATTCAGCAAGTGGCGGAACTTCATCATGCTCAATGAGCCAATTACGCATTTCCTTGATCGCTTCCACCTGTCCGTTGCCTTTATCCCGCCAGGTCAGCAGCTCTATAACCCGGATTAAAAGCGACAGCAGACTGTCATTACTGCTCTGGGTTTTTTCTGCCCGGATTTTTTGGAATAAGGCTTCATTCTTCCAATCAATCAATATTTCATCGGCGATAGCTGGCTGCATGACGGTAAAGGTCTTGCTGCATTTGCTGCAGCAGACAACGGATACAGGCTCCGCACCCAGTTCCACTGAAACTTTGTTACCGCAGTATTGGCAAGTAAAACTCACCTGTATATCAAATGGCTGATTTATCACGCAGACAGCCCTCCTCATGGCGGCTATGAACAATAACTTTAACAAGCGGAAGCGGCTACGCCGTCCTTAAAAAGCTTCACGGATATGACTGAGCGAAGCAACGCTCATATCGTCATTCAACATTACGGAGATAACGTCAAATGAAATCCGCCGCTCATATTGGCCTTTCATATGCAAATATACCTGGGCGGTGGACCGCACCTGACGAATTTTCCGTTCATCTACTGACTCCTCGGGAGTTCCCTGCAGACTGCTGCCGCCGCGGCTGCGGACTTCAACAAAGATGAGAGCCTCTCCATATTCAGCAACAATATCCAGCTCACCGCTGCGGCAGCGCCAATTACGGTCCACAATCCTGTAGCCTTGGGCAGACAAATACTGGACAGCAGCCGTTTCCCCGGCAGCTCCCTTTTGCTTGCGGTTATAATGCTCTCCGGCCGGCGTTACGCTCACTTCTGCCTCCGTTCCCCGGCAGAACGGTCGCTCTGGTAGACATAGCTTAGAATCTCCGCCACTAACTGATACAGCTGCGGAGGAATTTGCTGGTCAAGATCCAGCTTGGAGAGCACTTCCACCAGTGCGGCATCCTCTTGGACAGCCACTCCGTTTTCTTTGGCCGTCTGCAGGATTTTATCTGCTATTGCACCGTGTCCCTTGGCTACAACGACCGGTGCTTCGTTCTGGCCGGGAGTATATTTAAGCGCCACCGCTTTTTTGCGACTTGGTGTAACTTCGTTAACGGGTTCGCTCATATGCGGTAATCTACTCCTTTGTATGAATCCGGCACATAGTCAGCCAGCCTGGCTACATTTTTGGCGAGGGAAGCCGCTGCTGATGCAGGCTCAGGCAAGGGTTCGGTCCGCAGGCTAAGCAGCTGATATCCTATAGATTCCACTGCTGTTTTAATCTCCTCACGCCGCTCTTCCAGCAGCTCCAGTACCCATGGCGTATCGTTATGCAGCTTCAGGCTGACTATCCGGTCAACGACCTGAACATCCACCAGCGTCTGGCCGAGCTGCTTCATATCCAGATCAAACCAGAGCCGGCAGTTCGCCGCATCCAGCTCGCCTTTACGGCCCCGGCGCGACTGGATATGAACGGAGGCCGTCTCCTGTCCGTCGGGCCCCTTCAGCGGCAGGAACATCGTAACCTGCGCAAACGGCGCTGTACGGTCCGTATTCAGCAGCAGTTGCTGCCCGGTGAGCTGCTGCACCAGTTGGCCCGCGGCTTCCTTAACCGCGGGCGGCGCCTCGCTGCTGCCCAGAACCTGCAGCAGCAGGCCCTTCAGCGTGTCGGCGGCGTTATCGCCTCCGCCACCCACACTCGCCAGCGCCGCCTGCGGCAGCGCTGCCTCACGCCCTGCCGCGGCCGCCGGCACCGCCGCGCCCCGCGCCTCAGCGGCGGCATTCCCGCCGTCGCCGCGCACGGCCTGCTGCTCGTGCTCCGCACCGAGCAGCTTCAGCACCCGCCCCACCCACGACTCCGTCTCGTGGGTAGGGGCGGTGCCCGTCTGCGGCGCCGCGGCCGCAGACGGATTGTCCCCGCGCGGCTGCGCAGCCGCGGGGGCTTGCTCTTGCCCCGCCGCCGCTGGCGGGGCTGTGGTGCCCTGCGGCTGCGCAGCCGCAGGGGCAGGGCCAGCGCCCGCCGCGTCAGCGGGCGGGGCTGTGGCGAGCTGCGGCAGCGTGCCGCGCAGCTCGGTGAGCACGCCCTGCAGCTTCGCTAGCAGGGCGGCCCCGGACGGTGCCGCAGGCGAAGCTGCGGCACCTTTGCCAGCGGCAGCGGTTGCTGCCGCTGGCTCTGCGCGTTCCGGCTCCGCCCCGGAACGCCCAGCAGCCTCTTCTGCAACCGCAGCAGAAGCATTAGAAGCAGCAGCAGAACTGCCCGCAGCAGCCACACCTGCAGATGCAGCAGGCCTTGAGGCTGCACTAGGTTCACCATTTGCCGCTCTAGGCAAAGCCCCGTTTTCTATAGTTTCGCCGCCTTCAACTTGCTGGGCAGCAGCCGTTCCGCCTTTCCCCAAGGAAGCTGCAGCCGGAGACTGATCCTCATCAGCAACCAAATTGCCGGCAAGAGCTGCAGCCGGATTACCGGCAGCATTCTCGGTTTTCCCGGTAGCAGCCGTTTGTGTCCCGGACGATGGAGCAGTAGCTTTGGCAGCTTGAGACTCATCCGGAACTGTACGAGCCTGGCCTGCAGCGGTACCTTCCGCCGTATCAGCAGCATCGGCAACCTGCGCCGCAGCCTCAGGGGCCACCTTTCCTCCCGCCAGAGGAGCAGCAGGACCCGGAGCGGATGTACCAGGTATAACAGCAGCAGGCTTTCCGGCGCCAGAAGCACTTGAGCTTCCATTGCCGCCAGCTTCCTGCTCCTGCTGCATCCATAGACCAATTTCCGTTTCCAGAGCAGCCAATAGCTGATGAAGCTTTGGCCCGAATACCGCCTGCTGCAGCCCCTTCACACTTTCAGCCGTAACCGGCAGCCCACGTTTTACCGAAATCACTGCGGCCTCCAGCCATTCGGATACCGGTACGTTTACCGGTTTGGCATTTATTATTGCATCCAGCTTTGCCGCCGTTTCTTTAGTCAAGGCTACTCCACCGGATACCATAGCTTGAATAATTTCCCGGCCCGCTTTGGAATCTGTCAGTCCCAGTGATTCCAGCGCTTCTCCCATGCTCTGCGGAGAAGCCAGCGCCGCCTCGCCAAGGGAGACCGGCTTCAACACAGGCAAGCCGCCTTCTCCTGGCGGCGCAACCTGCAAATTCAATGTTTGTCCCGGCTGCAGCGGCGTTTCGAGTTCCGCCCGGACCGGAGTGCCCTGTATTTGCACCACAGCCTCTTTACCGGAATCGGATACGCTCAGCACTACACCACGGACAACCTGGCCTTCCTTCAGCTCTACTGTCTTGGCTTCTCCCGCTTTAGTGTCGCCAAGCAATCCGCGTATAACAGATCCGATATTCATCCCGTTTCCCCTCCCTTCCAGTTTCCCTTTCCATTTATATCGGCAATTTTGACCTTTTTATAAGAATCCTTCGCGCACGCTGATAACAACCTAGAACAAAGTCATTTGGTCCGCCAGAATTTTGCCTATGAAGCTGCGGCGATGCATAGGGGTTGGTCCCAGAGCGAGTATTTGTTCACGGTGAAGCTTGGTGGCATACCCTTTATGTATTTTAATGCCGTAGTCGGGGTATAATTCCTCCCATAAACCTTCACACAGACGGTCACGCGTCACCTTGGCTACAATCGACGCCGCGGCGATGGACTGGCTGTTCGCATCACCTTTGATGATCGCACGCTGCGGCAGCGGAAGATCCACATTCTCGGCATCAATCAGCATGTAATCCGGAGTGTGGACCAGGCCCTCCACCGCTTTTCTCATCGCCAGACGTGAAGCCTGCTTAATATTAATTTCATCTATAACGGCCGAATCCACATGACCGACACCAACGGCCAGCGCCTGCTCCATAATGATCTCGAACAGAGCATCCCGCTTCTTCGCCGTCAGCTTCTTGGAATCATCCACACCCTCTATAATCAGGCCTTCCGGCAAAATAACTGCCGCTGCGACAACATCGCCGAACAGACAGCCTCTGCCCACCTCGTCAACGCCGGCAATGCGGCGGTAATCCTGCTCCCACCCAGCTTTTTCATAGTACAACATATCCGTAGCACTCACTATTTCTCCACCGCCAATTCAAATTTCCCAGCATCCTGTACAAGCCAGCTTATCACAATAATAGCCGTGGGGTCATCCCTCTTTTTGCTCATAATATTTAGCAACAGCCGTTGATCCATTTAAGTTGAACTTTGCCCCGTTTTATGTATTCAACTTACATAGTTTACTCTGGGTGCTTATACTCCCTCAAAATGCTGCCTGATGTTTCCACGTTGTCTCACAAAACCTCAACGCAAAAAGCCACCCAATACCATTGGATGGCTCTTCTGCGTTCGATTTGACGATTATGGCGTTTCCAGCGTGAAGCGGCCAAGCTTGCCCGCCCGCAGATCATGCAGCAGGAGGCGGGAAGCCTTCTCCAGATCCACCCGTCCGCCGCTGATAAGGCAACCGCGTTTGCGGCCTACCTCTTCCATCACCGCAACGATCTCGTCTGGGTTCTCCAGATCCTCGGGAAGCTTCCCGATTCCGAATCGCTCCTGAAAGCTCCCGCCGTAATCCCTGACCAGATACTTGACTGCGAAAAAAGCGATATCCTCAACGTTCAGGATCTCCTCTTTAATCGCTCCGGTTACCGCCAGGCGGTAACCTACCTCCTGATCCTCGAATTTCGGCCACAGAATTCCCGGAGTATCCAGCAGCTCCAGATTACCGCCCGTTTTGATCCATTGCTGACCCTTGGTGACACCCGGGCGGTCGCCGGTGGCGGCGATATTTTTACCGGCCATCCGGTTGATGAGCGTGGATTTGCCCACATTGGGAATCCCGACGATCAGCGCCCGGCTGGCCCGCGGATTGATTCCCTTGGCAATTTGCCGGTCGATCTTGTCCTTCAGCAGCAGCTTGACCTGCTCAGGAATTTCCTTGATGCCCGTACCGGTAGCCGCATCAACAGGATGGGCAACATGCCCTTCCGCTTTGAAATACGCCAGCCACTTCCGGGTCGCCTCGGGATCAGCCAGGTCTGCTTTATTAAGAATAATCAGCCTTGGCTTGTCCCGCAGAATATCATCAATCATCGGATTGCGGCTGGAAAACGGCAGACGGGAATCGAGCAGTTCTATTGCAACATCAATCAGCTTCAGCTTATCCTCGATTTGCCGCCTAGCCTTCGTCATATGACCAGGAAACCATTGAATGGCCATCGCCGTCACCTCCTTTGACTTCCGTCAACTTAATGGTTAATTACCGAAATATCTTTGACTGGCCAGAAGATCAGGTCTGCACGGCCGACAATTTCCTTCAGCGACACATAGCCAATCATCCGGCTGTCTGTACTATCTGAGCGGTTATCCCCCATGACAAACACATGTCCTTCCGGCACTTTGCCGTCGGTGAACTTTTCATTAGGGAAATTCTTATCGTTGTACAGCTCGTTGTTCTTATGCGATTCATCAATCGCACCTTGAATATAAGTCTCGTTCACCGGCTCGCCGTTAACCGTAACGACATCCCCTTCAACCTTAACCGTATCTCCGGCCACACCAATTACACGCTTAATGAAATCTCTGCCCTCTGAAGGTACATGGAACACAATGACCTCACCGCGCTTAGGAGAGCGGATGTCATACAATATTTCATTCACAATCACCCGTTCACCGGTATGAAAGTTCGGCTGCATCGACGGTCCGTCAACAATAAATGGTTTGAACAAAAGCCAGCGTATCAACACCACCAGAACTAACGCGATGGCAATGGCCTTGATCCATTCCAATACTTCATTTTTGGGCTTACGGGGATTCTTGCCATCAGGCTGGGCAACCTCATCTTGTCCCTGCTGCAAATCCTGCTGCATGGCTCACCGTCCTCTCTATATATGCTACTCTCACTATACAACAAAAAAGCTCCTGCCAAAAACTCCTCCACGAATACTCCGTCAGGAGGCCTTTTCGGAGAAGCTGATCCTAAGGCGTATATATTCCAGGTCCATTCTATTCCTCAAGGATAAACGAAAGGGGCTTGAACTCAAGCCCCTCTCCTTTGCCGCTATACTAGCGACGGATTTCTTTAATTCTTGCAGCTTTACCGCGCAGGTCACGAAGATAATAAAGCTTAGCACGACGCACTTTACCACGGCGAGCCACTTCAATTTTCTCGATCTTAGGCGAGTTGATTGGGAAAGTTCTTTCCACACCAACACCGTAAGAGATTTTACGAACTGTAAAAGTCTCACTGATTCCACCGCCGCGGCGTTTAACTACAACGCCTTCGAACAACTGGATCCGTTCACGAGTTCCTTCGATAACTTTTACGTGCACCTTCAAAGTGTCACCCGGGCGAAAACTCGGGATGTCTTTACGAAGCTGCTCTTGCGTAATCGCTTGTAGGATATTCATTCAGGACTTCCTCCTTCCGTACAGGTGTTCTTGCCTCTTCCGGAGAGACCCTCGCTCTCCCTCATCATCCGCAGCGGACCACCGTATTCCACACAACAGAAATAATAATATCACAACTGAATAATAAAGACAACTTATTTCTTAGGAGCTACAGCGGCAGCATATCCCGTTTTTTCGCCTTGCTCTGGCAATCCTTGCAAAGTCCCACGACAGTTCCATTATCCTGTGCATAAAAGATCAGCTTGCCGTTTTTCTTTTTACACGAAGAACATAGCTGATCTGCAGAGCTTTGCTTGGCTTTCCGGTGCCTATCCATAGAGATCACATTGCTGGTGGGTCCCGTCTTGGGGCCTGAGGGCTTGCTCTTCCGGCTGCGGGATACAAAATATAGAACCGCACCAACCAACAACACAGCTAGAACTGCTGTATATGTCATTTGCTCATCCGCTCCCCTGCTTTTTAGTCCAAGCGTATTTCAACCCGAAACGCGTTCCGTTAAAATGTAAATTCTACTGTTATTTTAGCATACCCCTTCATTAAAATGTAGCCGGGTATCTCCCCTGGACTTTAGTCCAGTACAGCAACCCGTCTGCGGCCTGTTCTTCAATTTTTTCCATAATATATAATATTGCTTATACATAAGCAGGAAGATTACCTTTGGGAGGGTCTGTAAATTGAAAAGAAATCATAATACCGCTATTATCGCGGCGATTGCCGTTGTCTCTATTGCACTCTTGGCTGGCTGCCGGGAACTGCCGGGCAAGGAAGCAGCTGACGCTCAGCTTGAACAGCGCTTGTCCGGAAAAAGCCATGAAGAGATAGTGGAGACAGCGAAGCAGGAGCTTGGCCAGATTACTGCAAATGTAGAGCAGGCCGTTCAAAATACTGCAGTTAAAGTGAGCCAGGAGATAAATTCGAAGAGCATCAGCAAAGAGCTTACAACCTCACTGAAATCCGGATCAGCCTCAGTGCTCAGTCTTGACAACGCAATCGGAGAAGTGCAGGTGACGTCCACTAAGGATGATTCCCTCACTGTAAAAGCAACGGTTGCCACGCATAATGTTTCAAACCATGAGACTAGCCTTAAAATTCTGGATAATGCCGAGGTATCCATCGAAGCCAGCGGTGACAAGCTGATCGTCTCCACACACGCAAAAGATAATCCCCAAAAGGATCTCTGGACTTGGGCACAAAAAAAATTCGGCTCCTCAGACATCAGCATCGACTATGAAATCGGAGTTCCGGCCAATATCACTGAATATCAGATCAACAATAATATTGGAGCGATCGGGCTGCAAGACCTAAAGGGTACCTTTCATATTGTAAGCAATGTCGGATCAATTCATCTGGAGAATGCCCAAGTCAGCGGCAAATCTGCAATAAAGTCCGACACCGGAAGCATCAGAGTTGATATCAATGGAATGGAGCCCGGCAGCAGCCTTAACGTCAAGAGCGAAATAGGTAAAATCACCGCCTCTCTCGCCAGTAATCTGAAATGCACCGTGGAAGCATCAAGCGAGCTTGGACAAATTACAGGCACCTCAAAAGGAAAAAAGGAGTTTAACGGAGGCGGCCCCCTGCTCTCACTCTCTACGCAAATCGGTTCCATTGCCGTACAGAATTAGAATAGGATGCAGCCCCCCAAACTCTACACTATAAAAAATGGGCCACCCCACAAAACTGAGGATGGTCCATTTTCTGTGCCTTTAGCCTCAAATAAGCGCAATTGCCAGCAGGGTGAATAAACTCAGTGTCAAGATTTCACTGCCATAGCCGTAAAACCCGCCATAATAATTGCCATAAGGATTATATCCCGAGGTTGTTACTCTGCCATTGCCCTTCGTTCTCAAATAGACATTGTTTCTGTCCACATCTACAATAACCCCTTCATGACGCTTGCCATCAGTGGTCAGGATGCGCACTCTTTTATTTTTGCATTTCAGACAATTATAATAAGCTTCCACCAGCGAACCCTCCTTATTCGAATTGCTGTATTTTATGCGGAAGGGGATAAGCCGGCAACGGCGAAAGCCACTAAAATAAATAACTATGACAAAAACACCTGTGAAACAAAGAACTTGTGAACATTGTGTATCATTTTTGAAGGAAAGGAGTTATTATTAATATAATAGACACAATTAAAAGCGCTTACGATGTGCTTTGTATTTCAATAATATTTAAGGAGGCAGGAATCATGAGTACAGCAGGCAGAAGATTTATTAATGAAGGGGTGCTGCGCATCGCCTGGTTTATCATTCTCGCCTCGCTCACCTATACGGTGCGCAACTACACATGGGCAGTTGTATTGCTTGCGGTTGTTTCCCTTTACGCGCTTGGTTCAGGAATCGTGATGCTGGTCCGCGACCGCCGGGGCAGAGCCTAGAGCCAGTTAAATGGAATATCCTTCAAAAACACTTCTAGCGGACAGCACCGCTTAGAAGTGTTTTTTTGTGCAACAAAAAAGAACCATTTTCTCCGGGACACTCCCCGGCCGAACGTGGTTCCTTTGTAAAAATGTCCTTCTTAAATCGGAGTAACAGGATTTGAACCTGCGACCTCACCCACCCCAAGGGTGCGCGCTACCAGGCTGCGCTATACCCCGCAATTATGTACAGTAGAAGCCAAGGTGATATTTTACCTACATTTTATATATACCGCAGATTAGTATTAGATTCAAGTAAAAATTGGATAGCAAGAATTATCAAAACTCAATTGCACAGGTGAGGTATGCTAATTTCAGAGCACAGGAGGCTGGATTCTCCAAATTTCATTTTCACCGCATCTTTCAAAAATATGTCGGTAAAAGTGTGGCTGAATTCATCCGCTTGCGCAGGTTAAGCTCATCTGCCCAGCTGCTCCTCTACTCCGACGAACGTATTTTGGATATTGCACTGCATTACGGCTTTGAGAGCCAGGAAGCTTTTACAAGAGCATTAAGGGACTTTATTGATTCAAGAAAGAGAGGAATTTACGAAAAAAGGATGCGGTTTGCCGGCTTTGTCCGAACCGAGGAGGTCAGCGGCTGGTGCGGATTATGGATGCGTATTGATGACAAGCTCCAGAACATGCTGGGCTTTGACAATATGCAGTACAGAAGCATTAAGGGAACGACTGACTGGAATTATTACGCCTGTGTGCTGGATATCCCGGCAGAGGCAAACTGTCTTAACATCGGCATTATTCTCTCAGGAGCCGGAAAGGCTTGGCTGGATGACTGCACCTTTGAAGAAGTAGGAATGGACATTCCGGTCACCGATACCGACCTTCCAATGGAGCGCAGAATCTGAAGTTTGAAGAGTGACACCATTGACCAGGCTCAAAAATTTCCATTTCTTATGCTTTAAAATAGTATGGTTTTTTCGTATAGGCTGTGCTATACTCTTGGCACAAGGAAAGGAGGTGCGTTCACATCAAGCATGACATGTTGAACGTATCCCTTACCCGGACCAACGGCTGAACAACTGGCCTTGGTGGCGCGGGATACGGATCAAAGTTTCAAATTAGCGCCTCGGGTAGAGAGACCGTCTTCGGACGGTCTTTTTTCATGTGCACACTTGGTCATATGATTTCCGGTTCTTATAAAAATCAATAATATCACTTACGGTGCGGAGCGGCTCCGCTTCCTTGTGGACAGTGTCCACGTCTGGCTTGAGTTCTTCGTGCGGCTTCGTAGTCACTAATGTTCATTCCTTTCAATAGTAGAGAAGCTTGCGGCTATTGCTGCAGAATAATTTCCTCTCTCTCTCTATTTACCCTAAATACAGGATGATTACGCACACTTGCTCGTATTTTTTCAGCGCACAGATTTTTCAGTACACAGCAAAAAACGCCTCCTCAACGTAGTATACGTTAAAGAGACGCAATAAATTCCATCTAATGGTAAATTTCCGCGAATTAGCTTTCTTACTTCTCCTGCTTCAGACGTGCAAGTATTGCTTTATCCTTGTCTGACAGATCAGCGGTGTCCAGCAAATCCGGCCGGCGTTCCAAGGTTCGCTGCAGCGCCTGTTCACGCCGCCACACCTCAATATTGGCATGATGGCCGCTTAGCAGAATATCCGGTACCTTCCAGCCGCGGAATTCCGCCGGACGTGTATAGTGGGGATACTCCAGCAGCCCGGTGCTGAACGAATCGGTAACCGCGGAGGTCTCGTTGCCCAGCGCCCCGGGCTGCAGCCGCACCACAGAATCAATGACTGTGAGAGCAGGCAGCTCTCCGCCGGTCAAAACATAATCCCCGACAGACAGCTCATCCGTGACCAAATGCGCTCTGATCCGCTCGTCATAACCTTCATAGTGCCCACAGATAAAAATCAGGTGCTGCTCCTGGGCTAATTCCTCGGCGATACGCTGATTATAAGGCTGCCCCTGCGGACACATCAGAATGATTCGCGGCTTCACCGGCTCCACATTGCCGGATGCGTCAAGCACATGCTCCACTGCGGCAAAAATCGGGTCTGGCTTAAGCACCATCCCTCCGCCTCCACCATAAGGCGTATCATCCACACTGTTATGCTTGTTCCCTGAGAAGTCACGGAAGTTGACCGCGTTCAGATAGACGATCCCTTTTTCACGGGCTTTGCCAAGAATGCTTGTACTGAACACGCCCTCGCACATTTCCGGAAAAAGTGTCAGCACATCAATCCGCATCATGGCAGCAGTCCTTCCATTAGGTGCACTGTGATTTTCTTAGCCTTTATATCCACATTCAGCACTACGTCGTCGATGACCGGGATCAGAATATCTGCTCCTTTGGCGGGCTTCAACACCCAGACATCGTTGGCTCCGGGCTGTAAAATCTCCTTGATCGTGCCGAGCGGCTGGCTGGCATTCTCATCGGTGTACACCTCACAGCCGACGATCTGGTGGAAGTAATATTCATTCTCCGGCAGATCTACCAGATCATCACTTGGAACCTTCAGCATGCTTCCTTTATATTTCTCGATCTGATTAATATTGGTATATCCCTTCAGCTTGACGATATACACTCCCTTATGCTCCCGGGCGGATTCCACTGTAACCTCAAATTTCGGGCTTCCGTCAGCGGGGACCACAAGCAGCTTTTTGCCAGGTGCAAAACGGACCTCTGGAAAATCGGTTGAGGACAATATTTTGATCTCTCCGCGGATTCCGTGTGTATTAATCAGCTTGCCTACGTTCAGCTCTTCCGTCATTTAACCCTCTCCTTTACCTGCCCTGCGCGTAATGAACAACTTCCTTAGCTATATATTTGAACAAAAAGGAGCCGGGATATACTATCCCTAGCCCCTCATTGAACGCATTTTTTAAGATAAAATATCCACGGTAACGCGTTTATCGCTCTTGACTGCTGCAGATGTGACTACGGTTCGAAGCGCTTTGGCGATCCGCCCCTGCTTGCCGATAACCTTGCCGACATCATCTGGATGTACGGAAAGCTCATATACAATCAGGTGATCCTTCTCCACGGTCCGTACGGCCACATCCTCTGGGTGATCCACTAAAGCCTTAGCAATTACTCCAACTAATTCTTCCATAGAGGACCCTCGCAATCAGTCATTATTTCTGTTGCTTCAGCTCATGGAACTTCTTCATCACGCCTGCTTTGGAAAGCAGATTGCGCACGGTGTCAGATGCTTGCGCACCTGTTTGAAGCCATTTAAGAGCTTTTTCCTCATCAATCTTAACCACTGCCGGCACTTCAATCGGATTATAATAACCGATTTCCTCGATAAAACGACCGTCACGAGGGGACCGGGAATCGGAAACCACTACACGATAGAAAGGAGCTTTATGTGCACCCATTCTTTTCAGACGAATACGTACTGCCACGAAATTTCACCTCCTTAAAATAGTTTCGATCCCTCCCAAACCCTCCCTTAGCCAAGGGAGGGCCCCAAGGGCTCTCTGCCCTCTGGACACCCGTCTAAGTGCAATTAGCGTAAGTGTTCAGACTGGCTGGACTTGGGGAGTTAGGAGTAGGAGCGCTTGCCGTCCCTGCGGGACACGCTTAACTGCGGCGTGACCTAGAGACGGGAGAAAGATTAAGGTCAAAAGACTAAGATCAAGACCGATTGATCATCTGATGTTGTACTATGTCTGATCTTTTAATAAATGATGGAGGTCAAAAGATCAGCGGAATGGGAACTTCATTCCTTTGCCGGCAAGGCCTTTAAGCTGCTTCATGGCGTTTTTCTTGCCGCCCTTGCCTCCGCCGCCCATCATGCCGGAGAACTGCTTCATCATCTTGCGCATTTCATCGAACTGCTTGATGAGGCGGTTGACTTCGGCCACGTTGGTTCCGCTGCCGGCGGCAATGCGCTTGCGGCGGTTGTGGTTGATGATCTCGGGCTGGGCCTTCTCTTCCTTGGTCATGGAATGAACAATGGCTTCGACGCGACCCATCTGCTTGTCATCGACCTTGAGGTCCTTCATGCCCTTGGCTTTGTTCATGCCAGGCAGCATGTCGAGGATCTGGTCGATTGGACCAAGCTTCTTCACCTGATCCATCTGCTCCAGGAAATCATCGAACGTAAATTCTGCGTTGCGCATTTTACGTTCCATTTCCTTGGCTTTTTCCGTATCAATGTTGGCCTGGGCCTTCTCGATCAGCGACAGCATGTCGCCCATTCCGAGAATCCGGGAGGCCATACGCTCCGGATGGAAAGGCTCCAGTGCATCAATCTTCTCGCCCAGTGCGGCGAATTTGATGGGGCAGCCGGTTACAGCCTTGACAGACAACGCGGCACCACCGCGAGTGTCGCCATCCAGCTTAGTCAGCACTACGCCGGTAAGCTCAAGCTGCTTATTGAAGCTGTCGGCGACGTTGACGGCATCCTGACCGGTCATCGCATCCACGACAAGCAGCACTTCGTCTGGATTTACAACGGTATGGATCTGCTTCAGCTCTTCCATCAGCTCTTCATCAATATGCAGGCGGCCTGCGGTATCAATAATCACATAATCCAGGCTGTTGTCCTTCGCATGCTGCAGAGCTTGTCTGGCGATTTCCACCGGACTCGTCTGATCACCCAGCGCAAAGACAGGAACCTTGATCTGTTCGCCCAGTATTTGCAGCTGCTTGATCGCAGCCGGACGGTAAATATCGGCCGCTACGAGCAACGGGCGGTGATTTCCTTTTTGCAGCAGCTTCGCAAGCTTCCCTGAAGTGGTCGTCTTACCGGCCCCTTGCAGACCGGCCATCATGATCACAGTCGGCGGCTTGTTCGACTTGGCCAGCTTCGCCTGGCTTCCGCCCATCAGCTCGGTCAGTTCCTTGTTAACGATGTCGATAATTACCATGCCGGGAGTAAAGCTGTCCATTACTTCCTTGCCAATGGATTTCTCCTTCACCTTGGACACGAAGTCCTTGACTACTTTGAAGTTAACATCGGCTTCCAGAAGGGCCAGCCGCACTTCGCGCATGGCTTCATTTACATCATCTTCAGATACTTTCCCTTTGCCACGCAGCTTGCTGAACACATTCTGCAATCTTCCGGTTAAACCTTCAAACGCCATATGCAGCTTCTCCCTTCATGCTACTCTAACCTCTGCAAACGATCCACAATTTCCGTGAAACGCAGTTTATATTGCTCAGGCAGCATCCCAGTCTCCGGCAGTCTGCGCAGTTCATCTAAGTATTTGTTGCGGCTCTCATGCTTCTTAAGCAAGCCTAGCTTCTCTTCGTAATTCTCCAGCACCTGCTCCGCCCGTTTGACATGCTCATACACGGCTTGGCGGCTGATATCAAACTCTGCGGCGATTTCTCCCAGGGAGAAGTCATCGTGAAAATAATATTTAAGGAACGTCTGCTGCTTGTCAGTAAGCAGGCGTTCATAGAAAGCAAATAACAGGTTGATCCGGTTGGTTTTCTCGAGCCTATTCTCCTGACTCATTAAGGGCACTCCCTTCGTCAAGGAAAAACACTTTACAGCTTCACAACGTCCCTTATGATACCTAAAACAAAGAAAGATGTCAAGCTTTTTTGCTTGTCATCTTTTTCTTTGTTCATCAGAGTAAAATTTCCCGGTACAGAGCGCGATTCAGCGTATCGGCAGCACGTACAGCAGCACTGCAAAAAAGTGAACTATACTACCGCCAAGCACGAATAAATGCCAGATCGCGTGATGGTAAGGAAAGCCCCGCCACACATAAAAAACCGTTCCAAGTGTATACAGCAGCCCGCCTGCAAGCAGCAGATTCATGCCCCCATCCGCCATCACCGCCGAGAGCGGATTCCAGGCGATCACAATCAGCCAGCCCATGGCAATATAGAAGATGGTTGACATGAACAGGAATCTTTTGACGAAGAAGGCTTTGAAGAAAACACCAAACACCGCTATCCCCCAAACTACACCGAACAGGGTCCAGCCCAGTGTTCCCCGTATCGCTACCAGCAGAAAAGGAGTATAAGTACCGGCAATGAACAAATAGATGGAGGAATGGTCCATGAATTCAAAAAAGTCCTTGGCCCTTCCATCCCTGAGACTATGCACCAACGTTGAATTAATATACAGCAGCAGCATGGTAGCACCGTAAACGGAGAAGCTGACTACATGCCAGGCAGTGCCGCTCTGAGCGGCGTAGACTACCAGCAGCACAAGTGCAGCTACGCTTAATAATGCTCCAATTCCATGCGTAATTGCATTCGCAACCTCTTCCTTGCGGCTGTATGTGTGTGTGTTTGCCATCCTACGATTCCTTCCATTGTACGCTTTTCTTCTATTATATCCTCTTCAGTGATGTCCTTCCACTTTACAGCAGGCTGCGCGGGCCAATAAATTAGTTACAGCTTGTAGAGCTCCTTATACTTTGCTTCCAGATAATCGGCCAGATAATCGGGGTTCAGCGGCTCGCCAGTCACCTGCTCGATAATCTGTGAAGGCGTAAGACTCTGTCCGTGGCGATAGATTTTGTCTGTGAGCCATTCCTTGATCGGCAGCAGATTCCCGGCGGCAATCAGCTCCTCGAACTCCGGCAGCTCTTTGCGCAGCGTATTCAGAATTTGTGCGGCATACATATTCCCCAGTGAGTAGGAGGCAAAATAACCAAAGTCCCCGCCCGACCAGTGAACATCCTGCAGCACGCCAAGCGCATTGGTCGGAGGTGTGATTCCCAGGTATTCCTGATACTTGGCATTCCAAACCTTAGGCAGATCCTTAACCTCCAGCCCTTCATTAAAGATCAGCTTCTCAATCTCATAACGGACAATAATATGCAGATTGTAGGTCAGCTCATCCGCTTCAATACGAATGAAGGAGTTCTCCACGCTATTGATTGCACGGTAGAAATCCTCGACCTCTACACCGGCAAGCTGCTCAGGAAAATGCTGCTGCAGATCGCCGTAATAACGCTGCCAGAAGGAGCGGCTGCGGCCGATCATATTTTCCCATAATCTGGACTGGGATTCATGTATACCCATGGAAGCGCCTTGAGCAAGCGTTGTGCCAACGAGGTCTTTGCTGATATTTTGCTCATACAGGGCATGTCCGCCTTCGTGAAGCGAGCTGAAAATAGCACTCGGGACGTTGTCCAGCAAGTAGTTCGTCGTGATGCGCACATCCCCCGGATTCAAGCCGGAAGCGAACGGATGCACACTCTCATCCAGACGGCCTGCCTCGAAGTCAAAGCCCATTTGCTCCAGAATGAACAAACTGAACTTCTTCTGCTGCTCCTTGGGGAAAATCTGGTCCAGAAACTTCGTATCCGGCTTGTGGGATGACGCAGAAATGGCTTCCACAAGCGGCACCAGGCGGCTGCGCAGGCGGCCGAAGATTGCATCCAGCTTTTCTACCGTTAAATCAGGCTCGTACATATCCAGAAGCGTATCATAACGTGAGTCTTTAACTCCCCAGTAATTGATGAACTCCTGTTTATACGCAACAATTTTGCTTAGGAAAGGTTCGAAAGAAGCAAAATCATCGGCTTCCTTCGCTTCCTCCCAGATGGTTTGCGCATGGGCGGCGAGGACGGAATATTCCTCGAAGCTTTTGGCGGGGATGCTTTGGCTGCGCTCGTATTCCTTGCGGCGGTCCTTGACGATTTTATTCTGAATCTCGCTCAATTGGCTCTTGATTTCCGGGCGGCTGAAATATTCGGTGAATGCCCCCATTTCCGGTGAAGTCTCCAGTCTGAAGATCTCCCCGCTGATCATCCCGATTGTGTTCGAGCGGATCTCTACACCCTTACGCGGCGCACCAGTACGCAGATCCCAATGAAGAAGCCCCATCGTTTCTATGTACCCGCAAATTTTGGATAATAGCTCTTGAAATTTCTCCCATTCTTCCTTAACTAACTGTTCCATTCTCCAAACACCCGCTTTCTCTGTTTTTACCAGCTCCTCTTGATGATACTTTTTTAAATCCGTATAATCAACTTCAGAGCCTATATCTCTAATTTGAAATACTTTCAGAGCGGCATCAAGCGATATCTAATGTAAAGGAGTGTGAGCAATCCATGAAGATTCAGGTTACATCTGTAGCCGGGAACAAGCTTAGAGCAGGTCTTAACAATAAACCGGGAATGTTCAAGCTCGGGTAACACGTTAAAGCGTAAAATATCTTTTCAAGCGAAACTGTGGCCTAGGGAGTATAATATATAGCAATCTAAGGCGGGCCGTTTGCAAGCTGTATGGAGAATATTCAAGAAATCTAAATACACATTACTTTTTGGGAGGCTGTATGGTCATGAGTCAAATTACTGATATTTTGGAGTTTAATAAGAACTTTGTAGAAAAAAAAGAATACGAAGCCTATCTGACCAGCCGTTTTCCTGACAAAAAAATGCTAATCATCACCTGTATGGATACACGTCTTGTTGAGCTATTGCCTAAGGCTATGAACTTCAAGAACGGCGATGTCAAAATCATTAAAAATGCCGGCGCAGTCATTTCACAGCCCTTCGGCAGCGTTATGCGCAGTGTCATGGTCGCTTTATATGAGCTTGATGCGGACGAGGTCATTGTCGTGGGTCACTACGAATGCGGGATGGCCTCCCTTAACGCGGACAGAATGATCAACTCGATCAAAGAACGCGGTGTTTCCGAAGAAGTGCTGTCCACGCTCGAGAATTCTGGTATCAAACTGACGAAATGGCTGCGCGGGTTCGATAATGTGGAAGAAGGGGTTATTCAGACTGTGGAGCTGATTAAGCGCCATCCTCTGCTCCCTCCAAACATCCCTGTTCACGGCATGATCATTGATCCGGCAACCGGAGCGCTTGAGCTTGTGTCGGACGGGTATGCTGAGAATCAATAATTGTGATATTTAAAAATTGAAACCTCCTTGGATGTGCTGCGTATTACCGTGCAGATACACAAATTCCATGTGAGCACTGCTCACAGAACCTTTAGGAGGGTACTTGTACTCGATGAAACCAATGAAACGCGTAATGATGATTCTCATGGCTTTTACTCTGTTCTTCGCCGTAACCGTTCCTGACTTTGCAGATGCGCGGCGCGGAGGCGGAGGCTTCAAATCCGGAACCCGGGGATTTACCACGACGCCGAAGAAATCAACCACAGATAATGTGAAACAAAGCGATAGCACCAAAGGAACGGCTGCCGGTACAGCAGCCAAGACGAACCGTGGATTTTTCAGCGGCGGCAGCTTAATGAAAGGCCTGATGATCGGCGGAATCGCCGGCCTCCTCTTCGGCGGAATGTTCGCCGGGATGGGTGCCTTCGGGAACATTCTCGGATTCGCCATCAACATGCTCGCCATCTATCTCGTGGTGATGATGATCATGTCCTTCTTCCGCCGCAGACAGCAGCGGCGCAGACTTGAAGAGCGGGATGGACGTTACTAATATGCAGACCACCATTCTAAGCATGGATGAAATTATTAACGCCATCTGCCTGCATATGGCTGAGCGCAAGGCGGTTCGTGTCGAAGAGGTTCAGGTAGAGCTTAGCTGGGAGGAAGACACCGGATATACTGCGGAGGTGTGGGTTCAAGGCCGCAGCCAGTACCTGGTAGAGTCCAATATGATCGAGGCCATCCTCCGCTATATGCTCAGCGAATACGGTATCCGGGCTTACCGGGAGGACGTAAGGCTGGAGCTGGATGAAGAGATCACAGCGGTAGTGAATGTGTAACGCATACGGCATCGCAATCCTCACAAAGAGGCGGTAAAAAAAGGGGTGGCCATTAACTTTGGCTGCCCCTTTTTATTATGTCTGCTACTCGTAGAAATATTGTGTTACGGTCCCTGCTCCATCAGCTACCGTAACCTCAGCGTATGCCCCGTTGATCAGCGTCATTTGCGGTGGAACATGACCGAAATCCAGATCATACACAATAGGCAACCCCAGCTCTTCAGACAGCTCTTGGTATACATCTTCAATCATATAGTTCTCCATAGTAACGTTGGTGCCGCTTCTGCCGAACATGATGCCGGAGCAATTCTCGAACCAGCCGGCCAGCTTCATTTGCACCAAAGACCGGCGCAAATCAGCCGTATCCAGGTTGCAATTTTCCAAATACCATAAGACCGGCTCATTATGAATCTGCTTTTCCCGGAAATGCCGCACATCACCGAATGGTGTGCCTATGATATGTCGTATAATCTCTACACAGCCCCCCAGCAGACGGCCTTTCAGGGTCACATCACCACCGGATACTGTCTTCCAGACAGTCGGAGTATGTAAATGAAACAGTGACGGCGAAGGCTCAGCGCCCTCCACTTCTTTATGATAGTTCTTTGAGGAATGCTGGACGACTGATCCTCCCGCCTCTGTGGACATCACCGTCTGCCACATTGCCGTCGTGTCATCTGTAACTTTTCCCCGCAAATCTCCTAAGCTTGGTCCATGCGCTGTCGCGATCCCCGATCTCAATGTGATTACAAGCAGCAGCAGGCTGATATCCGAAAAGCCCAAAATCCATTTGTCCCTCACCTGCTCAAAATCAATAAATTCCAGCATCTCGATCAGCAGCTCTCCGCCCCAGGGCGGGATGATGAGGTCGATGGCATCGTCACTCATCATCCGGTTAAATTCCAAACCGCGCTCTTGCCCGGAAGATGATTTGGCCTTGTCATGCTTGAACACTGTATCTCCGCAGACTACCTGATATCCTCTCTCCTTCATACGGCTGCAGGCCTCATCGAACCCCTTCAAGGATTGCGGACTTACGCCCGACGAGGAAGCAGTCACACCTATTGTTGCCCCGTTTTTAAGATTTGGGTATGTAATCATCTTGTACCTCCTGAACTTCTGTTAGCGTTATTTGATTATTGTATCACGCTTTCGAATCTTTGGTACCCGTTTGTACAGGATAGCTGTGCATTCATCATTCTTTCAGGAAGAGCTGGTATATTCTCTCAGAGCCTTTGCTCTGCATAATGCGGTGAATGACCACAAAACACGTTAGGAGGTTTAGGGAAAATGTTCAAAGCAAGAAAACGCCTCTTCACAGGCCTGCTTCTGGCCGGGCTGCTGCTGACCTCATGCGGTTCAAAAGCGGACGAAACAACCGTTCCGGTTGCCAGTCCAGATGATGCCGACACCCATTTGTCAGCCCAGAGCTTCACCGGTAAAATCAGCAGCATCAGCGGAAATGAGATCACGCTCTATAAGGCAGGCAGCGGAGTTCAGGAATCCGCAGTTGCCGTGCCGGAGACAAGTGCTGGAAACAATTCGGCTGAAGCGGCTGGATCAGAGGCTGGACAAGATTCTGGAAGTGATACCACCGGAGAACAGAAGCCGGTTGCCAAAGAACCTGGGGGCACGGCGGGGAGTGCACCGGATTCCGCTCTTCAGTTTACCGATGAGACGGTAACGATCACAGTTGATGACAACACGGATTTTGTCCAGTTGGCGGGTGCAAGCAAATCTGCGGACGAAGAAAGTGCAGACGGCATGTATACGCTCGCCGATCTGAAAGCAGGCGATGTGATCAAGGTTACGCTGAAGCCGGATTCACTGACGGCGGCCATTATTGAAGTGCAAGCCGCGTTAGTAACAGGCGGCGGCAATATGGCGGCGGAACCAAGCCCCGGCGCCAGCCCTTCGCCGCAGCCGAGTGCGAGCCCTGGCGGCAAGCCATTGCCGAGCGCAGGCGCGGACAGCCAGCCGCTGCAGAGTGCCGGAGCCGCGCCAAGCGGCAAGGATGGACAAGCGCCGGCAGGCGGCAAGGGCGGCGGCAAAGGCGGAACGCCGCCAAGCGGCGCGCCGGGCGGCAGACCCGGCGCGGGCGGAGCGCCGGGCGGCAGACCCGGCGCGGGCGGAGCGCCGGGCGGCAGACCCGGCGCGGGCGGAGCGCCGGACCCGGCTGGCGCAGCGGCGCGGCCAAGCGGCAGCGCTAGGCCGGCAGCGTCGGCAGGCGACAGCGCCAAGCCAGCCGCTTCGGCGGGCAACAGCGCCAAGCCAGCCGCTTCGGCAGGCGACAGCGCTAAGCCAGCCGCTTCGGCAGGCGACAGCGCTAAGCCAGCCGCTTCGGCAGGCGACAGCGCTAAGCCAGCCGCTTCGGCAGGCGACAGCGCTAAGCCAGCCGCTTCGGCAGGCGACAGTGCTAAGCCAGCCGCTTCGGCAGGCGACAGTGCTAAGCCAGCCGCTTCGGCAGGCGACAGTGCTAAGCCGGCCGCTTCGGCAGGCGACAGCGCTAAGCCAGCCGCTTCGGCAGGCGACAGCGCTAAGCCGGCAGGCGGCAATCCGACGGCTGCGCTGAGCTTCGGCAAAATCAAGAGCATCAGCGGCAGCGCGATTACGATCTATACCGCCGATGCTCCTTCCGCTCCTCCGCAGAACGGAGCGGGACCTGCCGGGGCAGCCGAAGATGCTGCTCCGCCCAGCAAACCTATCGCCTCACCGGGATCTGTCGGCGGAGAGCTGCCGGGGAATATGCCGCAGGGCGGCGGGCAGATGAGCTTCTCGGAGACTACGAAGGTGATCACCGTAACTTCCAGCACGAAGCTGCTGAGCGTCACTTTTGACAATGGTGCACGCAGTGAAGCCCCCCTTGCCCTGTCTGCACTAAAAGCCGGTGACATTATTCAGTACACGCTTAAAGCGGGAACAACCCAGGCGGAGAGTATCACGCTCAGCAGCGGCGGCCCCGGCGGTGGACAATAATACAGGCGGTCTATTGAACAGACACACCTGAATGAACGGCAGGATGCCAACACCAAAAAGACATGACCCGTGGATCGGCAGAGCTGCCGCGAATACGGTTCATGTCTTTTTTTGAAATGAATAATAGTTACGGAAGAGCCAGCTTCTCCACCCGGATGTTTATAACGGTCAATGACAAGCCCAGCATATTCTCAACAGCGCTGCGCACATTGTGCTGCAGGCTGCTGCAGACCTCATGAATCCGGCACCCGTAATTGACAATGATCTGCAGATTAATGGCAACATCAGCCTCCGTAACTTCCACGGACAAGCCTTTTGTGCCGATTTTTGCTCCTAGCCATTTGGCCAGATTCCCGGTAACAGAGCTTCCCGACATCCCGGCGATCCCCGGAGTTTCCCGCACGACATATCCAATGATGGCCGACACCACATGATCTGAAATATGAATAAGCCCTTTTGCCAAATTTGGTTCCATTCTTATTCCTCCTCAACTTTTGGTAAGTCCCGCCAAGTTCATTCAGCATCCGCAGCCAGTTGCGGCTCGTCTTTGTTATGCTGTTGAATAAATAGCTGATGCAGCTTCACAACAATGATCTTAAGAATCATGTAGACCGGAATAATCAGCAGGATGCCAATAATTCCGCCAAAATCACCACCGGCCAGCACCAGAATAATCGTCGTCAGGGGATGGATATCAAGGCTTTTGCCAAAAATGTAGGGTGCCACCAGGTTGTCCTGAATCTGCTGCGCAACAAGAACAACGACAATCGACCAGATCGCCGTCGAAGGCGACTCAATCAGCCCGATAATGAATATAGGTATGGTGGACACGATTGCTCCGATAAAGGGAATGAAGTTCAGCACCACAGCCATCAGTGTCAGCAGAAGCGCATAAGGCAAACCAATCAGCAGAAACCCAATAAACATTAACACGCCCAGCGCCAAATTCACCAGTACTCTGCCAACAATAAAACCGCTTAGCGCACCGTCGATATCATTCATGACCGCCGTGCCTTCCTGGTGATACCGCCTCGGAAAAAAGCTCACAATCCTCGCTCCGAACTTCCCGCCTTCTTTAAGCATGTAGAACAGCAGAATTGGAAAGGTGAACAGCACAACGGCGAAATTGGATACAAAGGAGAACAGCTCTGACACATAATTTGACATCAGCGAGAAGCCTTTGTTCAAATATCCCATCAATTGGCTGGCAGGATTCATATCGGCCGGAATCAGGGAGGACAGCAGCTCGCTGTTCTCCAGCTTGGTTAGCTGTTCACCCACCGCGTTGAACAGATTTGGCATATTGTTGATCAAATTCACCAGTTGACTCTGCAGCGAAGGCCATACGCCAATGCTGAACGCCAGCAGCAGAATCGCAATTGCCAAATACACAAGCAGAATGGCTGCCGTACGGTTCAGCTTGCGTTTTTCCAGAAGGTCAATCAGCGGACGCAGCAGGTAATAGAAGAACACAGCCAGCATTAACGGCACAATCACCACGCTGAACAAGGATAGAATGGGCCTAAAAATAAAATCCACTCGCGAGCCAACATAGACAATCGCCAGCACTAGCAGCACAGCGATACAAATACGGATAAACACATTTAACTTAGCCATAGCTCTCCCCCCCCCGTTTCTGACTTCATCCGCAGCTCCCTTTCTATTTCGGAACCCGGATCGTGAACACCGTCGGCTCATTATCTCTGCTCTCAAGCACCAGGGAGCCGCCCATTTTTTCGGCGTTTTTCCTCGCAATGGATAAACCAAGACCCGTGCCGCCGCTTGCTGTCCGGGCTTCATCACCGCGTACAAAAGGATCAAATATCGTGGACCAGAGTTCTTTGGGAATCCCCACCCCATTGTCAGCAATCTCTACCGCAACCTCAGTGTCCTCGGGAATCACCTGTACCCTTAAGACTGTACCAGGCGGATTATAGGCAAGGGCGTTTGCGATCAGATTATTGACCACGCTGGCGAACAATTCCGGGTCAAATCTGGCGTACACCTCCTGTTCGGGAACCTGGAGCTGCAGCAGGAACGCTTTTTGCTCAATCTCCCCATAAGTATCGGCAATAATCTCCCGGAGGCAATCCCCCAGCTCCAGCCGCTGCTCATGAAGAATAAAATCCGGTGAATCCAGCTTCAGCAGCTCAAGCATATTCTGGATCAGCTTCGTGACCTGCACCGATTTGTTATAGATATAATTCAAGTACTTCGTCTGCCGTTCAGCATCTGTCCCCCGGCCTTCCACAAGTGCCTGCGCATAACCCTGAATACTCGTAATCGGCGTCTTCAAATCATGGGACAGATCAACCATCAGGCGCTGCTTGCTTTTCTCGGCCCGGCGCTTCTCTTCTGTAGTTCTCTCGATCACATCCGCCATAAAATTGAAGGTCTCGCCGATTCGCATAAATTCCTTTTCCGCATACAGCTCAATCCGCGTGCTATAATTCCCGCCAATCATCTGCTTCAGACCAAGGTTCAGAATGCGCAGCGGCTTCTTGATCCGTCTGGTGACCCAAGAGCTGTATACAAAGATCAAGATGAGGATTAACCCGCTGAACACAATGACATAGAAAAACACCGAATGGTTCAAATAGGAAACAAGCACTCCGTTATTAATGGAGACTTTAACCACATCACGGGGGACTTTGAGCAGCAGCCAGCCGCTCTGACTGTCCTCATTCAATCGGGTAAGCGAGTAGTAATACGGCTGATCCGCACGGTTCTCCAGTCCCAGATACAGACTCTCTTCATCGTACGAATTGGCCTTATCCAGCTTGTTTCCAACGACTTGGACGACATTCTTGTCGTTATCCAGGATCTCCAGCCAACCCCCGCTCTTCAGCAGCCGGCGGCTCTCCTGCCCCTTCCCCAGTTCTTCACGGTAATCTCCGGCTTCCACCGACAGATCCGGATCGGCAACCTGTTTGTTAAGAATCATATGGGTTACATCCATGCGGATGAACAGGTACACCCCTAGCACCAGCAGGAGCAGCATGCAGTTAAACAACAGAAAATCCATTGTGAGCGACGTCTGCAGCGGCCGGTTGTCTCTATTCTCCCACGGGTGCTTCAATTTTGTACCCCAATCCCCTGATTGTTTTCAGGTATTCCGGTTTCTTCGAATCACGTTCGATCTTGTCGCGGATATTGCTGATATGCACCATAATGCTGTTGTCCTCGTAGACGTAAAAATCCTCCCAGACCGCTTCATAGATCTTTTTGCGGGTAAACACCCGTCCCGGCTGCTCCATGAGCAGCTCCAGAATTTTATATTCGGTTGAGGTCAGCGCGACAGGCTGCCCGGACAAATAGACCAGACAACCGCTGCGGTCCAGGGTTAAGCGCCCGAGGACGATCTGATCCGCTTTCTTCTCTGGTACGACCTGAGCGTCAAAATGATGTACCCTCCGCAGCATCGCTCCGACACGGGCGACAATCTCCAGCGGATTGAACGGCTTGGAAATATAATCGTCCGCTCCAAGCTCAAGTCCCAGGATTTTATCGTGATATTGGCTTTTGGCTGACAGGAACAGCACGGGAAAATGCTGGGTTTCGCGAATTTTTTTCAAAAGCTGCAGTCCATCCATCCCCGGCATCATAATATCGAGAATAGCCAGGTCAACTTCATGGCTCTGCATCAGCTTCAAGGCTTCGGTCCCGTTGTGCGCCTGCAGAATGTTGTATTCCTTCTCCAGATAGAGCTGCAGCAGCTCAACGATTTCCGATTCATCATCGGCGATCAGAATAGTGTACATCGTGAATCCCCCTCTAGTTCACTTCCGCAAGGAGCGTTAATTCTAACTATAGCCTGCCATTCTTAATCCAGTCTAAACCAAATCTTAAGAAAAGCTAAATTTCATCTCACCGCCAGGCTAAGTTACAGCTCCTTGATCGAAAAAAGCCGCACTGTGGGCAACTCCCCATGCACGGCTTGGCTATCCATTATTGTAGCTCCAGCTCAAAAAGCCACGCCGATTCCGCCTTCACCGGCATAAGTGCCCATCACAGGGCCCATGCTGGAGAACAGCACCTCCTTGAAGGGATGCTTCTGCAGAATACGCTCCTTGATTTCCAGCGCCAGCTTCTCACAATTGCTGTGCACAATGGCAATCACGGCCTTCTCGTAATCATGCTGCTTGGCATCGAGCTTTGCCAGCAGATGGGTGAGGGCCTTAGGCAGACCCCGTGTCTTCTCTACCACCTCAACAATGCCTTCGTCGCTGATCTTAAGCAGCAGCTTGATGTTAAGCACGGACGCCACAGCCCCCGACAACCGGCTTAGCCGTCCGCCCTTAATCACATTCTCCAGTGTATCGAGCGTAAAGTATGCGTTCACATCTTGAATTTTATCCAGGACCATTTGTTTGAGTTCACTCAGGCTTGAACAGGTAAGCGACCACTTCGCCGTCAAGGCGACAATGAGGGACAGCCCGCCGGAGAAGTTTTTGGAATCTATAATTTCAATCGCATTCGGATGGCCTTCTTCTTCATACATTTCCTTAGCGATCATCGCCGTCTGATAAGTGCTGCTGATATTGGAGGACATGCAGACAACCATAATATCTGTACCTGCTTCCACTTCCCTGAACTTATCCAGAAACACCTGCGGACTGGGACTTGCTGTCGTTGGCAGCTCCTTGGATTCGCGCATTCTGGCATAAAAAGCCTTCGTCTCCGTATCCTCCGGCATCAGTTCATGCTGGAAATGAACAGGCAAATGAACGATAGTAACGTTATACTTCTCAATGTACTCAAGGGGTAAATCGGAACCGCTATCCGTAATAATCTTGATGGGCATAGGGTGCTCTCCTTTCAATTCTATCTCATTATAGCCACCCTGATAGGCTATCAATAGTATATTTTATAACTTGTCAAAAGGAGTGTTTTATGCTACAGGTTCTTTCTTAACCTTGTATGATGTGATATGGTTGAGGCATTAGCCTACAGAAATGAAGTGTAAAGATGAGCAAGAACACCGTGTGGAACAGAGGCAAGCATAATGGGCGCGGACTTACGAAGAAACCGGCGGCAGAGGAACTTCCCAATCCCCGGATTGATACGGTCAAGCCCATGAACCGCAGTAATTGGGTAACGCGTCCGGCGCGGGTAAAGCCTGAGAATAAATAACCAGTCACAGTTAAAAGGGATGTCCTGTTGTTACCAGGCACATCCCTTTTAACTGTGTGTAATTCAATTGCTTATCACCCTACAGCTCAAGCGACTCCCCGTAGGCAAGCAGTGTTCCAGCAATTCCGGCCTCGCCAAGAGCCTGAACAAAGGCTCCAGCATCCTGCTGAATCGGCGGGAAAGTGTTGTAATGGATGGGGAGCACCTGCTTAGCGCCCAGCCATTTGGCAGCGATTAGCGCATGCTCCGGCCCCATCGTGTAGTGCCCGCCTATCGGCAGAATTGCCAGATCAATGTCATACAGCTCGCCGAACATTTTCATATCCCCGAACAGTCCGGTATCTCCTGCATGCAGAATCGTGCGTCCCTCCGCCTGAATGATGAAGCCCGCAGGCATACCACCATAGACCACTTTACCATCTTCCAATGTAATGCCCGAACTGTGAAAAGCATGAATCATCGTTGCTTTGGCAAACCCAAAATCAACCGTTCCCCCAATGTTCATCCCGATGGTCTGGACGCCTTTCCCTTCCATATAAGTTGCCAACTCCACATTTGACACAACCGGCACGTTATTCTGCAGGGCTATCGGTGCGGCATCGAGAATATGGTCCATGTGGGCATGAGTCAGCAGCACCATATCCGTCTGAATATCCTCAGGTTTGGTGACCGCAGCGGGATTGCCTCTAAGAAACGGATCAATAATCAGCGACTTGCCGTTCGTCTCCATCTGTATGCAGGAATGGCCGTGATAAATGATTTTCAAGCTTGATCTCTCCTCTTCTTCTATTGGACTTGGGCCGTGCAAAAACATAAAGTTTACGTTACAATGACACCAAAGTGACAAAAGGTCCGGTTCGGTACCGGAAATCAAATATACCTAAATAAATAACGTTCGTGTATATTTATAATATATTCTACCTTCATCATCTGTCAAGAGAGGCGTGAGACGAGTTGCTGTCCGTTGAAAAAACAATGCTATTCCTGTTATCCAGAGTCGATCAGATGGGCGCCCAGCAGTTTGTTGAAATCTACGAGCTGAGGGGCTATACCTCCACCTATATCCGCAATGCCTTATCCCGTCTGAAAAAGGAAGGCTATATCTCATCTCCATCCCGTTCGCAGTATCAGATTACAGCAGCCGGACGTTCATACATTCATTCCATTAACAGCAAGCCGGCCCGCTCTCTCGAGCCATGGGACCAGTCCTGGGACGTAGTCATGCTTGAGGTTCCTGAACAGGAACGCAAGAAACGCGATCAGTTTCGCACCGCAATTTTGCAGCTTGGCTTCGGGCTTCTGTATAACAGTGTATACATCTCGCCCTGGAATTATCGGAAGGAAGTAGCTGAACAGATTCAGCAGCTCCAGCTTGAGGGCAAAGTCTCGGTTCTGCACGGGCAATTTGAGACAGGCTCTATCACCCCCGACAAAGCCTATGCTATTTGGCAGCTCGACAAGATTGAGGCCATGTACCGGGAAAAACAAAGCTGGCTCCAGCAGGAGTTCACTCCATTAATGAACGAGGCGCTCCGGGAAGGACAAGCGCTGCACCTATTCTTGCGCTATTTGCAGATTGGAGAAGTGTTCAGCGGCCTGCTTATGGCAGATCCTTCACTGCCGGATGAGCTGCTCCCCGCCAACTGGCCGGGCAAACGTGTAATCGCAGAGCTTACCGGGCACTGGCAGCTACTAGCTGCGGCCATCCCCCGTGATTCGTTTTATGCGAAATTTAGTTAGTTTGTAGAAGTGAAAGAGCAGCCTTTCTCTCAGGCTGCTCTTGGATTACTGGTTTATAACGAATACGCCAACTTGCTCTCCAAACTGTCCAATCCACAGCTCTCCGTTTCCAATCATAACACCTTTCGAATTGACAAATACTTTATCGACTTTTTGCGCTAATAAAGCCTTCTTAATTTTAGCAGTCATGATTTTGTCGTATTTTGCAATAAAATCCTTCTTGGTTTTGATTTCTATGGTTTTTCCCTTATTATTCACTTTCAATGGGTACACCATCAAATTGGCCACTTCGGATTTTTTTCCTTCTTTGACGACTTTCTGGAGCAAACTGAAGTTATGCTCAAATACGATTGGATTTTTGATGCCTGCGACTTCATATGGATTGTTAATAACATTAACCGTAATAACTCCAAGTTTATTGTTTCGTTCACCTATCCACAAATCTCCATCTCCAACCATAATGCCTTGATAGTTCACAAACAGCTTATCGACTTTTTGAGCTAGTAGTTTTTCACGTACAAGATTAGTGAAGATGCGATCGTATTTCTTAATAAATTCATCCTTGTTATAAATAACATACTTTTTGTTGTCTTTGATCAAATTCATTGGATACGCGATCAGATCCGCCACTTCTGCGGGTTTGTTATCCTTAACAGCTTTCTGTAACTTGGCAAAATAAACCGTAAATTCTGCTGGATCGTTTATGCCAGCAACCTCATAAGGATTTTTGCTATCTGAACTCGTTACGGAAGCAGGTGTTGAAGTATTGGTACCTTGCTCAGCCCAAGCCTGACCGGAAAATGCAGTTATAACAATTGAGAAACTCAAAATAATTGCGGCTTTTTTCATGCTAGTGTTCGTCATCATTGCTTCCTCCAAATTAAATTTATACTTCGAGTATATAACTAAGATGTGTACAACAAGTTACACCGCTTTTAATTATTTATTCGTGGACTTTTCGGAACCTGCTTCGTTCGACACCTACTTCATTCGAATATCCCGAAAAACTATAGGCGTATCATACTATGAAATGGGATAATATGATAATTACTAATCCTATACTTTCAATCAAAAAAACTCCCGCTAATTCCAACAGCAGGAGCTTCAAATAAATTGATTTACACGAACATCCCATCAATAATAGGTACGCGTGGGTCCAACAATTCTTGGCTATACCCAAATTTATAGTGAACTAACTTATGTAGATTTACAAATAGCCACGAAAGCTTTTTTTATTTTTGACCATGCGCCCCCCCCCCCCACCAATAGCAACAGATTGACATACGAATACGCCCCTCGCTTACCCATATTGATGAAGGATGGATCATTTCTATTCGGTTTGCAGGTTTGCAGCATTCATTCCAAATGGCTCGGCTTCGGCAGACACAGGCGGAACACGCTTCCCTGTTCTGGTACAGAGGTTACCGAAAGGCTGCCTTCGTGGTCTTCTACTATTTTTTTACTGATATATAAGCCCAATCCTCTGCCTTGAATTTGCCCGGCTTGCTCCACCCTGTAATATTTAGTAAACAACCGCTCATGCAATTCTTCGGGTATTCCCATGCCATAATCCTTTACCTCCGCGAAAAAAAATGGCCCGTCTTCTCCTATGTGGATATCTACACGGTTGTGTCCGGGAGAGTATTTCTTAGCATTGCTGAACAGATTGTACAGTACCTGGATTAATCTGCTCTGATCGGCGTAGACAAAAGCGTCTTCAATCTCGGAATGCACATAAACATAATGGGAGGATTTCAAATTCCACTGTTCGGCCATCTTATGGACCAGTTCAACCAGCGATACATATGTTTTGTGATAGGTAAGCTGGAAGGACTCCATCTGCTCAATGTCCAGCAAATCGTCAAGCAGATTAGACAGCCGGTTGCCTTCGGCACTAATAATCTCCAAAAAGCGCATTCTATTCTTTTCAGAGAGATCGTGTTCCATCAGCATTTCCACATATCCCATCATCGTCATCAGAGGAGCCCTTATTTCGTGGGTGACAATACCCAGCCGTTCAATCCTCATTCTGTTCACCTGTTCCTCAGCACTGCAAGCCCTAAATTCCAGTAATATGCCATGATTCTTCATCTTGCGGGAATCCATTACCGGATTGAGATACAGCGAGAACAGCCGCTCCTCTTTGCGGGCATACACAAACTCAATCCGCTTAAAGGACATTTCCCCTCTTAAAAAATCTTGTATACTCTCCGTTAGCGTATAAGCCGCCGGTTGAATATATCGTTCCAGCGCTTGGGTTACATCCGTAAGATTTCTCCCCGTCATCTCCCCCAGAGCGAACCATTCCTCCGCCTTGTTGCCTATGTAAACAATTTTTCCCCCGAGGTCGCATAGAATGATGCCTACCTCCGAGGACTCCATATCCCGCGCGTTGCTCCGCTCTCTCTCCAGCACAATTTTCACCATCACAACTCCCTGTTTCACTATATCTTCTCATCGCATATATTCTTTGGTTTCCATGTCCTCTCGTCCCCAAGGATTGTCATAATGGACAATGTCATGGTCTGAAATTTCCTTGCCGATTCGGGACTCGATCATTTCCAGTTCACTGTAGGCCAGAATGGAGTGCTTCATGCCCAACTCTACAATAATGACAGAGCCCGCTTCAACCGAGAACTTAACACCATTTAGGCATGCCTCGCCCGCACCGTCAATAACGGTCCACACCTCTTTGCGCAGGGTATGCTCATGATAGCTGAGAAAACAGCCCGCAGAAATAACAATCCGGTTTGTGACCGCGCCGCCTGCATTGGCTTGCTTGCGTGACAGCACCGTTTCCCTTCCCCACCATCTTTCTTCAAACCGGGAGGCGATTTCGACTTTCGCGACCATCTCTTTAATGTCCGTTGACGCTTCCCGGTCCGTAACCAGAATGCCGCCAGGACCGGCTGCCACGACAATGTCAGGCACATTCCATATGCTTACAGGGATATCCAGCTCATTGATGATGTGAGAATCGACGGACAACGGACTCACATATCCGTTCCCGCTCACCTGGTTCTCCATCACTTCCGAGAGCGAGTTCCAAGTCCCTATATCCTTCCATTCCCCCTGAAAAGGAACCGCTACGATCTGCTCTGCCCGCTCCACGATCTCTATATCGAAGCTGATGCGCGGGAGCCGGCTGTACATGGCCCGCAGCTGTTCATAGTTCACAGGCAGCTTCCGCCTCCGCAGCTCAGAGAGTATATATTTCAGCCGGAACACGAAAACCCCGCAATTCCATAGAGCACCCTCATCAATCAGCTTCTGTGCCTTAGCCGCCGCAGGCTTCTCCACAAAGGAATGAACAAAGTAGGCGCCGGTTCTTTCGTAGGCTTGCTGCAGAACGATGTAACCAAACTTGGAGGAAGGTGTACCGGGAGCGACTCCCATCAGCACCATATCCGCGCTCAAGCTCTCCAGTACACCGGGGAGTTCACTTAAGGTCTGAAAAAAAGAATCGTCGGTATAACCATCCACCGGCATAACCCCGACAATCTCCTCCGGATCACAGCCAGCCTCGCTGTATAAATACGCCGCCGCCAAAGCAATTGCCGGAAAGGTATCTCTGCGCTCCGGTTCCTCTACAATCGGAGCGTCCTTGCCAATCTGTCCATGAATTAGCTCACGCTGCCCGCTGCTGGCCGAGAACAGCGACACCTCTGCCAGCCCCGCGTCTGAAATTTGCCGCCATACCCGCTGCAGCATACTCTCCTGCCTTCCCTCATGCTGCAAAACCGGTAAAAACTGCTTCGGACGATGGGTACTCGATAAAGGCCATAAGCGTTTGCCCGCTCCGCCTGACAATAATATTAGCCGCATACTCCCACTCCTTAATGACAATGACAAATTATTTTATATAATTAACTATAGGTAATATTTTCAATCTATTTCTGCAAGGAGGATTCATGATGAACAACAAAGTACTTCTTATTGATGATGAGAAAAACCTAGCCGACATGATCGCTATTTTCCTTGAAGAGGAAGGATACCAGGTTACAAGCTTCCACCATGCCAAGGAAGCGCTGCAGTCACTCAGCACATTTGAGCCTGATGTTATTATCATTGATCTCATGCTGCCCGAAATGGACGGCAACGCGCTGGTCAGGGCGTTCCAGACGCGTTCCTCCACACCTATCCTGATGATTTCAGCCAATACCCAATTGTCGGAGCGAATTCGCGCGCTCAACAACGGAGCCGACGATTTTCTATGCAAGCCCTTCAGCCTGAAAGAGCTGAATGCCAGAATCAAAGCGCTACTGCGCAGGTCCTCTGCTGCTGCACAGCTCCCATCAGCTCCGTCCGATCCCCCACAGCAGGACGAGATCGCCGTGAATGAGTATAGACACAGTCTTTTTGTCAGCGGCAAAGAGATCGAGGTAACCAACATTGAATTTGAGATTATGAAGCTGCTGCACAGCTATCCCGGCAAAGTGTTCACGCGCAATGAACTGCTGGACAGGATCAGGGGAAATAATCGCGCTTACTTAGACCGCACCATCGACGTACATATTGCCAGCCTGCGTAAAAAAATTGAAGCCGACCCTAAAAATCCGCGTTTCATAAGAACGGTCTGGGGTGCCGGATATAAGTACGTTTTATGAAGACCGCTTAAATTATAAAGACTGCTCCAACTTCCGGTTTTTGCGCAAAGATCTGCTTAGAGGAAGCATGTACATCCCCCCGGCCAGTACACCCACAACCAGCAGCCCAATGCCAAGCCAATAGTGGCGGCGAAGAATGATGACGACCTTCCCGCTTCCGCTCTCACTGGTGATAAAACCCGTTGTCACCCCGTTGACGGCGATGCGGGCCCGCTGCTTGTCCCCGTTCAGTTCAAACTCCCACAACGGATTCGGCGATTCGATTTCATTGATCAGCAGCCGCTCATGCTCCGGGTTATTCAACGTAAATCTGCGGCTCATCGCATTTTGCCGTTTGAAGTTAATTTTCTCCTCTTGCGGCGGGGTGATGAAGAATGAGGCGGCATTGTTGCCTTCAGCAAACAAAAATTGATCGAGCATAATCATGTCCTTATACGGGATGACCGAATAGTTTTTCATCCGGAAGCTGCCATCCGCCTGGGCATCCCCCCGTGCCAGAACCTGAAGCTGCAAAAATGCAGTTCCTTCCGGCGCTTTGAGGATCTGCTCATAATGGTTCCATTTATTTTTGTAGCTTTCCTCGATTTCGTCAATAAAGGCCGTTGCAAGGATTTCCGAGTTCTTGTTGAGGAACACAGCCTTGAGGTGCCGGTCCGGCGCGTTCTCCGAAATCGCATCGAACCTTACCAGATACTCCTCGTTCGGCGCCGCCGGTATTTTGGCAGAAGCATATGTATACCAGTTGGTAGAAAAGGTTGACGAGTACCGAAGCTCAAGCTGGCCCTCCGACTGCAGCATCTCCGATTTGCCCAGGCTGACCTTGGGATTTCCCTCAGAGGAGGGCTGTTCGGAATCCTCCGTTGTGGCGGCAAGCTTCACCTCCTTCGAATCCAGAAGGTGAAAATCCTTAACCGAGCTTAGCGATGGGACAGCGCTTTTGAACGTGATCGACAGGGTATAGCTGCCTTTGGTCAAATACATGCCTCCGATTTCCTTACGGGTGTAGTCCGACAACACCGTAGGAAGCGAAATGAGCTTTTTGGTAAAACCCTCCTGCAGATTGTCGGTTTCAATGACCTTGTCTGTGTCTGAATGTCCACTTTGGCTTGGCCCGCTCCGAATGGTTCTCGTCACAACAGCCCCTGTCGCCTTATTAGTAAAGGTTACCGTCAGCATACCGGGATAAGCGGCCGGTATATTGGCAAGCAGCGCTGCTGAATAATCTCCAGTTTTCAAAATTTCCACTGTCCTGCGCAGTTCACCGTCCTGGTAGCTGATTCCGCGTCCCATACTCAGCTCCGGGTAAGCCCGCTCGCTCTGCACATTCCCCGAACCGATAAAGTCGTTCTCGGCTTCCAGAAGCATGAAGAGCTTTCCCCGGTCAACCGCCTGCCTGACAGGAAGAGCCAGTTCCTCCCGTTCTTCCTCAGGAACGGTTGCCAGTACGTTAACCGCATTGAAGCCTTTCAAGTTTGTTACGGAGATGTCCACCTCCCCTTTCGGCAGCAAATGCTGTCCCAGATCCACCCATTGAAACTGATTGACACTGGCATCTTGCGTGGGAACATCCACTGTTCCATCAGGAAATGCTACACGGAGGGTTCCTCCCGACCGATTGACGAACACCCGCGCATACACCTGCGTCAACTGCTGCTTGGCTACGGTCTTATGCATAACGAAGGTATTGGGCTTCTTGTATGCCCCAAGATCATCCAGCTTCATGTCGTGGATCCACCAGTAGCTTTTCTGCTCCGGCCGCTGCTCGGTCAGCAAATCAATCCGCATCCACTTCGTCTCTGGCGGCGTTACAAATTCCCCATAGAAGCGGGCCCCGTCAAAATTGTTTTCTGTCGTCGGAGCCACCACATAGCTGATGTCCAGCTCGTCCATGCTTGCGTTGTAAAAGCGGACCTTGAAATGCAGCTTATTGGTTCCGCGGCCTGAGGCCGTAATCGAAAATTGATAGGGGTTGTTCTCCTTCGCCTCCATCAAACCCGATTTAGCGACCTGCCAAATGTTGTTCGGCTTCCCCTCCACAATTTCCCCGTGCAACACCGGCAGGGTATTGTCCGGCCCGCGGGGAGCAGCCTGCACACTGAACAGCTCCGGGTTGTCTGGAGTAAAAAATTTATCCGTCTGCAGCACTTTATTGAAATCGAGGACGGTATTTCCTTTGATCCGATCCAACAAATAGGCGGGAACATCCAGCTTGCTCGTTGCGAAGGTAACAGCCGTACCGGCATTCATATCCATATCAAACGCATAGTTATGAATATTGCGGGAGGCCAGATACCACAGCCAGTCATTGTTGGACAGCAACGTCTTGGACCATTTCAAAAAAGGATTACCGTCCTCAATGGCGTCGAACGGATACAGGTAATGATCTGCCGGAAGCTGCGACAGCAGCAGATCATTAAAGGACGCCGCCTCTACATAATCGCCTTCGTTGACGGACTGCAGGAGAGGCAGCGCAGGATTCAGCCCCGGAAACAGCACACCGTACTTGGAAAATTCAAAGCCGGGCTGGTGGCTGTAGCCTTCCATGCGGCTGAAGCCATATGGAGTAACCACCTTATGCGGGATAACAGACATGTAGGGCAGCTTGTCCGCCAGCTGGTACAGGGTGAAATACGGGTTGCTATAGGTATTCTCAAGTCCCTGCTGGGCATCCAGCAATTGTACATTGAATGCCTGCCGCTTCTCCTGTCCGGTATATTCATGATGGTAGGCAAGCTGATTGATTCCGAACGGAACAAACAGCTTCCCCAATTTGGAGCTGAACCCGTTATCCAGCAAATATTGGAGAAAGTTTATGTAGTAGGTGATGCTCGGCTCATTGCCTTCATGATGGAACAGCGTATTTGCCGGCGAGGAGTACACCTGAAAATCTCCGGTCGCTTTTTCCATCCAGGTATCTCCCTTGTTCCACGCCGGTGTGGCTACGCCATTGCTGCTTTGGATCATATTGTCAGCGACCGGGAAATAGAGCACCTTGTCGTCCGATTGCGTGGAGTCCGGCAGTTTCCCGGCTAATTGGCTGTATTCCTCCGGCACCTTGACCGGTTTATAGTAACCCTTGATGAATGTGTCCCGCAGCGGCTGGGCATATACCCACAGGCAGCTGACCACTGCCAGCACTGCTGCCGTTTTGAACACACGCCCGAAGAAAGGGCGCTTGAGCCAATCCAGCGCCTGAATCAAGCCGAAGGACAGCAGCACGCTGAAGTTGACAGCGATGAGGCCGACGATTTTGTTCGGATCACGGAAGATGGAGCCGATTACCGGCGTCTTGGTCACGAGCTGCACGAACATGCCCGCAAATAAGGGAATGTTTACCCCCGTCGCTATAACGGTGAACAATACCGTCAGCAGCGTAAACATCAGAATCAGGGAATACCGGAGCGAACAAGTCAGCATGGCCCAGCCAATCAGAGCCAGCAGCACACCGCCGCAGATGTAAAAGGACAGCGGCAAGGAGGACAACGGGAACATCGGCCACCAATAGCTGATCAAATACAGGACATTGACGGGACTGCTGTTTCTGCTGAACAGCGTCAGCGTGTCCACCACATTGATGTTGTGCTGGGACACCTGCGCACCCATCAAGATGCTGCCAAAGTACAGAGACAGCCAGTAAAAGCTGAGCAGTCCGAAAAACAGGCCAAATATGGCGCCTTTGAGCAAAAAATTCCAGTACAGCGCGCCAAGAACAGCCCGGCCACTTTTCCTGTGAACCCAGCTCAGTTTGATCAGCAGCAAAATTGTGAGCATGGCCAGATAGATGAGACCATAAAAAAAGTAATGAATGGCGGCCGCACTGACGGTAAATACGGCGGCCAGCATAAACAGATCAATCACGTTGCGGCGGTACAATTGGTGGAAATTGTAGTTCGGGATCCGCTGTATTTGAAACTTCGGGTCGAAGGCGTTCAGGAAAAACATCAGCACAAGCGGGAACAAGCTGTACCCGCACAGCAAATATACATGTTGAATACGGAAGATCACCCAAGGGTTCAGGGCATAGAACAACGCGCCCGGGAGCAAGGAGATAATGCGGACAAACGTAAAATGTCTGGAATAATATACACTGACCAGCCGTTTGGTGAAAAGATACATCGAAAGTGCCGAAACGAGCAGCACGCAGGTGATGAACGACTTAAGCAGAACCGGGCCACTGTCCCCGCTGGCAAGCGACAGCAAGTAAAAGGGAAGAATATAGAGCAGCCGGGGCGCGTTGAGCAAGGTTGAGGTCGACCATCGTTCGTTCCAGACACCGACAATTTCCTCCATATATCGCTGTGATGTACCGCCAAAGTCCAAATCGCTGAACACAATCTGTCCCTTTCCGTAAAGAGGAAGAATATATAACAGCACAAGCACAATGATCGCACCAATGGCAGAAAGATCGTAACGGTATATCCAAATCCTTTGTTTCAAGACGAACGCATCCTTATCTGTTGTTATTCCACATCCGGCCTCCCGTTTCTCTTCCGCTGGTAGCCCTCCCGGCCAATGTATGAGCGCAGCAGGGCTGCGGCCCCGACAAAGCTCAGGCAGCCGTACATGAAGAACATCCCTGCCGCCAGCAGCGGATGCCGGACATACCGCTTCATGTTAGCCCGCGTATACAGTACAGGGCGGAAGAAATACCAGCGCTCCAGCGCTTTGCGGAAGCCCCCGCGCTCCGAACTCAGCGTTCGGTCCATCACTGAAAAGTAATAGGCTTTTTTGCGCAGCAGCTCCCGCAGCAGCACTTTTTTCTCATCATGATACACACGTGCAAATGTTGCGCGGCGGATAATCCCTCCTCGCTCAACATAACGCAGCGTGGGCTGAATTTCCTCAAACGAGATTTGTTGCGCTTTGAAGCCGCCGGTGGAGCGATAGGCCTCCATCCGCCAGAACCGCGCGGCCTCGATTGAGCGTTTCCCAAGGATTTCCCCACCGTTGTTAATGACATTCCGTTCAAATACCTTGACTCTGGATATAAAATTGTCCGCATCGGTGTATGCTTCTTCGGGAATGACAAGCGCTCCCACTTCCGGATGAGCCTCGAAATAATCAATGACTCTCTGCACCAGATGATCGTCCATAATCATATCGGAATCAATCACAAGGATATATTCGCTGCCCGCCTGCTCCGCGGCCTCCACCGATTTCACCCGCGCAATGCCGCGTTCCCCGTGAGGCAGCTCCAGCAGCGAAACCGGGTACGGACAAGATGAGAGCTTGCCCTTAAGCCTGGCAACTGTATCATCAGTGGAACCGTCGTCTCCAATCACAATGTGCAGGCCGGCGTAATTTTGCCGCATACAGCTCTCCAGACACGCTTCCGCAGATGAAGCATTATTGTACGTGGTGAATATAACTGCTGCTTTCTTCATGCTGCTGCCTCCTCCCGTTCCCCCGGCTCAACTGGTCTATCCATGTACTGAACGCAGCTCCGGTATTGTTGAAATGATAGTTCAGAGAAAACTGGTGCGCCCGCCGGCGTATAGCCGCATACTCGGCGGTGTTTCCCACCGCCCGCTGCATTTGCGCAGCCAGCCCAAGCACGTCTCCATGAACCGCCAAGTAACCGCATTGGCCGAAATCGGTGGCATCCATCAATCCCGCCGTGTTGCTCACGATGCTCGGTGTGCCTACCGCCGCCGCCTCCGTAACGGTCAGCCCCCAGCCCTCGCGCTGCGAAGGAAAGATCAGCGCATGGGCACGGCTCATCAGCTCCAGCTTCATGTCCTGCGTCACAAAACCGTAGAAGAGAACGTCCGCAGACTGCGGACCTTCCCGCGCCCCTTCGGCAGTCCCGTCCCATTCCGCGCTCCGCAGACCATACTGCTGCATAACGGGCAGTAATTCCTTATGTACATACGCTTTGTCAGTCTTCCCGGCAATCCACAATACGGCATCAGGATGGTTTCGTTTAAATTCTCCGAAAGCACGGATTGCCAAAGCTATGCCCTTGTATTTGACAAACCGCCCGACATACAGAAACGTCGGCCGCGGCTCTTTGGCGGGGAAACGGTCCTCAGGCCAGTGCTCAAACTCGATTCCTTCCGGTATAACCTGTACCCGGTCCGGATGGAAGCCCAGGCGCAGCAGATCGTTACGGGTGGATGCAGATACCGTGATCGTCCAGTCCCTTCTTGCCATACGGAGCAGCAACGGCTCCAGCACAAACCCAAGCACCCCAAACGGCAGGCGCATATTGTGAAACCAGATCTCCCGGGTCAACTGATGGATAAAGAAGATCCGCTTGGACTCCGGTACCCATAACCGGGTAAAAAACTGATGGGTATTGCACTGATTGACGACAAAATCAATGTGCTTACGGTTCCGCCAGTAATAGCGCATCGCATGAAGAATCACGCTGAGCCTGTTACCTGCCCGCAAGTAAGTGACCCCATCTGCTTCCTCCTGCAATTTGGACCCGGCAAAGCGCGGAGAGAAATGAATAAAGCGGAACCGGCCCTTGGCTGAGCGTTTCAGCATTTCATGCGTAAACACTTCTGCCCCGCCGCCATTCGGGGAGAACACGTCCCTCCAGGATAGCAGCAGAATGACGGTTTCACCAGAATTAGCGCGCAATGTTCTCATATAATGCTTTCTCCTTTATTCGTCTGAATCCAACAATAGCATCAGTAATAAAACCGGCCGCAAGCAGCCCGTATATGACAACCTGCGCCAGCAGCAACTCATCCGGCGTGTGGTGCCAGACGCCAAACGACAACACCAGCACCGCCGCACCTGCCGCCATCCACAGCATAAAGCGCCTGCGCCCCGTCAGCACATGCAGGTGCACAAAGAACAGGACTACCGAAAATAACCAATATACCACGCCGCCGAGGGGAAGATAACGCGCCGCCTCCACATAGGAGGGACCGAACAGCAGCGGAAGGGAGAGCGGGAACAGCCAGGCGGCCCCGGCATAGACCATACCCGCGCAGACGGCCATATAACCTCCAAACCAGAGCAGAATTTTCCGCAAGGCCGGCAAATTCCCGGCCTGAGCGCCAATTTTGGGGATAAATACGGCGATGACGCTAAAGGATACGAAATAGACGAGCTGGCTGTACTTTAATGCAATCGCATAAATACCAGCGTCCTCTGCCGCATAATGCTGCACAGCCAGCATATCAATCGAAGTGAAGAAAAGAACGAACACATTCATAAGAAGTGTATTTCCCCACTCCCGGCCCAGAGGCCTCCACGGACGGTCATGCTTCAGAGCAGCTTGGCCCTGTCCGCCCCTCAGGCTTCCCCCCTCCATTAGCAAGCCATGGGCAAGGGAGAGCAGCATACCAGCGCCAAGTGCAAGCATCAGCTGCCACAGTTGCAGCCCATGCGGGACAAAGCTGAAGAAGACAGCCAGCTTGCCCGCCACCTCAAGGTAAAAATTGATGTTAAGCGCCTGCAGCCGCTCCTTCCCCTGCATGATCCCCCGGAACAGGCTGACTATAATGTGCAGCGATACGACAGCATACAGGAGGAACAATGGCCCGCCACCCACTGCAAGCGCATTGCCGAGCAGCGGATGTAAGACGGCCAGCGCTACAAATGCACCAGCCGCAAGCAGCGCCGTCAGAGACGGAAGAAAGGCTCCCCCCGGTAAGCTGGCCCCCGGTTTATTTTGTGAAAAGAGCTTGGCAGCCATCAGCTGTACGGACAAGCCGAGCACAGACAGCAGCGCGAACAAAGCCAGCAGTGCGTTGGCCTGCCCGTATTGTAGTTCCGGCAAATACCAGCTTGCACTAATATGAAAGAAGAAATTGAACCCGTTCAGCAGCACATTAAAGAACGGAAAGACGAGCACCCGCCATTGTCGCAGCATCCCTGACATTCCCGGCCTACCTGATTCGCCGGTCAAGCCGCCAAATGTTCACAAGAGAGCGCACAAAGCCGAACGAGTCTCTCCAGACATCAATATGCGAACCGTCGCGGTCAATGCAGGCAACAGGCAGCTGGAACACGCGGAGCTTGAGCTTTTTGGCGATAAACATCATTTCCAGATCGACAGCAAGTCCGAGTTTTTCTTTTAAATGGGGAAACATCTGCCTCACAGCCACTGCACTGATCACCTTCAGCCCGGTCTGCGAGTCAATGACCCCTTCCGGCAAAAAGGGCTTGGACACAAGCCGCTTGCCCAGGCTCATCCAAAACCGCAAAAGTGGACGGTTTTGAGCCGAGCTGTCTTTGGTGCCGATAATGATGTCATAATAGCCCAGCTTGACAATATTGATCATCCGGGCAATATCCTCGATAAAAAAAGAATCGTCTGCGTCCACAAACACGTAATAATCCGCTTCAATCGCGCGCATGCCTTCAAGATATGTACCGGCTTTATGGGTGTTCCTCCCCAATTTCCGGGTGTTCATCAGCGGAATGACATTTCCGTTAATCCGGTTGTCGGCCAGACTTGTCTGCTGCTCCATCCCCTCCAGCAGATCTGCAGTCCCGTCCTCGCTGCCGTCGTCGATTAAATAAATAGACCCTTCAACCAAATGCAGCCGGATATACGTTTGCAGACGTTCACAAAAACGGCGTACATGCTTAAAGCGCTGTTCCTCGTTATATACGGACAGAATAAAAGCGATATGCGGAGTTTCTAAAGGATACTCCGGGTAAAGGAGCCTTTTGATTTCCGCCAGCAGCCTGTCCCTGGAATTCTCCTTCCAATGCAGCAGACTGGTCCTCCCCACTCCCCGGATGCGGATGAGGTGGCTGTCATTCATGACAGCCCGCATATCGGTAATGACGAGCAGGGGAAGCTGCGGCAGCGTAACACGGATGCAATTGGAGGCCGCAATGGCCTGTTCGGGCTGAGCATAATCGACAATACCGCAAAGCACAGAAGAAAAAGACTCTGACGCGTAAGGCTCCTCCATAAAAACTATGGATTGGAATTGAAATATTTCTGCAAAATCAATGTTCCTTGACCTGTCCGTAAAAATAACAATATCTCCCACAATAGTTTCCTCCATATTTTTCTACCTTCATTATGCAAATCAAGCCTTAAAAATGTTTGCGCGAAAGTATAAAAGAGTTATGAAGATTTTTTGTGCTTTTTTAACAATTTGCGTGCTTTTTGTGTTTTTTCACGTTGTGTCCAGAATGAGCAAGGGCAATAACTTATACAAAAAGAGTCCAAAATTTTTCATTCACCATATATTTACATATTTTGATACATGTGCTATGTTAACTATGAAAGCGCCATCATGATTCGGTAGATTGATAACTTATTCATCAAATTTCATATCGAAAGGAAGATGAAAATGAAAAGTTTGCTTAAAAAGGCAAGCGCAATGTTGCTGGCATTTTCTCTGCTGCTTGGATTATTGATGACAGCGCCCGCTCATGCAGACACCGCGCTTTTCACCATTGAGAGCGAAAACGCTCAGCTCACCTCAGATCTTCAAGTGGCGACTCAAATTTACGGACAACCTAAGCCCGGATATTCCGGGAGCGGATTTGTCTGGATGCAAAATTCCGGCACAATAACCTTCACAGTGACTGTCCCGAAAACCGGCATGTATAAGATCTCCACCCAGTATATGCAGGAGCTCAGTCCTGACGGCAGGCTTCAATATTTAGCAGTGAACGGCGTTACCAAGGGTTCGTATATGCTGCCCTACACGACCACGTGGTCGAATTTCGATTTTGGCTTTCATAAGCTGAACCAAGGAAGCAACACCATCGAGCTGAAGGCCGGTTGGGGGTTCGCTTATTTTGACACCTTCACTGTGGATTATGCCGCTCTTGATCCCTTGATTGTCCAGCCTGTCCTCACGGATTCTCAAGCCACACCGGAAACTCAGCTGTTGATGAATTATTTAACGGAGGTGTACGGCAAGCATATCATCTCCGGCCAGCAGGAAATTTACGGGGGCGGAAATGATGGTAATTCTGAACTAGAGTTTGATTGGATTCATAATTTAACGGGAAAATATCCGGCAATCCGCGGCTTCGACCTTATGAACTATAATCCGCTCTACGGCTGGGAGGACGGTACAACCAACCGGATGATCGACTGGGTGAATAACCGGGGCGGGATTGCGACAACTTCCTGGCATATCACCGTGCCCCGGAATTTCACCGCGTATCAGCTCGGGCAGCCTGTGGATTGGAAGGAGGCCACCTACAAGCCAACGGAAACCAATTTTAATACAGCGAATGCGGTGGTTCCCGGTACAAAAGAATATCAATACGTGAAGTCGGCCATTAAGGATTTGGCGAAACAACTGCAGATTCTGCAAAATAACAACGTGCCGGTAATTTTCCGTCCCTATCATGAGGCGGAGGGCAACGGCGGGTTGAAGGGGGAAGGCGCGTGGTTCTGGTGGGCTTCGGCAGGCGCGGATGTGTACAAGAAGCTATGGGATCAGCTCTATACCGAACTTACGACAACGTACGGCTTGCATAACTTGATCTGGACCTATAACAGCTACGTGTATAGCACTTCTCCTGCATGGTATCCCGGCGACTCTCAGGTGGATATTGTCGGCTATGATAAATACAATACGATTTACAACCGCTATGACGGTTTGTCCGGCGTACCCAATGAGGATGCCATTACCTCGATTTTCTATAAGCTTGTTGATTTAACCGGCGGCAAGAAAATGGTGGCCATGACGGAGAACGACACCGTTCCAAGCGTACAGAATCTGACAGAGGAAAAATCGGGCTGGCTCTATTTTCTGCCCTGGTATGGCGAGCATCTCATGAGCACCGCCTTTAATTATCCGGCCACCCTGAAAACGATTTATCAGAGTAATTATGTAATCACGCTGGATGAGCTGCCCGATTTAACAGTTACAAATCCAAACCCAAGCGCGTCCATCACACCTGTAAGCGTCGAATTTGACAAATATGCACCTAATCAAAGCGACAAGACCGTAACCGTGAATGCTAACGGCAATACGTTAACCGCTCTCCAGGAAGGCGCAAATGCATTAACAGTAAATCAGGATTATACCCTAAGCGGAAATACACTGCTGCTGAAAAAAGAATTCCTGGCCGGGCTGCCGGTTGGCGAGCATTCAATCGTCTTTGATTTTAATCAAGGACAAGATCCCGTATTAAAAGTCAAAATTGTCGATTCAACTCCGAGCGCAACGATTTCGCCTGTGAATGCGACATTTGATAAAGCGGCGAATCTGCAGCAGGATATTTCCGTATCCCTTGCCTTAAACGGACACCAGCTTGCAAGCATAACGAACGGAAATTATACTCTTGTATCGGGCCAGGATTATACGGCATCAGGCACATCTGTCGTTCTGAAGAAATCCTATCTTTCGACTCTGCCGCTGGGCCAGAACACAATAACCTTTCATTTCAGCGCAGGAAATAATGCTGATCTTGCAGTAAATGTGGCGGACAGCAGTGTTCCTGTACCTGCAGGGAACTTGACGATCCAAGCCTTTAACGGCAACACGAGTGCCTCCACCAACGGAATTTCACCCAAATTCAAAGTCCTCAACACCGGAAATTCGGCGATTCAGCTAAGCGATGTCAAGCTCCGGTATTACTATACGATTGACGGGGACAATGCACAGAGCTTCTGGTCCGACTGGGCCAGTATCGGGGGGGCGAATGTAACCAGCACATTCGTTAAACTGGCGGCTCCGGTTGCCGGGGCCGATTATTATCTGGAAGTTGGCTTTACGAGCTCGGCTGGAACGCTTAATCCCGGCCAGAGCGCAGAAATTCAAGCACGTTTCTCCAAAAACAACTGGTCCAATTACAATCAGGCTGACGATTACTCGTTCAAGGCATCCGGCAGTCAGTTCGCAAACAATGAACAGGTTACCGGGTATATGAACGGTCAGCTTGTATGGGGGATTGAGCCGTAAGGAGGTAAAAATAAAGGGTTGGATCGGGGGTTCTCCCCTGCTCCAACCCTTTTGATTCAATGCCTCCACTCTTCTTACCTTTACTTAGTGCTAGTGTCCACTCCAGGTTCAGGCTCCAGCCGCATGAGCAGCGTCGCAATCAGAGCGATCAGGAAGCCAGCTCCGCAAGCGATCAGAAAGCCGCCGAACCCGTCCCCCAGGTAAGCAGGCAAAGTCGCCAGTCCCGGAAAAGCGAAAGAGATCGCGGACGAGCCGAACATCCCGACCATTCCGCCGCCGATGCCTCCGGCGAAGCAGACGGCAATCATCGGCTTGCGCAAGGGCAGGTTCACACCGAACATCGCGGGCTCGGTGACTCCGAAGAGGGCCGAAATGGAGGCGGACAAGCTCAAGGTTTTGAACTTCTTGTCTTTAGCTTTGATGAAGACCGCCAGCGCTGCCCCCGCCTGCGCGAAAGCGGCCGGTCCCATTAGTGCCAAGAGGGTATCCGAACCGTTCAGGGTGATATTGTTGATCGCCAGCGGCACCAGACTCCAGTGCAGACCGAAGATGACCATCGGCTGGATGATAGCGCCCAGAACCACTCCCGCGCCTACCGGACTAAGCGTATACACCAAGCGGTAACCCCGAGCGAGCGCATCCCCGGCAAGTGTACCTAGCGGACCGAATACCAGCAGCGTCACAGATGATACGACGACAATTGAGATCAACGGGGTAAAGAACTCACGAATGATTTCGGGCAACACTTTTATGCAGATTCGTTCGACATAGACTAGCAAACCTACTGCAAGAATGATGGGAATCGCACTCGCCGGATAGTTGACGGAAGTAATGCCCATACCGAGAAACCGGATGCTCTCTGGGCCTGCAAATATCGTGGTCAGACTTGGGTATAGCAACACCCCGGCGATCACGACGGCAGTAAATGGATTAGCTTTAAATTTACGGGCTGCTGTATAAGCCAGAAGAATAGGAAGATAGTAGAACAGACTGTCCGCCATCGCGTTCAGTACAGTATACGTATCTTCCGTTTTGCTGATCATCTCCAGTGCCACCGCACCAGCCAATAACCCTTTCATGATGCCCGCCGCACTAAGAATATTGACAATCGGAAGAAAAATTCCGGAGATGCCGTCAATAATGATATTGACGACGCTCCTCTTGGACTGCTTCACAGATGTTACCTGATTATGTACCTCCATATGCTCCCCCTGCATGCTTCACTTTATAGCCGGTACTTGATTTCGGCCTATCTATCGACGTCTACTATAGCATAGCAGCCAGCGCGTGGGGACCCCAACAATTAGTGCATTTCATGCGGAGCAGCAAGAAAAATGACCCGTAAGCGGGGCACTTTTTTCAAAGCATCCAGCTTACGGGTCACCGTTCAGACCAGCATTATTGCAGGCCGATTAAAACACTTTTGTCGTCCACGATTCGCAGTTCCACGTTTCTGTCACGATATCGCGGTAAAATTCAGGCTCATGGGAAATCAGCAAAATGCTGCCCTTATACGCTTTGAGCGCGCGCTGCAGTTCGTCCTTTGCATCCACATCAAGATGGTTCGTCGGTTCGTCCAGTACAAGCAAATTCGTCTCGCGGTTGATCAGCTTGCACAAACGGACCTTGGCTTTCTCGCCGCCGCTTAAGACTGCGACCTTGCTCTCGATATGCTGTGTTGTCAGACCGCACTTGGCCAACGCTGCCCGGATTTCAAACTGGGTAAAGGACGGGAACTCGGTCCAGATCTCTTCAATACACGTATTGTAGTTCGTTCCCTTGATTTCCTGCTCGAAATAACCGATTTCCAGCAGATCGCCAAGTCTGGCCGACCCGGAAATTGCCGGGATTTGGCCGAGAATGCTGCGTAGTAGCGTTGTTTTCCCGATTCCGTTCGCGCCGACGAGCGCGATTTTTTGCCCACGCTCCATTTGCAGGTTCAGAGGTCTCGACAACGGTGAATCGTAGCCGATCACGAGGTCCTTGGTTTCGAAAATCAGCTTGCCGGACGTGCGCGCGTCCTTGAAGTTGAACTGCGGCTTCGGTTTTTCCCTCGCGAGTTCGATAACCTCCATCTTATCCAGCTTCTTCTGCCGGGACATCGCCATATTGCGCGTAGCCACGCTGGCCTTGTTCCGGGCAACGAAGTCCTTGAGATCTGCAATTTCCTGCTGCTGGCGTTTAAAGGCGGATTCAAGCTGCAGCTTTTTCGCCTCGTACACCTGCTGGAAATAGTCATAATCCCCCACATAACGCGTCAGCGACTGATTTTCCATATGGTAGATCAGGTTGATGACGCTGTTCAGGAACGGAATGTCATGCGAGATCAGAATGAAGGCATTTTCGTATTCCTGCAAATACCGCTTCAGCCATACGATGTGTTGCTCGTCGAGATAGTTCGTAGGCTCGTCAAGCAGCAGAATGTCCGGCTTCTCCAGCAGCAGTTTCGCCAGCAGCACCTTGGTCCGCTGTCCGCCGCTGAGATCATGCACGTCCTTATCCAGACCGATGTCCGTCAGTCCCAGCCCGCGGGCGGTTTCGTCGATTTTGGCGTCGATCATATAAAAATCCTGGCTCGTCAGTGTGTCCTGAATCGTTCCGACATCCTCAAGCAGCTGTTCCAGTTCCTCAGGGGACACGTCGCCCATTTTGCCGTACATGTCGTTCATCTCTTGTTCCATATCGAACAGATATTGAAAGGCCCCGCGCAGAACATCGCGAATCGATTGCCCCTTCGTCAGCACCGCGTGCTGGTCCAGATAGCCGGCCCGCATGCGTTTCGCCCATTCGACTTTACCTTCGTCCGGCTGGAGCTTGCCTGTGATGATGTTCATGAAGGTAGACTTACCTTCACCGTTGGCGCCGATCAGACCAATATGCTCGCCCTTCAAAAGACGGAAGGATACATCGCTGAAAATCGCACGGTCTCCAAACCCGTGACTCAGCCGTTCTACATTTAATATGCTCATGAATTTAACACCTTTTCCTTTATACAGTATACTCGTCATATTATAAAGGCTAACGCGCCACAACTCCAGACAGGTTTTAAAAAAATGAGGAGGTTATTCATTTAGCAGCATGTATTGGCAGATATTGTTCGGGCAGGAAGACTATAAAATTGACTGAATGTGCTTCGCTTGAAGCAATAAGATGAACAAGTACAAGTCCCCCAGTATAGCTCATAGTGACGCTGCCCGTAAGGTATACCAACCAGGGCTGTTGCTGTGGGCTTCTTTGTCTTGCCGATAGTCTTCAGAATTTCTTTAGAAATACCCCCACTAATTCCTCAGATTTTTTCGTTACGATTAGACAATCATACGAAGTCAATCAGTATGGTTATCTCATCATTTATCCCAACAATAATGGAGGAATATCAGTTGAGTATAAATAAAAATCTTTTATTTTTGCGAAGTTTTATTCACAATCCGAAACGAGTAGGCAGTGTTACACCCAGCTCCCGGTTCCTGGCAAATAACATGGTTAATCAAGCGCCATGGCATGAGGTTAAGGCAATTGCTGAGCTTGGATCGGGTACAGGGGCGATCACCCGTGCAATCAGTACTAAGGTGAACAAAACAACGGATGTACTATTATTTGAAATGGATGAGACCATGAGGAATAATCTGAAGACAGAATACCCGGACTTCTCCTGCCATCCCAATGCTGCACACTTAGTAGAAACAATGAAAGCTCTGCACATTGCTCAGTTGGACTGTATTTTTAGCGGACTGCCTTTTTTTAATTTTGAACGTGAACTCAGAGATACCTTGGTCGAACAGATCTATCAATCGCTCAAACCTGAAGGATTGTTTATCGCATTTCAATATTCACTTCAAATGAAGAAACAGCTCTCTGAATATTTTATTATTGATAAAATAGATTTCGTGCCCTTTAATATCCCTCCTGCTTTCGTTTACGTTTGCCGTAAAAAAGGATGAAACAATATGGTTTAACCTGATCTGCTATAGTGTTCGCTTTACTGGATCGGGTTATTTTTTTGTTTTTCTGAGTATTTCAACTATTGAATCAATAACAACCTGCGGGTTCTCGATGTGTATGTACTGTATCCTTCCTGAACAGTTTGCTGTGAAAATGGTCTAATGGTTTTTTTGAAACCAGGAAATATTTTTAGAATTGACATTATCTTTAGTATGCCAATTTTAGATAGCACATTTAAAAACCAAAAGTACTTAACCGCAACTAGTTGTCCTTTAATATGTTCTTCCGGGAAGCGCGTAGTCATTTCATCTTCATGCATTGAATCAACAAGGATTATTCCTCATATAACTCTGATATACACCGCTCATTGGTCCGTGGAAACGGTCCCAATTCACTCCATCCATAACCCGCACGGTCATACACGATTACTTTCATTTTCCCCTTCGATTATGCAAAATAACTTATGATCTCCGACATTTATGAATTTTCCATTATCAATTTGCACTTTCTCATCCTTTCCAATTTAGTGATGCCATTAAGCATTCATTCTCTAATTTTACCATAAAAAAGAAACTACTACTCTTTCGCGTTCTCCCCCTTCCAATCTTAAGATTTCCGTTAGAATTCCTTAAGTAATTAGTTAAATCGCAGCGGATATTTTCGCCTACACTTATGGAGTCGTGTCCAGTTTTATTACAAAGGGGAGCTTTAGATGGAAAAGTTAAAAACTTATGCTTTTGGTCGGCCTGTAATGTTTTCTATTATTTTGATTGTTGTGTCAGTTGCCTTTACGTTCATACCTTTAGATCCTTTGTTGGTGTCTTTGTTAGGCCAGCAATCTAGTGAATATGCAACAGGTATAATTGAGCAGGTACTAGTTAGTTTTGCTTTGATATGGGTTCTGAAGCGGTGGGGGTTATTGAAAAGCGCAGGATTTACCCGTCCGAACTGGAAGGGATTGTGGATTTACTGGCCTATAGTCATGTACACGCTACTTAATGGGGCAGATTTTATATTTGGCAATATTGTTATAAATACCTCAAGACCAGTCATAATTGTATTGTTCATCTTAACTTATCTGTCTACGGGATTATTTGAAGAGGTACTATGCCGCGGTGCTGTATTGTCTGTAATGCTGCGTAAATGGGGGGCAACCCGAAGAGGATGTTATGCTGCGGTGATAATATCCAGTGTATTGTTTGGTTCCGCGCATATCATCCATTATTTTCTTCATCATTCTTCATTACTTGCTACCCTTACACAAATGACTTATGGAATATTTATCGGTGTGTTTTTTGCGGCCTGTATGATCAGGAACAAGAGCATATTTCCAGCAATGCTTGCTCATGGTGTATTTGATATCTTTGGTAGTCTTCAAGAGCACAAAACTTATCTTACTATGACCGTCAGTAACTCCGTAATCTCAATTCTAATATTTCTGCCCTTATTTATTTATGGACTTGTTATCCTCCGCAAAGCAACACCTTCTGCAGATCACGGATCTAATGGATAGAGTTAATTTATACCTGCCGCTATAATAGTCATATTACAGAGTGTTAGTTGTGAGGGATCTACTATGGAGCAATATAGTATTCTAATTATTGATGATGAACAGGAAATTGTTGAGTTAATTGAGATTTATCTTGTCAATGAAGGGTATCGGGTATTTACAGCATTTAATGGAACTGAGGGTTTGGACATTCTGAACCATCAGAAGATAGATCTGGTTGTGCTCGATATTATGATGCCGGGAATAGATGGAATGGAGACCTGCAGAAGGATAAGGCAGACCATGAACCTGCCCATTATTATGCTAAGCGCCAAGTCGCAGGATATGGACAAGATTCTCGGGCTTGGGCTTGGTGCGGATGATTATTTATCCAAACCTTTTAATCCAATGGAGCTTATTGCACGGATCAAATCACAGTTAAGACGTTATATCATTTTAAATGTACCCAATCAACAAAAGAATGAGGATAACGTCATTCATATCAAGGGTCTAGTGATCAATAAAAATAATCATTCCGTCTCCACTGACCACGGTGAGATCAATTTAACTCCAACCGAATATGAAATACTGTTATTGCTCGCTAGTAGTCCCGGCACTGTTTTTAGTGCAGAACAAATTTTTGAAGCGGTGTGGAAAGAAAAATATTTTGAATCTAACAATACAATCATGGTTCATATTTGGAGATTACGAGAAAAGGTAGAGAAGCTACCAAAAAAACCTGAGATCATCGAAACCGTGTGGGGAGTTGGCTACAAAATTGAAAAATAAACTGGGCACCATACGCTACAAGTTGATCCTGATCTTTTTTACCAGCGCGGCTTTGACCGGTTTATGTATGTTTTTAATATTCACTGCCTTAATCAAGGCGTCCGAAAACCACCCCTTCGCGGTATTTTTCATGCAAAATTATATTGTATTTTCCCTGATACTGTTCGTCATTCTTGTCTTGCTGATGATTGGATTTCTTCTGCTGATGACCAGAAAAAGCATCGTATATCTCGAAGATATAACGAAAACACTGGAAACCATCTCGAAAGGCGATTTGGAAGTCAACATTCCGGTAAAAAGCTCCGACGAGCTCGGAAAATTGGCCACCACCGTCAATAGCATGGTTTATAAATTAAAAATTTTGATGGAGGAAGAAAAAAGCTGGGAAAAAACCAAAAACGATTTGATTACAAATTTATCGCATGACCTAAGAACACCCTTGACCTCTATCCTTGGGTATATGGAATTGATTGCGAACCTAAAATACACGGATGAAGAAAACTTGAAGCACTATGCCGGTATAACCTTCCAAAAGTGCAATGAACTCAAAGTTCTAATTGACAATCTTTTTGAATATTCAAAGCTGACGAATTCGGAATTAACCATCAATAAGCACATGCTGAATCTGGGAGAACTTGTGGAGCAAGTAATCCTTGGATTCATCCCTGCATTAAGTGAGGCAGAAATGGAGTACAGACTATTTTTCAGCAATGAAAAAATTATGATGAACGCAGACCCGCTGCTATTGGTCCGGGTATTTGACAACCTGATTAGCAACGCCATCAAGTATGGCAGTGAAGGGAAATACCTTGATATAGAGCTAAGTAAAGCCAACAATGAAGCGCTCATACGAATTATTAACTATGGGGAGCCGATACCAGATGGGGATTTGCCCTTTGTATTTGAACGATTCTATAAAGCCGATAAATCCCGCCTTGAACAGACCAATGGATCAGGACTAGGGCTTGCTATTGTAAAGAGCATTATTGAGATGCATGGCGGTACGGTTACGGTGAGTAATTGGGATGGTAGGACTGCTTTTGAGGTTAGGTTTGGGGTATGAGTGTGCTGCAATAGAGAGAGGGATTTCTAAGGTTGACCAAACTAGACATCCCCCATTACCTAATCATAGCTGTACTTGTATTGGCTTAGAATTTCGGACAATGTTTCTATATCAGCCTTTAATGAATCTATTATGCAATCTAATTCATAGTGTAATTTAACATGTTGCTTCCAAAAGTCCTCCTCAATTCTAACAATTGTATATAGTAGGTCACCTACAAATAATTCCCCTGAATTAAATGGATTATTGGCAAGTCTATAAAGTGCGATTGGCACTAAATATTCTAGTGAAATTTGCTGGAGGATCATGAGTCTGAAATCTTCATTAGTCCAATATTGTAAGGGTAGCTTTCTTAATTCATGAGCCTTAATTATTAGACCTGTTGAATGAGCTGGGGCCTCCCCCCAATCTATTTGCTCAAGTTCATCCAGACACTTGTTGAAATCAATATCCTTTAAATTCATATAGAACCTCCCTTCCGCACAATAGAATCCATATTTTAGTTATATGAGGTTAACGTGCATTTATTGTTCTTATATAAAAGCCAAATCGTGACTTTGTCGTTAGACTTAATCGGTGCAGGGTTGTAAAAGTCTTACATAGAAATGCCTCCAATGGACCGAGAGCGCAATGCTCAAAGTGTAAATACTGAGTTAGGTGAAGTACTAATGTACGTTACAAATCATTTTTAAAGAACTCCATTAGGCTTACTTCTTCTTCCCAATAGCTCTCTTCAATATGAAAATGTAATTCTGAACCTAAAAATCTAAAATGAGAAGGGGTTACAAATCCAAACAGTTCAGCCCTTAATAATAATCTTTACTTTCTAGGGGGGTAACTGCAATATTAACTGTTCTATCTTATGCTAAAGATAATGGTAGTGTATTCTTAGGCCTATCTATATTTTCAAAAAAAAATATTGTTAACTCTTCTCAATTTTTCTTATGACATTAACTCTAGTGCTGCACATGCTTTATAAAGCACCTTCCAGTAACTTCCACCTCCTTGAGCATAGTTAAAGAATAATAATGAGGAAATTTATAAAATCATTAGCATTCTCTAATAAATTCATTTTCAATCTCATATTAACTCCTAAAATAATAGTTATTTCTGCTCATACGGTTCGACGAATCTGATCATTTTCCATTTTTATGGCATATAATTCCAATTTCTTCTCAATCTTTTTTTCATCTTCAGCAGAAAGAGTATTTCTGTAATCTCTTAAGCTTATAACCATACCTCTAAATATTAAATCAATGAAATATCCAGAATATACTTTTTCATCATTTATACTCACTATAAGATTATTAATTGCTTTTATTAAATCAGCTGTAGTTTCTATATTTCTAACTCCAAGTTTATCGCATATATCTCTCACCCCATTATGATCTAGAGTGGTTTTTTGTATTATTAAAATCAAACAACTGTATAAGTTTTCTAATTCGTTCCTTTGATAAACGTCGTCTTTATAAGTGGAGTAGAATAATTGTAGAACAGTAATTTTATCCAATAAAGCATCATTGCTTATAAAAGGTAATTCAAATGCATAGTTGCTAATTTGAAAGTTATATCTAAATTCATCATAAGTGATTTTTTTTCTAAATAAGCGGTTTTTATTTTCAGAATAAAAATAGATAACGTATGGTATCAATTCATTGATTAACCAACGATATGCTTTTTCAGGTGACCAAAAATGATTTTGCTCAAAATCCGATATTTGTTTATTCCAGAAAAATTCATCTGTCCAAACTAACCAAACTTGCTCCTGATGAGAAATAACAAAGTCATTTCGTTCGACTTCCGCATGAACAAACAAGCGAAATTCTCCCTTTGACTTATCATAGATTTTAATCATGGAGCCTCTACCATCAAAAATATGCCACTCAGTATTTCCTCGATCATAATCAAACTCTCTACAAAATTTCAACAATAAAAACCAAAGTTGTTTATTAACTTTAAAAAGTTTTAGTCTATTTTTATAATTAGATTTATTGAAAAGATCCATTCTAAAAAATTCATATAACTTTCTGGCTTCTTCCATATACAAATTATAGTAATCATCGATAATTTCGATCAGTTGTTCAACTTCCTTCCTTTCCAAAGGAATTCTTACATTAGCTAGATCTACATAATAAATATCCGGGTTTAGTACATCTGAGTGTATAATGTAACTTCTTATTGTGTGCTCTATTTTTGTTTTAGCTCCTTCAAATAGTATACTCATTATTTGAGAGTGGTTGAGCGTAACCATGCAATCTCTCAAACGGAGATTACTAAACGTGATCAGGCAACTTCCTTTCATATCTGGATATTGTGGGAGAAAGCCCATTAAATGAACATTTGAAAGACTTCTTTTAAATATATATTGATGAGATGTTTGTTGAACTTCCCTTACAACTTCGAATGGTTTTTCATTTGCTAGTTGATTATAAAGTTCTTCGAGCTTTTCTTTAGTATCATATTCTCTCAAACGTGCAGATAATTTTATAAATTGCCTATCATCTTTATATTCACTTGCTAATTGTTCAATTTTATTTTTTATTTCTTGCACCTTATTTATACTCTTGTCTAGAATACGCTTTTCTAAATAAGTCAGGGGATATACATTTTTATTTTTGGATAAATTAGCATTAGGCGAACAAGGTACTAAGTTATATAAAGAGTTAACATTAAAATTTTCAGTAAATTCGAAATCCTTCGTTATTTTTTCTAGATCCTTATCATTAATAAACTCTGGAATAATATGATCAATATGCATATCCTTAAATCTAATAGGTAGCCCATCGTAATAACACCTACCTTCATATACTATAAATAGTGCTGCACGAACTAGAAATTTATTTTTATCGAAAGATTCATGCATTTTTGTTAATCCTTTCTTAACTATTAATATTTTATATTGTTTTAGCTGCTTCATTCTAATAAAAGCCGCATCGTATTAGCAAAGAATTCCAAACATATGGAAGAACTTTTGTACATCTATGATTTTCTTAATAACTCAACCATATTTAACTCTGACTCCTCCTAGATTCACTTAATAAAACACCAATTCACCTTATACTAAGTAATAGCATGTACACTAATCGCTTTTCGCGGACCCAGGAGCTGCTAGGCTCCGATGCGTGAATATTTTGTTATCAGAAATTCAGTTCATCATTGAACTACTTTAACTTTAAACTTTGTGACTTCATTGTTAATTAGAGCAAATACTTCAATACAATCATTCAATAAATTAGTGATTGTAGCGCCGATATCAATATCCGATTGCCCATAAAAACCTCTATGTACTACTTTATTTCTTAATGAAGCAATTATTTCCCATTCACTTAGAAATCTATTGAATCCAGCAGGCTCAAGTATTTCTTTTACTTTCACGCCACTTAATTTATAAAATAAAGAAATTCTCTTTTGTCTACCTTGAAACGAATCCATTAGTACTTCAGCTGCTTGACTTGATTTTACATGTTGATTAACTAATTTATTCAAGGTTTCTTCTAATAGCATCTCAAGTAATGTACTTACGAAAACTATTGCAACCTTTCTTTGTAATCATCTAATGTCTGCTTCTTAACTATGTCGATTAGAATTAAAACATCAATAGCTGGCCAGTACTCTCTAGACTCATTAATAGCTCCACAGCATGGAGCTGGATTACTAAGATTTGTTGTAAAATGCTTTTTTTCTTTGAATATCAATTCACATGTAGGACATCTCTTGTATCCTGTCAATTCCAAATTCTCATCCCCTAAGGTTTAATTGACTTTCTGATACGCTCTTGTATTCACGACGCCTCATCGACTTAAGTACCAACAGAGTGGCTGCGATGCGGTTAGTCGGTGCAGATGTGTCCGCCCGGATCACCTGACCTGAAGCGTGAATACTATGTTATAGGATGTCAGCGCCTTCCTGAATAGCTCTAGCATCTTCAATAAAACTAAATCTCTTGAAGAGTTTATAAGTAATTTCATAGTCTTCGATATCTTTTGCCACGAACTTATTTGACACAACTAGTACAAGCATTTCAAGACAGGAAAACAAGCGATAAAAGTTAATTGGGATATAATAGTCTTTATTAACACCATGTAAAATACTGTGTCTATTTAAAGAATAGTTTGTACTGGATTTATATAAATAATCAACTCCATATCGTTCAAACGAAACGAACATATCCATAGCCTCATCAATTTTTATTAAAACTTCGTCATTATAGTAATCGCTAGGCAAAATAATCTGTTTATTTCCCTTCTTAAATAATACATTTTCTTTCCATTGTTCTTTCCGATACTTTATTGCTCCACAAAATGCACTTGATGAACCCTGCTTATTGTAAGACACTTGAACACTATCACAGAACTCGCGTGAAATTCCTTCAACAACTGTTAGTAGCAACGTGATTGCTCCAGCATACTTTTTGAATAAAAAGCATTCAATTGATTCCTCAATCAATGACATATAACCTTTTATTAAATCCGCATCCCTATACGTGCTTGTTAACTGAGATGCAAAATAATCAGTATTGTAAGTACTGTTATATAAAATTTCTAAGTCATCTAGTTCTTTTTTTTTAATCATTTCATAAATGATTCTCATTTGAATATAAGGCGGTAAAACCCATTGATAATCTTCTCGCAATTTTTGTCCAAGTGTTGCTTTTTGAGAGATTATTTCGCTAGGAGTGAGCATTGGAATAACATAGTCAAATTTCTCGTTTTTTTTGATTTCCAATGACTTATACGTACTTGTCCTTCCCCAACTGGAAATCTTTATATCCAATTCATCGTTAAATCTTGATTGCATTTTTTGAACCATTTGTTCGTCAGTGAAAGATTCTCGTTTAAGAACATTATTGAAATACTGATAATAACTATTTAATAATTTGTCTGACATATTATCCACCAATCATATGAGTATTTGCACTGATTTCCTATAATGTCTCAGTATTCACGAACCAGAGAACCTTAAGGAGAACTGTCGGCCGCGACTACGGTTAGGTTTGCAGGGTGTCCGCCTAAAGCAAGCTTGCTTTTGACTTACTATTCATTAATGAATAAGTTACATACCAAATCTCAGGACTAAAAATATTTATTTTATCCCACTTATCAAAATTGCTGACTGGTAAATTAAGAATTCCATCTTCAGTCTGTAAAGCAAAGTATCCAATGATATCCGTCTTTAAAAAGTTGATACTTATTCGATATTCACTTAAACGGGAAGTCCCCACTTTTTTGTTCTATCCAATTATAACCAGTGATTGCTTTCAACAATTAATCCTTTGGACATTCAACAGCAAGATCCCAGTCATTTACTGAGTTAATTTAATTTAAGTAGTATAACAATCCACTGCCGCCAAGAGAATGTGATATATTTATTATTGTCTTCTAATCGATTTATTATTGGTAATATCTCTTGATAATTCTTAGGGGTTCTCCTTTAAAGTACTTGCCTCAATTGCATATAACGTTCTTGTATTCACGACGTCCGGTAGCTCCCGCTTCCCCAAGATCCCTCTGCCGGACTGATGGGCATATGCCCGATGCGTGAATTACTGTTAGACGGAGTTATCTTTATCGTTGAATATTATTTAATTCAAGAAATTCTTTGAGATTTTCAGGAAAGATCAAATCTCCGAAATCAGATGTTTCTTTAATTATTCTCCAAATCCTTGCGCTATTTTTATCATTTGAGTCATAACCTATAACAGACTCTAGTTTCGGAACGTTAAAATGTATCTTGTCAAAAGATGCTTCTTTAATCAATCTCCAATTTGTAGTTATCATCGCTCTTTTAGTTTTTTCACTTAACGGTTCACCTTTTAAATTAAAAGCTCTAATATTTGCCAACTCAGCATTATAGATATCGCTTTCTTTAAGTTCTTCAATTGATTCAAAAGAGAGTTTTGTCGAAAAATCATCTTCAAAGTCAAAATCATTGATAGCAAAATAATCTATTCCGAAGTGCTTGCATAGCCTAATTAAAATTGAAGCGGTTATTTTCCCATGATGAGGCACTATAGCAATGTTATTAAAATTCAAATAAGTTTCTGAGTACTTATTATCATTGGTAAGTTCAAATACTTTTCTTCTGATAATTTCTTTGTAAGTCATCAAATCATTTGGACCTTCTACAAGTAAAACCTTTTTGCTGAATATTATTTTGTTAAGATTTGGTTCGATTAGTTTGATGTAATTATTGTAATCATCAATTTCAGAAAGCAAATCATTAAAAACTTCATCGTTTTCTTCGCTCTTGAGAAACTCATTATTATGTTTATTATATTTAAGTACTGTTTGTTTAGTGTCTTCATCAAATTCAAAACGAATTAACCCTCTAGTATCAAAGACATCCAACATTTTGTCAGAATGTGTAGTATAGATTACTTGGTGTTCTTTTTCCGCTAGCCCACAAAGAACAGTCTTATAGAAATATTCTTGATGGTTTTCATGTAAAAAGCTTTCAGGCTCTTCAAATAAAAAAAGACACTTATCAGTCTCATTGCTCTCTGCAATCGCTTGAATAACTGCCATGACAAACATAGAAATGTAGCCATCTCCAAAATGGTTGATCGGTACAAGGTTCTCCATATCACCATTAAGACCAATTTTGAACATCATTTCTAAAAATATGTCCTCGTATTCAGGCAACCCAAATTCAATATGACACTGGTTTTGTCTTAAGTTAGTCGAATAATTGGTTTGGATTCTAGTTAAAAATTCATTTAAGCTGGAGTCAGCCATTACTCTATCAGTAGAGCATTTTACCTCCTCTTTGAATATATCTTTTCTTCCTGCCATTACGTCATCTCTATCAACTATACTTTTGATATGTTTCGCCAGAAATGAAGATAGGTTTCCCCAACTTGTTTTCTTTGTTGATATTTCTTTTTTAATTTCGTGAAAGTTTATGTAGAATATTTTAAAATATTTAGCTGCACCAAATGAGCTATATATTTGTCTTGTTCTCTTCCCATCCTCGTAAGAGTTAATTCTAGCGCTTTCTATTTCATTGCCATCGAGTTCGATATCCAAAAAATGATATCCAGTAAGATTTGCTATCTTTCCATCCACTTTATATTCGCTACTACTGCTCATTTTTGTTGCTATTAGAGGTATATTATCATAGCTACGATTATGAAAATCATTAATTGTAAAGCTATCTTTAGTGACATACCTTTCTGTTATTCCATATAAAATTGAATTCAAAAAATTTGTCTTTCCTGCGTTGTTGTATCCCACAATAGCTACTGGTTTTTTATAATCTTCTTTAGGAAAATGAACTACAACTTTGTTTCCAAAAGATCTATAATTTTTAATTATTATGTCTTCTATACGGATATAGCTCATATAGTTCTACTCCTTTATTATTGATAATTTCGTCAAACGTAATATTCACGAAGTTCGCCAATCTACAAAATACAATTAAATAAACGAACAAACCGATAATCTAATTGTACCTATAGACTATTCTCTTATTATACTATGAAATGGAAAAATATAACGAATGGTATTCTTTCACCTCCAAACAAAAAGCCTCCGCCAATTCCAATGGCGAAAGCATCTTAATATTGATTAACGCAAACATCCCATCAATCACAGGTGGAATAGCCCGAAACACATACTATTGTTTTGTTCTACGAATAACTTTTATCCGGAACCTTCCGCTTTAAACTTAATTACACTCTGGCACCATTATAGCTGAACTGTATTTATGTATAACACAATGATTGTTTTTACGAAGCAGTCAGGCGCATAGTTAAGTGTTCACATGCTTTTTCATATAGAGTAACTTCTGTTTTCCCTCTCAAACCTCAAACTTTTCTCCGAACCCATCTACTCATTACCTGACCTTTTAACTCTTTTCCCCTGAAACCCCGACAGCCTTCTCCCCCCCCCCCAACACCACAATCATCATCAAAGCCCCCATCCGAAACCCTTCCGTATACGCCGCCGCAGAATACATGGATGTCGTTTGCCCTAGCAAATCCATTAACTTCTCCAACTCATCGTACTCTTCTGGTGAGAGCTTTTTGTGATAGGCATCCATTAGCGAAGAAATCCTGCGGTTAAGGTTGTGATATTCGGAATTTGTAGGGTGTATGCTTTCGTCAGGTCTGATGTTTCCATAGAATAAGTTTTCCAAAATATTGCCCATGATTCTCCTCCTATGTATTGCAGATGTATGCTCCCGGGTACAGTGCCCTGTGTGTATCATACCTCATCTAATTGCTGCACATTGTATTTTAGCGATATAATCGCTAACATCCTTCATGCACCCTAAAGCAACATTATCCAAGAAACCTTCGATTGTTCATATTATAATAACCATACATTACTGAAAAAGAAGGTGCAGGCGGTGGCTCGTGAAGTTCGGACGGTCGTTTTTGATGCGGACTTGAGGCTTGAGGCGTATCAGTTTGAAGGGATTATGCAGAAGTTCCCGAACCATTTTCATGACTATTACGTCATTGGTTTTATTGAACGAGGCAAGAGAAGTCTCGTATGTAATCATAAGGAATACAGCCTGAGCAGCGGAGATGTGGTCATCTTTAATCCGCAGGACCCACACGCTTGTGAAGCGGTAGACGGGAGAGCCCTTGACTATCGGTGCATCAATATTCAGCCTGAGGTTATGCGGGAGTATGTGCAGGAAATTACGGGAAGCAACGTTTTGCCGCGATTTACACAGCCCGTTCTCTACCAGAGTGAGCTGGCGTTGTCCTTGCATGAGCTGCACCTTATGATTTTGGAGAGTCAGTCCGATTTTCAAAAAGAAGAATTGTTCATGTTCCTCCTGGAGCAGCTTCTGAGAGATTATACAGACACTGAACCTCCTTGCCCTACACGGGAGCTTACTGCTGAAATTAAAATCATCTGTGAATATATAGAGTCCCATTATGCGCACAGCATTACCCTGAATCAGTTAAGCGAGCTGGCAGGCATCAGCAAATATCACTTGCTGCGTTTATTTACCAAGCAAAAAGGAATATCGCCGTATTGTTACCTGGAAACCGTTCGAATTAACCATGCCAAAAAGCTTTTAGAACAAGGAGCGCTTCCTATCGAAGTGGCCTCTCAGACCGGGTTCAGTGACCAGAGCCATTTTACTAATTTCTTCAAAAAACTGATCGGCTTAACCCCTAAGCAATATATGCGCATATTTGTTCAGTCACCAGAGGCCACATCATGATGGATCAGCGTAAGGCCACCACTGGACACCTGCTCGCATTCATTACGATTGTGATCTGGGGAACTACCTTCATCTCCACCAAAATACTGTTAACGGACTTTTCCCCCGTTGAAATTCTGCTGTTCCGCTTTCTCATAGGGTACGTTGTGCTGTCTCTTATCTATCCGCGTCCAATAAGGACTGCAACGTTTAAAGAGGAACTGCTGTTTATTGCGGCTGGGCTGTGCGGGGTGACTTTATATTTTCTAATCGAGAATATAGCCCTTGTCTATACGCTGGCTTCCAACGTAGGAGTGATTGTATCCATTGCTCCATTTCTCACGGCGGTGTTGGCTCATTTCTTTTTAGAGGAAGAGAAATTGAATGTTCAATTTGTTACCGGATTTGTGATTGCGCTGGCAGGAATTATATTCATCGGGCTAAACGGTAGTTTTGTTTTACAACTGAATCCTGTCGGAGACCTGTTAGCCATGCTCGCCCCTGCTGTCTGGGCAATTTATTCTGTGTTGATGCGAAAAGTAAGCGGGCTGAAGGTTCACCCCATTGGGGCTACGCGCAGAGTGTTCTTTTATGGACTGGCGGGTATGTTGCCTGCAGTATTTCTGTCGGAATTCCAGCTTGGCCTGGACAGATTCAGTAAAATCTCAAATGTAACGAACCTTTTATACTTAGGGCTGGGAGCATCGGCCTTATGTTTTGTGACCTGGAACCGGGTGGTAGGTATCTTGGGAGCGGTAAAAACAAGCGTGCACATCTACATTGTGCCAGTAGTAACAGTCGCGGCCTCTGCCCTTATTTTGCATGAAAAGATCACTTGGGCAACCATAGTGGGAGCCTTCCTGACTCTGACCGGTTCCTATATTTCCGAACGCAAAATCAAAACGACCCCCAAGGAGAGGATCGCTGTGAGGAGTATGGAATGATCACTGCTTGCAAATATTACATTTCCTTTGCATTTAACATTACATTAATACTATGCAGTTCAATCCTGTCATTCTCTGCCCGGTTGTCTGAATACTCATGTTCCTTGTCAATAATGATCTCATTTCTGTTTAAGAACCCAAGCAACCTAACGGCTTCCTTTCTTATACTATCCATGTAAGTATCAAACTCGATAGGATCTCTCTTTAGAATCTCCTTGTACTCGTCGGATGTCATAATGAAGGTTAATGCAATATATCTTAGAAAATTGTAACTATCACAGTACTCGTCATACAGCATTGCCAACGTTTCCAACGTCTCAGCTTCATCTTCATTAGTTAAGAGATCATTTAGAGCCAGCTCTAGTCGCTCTTGTTCAAATTGGCCAAAATTGATCAGTCTTCTGATTTGTTTTTCCGTTTCGTGATATGCAAATTTGTCTTTATAGTCTCTGGAGATGAGTTCGTAGTATTCATTTTTACCAAAAATCTCTTCCAATTCAACATTCTCATACACCCATTGCTCGAAGTTCAAAATTGACTGCTCATTCTTCTTATTACTAATGAAATAATACAAATAACGTTCCGCCGAGATTTTATCCATTAATTTCTTGAGGCAACGAAAATGTTCCATCCAGGTTAGGCTCGAACGCAACAGTCTTCAATACGGCATCCAGATTGAGCTCTCCGTATATATGCGGATATTCGCTTCCTTCGTTGTATAGGTCTTCCCATTTGACTTCAGACTTTACTTTTGACTCCTCAATGCAGAGTAGAATCAACCCTTTTACACCTTTAAAATTGTAATCTGCGACGGCTACCATTTTTGCAACCGGTGAACAATGAATGAAGCCTTCGGTCTCTAGGGTGTTTCCTTTATAGACTCCGTTCACAACCGCTGCTTCCCATTCGGTTCTCAATACAGCATGTAAGAATATCATCATGAAACCCCTCCTATTAAATATTGGTATATGTACCAGTTTAGTAAACAAGCTCTAAAAGATCAAAAAGTATCTTGGGACCCTTCTAGTATATCTCGCATACTCATCACCAAACATAGAATACAAATGCTTTTCCTCTTGCAATATTAATAAGTGAAAGGCAAGCAGATTCATGACCAATACAATCAAGGTAAAGAGGTTGGCATAGGTAACGAATAGACCCACAAACATCAAGTTAAAGCCTACAAAAGCAGGATTTCTGCTGAATCTATAGATACCGTCCGTTACAAGCGATGTTCTTGTGGTTTTATCTATCCCTACTCTCCAGGAGCTTTTCATATAAACTATTGCTGCAATAAATATTCCTACTCCTACAGCTGTTATCATTATGCCGATATATGTTGTGTAGATATTACCAAACATGAACCCGATAACAGAGGATATTTGCTCATGAAATATGATCTCAGCAGCCCAAGCCAGCAGCCACAATGCACTTGATACTTTAACCAACAATTCTGCACTATAAATTGAAAAATCTTTATTTCTTTTCGCTAATACATTAGCATGAATTTTCTCTCTTTGCTTCAACAATACCAGTTTGATTATGTATGCTGCCCCAAAAGCAACTAGCAAGACCAAAGAAATAATATCTGTTATCTGCATATTTATTCCTCCTATAAAATGAACATCTGAACAATCATTCATATATATTATAATACATTATGTATTAACAAAAAAACAAACTATTTATTCGATGAGGATGAAGCACGTGAAAATTCTTATTTATGGCACGGGTGCAATTGGACGGATCTCTATCTTTAGCAAAAAACCGGAGCAGCGTCAGCAGCGCCCCCCGCTATTATCAGAGCGCTGCTGTGCGGTGAAAATAAAGTATTGTTCCCCATTAGTTCAAAGAACTTAATTTTTCCTTCTAACTCATCCATGCGCTACTGACATTCAGTTGTCAGTAGTGTTTTTGTATAATCTAGGTATTAGAAAGCCAAAGATGATATTACAACTTTGCTTAAAGAGATTACTGAGGAGAACTTACTATGGAAACTAATAATAATCCATTTATTTTTGAAACACCCCTCATTGAAGGTGTAATTTGCAGACGACGAAATCGATTCATTATGGAAGTTGAGGTTGACGGAGTAATTATTGATTGCCATTGTCCCACTACAGGTCGTATTGGTGATATCGTTTTTCGTGACGTCCCATGCTTGCTTTCAAAAAGCAATAATTTATCAAGAAAGACCCTTTATACAGTGGAGGCAATTTCAGTTGATTTACCATCCAGTGTAAATAAATCATGGATAGGAATCAATCAGAATGCAGCAAATAGATATGTGGAACATTTTATAAAAAGCGGCCAGCTTTCTAGTATGGTGATTAATGGTGAAGCAATAAAAAGAGAACAAAAAGTAGGCAACTCCAAACTTGATTTTCTTGTAGGTAATACTTACATTGAGGTCAAAACACCCCTTACGCGATTGCAGGTCGAGGTTAAGGAACATATCGAAACTAAGGAAGGAAGCAGCTTCACCTCATTTGAACGATTCATAAAGCACATTGGAGAATTGGCCCATAGTTTGAATGAAAATGACAAAGCAATCCTGTTAGTATGTTTCATCTATGATAGTTCTAAATATATTGGCTCATCGGGTGGGAAATATAGCAGCTATATCCGGAATTCTGTGCAATCATCAATAAACCAAGGGGTTGAGGTGTGGCAGGTTAACTTTAAAATAACCCCTACAGAAGTAAATCTCATACGTTATTTTGAAACAACGAAAGATATTATAAATGGTTGAATTCTAAGCAAGGGAGTGCAGCTTTAATTGAATAAAACAGAGCGTCTTTTAGCGATTGTGGTGGAATTACAGCGAAGCAAATTGCTGACAGCTGATGAATTAGCAGAGGTCTTAGGGGTCAGTGTAAGAACGATCTATCGAGATATGCAGGCTTTGAGTGAAGCAGGTGTTCCCATAATTGGTGAGACAGGATTAGGTTATTCTTTAATGGAAGGCTATTTTCTTCCACCAATTAGTTTTACTGTAGAAGAGGCAGTATCACTTCTTCTTGGCGCTGAATTCATAGAAAAACGTTTTGATCCTGCTTTTCGCAATAGTGCTCGCTCTTCCCGCAGAAAAATAGAAGCAATTCTTTCAGGTCCCATCCGTGAGGAGACAAACCGAATACAAGGGAGCATCCGTCTGCTCCAAAAAGATGAAATGGTCATGATGACGCGGGAGAAAGTAAACTTGGGAATCATTCGTGAAGCCATGCTGGAGGGAAAAAAACTTCGTTTCACCTATCACAAGCGGGTTGCTGAAGCTGATGGGAACAGGGTAACTGTGCGAACTGTATCGCCATTCGGATTGGCGCATGATGAGCAGAATGGCTGGCTGTTACTTGCTTCCTGTGACCTGCGGGAGGATATTCGCCATTTTCGAGTCTCCCGAATCAGTGACCCTACCTTGACAGATGAAACGTTTCAGCCTCCCGATAACTTCAACCTTCAATCCTATCGACCGAAGGATACCCGTAGCATACGGGTCTGCGCACTTTTCAATCCAGAAATCACCGATAAAGTTGAAGAAGCCAACAACTATTATATGGAGACTGCCGAATCTAAAGAGGACGGTTACCATGTCACTTTTCGTGTCCGCGAGCCGGAAGAATTGCTGAGTTGGATTCTTGGATGGGGGGCAGATGTGGTAGTCACTGAACCTGAATCCTTCAAAAACCGGGTAAGAGAAGAAATCGAGAAAATGAAAGAACGCTACTGACATACTGTTGGCAATAGGGGTCTTGTATAATCAAGATATACAAAATGAAAGCGAGGTTATTTACATGACTTTATAATGAAACGAATGGTTATACGAATAACATAAACAACCCCACATACAAAGGAGGACATTACATTATGTCAGCAATTGGACCCGACTTCATTTCACTTCAAGTGAGCAATCTTGAAGGCTCTGCAGAATTCTATCAAAACTATCTCGGACTGGTCCGTTCACAGGCGGGACCACCTCATGCTGTGGTCTTTGAAACAAAGCCTATTGCATTTGCTCTTCGTGACCTAATGCCAGGAACAGAACTCGGTTCAGGTACTCAGCCTGGACTTGGTGTCGCTCTGTGGCTTCATGCCCCTGATACGCAAGAAATCCACGACAAGCTTGTTGCAGCAGGTGTAAAGATTACATCTGCACCAATAGATGGACCATTCGGGCGAACCTTTACCTTTGCCGACCCAGACGGTTACCTAGTTACCCTTCACAGTAAAGCCTAATACGCAAATGTGTGATAACTTCCTCTGTCGCAGGGAGCCAAGTGATTATTACAGCATTAAGACCGTGTTCCTAAAAGTGATATGCTCCCCATACGGTAGACAGGTGAAATAATAAACCCTGTTACTGTGAGGGGAGTTTTTTCATGTCGACGAATTGTCAAGCTAAGTGCAACACTTCTTCCTGAAACGATTCAGTTCTCACATCCCTGTTTTGGAGTTATCCTTAGTTAGAGTCTCGCAAACGTGATGTAATCAACTTGGACAGGCTCTGCCGATTCGATCCGAAGTGCCCGGTTGATCTGTCCCCGGTGATATTGCCCATGTAAGAGGACCTGCGACAGGATGTCCCGGACGGACGTTCGGAACGGAAGTCCGCTCTGGTTCGCATAGTCGATCATCTCGTCCAAATCGGATTCCTCGAGCCCTTCGATATAGACGCGATATTGCTCGGCGTTTTCTTCGAACATCGTCCGGATCGCCGTCAGGTCTTCCGCTTCCTCCCACAACGAATATTGCGCGCTGCCCCTGCCCTGCAATCGGGACAGCCAGACTCGTTCCGCGACCGCGACATGCCGAACCAGCTTCAGAAGGTCCTTGTTCTTCGTCTCACTCTCCTCAAGCGCGTCCAAGATGCGTCCGTCCGCCCAGTACAGGTGGTCCATCATGCACTTGATCGTCTTCATTTCGGTTTCCCCCTCTTCGTCTCGTCTAATAGTTTATTTTCTTTTAACAGCCGCAATCCGCTGCTGTATGTGCGGGAACAGCCCAAAGGCATTTTCGTAAAATACCTTCTCGTGATGCTGCTCAGGGATGAGCCGGCGGACGAATTCCGCGTACAGGTCAATTGGCGCAAGCGGCCAATCGGTGCCGAACAGCATTTTCTCGTAATGATCGGAGTACACCAGCGCCCGGCGAAAATGATCCATGAACAAGGGTTCGTTCATGAACCGTTCGAAATGGGGCCGATCGCCGACGACAAGGCCGGACAAATCGGCATAAACGTTCGGATTCTTGGCGACTACTTCAGCAGCATCCATCACCCAGGGATCGCCCAGATGGCAGATCATAAAGTTCACGCCGCGCTGCTGATAGGCTAATTCATCCACGGTAAGGGGATGCGAATATTTGAGCAAGCCATTCATTGAATACGTATCGCCGGTATGAATGACCACGGGCATGCCATATTTGGCTGCCAGCTCATAGACCGGTGTATAGATTTTGTCATAGACGTAATGATGATAGTACCCGGCATACAGCTTGATTCCCGCTACCTCAGGAGCTTGCAGCCGCGCTTCGATCCGGTCCAATTCCTCTTGGGCATGGTCCCCTGTGAGCCTGTTCGGATTGATGCCAACGCATTCCATTAAGAACAGCGGAACGCTGTCTTCCAAATCAAGACCCATCGGATTGGGAGAAGTCGAGTCGGGGAAGGCCCCCTTCGTCTGCTCCGTGACCCCCATACCAATGCCGAGGATGACGTTGTTCTTGTCAAACTCCGCCTTAAGGCCAGCGGCCGTATAATCGACTTTGGACAGCTCCACCGCTGTCTGATGAAAGCTGTTGATGTCCGACAAATGGATGTGAATGTCAATGATCGGCATTTGAGGTCTCCTTATCGTCAGTTGGACTGGCAAAGGTCAGCTTCATAAGGCCGCGTACATCCTCTTGATTCAGAGCGGTCTCCCCCAAGATCAGGAAAGTCGGCTGCGCCCAAGCGGTTTCTCCATTCAGAAGTGTAAAATCGTGATTCACACTATGAACGAATGCCTTATTGTTCACATACATTAAATCCTTCTGATTGGGGGAACTCTTAACAATATGCAGCATATCTTTACGTGAAGCCGCGCCAATGCGCATGATCGCTTTGAAATCAAATTGAGCGTCCGTCTTCCCAAGAAGGAACTTGCCCTCCTCGGGGAACTCCATCCATCCTTCAGAAAAGGCAGACGAAGGCTTGAAGTAGCTATCCCCCGCAAGCGAATACCTCGGGAGAACCATTCCACTTCTGTTGGTCACCGAATGCAGCACACAGAGCACAGGGACGCCGGGCAGCATAAGGTAATGCTGGTTGATCGTGATCCCGCGGTTTGCTTCCTGCTTCTCGATAGAAGTAGTTAATCGCAGTCCCTTCCAGACGTTGCCGAGATCATCAATCTGCTTCACCCATGCCGCGGTTCTCGGCTCCTCCTGCTGGCTGAATCCGCCCATGCCGGAAATCTCCACGCCCAGTCCACCGTGCCAAGGATTCCACCAGGAAAGCGGGACCGCTTCCGGATAGGAGCTATTCAGCCATTCTTCACCTTGGTACTTCAGGGAATGCACAACGCTGCCGAATCCAGGGGCAGCTGCTATCGAGAGCACTCCGTTGTTCACCGTGTAAATGGAACCTGCGGGACCTTCTTCCAGCTCACATACAACGGTTGCATCCGTCTGAGAGAACCAGAGACCGGACCGCTCCTGAACACGATCTTCCCCGAGGTAGACGACCCGGACCTTCCGGCCCGATTCGCTGCTTCCCGGCGATTCTGTATCCTCAAGAGATAACTCAAAGCTTGCGGAGCGCAAATCCTGCTCTCTTTGCAGCTCCATGGCCGCCGCTCTCCGCTCCGTTCCGCCATCGATTTGTACATACAGTTCGAGGCTCCCTGCAAGCGGAGTCATCTTTCGTTCGATTAGTTCTGCCTTTAGCGCTCCCGCCGCAAACGGATTCCCGCCGCCAAGCGTTAATTCAAGGTGGCCGCTCAGCACCGGCACAACCGAATCCCGCTGCTTCCGGGCGAAGGAGCGGAATTCACTCCACTCGGTGAAGGTGTTAAGGGCAAAGACAGTCGCCTTTGTCCGCACGACATCTCCGGCAGAAATCCGGCCAAGATTATGCTCCAGCCCAAACGGGTATTCCGGGCGGAGCAGCTTCAGTGAAGGGTCCCAGCAAATGCCGTATGTGCTGTTCTTGTCCTGGGAGAACAGCCAGTTCTCTGTGATCTGAGCACTGTCCCAATAATCCGGGTGACTGGAGTAAACATCGCCCATGTCCACATATTGGCCCTGGTATGGCAGGATGAGCCGTTTGCCAAAGAAGCCGAAATTCGTCAGCACGTATACGTTCTCATCCAGCGCTGTGCTGCTGGTATTGCGGATTTCATGATGAAACTCAGCAATTCCGTTCGGGAGCAGCTTGGCTACCGCTTTTATCTCTAGGCCCAGGAATTCTTCCGACTCATAGAGGGCTTCGAGAACCTGGCTCTCCCCTATCGAATAAATCTTCACTTCTTTGGCCTGCTTCTTGGAAAACTCCTCGGCGAACGGCTTGCCCAGCTTCGGATAGGTCCACCAGAAGTTGTGGCTGGAGCCGGGGCATTCAATCCACATCCCATTGCCGCTCTTGCTCATATGTAGGGAGAATGCACCGTTCACGGCAACCCACTGATCATCATCCTGCCCCCCAAAGCGGCCATGCGCGCCCTTCATTAGGACGGAAAGCTTGCTTGTGAAGGAAACCGCCTGCTTTCCAGCCGGAACAGCCGTCACCTGAACATCTTGTGAGTAGAGCCCGTAAGATTGCAGGGTGAAGGGTACCGGGACAGAGGATTTGCTTTTGGCCGGAACCGTGAAGCGTACCGTACGATCGCCCCATTTCAGGAATTCATCCTCCGGCAGTTCAAAAGCGAACTCCGCTTCCGAGGCAAAATTATTCTCCACGTTCAGGTACAGCTCAGCCGGAAGGCTCGGATACAGCGCCTTGGATGGCAACGCTATCTTCATCTTGGCCGGAAATTTCGGAGCGACGCCAATGCGGAACTCAGCCCGCTTGCCGCCGATGATCCACTTGCTCATAACAACCGGATGGGTCTTCTTATCATTCTGCTCTTCCCGGACAGGATCAAGCTCGAAATCCCCCTCCACGATGACTGTCTCTCCCGGAGCAAGCGTTCGCGCAGCAGATAAGGCAAACCGGATGTTCTTGTCATTCTGTCCCTTGATCTCAATCGCCAGCCCGGACGCAGAGCGATTCTTGATATGATAGCGGATCTTGTAGGCGGAGCCGAATACGAGATCGTGGTCTTCTATCTCAGTAGAGATTTCATAGTCGGGTGTGTCAAGGGCGGTCAGCCCTCTACCGGTCTTCTCGAATTCCGCCCGCAAGATGAGTTCTCCCTTTTGCCAAGTGTAATCAAAGTAATCAAAGCCACGTTCCCGGCGGCCATCCGGCTCAATAGGGAGTTCGCGGGTGCTGTCTGCATACCAATCCAGCTCCTCGAAATAGGGAGAAAGCGCTTCCGTCTGCAAAACGGTTGGAATGAAGTTCATCAGATGGACGGAATCCTCATTTTTTTCCCAGAAGAACCCGCATTTCTTATACATTGGCACAGCCTTGGTGTTGCCTGCCCAGGTAAACAGATCAAGGCGCGGCCAGCCGGCTTCGACGGTTAGGCGGACAGCGTTCAAAATCAGATTGCGGCCTACCTTGCAGCCGTGATAATCAGGGCGCACATTCAATAGCGGTACGTACAAAGCCCCTTCGTCTTGCCGGTAGTGGGCAAAGCTGCAGAAGCCGACCACCTCCTTGCCATCGACGGCGAGGAACACATGAAGATTGGACGACACCTCCATCTCCCGGCGCACACTGTCCTCTGTTCTCTGATTGGTGCCCCCGCCCCAGCTCTCGCTGCTGCGGTTCCACATCTCAGCAACCGCTCCAGCGTAGGAAGGATCGTATTCGATAATGCGGATTTGCTCCGCAGTCGTATTTACTGTCATGAACTCATCTCCTTTTTTACAAATATGAATCCTGGTTGATTATCGACTGCCCTATGTCATGCAAATGCTGTAATTGCTTTTCATTTAATGTATCTTTATCAGAGAATTGCATGTGGTAGACATAGGAATATAAATGCCTGTAGTTGATAAAATAATCGACTTGTGTCCATATCTCTTTCACCGGGTTATTAACTAAATAACCGTCCATGAATGCATTGAAGAATTGTTAATTGTGATGATGGAGATCACCATGAATGATTCTGTAATTAGCCGGGGATTTCTGCATATTCCTAAGTTCACTATTATATTGCGCCCATTTCTCGCTAATCCTCGAATCCAAACGGTCTGTGTTCATTGTATATATTTTTTGTTCCGTCCAATCAGGGAACTCACGGCTTCCTGTAAAAGATTGCGTTAGAGCATGCATACTCGCCATTCCCATTCCCCAACGGGCAAATAGCTTGCTGTTCCACACTTGTTCGTCATTGATATCAACATGCTTCCCTGCCGCTTTCTTATAGGCCACACAAAAATAATCTCCAGCTAACCGGTTAATTTATGAATCGTTGTTATTTAGCTTGATAGGGACCACAGTATTTACGTTATTATTATGCAGGTGTTCAACCCATTCAATTTCTGATAACACCTGTCGTTCATCATTCAATGCTTGATTAAAAATTTTTACGACTAAGGGCTCTTCAGTGGAGATTTCATACACATTTTGATAGTACCCGCCAATTAAGTGAACCTGCGAAGCCTGGCAACCCAGTAATTCAATCATTTGACGTATTACAGATTTTTCTACCATCATTCAGCCCCTTTCCTTCATAGTCATATCATACTATCAATTGGAAGAATATTCATCAATGCCAAAAACAACTATAACCATTCAGTATCTATCTGGTGTGCCAATCCAATGTTATATTTGGGTTGCAAATTTCGGTAACATCGTGAGGAGAAGATAGCTATGGATGAAAGTATGAAGAACAAATTGCTTGAAAAAAATGAACAACTCATAAGCATGGTCACCAAGCGCGCCAAACGTGATTTTCCGGAAGATATCGCCATTATCGGGCTCTCGGGTTCGTTCTCAACGGGGGATTTCCATGAAAAGAGTGACCTTGATCTGATTATTATCAATAATACAGACAGAGGTTGGGAGATATCGTCCTGCTTTATCTTGGGTGATGTTGGATATGATATTTACTGTACTCCCTGGGATACCCGCATAGAGGCGCAAGCGAATCTTGAGAGCCCAATGGTATCCTGTCTTACCAATATGAAGGTGCTCTACTGCGCCAAACCTGAGTATTTGGATAGATTGAAAGCTTATCAGAACAAGGCACTCGATGAACTCGCAAAACCAATTGGTGCAGCGTCTCTTGCAAGGGCACAGAAGTATATTAATAGTGCAAAGCAGTACTATTCCGAAGCTTTGTTGTCAGATGAAATTGGGGCTGTAAGAAATGCATCAGGCTGGCTGGCTATTGAAATTATGAATGCGATAAACTGCCTGAATAATACATGCTTTCAGCATGGTATTAAGAGATATCTCGATGAGCTGCGCCCATTGAAGTATTTACCAGGGAACTTTGAGAAGTCATATATGGACATCATAGATGCCAAATCGGTTGCGGAAATCAGAAATGCGGCTTTCATTTTATTGAAGGATACTACCGGGCTATATGACAAAATGAATGCCGAACTGATCGAACATCCGGTTCCAACCTATGATAACCTTAAAGGTACGTATGAAGAACTGTGGTGCAATCTGAGAAACAAGGTAATTAACAGCACACAAGCAAAGGATAAGTCATATGCTTTTCTTACCGCTATAAGCGCTCAAGATTATCTGGATGAGATGACAGCAGGCAGAGGAACAAGAAAATTCGATGTCATGAAATATTTCGCCTCTGACGCTCTGGATACATTTAGAGAAAGCTTTATGCAGATTATGGATGATTACCTTGATGAATATACGAAGGTTGGCAGAGAGGTTGTCCGCTACGATTCTTTTGAAGAATTATACAAAGCCTATATGGGCAGCGTATGATGGAAAAAATAAACCCATGTCACGATGACATGGGTTTATTGAACGGATAATCCACAACAATGACACTTTCGATCAAGCTGCCTACGTGCTGCATAAATTGCTGATGCAGCGGATGATGGAAATAGTTCTGGCTCGCCTGTTTGTCTTCGAAGGTAATCCGAATTCCAACGGTATATCCATTTCTATTCTCGACTTCTTCCGTAACATTGATGCCTGCGCTTAACTCAATAATACCGGGAATAGAAGCTTTGAAGGATTTTACGGTCTGGATGACTTCATTCTGTTGTTCCTCCGTGCTGCTGCTGTTAAATTTAAAAAGAACGATATGCTCGTACATGATGAATCCTCCATTCGATTATTTACTACAGTCTTTGTCCTCATTGATTCTAATCATGGGATGACATAAGCTATTGTATACAGAACTCCACTCGTCAGGAAGAGATTTGGTTATCCTGGGATTGCCAGTCCCACTCTCCCTATGAATTTCATTTGAAAGGGAAGAACAATATGTCTACACCCCAATTGGATCGATATCAGGAACTGGCCCGATTCTTGCGGATTCGAAGGGAAAGGATTCGTCCCGAGCAGGTCGGATTGCCTTATAGCGGACGCAGACGCACTCCCGGGCTTCGCCGCGGAGAAGTTGCTATGCTCGCAGAGGTAGGGTTGGATTGGTACACCTATTTGGAGCAGGGATGACACATTAATGTATCTCCTGAAGTACTCGAACGCTTGTCCAATGTGTTCATGCTGGATGCCGCCGAACGCAAGCATCTATTTTCCCTGGCCCGCAAAGTGCTGCCCTTGGAGCAATCCCAGGAACCTTCCATCATCAGTCCGTCGCTGCAAGGTTTCCTGGATAGTCTCGGCACTTCTCCTGCCAGCATCATGGATACCCGAATGAATATCATCGCATGGAATTCTGCGTACTGCGCCATAAACGGCGACTTATCCGCCATGACCGAACGCGAGCGGAATTTCGTGTGGATGACCTTTACCTCTCCACGGTTCCGATATCTCAAAGGAGATCAATGGGAGCTTCACGCCCGCCGTATCGCCGCTCAATTTCATGCTGGTTACGCCCGCTATGCAGATGATCCCTGGTGGTCAGGGCAGTTCGAAGCCTTATCCAAGGTCAGCCCCGAGTTTCGTGAATTCTGGGAAACCCACGATGTAAGGGAAGCCATCGACAGCCATAAAGCGTTGCACTGCCCGAACTTAGGGTTGCTGAATTTCGACCTGGTCTCCTTTCAATCCTTGGAGAATCCAAACCTGACCATATCCATTCACGTTCCGCATCCAGATGGCACCAGCGCAAAAATGGAGCAGCTCATGCTGTCGCCTCCTTTTATTTAATAAAAATTTTCATCAGCTTATTGTAAAGAGGATTAATAATATAGCATACAACAAAGATAATAAGGCTGCGCTAAATATATGCATATTGCTGATCAGGAGAGTTCCATGCTGCCTTTGGAGCATATTGCTGTATGTTTAAAATCGTAGTTAAGGCCAGCCGGGCGGAGTCTCTGTGCATGAATTCCCCTGCCCTTTCTTTCATCTCGCTCAAAATCCTCCGGTTATCCATAAGCCGCTGCAACTGCTGCTGCAGCTCGCTGACTCCGCATTCCCATGCTGCTCCGGCACTGACCAAATAATCGGCGTTATCCCGTTCTTGTCCAAGCCGGGCCTCAAAAAGAAGCATGGGCAACCGGCTTGCCAGCGCTTCAGAGGTGGTAAGTCCTCCCGGCTTAGTCATTAATACATCCGCCAGCGCCATCCACTCATGAATGCCCTCTACATATCCTTTTAGCAGCACATTGGGTCTGCCTTCCAATTCCTTTTGCAGATTTTCCTTTAATTTTCTATTTCGCCCGCAGATCATTACGAACTGAACATTGGACGGAAGGCTCCCCGAGTTGATTTGGTCGATAAAATCCTTGTCAATCATTCCTTCTCCTCCACCCATGACGAGTACAATAAAAGCTGCCTGACTCATGCCATGTTTGGCCCGCAGCTCCCTTTTGTCCAAGGTCTGGCTATAGGAAGGACGCACCGGAATACCTGTCACGGCAATTCTCGACTTGGGAACACCCCTACGCTGCAAAGCCAAACGCACCTGGTCGGACCCCACCAAATAAAGATCCATATGTGGATGAATCCAGTAGCTGTGATCGGTGTGATCGGTAATAACCGTGACTGCCGGCAGATCAATCAGACCTCTCCCCTTCAGCAGGGATATTGCCGCGGCTGCTGGAGGAAAAGTGCAGACCACTACTGTAGGCTTGGATTCCTGCAGCAATGTGATCATTCGCTGAATGCTGAACAAACGGAGTTGTTTTAATAATTGGGAGATGGAGTTGTCTACACGGGTCTTTTGAAACATATATCCGTAGAACGAAGGAAAATGCTTCACCCATTGCAAAAAGCAGTATCGCTCAAAGGTATGCAGGCGGGGATGCACCCAGGCCATTAAGTCGATTACCTCCACGGTAACTCCCGGTCTATACAGAGCGGATGCCTCCACAATTGCTTTCGCTGCCTGCATATGTCCATCGCCCAAAGTACCGGACAGAATCAATATCTTTTCTCTACCCCTTAATTTCATACCCATGTGTCTCACCTTCCCTTAGAACAGCTATTGTCTTCAGCGATTCTTATTGTACAGCTCTGAATTTTCTTTTTTCTTAACTGAATCTTACAATTACCTTAAGTTGTTCTTCATGAAAAAAAACACCTTAAGGGGAAGGTCCCCGAAAGATGTTCATTAGAAATTACGAATATAACATAGCACGGTAACCAATTATATAATCAAATCACGTACCGCAAAAGGTTCGATACGGACTGTCACATGCCTCAGGCAGTGTCGAATACTCAGCTTGTTCCACAGAGTACGCATAAGGATTCGAAAGAACTCCAAGCAGCCGTTCCATCACGCTGTAGTCTCCTTGCTTCACCGCGGCCTCCAGTGCTTCTTCAACCCGGTGGTTGCGCGGAATGACCGCAGGATTGCTGCTGCGCATCAGTTGCCGTGAAGCGTCTTGTGATTCCTCTTGTCTGCCCAGTCTCGCCCGCCATAGCTCCTGCCACTGGGTAAATTCCTCAGTACCAGACAGGACCGTATCTTCCGGCTTGCCCAAAGTTAAGGCACGGAAGGTATTGGTGTAGTCCGCACGATGCTTGTGCATCATGTCAAGAAGTCCTTCAATAAGAGCTTCATCCTCCAGTTCTTCGTTAAAAATCCCGAGCTTCGCCCTCATTCCCGTGAGCCAATTGCGTTGAAACATCACTCCAAACTCTGAAATTGCATCCTCGGCCAGCTTGATGGCCTGCGGCTCGTTATCATGCAGCAGCGGCAGCAGGGTCTCAGCAAACCTCGCGAGATTCCAAGCGGCAATACGCGGCTGGTTGCCAAAGGCATAACGGCCCTGACGGTCAATCGAACTAAATACCGTCTCAAGATCATAAGTGTCCATAAAGGCGCATGGGCCGTAATCAATGGTTTCTCCGCTAATGGCCATATTGTCGGTGTTCATCACCCCGTGAATAAAACCGACGAGCTGCCATTTAGCAATCAGGTCTGCCTGACGTTTAATTACTTCCTGAAGCAGGAAAAGATAACGGTTCCCGTCAGCATCCGCTTCGGGATAATGTCTGTGTAACGTATAATCTGCCAAAGCCCGGAGATCCTCTTTTATCCCCCTTGCTGCAACATATTGAAAGGTCCCGACGCGCAGATGACTGGCAGCCACACGGGTCAGAATGGCACCCGGCTGCTCAGTCTCCCGGATAATCGGCTCACCGGTTGAAACTACCGCCAAACTGCGGGTTGTGGCAATTCCCAGCCCATGCATGGCTTCGCTGATGATGTATTCGCGGAGCATCGGCCCAAGCGCCGCCCGGCCATCGCCCCCGCGAGAATAAGGCGTTCTGCCTGATCCCTTAAGCTGAATATCAACCCGCTCACCCTGCGGAGTGATCTGCTCGCCAATCAGCACTGCCCGGCCGTCACCTAACATGGTAAAATTCCCGAATTGATGCCCTGCATATGCTTGAGCAAGCGGCTCAGCACCTTCAGGCACCGCATTGCCTGCAAGAACCGCTGCCCCCTCATCGCTTCGCAGCGCCGGGCCGTTCAACCCTAGAGAGGCTGCCAATGGATCATTAAAAATGACCAGCTTCGGCAAGCGGACAGGAGTTGGCTTGAGCCCTGTAAACAATGCTTCCGGCAAATTAGCATAACTATTGTCGAAGTTCCAGCCTGTATGTATTCCTTTTTGCTCGGTCATAAGGTCTCCTTTTTTGGGGTGCAGCTTGGGTTTCCATGTAGTGTCTGCTGTTGTTTATTTATTTATCCGCTTTATAGCGCAGTTACATTAAGATACCTAAACTTCCCGTTTCTCATTGGGTCTGTATATTATTCGCTGGTAATCCCAGTCTTTCGAATCCATGTCGCCTAAATACATTCTTTCATGCTCAGGCACAAGCTCATATTTCGTTTTTAAGTTCTTTCGATAGAAATCGTTTGGATTTTCTAAATATAAATAATAGGCGGCTCTGCATTCCTCCAGGGTTGATTTTCCCCCGTTCAGTTTCTTGTGAATATCGTAGAGTTCTTTGAGCTTCTCTTCCACTTCGGATGAATAGACGGGTTGGGATAATGATACATCACCTAAATCCATAATACGGATCGGCATGCTAGCATCAAAAGCAGTAAAAAACGTCCCGTTCACAAATAATTCGCTGACTTCTTTCAATTTGGATTCTATTTCATTAGGCAAGTTATATATTACTACTCGGCCATCCTTGTAAACCATAACATTCACTAAATAATTCTCACCTTCGTATTTCATGAATATTGGGAAGCCATTGCCCTCGACTGTCTGATAAAACAATTCTTTTGCGACATAATAATCACTAGATTTAGAGTTATGCTTTACTTTTCTTGCTGTCTGCAGCTCGTACTCCTGATTTGAAATTTCGTATATATTCAAGAATTCAGGATTAAGTAATCTAATAGTCTTCTCAATATGCTCATAATAGCTTTTTTCATTAAATTCCCAGCTAGCTTCCTCTACTATATAGGCGCCTAATCCATGAATGGAAAGCTGATTCCCAACCGGGACCTTCGGAGATAACCAAGTGGATTCAAGTTTTGATTTCAAACCCTGTAGATCTACCAACTCCCAACAATTCGTCATTCCATCTTCATATACATCTACATTAATGTAGAAGTAGTGACCACCGTTATTGATAATCCCGGGAATGGAAGCACCCTCAATTGTTCGTGTTCTGCGAATCGCCTTCATCTGGAACCTCCCGCTATAGACTCAATTACACTCTGGCACCATTATAGCTGACCAGTATATATAAGTATAACACTATGATTATTCCATACCCTCATACACCCTATTAAGCAACATTATCCAAGAATCCTCCGACTGTTCATATTATAATAACCATACATTACTGAAAAAGAAGGTGCAGGCGGTGGCTCGTGAAGTTCGGACGGTCGTTTTTGATGCGGACTTGAGGCTTGAGGCGTATCGGTTTGAAGGGATTATGCAGAAGTTCCCGAACCATTTCCATGACTACTATGTCATTGGTTTTATTGAACAAGGCAAGAGAAATCTCGTATGTAATCTTAAAGAGTATATCCTGAGCAGCGGAGATGTGGTCATCTTTAATCCGCAGGACCCCCACGCTTGTGAAGCGGTAGACGGGAGAGCCCTTGACTATCGGTGCATCAATATACAGCCTGAGGTTATGCGGGAGTATGTGCAGGAAATTACGGGAAGCAATGATTTGCCGCGATTCACACAACCCGTTCTCTACCAGAGTGAGCTGGCGTTGTCCTTGCATGAGCTGCACCTGATGATTTTGGAGAGTCAGTCCGATTTTCAAAAAGAAGAATTGTTCATGTTCCTCCTGGAGCAGCTTCTGAGAGAATATACAGACACAGAACCTCCATGTCCCACCCGGGAGCTTACTGCTGAAATAAAAATCATCTGTGAATATATAGAGTCTCATTATGCGGACAGCATTACGCTGAATCAGTTAAGTGAGCTGGCAGGCATAAGCAAATATCACCTGCTGCGTTTATTTACTAAGCAAAAAGGAATATCGCCGTATTGTTACCTGGAAACCATAAGGATTAACCATGCCAAAAAGCTTTTAGAACAAGGAGCGCCTCCTATCGAAGTGGCCTCTCAGACCGGGTTCAGTGACCAGAGCCATTTTACCAATTTCTTCAAAAGACTGATCGGCTTAACCCCTAAGCAATATATGCGTATATTTATTCAGCCACCGGAACTGAAGCCGTCCGCAGAGGCCACATCATGATGGATCAGCGTAAAGTTACCACTGGACACCTCCTCGCGTTCATTACGATTGTGATCTGGGGAACCACCTTTATCTCCACCAAAATACTGTTAACAGACTTTACCCCCGTTGAAATTCTGTTATTCCGCTTCCTCATAGGGTACGTTGTGCTGTTTCTAATCTATCCGCGTCCCATCCGGACGGCATCGTTTCAAGAGGAAATGCTGTTTATTGCGGCTGGGCTGTGCGGGGTGACTTTATATTTTCTGATCGAGAATATAGCCCTTGTCTATACGCTGGCTTCCAACGTAGGGGTGATTGTGTCCATTGCTCCATTTCTCACGGCGGTGTTAGCTCATTTTTTTTTAGAGGAAGAGAAGTTGAATGTTCAATTTGTTGCCGGATTTGTGATTGCGCTGGCAGGAATTCTATTCATCGGGCTGAACGGCAGTTTCGTCTTACATCTGAACCCTGTCGGAGACTTGCTTGCCTTGCTCGCCCCCTTTGTCTGGGCCATTTATTCTGTTCTGATGCGAAAAATAAGCAAACTCAAGGTTCACCCCATTGGGGCTACGCGCAGAGTGTTCTTTTATGGACTGGTGGGCATGCTGCCTGCTCCATTTCTGTTTGAATTTCATTTTGGCCTGGACAGATTCAGTAAAATCTCTAATATAGCAAATCTTCTATATTTAGGTCTGGGAGCTTCTGCATTGTGTTTTGTGACCTGGAACCTTGTGGTAGGCATCTTGGGAGCGGTAAAAACAAGCGTGTACATCTACATTGTTCCTGTAGTTACTGTCGCGGCCTCTGCCCTTATTTTGCATGAAAGGATCACTTGGGCAACCGTTGTAGGAACTTTCCTCACTCTGACGGGTTCCTATATTTCCGAACGCAAAATCAAAACGATCCCCAAGAAGGGGATCGCTGTGAGAAGGCAGTAGGTATAAGAAATAGTAATTCTGAATATCGGGCTTCGCTTGGCCCCCTCAACTCATCACTCCAAGCGTAAATAATCAAAATCAACATATCCACCCGGTGATTTGGTAGCATAATTGAACAAAGCAAAACGGTAGCCCATAAAGTGAGGCAAGGTGTAGGACATCTGAAGCGTATTGCCTATAGCCGTCCAATTAATGCCGTCAAGACTGTAGGAGAAGTAGGCTTTATCTGTCTGATTGGTGAAGTCGCAGAGAAGCTTAAGGTATACTCTGTTCTGGGTGACAGGAATGCTGGCCGCTTCCGTCATTGTGCCTGAGGTGGCGTTCACCATCACGATGGATTTGGAGGTGCCGGACATTTTTACGCCCACAAATCCATATTTCGCCTGGAAGGCGGCCAGACCGGCATAATCGCCGTCCTTCATTCCGCTAGTTTCCATAGCAATGGTTCCGGTGCTTTTCGGTCCGAAGGTTCTTTGGGTCAGCGTATTTCTGGCATCCAGAATACTTGTGCTCACTTTGCCTGTAGTCAGTCTCATAAATCCGGGACGCTGCGTGAGGGACCAATTCGTATTGTCTGGATTGTGGTTCCACTGCCACACCTTAGCAAGAGCCGCTCCCGACGACGATGAAGCTCCTGCAAACGAAACATCATCCACATAGAAATTCATCAAATCATTGGTCGCGTCTGGAGTAGAACTGTAGGGTGTCTCTATAAAAAGAAACGTTTGAGAGAGATCGGCGCTTGCCGGGAGTGTATACGTACCTTGGATAGTACCCCATTGGCCCTTGGTCAAGGTAGCGGACCCAAGAATTGAGATCCCTGTGTAGCTTGGGCCATTCTGGATGTCGAAATTGAATGTCTTGGTGGCTGGACCTGTGGTGTATTTCACTTTTGCAGAAAAAGCATACGTTCCGCCGTTAGTCACTTTTCCGGTAATGACCTGTTTGAGACCTGCCGCGGTTTGTTGTCTGCCGCTTACAAGCAGGCTTTTGAAGCCGCTGAAATATTCCGAAGTGGTTGCTGCAACCGTTGCGGTGTTATTGTTCGTCCACAGGCTTAGGGTGGAATCCTCCATTCCTCCGTTCACAATAAGCTCGCTGGAGGCTTGAGCAGATGTGAACTCATCGGACGCATACACCTTCTTAACCGGATTGCCTTCCACGGGAATATTCATCGTGAGCGGGGCTTTACCGCCCACGCCGAATACCGGCCAATTGTTGGACCATGTCACCGGAACCAGATACGGCAGACGCCCGATGGCTCCGCTGTCCTTGAACAGCATGCCATACCAGGAGCCCGAAGCCGTATCGACAATGCCTCCCTGGGCAATACCTGAATCTTTAAGTGCAACCTGTCCTGTATACAGCCCTGTCAAGCTGCTGGCACGGTAAGTCAATTGTGTGCGTCCGCTTCCCGATGGCCAGACGATAAGGAACACATAGTAGTAACCGTTGATCTTCTGGATATGCGCGCCTTCGGCCTTGACGATGAAGCTTGTACCGGCGATATTGCTGGAATTCGGGATAATTACCTGACTCAGTCCGCCGGATTTGATCGCTTTTGCATCGGCCGTAAGCTCGATAATGCTGATGTTATCACTGCCATAGACCAGGAATACACGTCCATTGTCGAACAGTAGCGAAGCGTCATGATAGTAGCTTCCAAGCACTGAGTACGTCCATGGGCCTGTTTCGATATTGCTCGTTTGATAGATATAGGTTTTGCCAGTCGAATTGGAACCGAAGGACACATAATAGATGCCGTTATTGTATCTGAGGCTGCTTGCCCATGATCCCCTCCCATATTCGTTCTGCCCGTTGTTCAGATTCTGCGCGTCATTGCTTGCATAGGTATCGTAAACATAATTGACGATCTCCCAATTTACAAGATCATAGGATTTCATGATTGGAACTCCGGGGTTCATATGCATGGTCGTGCTGGACATATAATATGCATTGCCTACCCGGATCACATCGTTGTCTGGAACATCAGCATAGATAAACGGATTTGTAAAAGTAGTAGCTGCAAACGCCGGAAGACTGGACAGCGTGCTCATTAATAATGCGAAAATCAATGATAGTAAACCTATTCTCTTCCGCATAATCATTTTGCTCCTATTCCTCAAGCTTCAAATCATCAGCCGTTAATTAATTTCGATATAATCCACATAGGCATCCCAACTCCCGTTATCCGTGGTTACGAGCAATTTGACCTCCTGATCTCCGGTTGCATGAGTGATGCCTGACAAGGTCTGGACAGTCGGCGTTGTTCCGGTGAAGTTAAAGGAACCGACTGTCGTCCCGCCAATCTGCAAATCTACTCTGGCAGTGCCGGAATTGTTCGAGGAGCCCCGGACAGAAAAAGTATGGGTAGCGTTGGCAAAATATTGATTGTACGCCGCATAGTCATTGTTCGCGTATAAAGCGACTCCACTGAAAGGAGAACTGATCTTCCCGGCGTATGAACCGCCAAGCGTCATGTTCTCAGCTTCAACCCTGGTTCCAGTGGAAGCCGAATTTGAGCTGAACTGCCAGTAATCTAAATTGAACAAGTTGCTGGTTCCTGTTCCGGTAAATACCAAGAACACATTGTGAACCCCTGTAGCATTGCTTACAGCCGTTTCAATTCCCTTCCAGGTTTGCGCGCCTCCAGTAGAGCTGACATTAAGCGTTCCAACAAGAGGACCTGTTGCGCTGTCGAGCCGTATTTCTATTTTGCCGCCCACCGTTGAGGCTACATTCGCTTTGAACGTCTTGGCTCCGCCTGAACCAAAGTCAGCATTGCCTACAGCAATCCAGTCACCATTATTGATATTGGTCACATTCATATTACTGGTCGGTCCGCCTGTTGCTTGCGTAGCCTCGGTTGCAATGCCCGCATTCCATCCTATGGTTTCCGCCTCTGTTCTAATGTATGGATTGAGATTGGCAATCTGGGCGATTCCCGCCATATTTCCCTGAACCTCTTGTATGGTTCCATCGGCATTATGCACAAGCTTGTTGATATGCGGGGAACGGTAGCCTTTTCCATCTCCTAACATGGCTTTGCTGACAGTCTGGGCATGGTACACTACATACCACTGGTTATTGAAGTTAAACACCGCATGATGGTTGTTTCCGCCCACTCCGAAGAAGGTATATGGATTTTTCAGAAAATGCCCTGTGTAAGTAAAAGGTCCCATAGGGCTGTTGCTCACCATGTACCCGATTTCACCTGCAGGATAAGCTGACGGATGTGTGCCGGAGAAATTGATGCAATAAGAGTAATAGTATTTGCCGTTGTACTTATGAATTGCGGAATCTTCGAACATATAAGGGGCATCAATCGTTGAAGCGCTTCCAATAATACTGGTCATATCTGCGCCCAGCTTTAACACTCTGGCTGTTTTGGGATTGGCGACAGACGCCGGATCTGAGGTATTGGGTATCCCCCCGCCGGAATACAGATATCCGGTACCATCATCATCCACCAGTACTGCCGGGTCAAACAGCCATGTAACTCCGGACATTCCAGGGGTGCTGAGGGTGACGAGAGCTTTTCCTAGCGGATCTGTCCACGGACCAATCGGAGAATCCGCCGTTAGCACACCGATTCCAGAGGCTCCGTTCGCGAAATACAGGAAAAATTTATCCTTACCGTTAATTTTTTTGGTTGCCACTGAAGGAGCCCATGAGAGTGAGGCCCATTTGGCAATCCCCGCTCCATTATTGGCATTATTCGCCCCTGCGACCGGAATGGCACCGTGGTCTGTCCAGTTCACCATATCCGCAGATGAGATGACGTTTATTTTATTAAGCGCACTGAAATCATTGTCTTTAATTGATCCGTCACTGTTGTATACATACGCATCGCTCGACATATACACATAGACTCTGCCATTATAGACCAGCGCAAAGGGATCGGCTCCCAGCTTGTGGTCCATCAGAGGATTAGAGTTGCCTGGAAGCTTGGCAAGCGGACTGTTGGCCGCAAGAGCAGACCGCATGGGTAAACAGCTCAGCAATAATGTAAAAGCTAATGCGAACACCGCGAACTTTTTAAGCATGTACAGATTACCTCCCATTTTGATTTGATTGTATTCCGAGTTTGTGATACCGCTTTCAAATCATGAGATTGCCAGCATAATGAAATTAACCTTCCCTCCCCTCGTTTTATATTAGTTTCCAAATTTTGATAATATTCGCTAACATGACCCATTTTATTATACTAACACCCCTAGTACAATGTAATTTTTTATTCGAAAGGTTTAATTTTTTTCGTATTTTCATTTAGTATTTGCGATTCTCCACTTCCATGCCTGCCAGCTCCTGAGTGAAAATGTCTTCAGGCGTCACCATTCGCTTCGGCAGTGTCCGGCCGGCCATGATTTCTTTTACCGCCTGCATCAGCAGTGGCCCAAGCAGTGGATTGCACTCAACTACGGCATTAATATTACCCGCCGCCATTTGCTCGAACGCTCGCCGTGTACCGTCCACTGAGACAATAATAATATCACTGCCCGGCTTGAGGCCCGCCTCCTTGATCGCCTCTACCGCACCGATTGCCATATCGTCATTGTGGGAAAACAGCACCTCAGGCCACTTTTCCTTGGGCTGCTGTAAAAATTCCTTCATAACCTCACGCCCGCCGCTTTGTGTGAAATTTGCAGGCTTGCTCTGTGTAATCTGGAGATTCGGTTTATTCTGGAGCATCTTCCGGAACCCCCGCCCCCGGTCAATCGACGGCGTCGAGCCCACTGTACCCTGCAGCTCAGCAATGGTAATGTCTTCGGACTGATGGCGCATTTTATCAATCACGTATTTGGCCGCCTTCACGCCTTCTTCATAAAAGTCAGAGCCGATAAAAGTAACGTAAAGCGAGCTGTCCTCTATGTTAACGGAACGGTCCAATATAATAACCGGAATACCCGCCTGCTTGATTTCCCGAAGGATGGATTCCCATCCGGTCTCTACCACGGGAGCAATCGCAATAATATCAACCTTACTGCGGATAAAGGAGCGAATAGCCTCGAACTGCTTCTGTTGGTCTTGCTCGGCGTTCTTCATTATGAGGGTGATTCCGGCCTCAATAGCGGCTTCCCGGATCGAAGCGGTGTTCGCCTCCCGCCAGGTACTCTCCGAACCAAGCTGGGAGAAGCCCAGCACCACCGGCTTTACCGCATCGGGATCTGCGGGGGGCAGCAAACCGGTCACCACAGGACCCTCCTGCTGCATGATCGGAGCCTGCGTATTGTCGTTTCCGCCGCCTGAGCAGCCGCTGATTAGCAGCAGCACCACCAGCAGCACCAGACACCATTTGACCATTCTCATCCCTATCCCTCCCCGCAATGTTAACGTTTACAATTATATAACAAAAGCATTGGGAAACAAGAAAATTTTGTCTCCCAATGCAGGCTGTTGCAGTTATTGTTTTAGCGTGGGGCGCCCCGAGCTTAACACCCGCTGCAGCAGGATAAATACGAACAGCAGCAGGCCGATGACAATCTTGGTCCACCATGAGCTCAGCGTGTCCTCGAAGCTGATAATCGTCTGAATCACTCCCTGAATGAGTACCCCAAAGAAGGTACCCAGTACATAACCTACACCTCCGGTCAGCAGTGTGCCGCCGATAACGACCGCCGCGATGGTATCGAGTTCAAAGCCGACGGCATGAAGCCCGTACCCCGACAGCATGTAAAAGGTGAAGACCACACCCGCGAGCGCCGAGCAAAATCCGCTTAGTGTATAGACCAGCACTTTGGTCCGTGCCACCGGGAGCCCCATGAGCAGAGCGGAGTGCTCGCTGCCCCCAAGCGCATACACATTGCGCCCGAACCGGGTGTAATGGGCAGTGAAAATAGCGCCGGCGACGACGATCAGAGCAATAACGGCGCTGATGGACAAGAAGCTTCCGCCCGGAAGTGCGAGCTTGGTCTGGGCAACGGCCGTGTAGAAGGAATTATCAATTGTAATGGTATCAATGCTGATCACATAACACAGACCCCTAGCCAGGAACATTCCTGCCAGCGTCACAATGAATGGCTGAATTTTGAAATAATGAATAATGGCCCCCATCGCACTCCCGAAAGCGGCGCCCATCAGGAGCACCAGCGGGATCACCACCGCAGGCGGCCAGCCATGCTGCTGCACCAGACTGGCGGAGATCATCGTGGACAAGGCAATGATGGAGCCGACAGACAAATCAATCCCGCCCGACAGAATCACAAACGACATGCCTACAGCCGTTATCAGCAGGAAGGCATTATCGACCAGCAGATTCATTAGCACCTGGAGCGAGAAAAATCCGGTATACCGGAAGGAACCGGCAGCGAACATAAAGAGGAACAATAGAATCGTGACGACAATCGGAATGTACTTGCGGTTAAGAGACATGACGGGCGCTCTCCTTCTCTGCAGGGTAATGCCGCGTTCTCCAGCGCGAGGCAATGGCGGCACGGAAGGTATCCGATTGAATCAGGCAGACCGCCAGGACAACGAAGGCTTTGACAACCAGCGTGATTTCCGGCGGAACACCTATCATGTAGATGGTTGTGGTCAGTGTCTGGATAATCAGGGCTCCGATCACCGTACCCGTAAGATAAAAACGTCCGCCATTCAAAGAGGTTCCGCCGATGACAACCGCCAGAATAGCGTCAAGTTCATACCACAGGCCAGCGTTATTGCCATCTGCGCTGGACACGTTGGAGCTAAGCAGCAGTCCGGCAATGCCCGCGCATAAGCCGCAGAATAAATAGACAGCCAGAATGACCCCATTTGAGCGGATGCCTGTCATCCGGCTGGCTGTCGGATTGCAGCCGACTGCCTCAATAAAGAGGCCCAAGGCTGTTTTTCGGGTTAACAGCAGAGCAATGCCCAGAACCAGGGCTACAACAAAAATCGAAAACGGCAGCGTAGCAAGGGAGCCGGAGCCGATATAGGCATATTTGGCGCTGGTTACGGTAATAATCTGACCGCCGGTAATCAGTTGGGCGATTCCCCGTCCGGCGACCATCAGGATCAGTGTGGCGATAATCGGCTGTATACCGGCTCTGGAGACCAGCATGCCGTTCCATGCGCCCAGTACGAGCGATACACCGGCCGCAAGCAGCACGGAGGTCAAGATTAGTCCCAGCGCATTTTGATCTGAGCCTTTGCTGATGCTAAGGCAGGCAATGGCTCCTGATATCGCGACAATGGAGCCGACGGACAAGTCAATGCCCTTGGTAGCCACCACCAGTGTCATCCCGATGGCCACCAGAATAAGCGGCGCGCCGAAGTTGAGAATATCAATCAGGCTGCCGTACAAATGCCCTTCATGCATCGTGATCGAGAAGAAATCCGGGGAGTAGAACAAATTGAACAGCAGCAATGCGGCCAGCACGCACAGCGGCCAGAATAAATGATGTTGGGCTATTTTTCTCATAATTGTTTCAGCCTCCTGCAATGGCCTGCATAATTTGCTGCTGACCCATGTCCTGCTCCGAAATTTCCTTCACCTTGCGGCGGTCGCGCAGGATGGCTATCCGGTCACTCACCCGGAGCACTTCCTCAAGCTCGGAGGAGATGAAGAGGAAGGACATCCCCTGCCGCGAGAGCGACAGCACCAGCTTTTGAATTTCCGCCTTTGCGCCAATGTCGATGCCCCGTGTCGGCTCATCGAGAATGAATAGCTGCGGCTCAGTCAGGAGCCAGCGGGCGAGCAGCACCTTTTGCTGGTTGCCGCCGCTTAGATTCTTGATCAGATGGTCGGGGCTGGGAGGATTGATGTTCAGCATGCGGATGTATGTCTCGGCCATCTCCTCCTGCCGCTTACGGGAAATGGACCTAAATGTCCCGTACTTCGCCTGCAGGGCAAGAATAATATTCTCCCTTACCGTCAGATCGCCAATGATGCCTTCCGTCTTGCGGTTCTCAGAGCAGAAGGCGATTCGCTGGCTGATGGCTTCACGGGGAGTATGCACTGCTCCTTGCGATTCAGAGAGAATCAGTTTCCCCGAGTCCGCTTTGTCGGCTCCGAAGAACAACCGCGCTGCCTCCGTCCGTCCTGAGCCTAGCAGCCCGGCCAGGCCCACTACCTCGCCTTTGCGGATGGAAAGATCAAACGGCTCGATTCCGCCTTTGCGTCCAAGACCTTCAGCCCTAATCAGCTCATCGCCTATAAGCACCTTGTATTCTTCCGCCAGACTGGGCAGTTCCTCCAGCAGATTAAGATCCTTTCCGATCATTTTCAGCACCAGATCCAGCCGGGTCAGCTCCTTGGTCAAATATTCACCGACACATTCACCGTTGCGGAGGATAGTCACCCGGTCGGAGATCTCGTACATCTGATCGAGGAAATGTGTAACGAACAATATCGACAAGCCATCGCTTCTCAGCTTCCTCATAATCCGGAACAGCTGCCCGACTTCATTCTGGTCCAGACTTGAGGTCGGCTCATCCAGAATCAGCACCTTGGCTGAAATATTCAGCGCTCTGGCGATTGCGATTAGCTGCTGCACAGCTACCGAATACATATGCAGCGGCTGGGTAACGTCGATCTGCAAATTCATCCGCTCCGAAAGCAGCTCGGCCGCAAGCCGGTTCATCTCCCTCCATAGAATCCGTCCGAAGCGCCGCGGCTCTCTTCCAATGAAGATATTCTCGGCCACCGTCAGGTTAGAGCATAGATTGACCTCCTGGTACACTGTACTGATTCCCGCATTCTGCGATTCCAGCGGGCTGTGTACCGAGATTGGAGTTCCCTCCATTTCCACGCTGCCCTCATCAATCGAATACACACCGGTCAGCACTTTGATTAGCGTTGACTTCCCGGCGCCATTCTCCCCCATCAAGGCATGCACCTCGCCCGGGAACAACCTAAGGTCCACATCGCTCAGCGCCTTGACGCCCGGAAACCGTTTATGAATTTTCGTCATTTGCAGTATGGGGCTCTGCGTGCTCATTATCGCATTCACTCCTCATTGTTCAGAAGCCACTCCCCCGGCAAGTTGCCTTCGGCAGAGTGGCGTTGCGGATTTCCTTGCAATTAATACTGGCGGCTAGGCAGGGCCTCCTTCGCCTGCTCGGACGTGAAGGTTGTTTCTTCGGTCACAATCCGGGCCTCTACGGACTTGCCGTCCACGACATTCTGCACGACCTGCATCAACTGTGGCCCAAGCAGCGGATTGCACTCTACGATGAAGTTGATTTTGCCTTCACTGGCCGCCTGTATTCCGTCTTTGACGGCATCGACGGAGATAATTTTAATATCCTGGCCGGGTTTAAGTCCTGCGGCTTCAATCGCCTGAATCGCACCAAGCGCCATATCATCGTTATGGGCATACAGGACATCGATATCTTTATTCGCTTTCAGGAACGCCTGCATAACTTCTTTGCCTTTGGCCCGGGTGAAGTCACCTGTCTGTGAAGCGATCACCTTGAGATGCGGATTGCCCTTGATTACTTCGGCAAACCCCGCCATACGGTCATTGGCCGGTGCAGAGCCAGTAGTTCCCTGCAGCTCCACAATATTAACGTCCTCTGTGGCATCTTTGTACTGCTCCGACAGCCACTGCCCAGCCTTCCGGCCTTCCTCCACGAAATCGGAGCCGAGGAAGGTGACGTACAGCGACGTGTCCTTGGAATCTACAGCACGGTCGGTCAGAACCACCGGAATTCCCGCGTCCTTGGCCTCCTTGAGCACGGTATCCCAGCCGGATTCCACAACTGGAGAGAATGCAATAACATCAACCTTTTGCTGGATAAAGGACCGGAGTGCCTTGATCTGATTTTCCTGCTTCTGCTGCGCATCTGAGAATTTCAGCGTATAGCCGGCTTCTTTTGCAGAATCCTGAATGGATTTGGTATTCGCACTGCGCCAGCCGCTCTCAGCGCCGACCTGTGAGAAGCCCAGCGTTATATCCTTTGCCTCCGTCTTGCTTCCGCTGCTTGCGGCCGGCGCTTCCGTAGCCGTCTTTCCGCTGTTCCCCCCATTTGCCGCCGTGTTCCCCCCATTATTGCTGCCGCATGCTCCAAGCATGACCATGGATAAGGTGAGTGCAAGTACTGCCCCTATTTTTCTGGATTTTTTCATTACCATCTTCCTCCCCTTTTTCATTCACCATCGTTTGGTGTTGGAATGATTATAGAACGCTTTCAAATTTCTTATATACGGGCAGCCTTTGGCGTTTGTTTTCTATTTTTTTGTTTTTTCAGTATCCGGGATGATTTTGTGTAATTTTTTATTTAAAAAGTGTGAATTTTGATTGTATTTTCTTTTTTGTATCTTGCATACCTTTTTTGTTATAAACTATAAATTGAAGCCAAATATATGCTATTTGTGAAAGGGTACTACCGATGATACGGATCATACGATGGATCTCCTCCAGCCTGAGGGCAAAATTGCTGGCTTTGTTTATTGTGCTGTCCACGACACCGCTGATGGCTGTTGGTCTCATTTCATATCAGAAATCCTATCATTCGATTTCCAGTCACAGCAAAGCTTCAAGCATGCTCCAGGCAGACCTGCTGGGGACGAACATTGATAACCTGTTCAAAGACACCGAGCGGCTTCTGGAACTCAGCAATAATCCCCAGGTCATTCACTTTCTCTTCTCACAATCTGAAACCTATCAGGAAGCTAAGAATATTCTTCAGACCTTCGCCCTTTACCGGGAGACCTACAAATATGATAATGTACTGAACATCAGCCTGATTAATCTATACGGCAAAGGCATTAGTGAACGCAGAGGTATCTTTCAATCCAATATCAATCCGCTGCGCAATCCGCATTTCCAGACGCTGGCCCAAGACCCGGATATCATCCTCCGCATTCCTCCATCTACTATCTCCGGCTATGACCGGGTCGACGGTTTTACTTACAAGGATCAGGGTGTGATCTCGATCATGACCGCAGTCAAGCAGCGGATCACGCACGAGGTGATCGGATTTGTCATTGTGGACCTGGACGATTCGTTCATTAAGGAGTTCTGCGATAAGGTGACTATCGGTAAAACAGGGTTCTTCTACATTCTGGATCAGCAGAACAACCCGATCTATGTCCCTCCCGTCAGTGAGACAGATCTGGCATTAATCCAAGAAGTCTCCGGTCTGAAGGGAAGCGACAGCTTTGTGCTGCAAACCGCTGGTCCGCCCCGTTTCATTGTTCATACTTCCTCTGTCTCGACGGGCTGGACGATTATTGGAATGGCACCTCTGCAGGAGATCGTTGCCGAAGCGAACCGGATCAGGCAGCTAATTATCGTCAGCGTATTGCTGAGCATCGTTTTTGTGATCACTCTCCACTTTCTGCTTACGAAGCGGCTGACCCGGCCCATTCAGCTTCTGCAGCACAAGATGCGGCTGACCGCAAGCGGCTATCTGGAAGCCAAGGTCAAGCCGGAAGGAACTGATGAAATCGCCGACCTCGGTCAAAGCTTCAATATTATGGTGGAGAAGATCAAAGAGCTGCTGGAGCAAAGCATCCAAGAGCAGCAACAGCTGCAAAAAGCGGAGCTGCGGACATTGCAGGCGCAGATTAATCCTCATTTTTTGTACAACACCCTCGATTCTATTGTATGGATGGCTGAAGCGGGTAAAAACGATGGTGTCATCCGTATTGTGAAAGCGCTATCTGACTTCTTCCGGCTCAGCCTGAATAAAGGACGCGACTGGGTACAGATCCGCTCAGAGCTTGCTCATGCGCAAAGCTACCTGATCATCCAACAGATGCGTTACCGTGACATTCTTGAGTACAGGATTGAGGTTGCCGAGGAGCTGCAGGAATACCCGATTCTGAATATGACGCTACAGCCCTTGATAGAGAATGCTCTATATCACGGAATTAAAAATAAACGAGGCAAGGGGATCATCAGCATTGGCGGTTATGCGGACGGGAACTCAGTTGTGCTTACCGTATCCGACAATGGAATTGGCATTCCCGGGGAACGGCTTGGGCTTCTCAGGGAGCAAATACAGCATCCGATTCAATCGGAGGGCGCTGATACCGCTCAAAGCGGATTTGGCCTCCAGAATGTGCATCAGCGGCTGCAGTTGTATTTCGGGGAAGAGTATGGCATCCGGTTAGACAGTACGGAAGGCATTGGTACGCAAATTAGGGTTCGCATACCCAAGAATAGGGGGACCTGACATGAAAAAGGTAATGCTTGTAGACGATGAGATTTTGATCCGTGAAAGTATACGGGAATGTGTGGATTGGGAGAAGGAAGGTTTTATCTATTGCGGCGACGCTCCCGATGGCGAGCTGGCGCTCCCGATCATCGGCGAACAGCTCCCGGATATCCTCATTACCGATATCAAAATGCCTTTCATGAACGGACTGGAGCTTAGCTCGGTTGTCCGCCAAAGATTCCCGAATATCAAAATCATCATTTTGAGCGGTCACGATGATTTCCAGTATGCCCGGACAGCGCTGCGGCTTGGGGTTGAGGATTATTGCCTGAAACCGTTCAGCTCTGCCGATCTGCTGCAGCTGCTCCGTAGTGTCAGCGCCAGAATTGATGAAGAACTGCGCCTGAAGCGCAACTATGCCCGCACGCCCGAGAAGCTGTTCGCTGATCTGTGCGGAGGTCTGATCAGCACCGCTGCCGCCATCGAATCGGCGGAACAGCTTGTTCTGCCGCTAATGGCCCCTTATTATGCAACTGCCATATTCACGTTAATTCCTTCAGGAAGTGAAGAAATCAAGGATAGTCCCTCTCCTGTGACTAATTCTGAAGAACTGCTCGCAAGCATGCTAAAAGAGTTGACGGATGCCTTCGCCTATAAGCGCAGCCGAACTGAAACTGTTCTGATCATTAAAGGCAACGATCCGGAGCAAATGAGCAGAAGCTTGAAAGATACTTGCGAGACATTCATGCAAAAGCTGAGAAAGGCCTGCGGCTGTGAGCTGTCCGTCAGTCTGGGCGATGTGCGGGAACGCCTTCAGGGAATTCATCTTTCCTACCTTGAAGCCGAAAACGACCGGATGTTTAAAAAAATGTCCCGCCAGCATTCTGAGACGCTGCTCGATGCTTATTTTGATCCATCAACCGATGGTGTTCTGCTCGACCGGAACCGGCTGATCCAGTTTCTGAAGCTAGGGGATAGCAGGCAAGCTTCCGCATTTCTGCTGCAGCTCTCTGCGGACCTCGAAACGATGAATTGGAGTTCAGTGTACGCCTACTACCTGATGAACGACATCACCCTTGAGCTGGTGCAGACGGCCAAGAGCTGTTTTCGTGCGTCCGCCAATCCTGCGGAGATCATCAAAGAACTGCAGCAGCAGTTAAAGTATGTTTCCAATACCGGCGAATGCCTCGATTATTTGAAAAGGCTGTTTGAGCGGCTTTGGGAGTGGCGGTCAGAAGGTTCGGATAAATACCGGGAGCTGATTGATAAAGTACAACATTACATCCGGGAGCAGTATGACAACGAGCAACTCTCTCTTAACGACATTTCCAGGCAGGTCGGAGTCAGCCCCAGCCATCTAAGCAAGATATTCAGCCAGGAAACCAGACAGACGATTACTGAATTTCTAACCGCCACACGAATGGATAAAGCCAAGGAGCTTCTCAAGACGACGGGACATAAAACGTTTGAGATTGCATATAACGTAGGCTACAACGATCAGCATTATTTCTCCAATCTGTTCAAAAAAGTAACCGGGATGACCCCCATGGAATATCGGAAGCACGGAAATCTGGAGGATCGGCTTAACCCCATTCAAAAAGGGGCGGGGTATCTGTGAACTCTTTCAGAACGCAGACGGGGCTTTTCCCGATCATGCTGCTGATAGCAGGCCTTCTTCTCAGCGGCTGCTTCCATTCGGACGAAGCGATGAACTTGCCAGCACAGAAAGCAGGAGTCGCTTTGTCTTCCCAAGGCGAGGATCAACCCCTGACCTTCGGCATTATCTATCCAATGGTGAATGCCACCTACGAGATGATTACGGAGAAGGCCGAAGCAGCAGCAAAAGAACATAACATTCAATTGCTGGTTCAAGCGCCCGATGAAGCAAATCTGGAGCAGCAGGTTCGGATTATGGAGATGATGATCAAGCGGGGAGTTGATGGAATCGCCATTGCCCCGGTGGATTCTGACGCTCTAGTTGACGTTATTAATAAAGCGGTGGCCCAAGGTATTCCCGTGGTCTGTTTTGAATCGGATTCGCCTGGCAGCAGAAGAGAAGCATTTATCGGTGCTGACAATAGACAGACCGGTGCTGTGATTGGTCAGACTGTGGATCGCCTGTTAGGCGGAAGAGGGATGATCCTCGTTGAATCCGGGATGTCCCGCATGCTTGGACTTGAGGAACGCCTGCTGGGACTCCAGGAATATCTAGGCGGGCATACGCAGATTGATGTGCTGGAAATCCGCCATAATGACGGCAGCGAGAACAGTGCTGCATTACAACTGGAGCAAATGATATCCAACCATCCCCATTTCAGCGCCTTGGTAAGTCTGGATTTCGTCTCCAGCTCAAGCTCTGTGCTTGTCTGGAAAGCCAAGGGCCTGAAGCGTTACAATATCGCGCTTGGCCTCACCCCGCCCTTGCAGCAAGCGATGGACAACGGACAGATCACACGTGTAATCTCACAGAACGAGCAGAGCTGGGGAGAGAATATTATAAATGCGCTGCTGCTAAAAGCCAAACACAAAGAGGTTGTGAAATGGATCGATACGAAAATTACGATTATCGGTGACTAGCTCATCCAGCTCATCCCGCATTAACCGCATAAATAAGCGCTCAAAGTATGGCAGCACATGCTTTGGGCGCTTATTTTATCTGATAGTCTGCCCACTTTAACTTTAACCGGTAATTAAGGATTCTATAAGCTAAGATTTCCGTGATATGACACATTATTTCATTTATTATTACATTTTCTATTTTATGACTTTTTTCATAGTTATTAATTGGAAATAGATTTACTTTATTTACAAGCTAGTTGAATACAACTCTATCAGTCCTGGGGAGGACGAGGCGTATGAGATTATCTAAGTATATCTATAAACACAGATTAAATGATGATGTTCTGCTGATTATGAATACTTTAACCGGTGCTGTGGACTTGGTTGAGCATAAGGTAGCCCGTATTTTTTTTAACAAAAGGCTGCTTCCAATGGACGACTTGGATCTTGAGACCAGAACACTGCTAACGAGCAGAGGTTATCTTACGGAAATGAAAGAAGAAGAATATGTACGTGAATCGCTGGAAACATACTACACCTCGCATCCGACCTTACACTTCACGATTTGCCCAACCTATAAATGCAACCTCTCCTGCCCTTACTGTTTTCAATCGGGTATTCATCAGGACTCACCGACACTAGAGCTTACACAGATCAATGAAATGTTTCAGGCTATGGATCAAATGGTTCAGAAGCAGCCCAATGCGGCTATCCAATTCGAGCTTTTTGGCGGCGAGCCCTTCCTGGCCCGCAATCAATCTCAGGTTGAATACATATTGCAGCAGGCGATTCACAGAAATTGGCCTATTCTCTCCATCACGAACGGAACAGAATTGAACGCTTACTTCTCTTTTCTCCAGGAGCATTCCGAGCATTTCCATCATATGCAGATTACTCTTGACGGCCCCAAAGAGATTCATGACCAGCTGCGAAAATATATGGACAACAGCGGCAGCTTCGATCAAATCTGCAATAATGTTAATTTCCTTCTTGAACATCATATTCCGGTAACGATCCGAATCAACACAGGCAGAGATAATGTCCGATATTTACCGGAAATGTTCGATTTGTTCGAACGGCTTCAGTGGACAAGCTCACCTGATTTCTCCTGCCAGATCACCCCGATTAACGATAATTTCAATACGGGGAATGTAGCCGGTTTTCAGCCCGAATATGAACTGCTAGTGCAGCTTCATGCTATCTTTCCGGATTGGGAAGCAACCCGCGACAGGTATACGGCCAGCTTGGGCTATTTCATGGAGAAGAAGCTGCGGATTCTCCGCAAAGCCATTTTTGATAAAGACGATGATCAATATTACTTCGATTTATCCGGCTGCAGTGCTTCCAAGCTTCATAATCTCGTATTTGGTGCAGACGGGCTACTGTATCCTTGTGTGGAAACGGTTGGATTCCCGGATTATTCGATTGGGAGCTATCTTCAAGGGCTGCAATTGAATGAAGAGAAATGGCAGAGATGGAACCGGGATATCGTAGTGAATGAGAAATGCAGCCGGTGCAATCTCGCTCCTTTATGCGGGGGCGGTTGTGTTCTGAAAGGAAGCAGCGATGGTGAATTGAAGGACTTTGAATCGAATTGCAGCTTTACGAGGCAATGCCTTCAGACCTATCTCGAGCTTCACCGGGATCGTCTGCTTAAAAGCTACTACCAGTGAGCTCCATTAACACCTGATGCCAAGGTATCCGCCTTGTCATAAATATCTTTATATGAGAGGAGGAAATGTAAATGAAATCATTGACTAAGGATAGCGATCTCTGGACTAATCTCTCAGCCAAAGAACTCAAAGAAATTCCGGTTCCCTCAGCCTGTTGTCTAAAAGATGTACACCAAATCAGCAACCCTAACAAAAAGGTCAGCTAATGTAATAGCGGGAAGAGCATCGCTTATGCCTTCCCGCTATTCTTACTATGGGAGGGTAAACCATGTATATTTCGAAGTATATCTTTACATATAGATTAAGAAACGGACAACATCTGATCTTTAATTCTTTATCAGGAGCAATGGACATTGTTGAGGAACACATCAGCCATTTCCTCACAAATGTTCAACCTCCTGCACCCTCTCTTTTGGATGAAGAACAACAATTTTTGTTGTCCAGAGGCTATCTTTTTAGGGAACCTAAAGAGGAGCAGAGTCTTATCGACCGGTATAAAGAATACCTGGATCATCATGGCTCAAGTGAAATTTCATTTGTGTTCTGTCCATCCATGACCTGCAATTTAAAATGCGTCTACTGCTTCGAGTCTCAAGAAATCCGCTCCAGCAATGAACGGATGACCGAAGATCAGGTTCATGCCGCCTTCCTGGCAATGGATCAGATCATACTGGACCACCGTTCCTCCAGTCATCATTTCTCTATTTTTGGCGGGGAACCTCTCCTTCCCCAGAATCTCGCTATTGTCGGACTTATTCTGAAAAAAGCCAAAGAACGGGAGATTTCCGGCACCATTATATCGAATGGTGTGTTTCTGTCTCACTACCAGGATTTGCTGGAGCCCTATAAGGATATGATAAAAATCCAGCTAACCATCGATGGCCCTCAAGCGATTCATGATCAACGCCGTATCACCCAAGCCAACCAAGGAACGTTTCTGAAAATAACAAATCAGATTGACTGGTTTTTAGAGCATCAATTTGATATCGCCATTCGTGTCAATCTGGATGGTGAGAACATAGAGCATCTGAATGAGCTTCTGGATTTTTTCGAGGGTAGTAAATGGAATAAACACTCTAATTTCTCAGTTGCACTATCTCCCGTTGAAAATTATGCAGGCAATGCCGCTCCGGGCCTGCTTCCAAATTATCAGATCACAGAATCTATCAAAAAGAATGTGCCGAACGAAAAATTAAGAAGGATGAATACTACTTTAAACAGTGATTTAACCAGGCTCTCCTTGCCGTTTGAAAAGGTGTTAAATACCGGCATCGCCACGAATAACTATTTCCCCAATTTTTATTTTTGTGAGGCTGCCGGAGGGAAAACGTTCACCTTCTCACCGGATCATCAGGTCTACCCATGCTCCAGCATTATAGGCGACAAAAAGTGGAGTCTCGGAACGTATTATCCGCAGCTTGAGCTAGATGAACAGAAGCTGGCATTATGGAATGGGCGTCATGTCTTAAATCAGCCGGAGTGCAAATCATGCAATATAGCTTTTCTATGCTCAGGGAATTGCCCTGTTCAAGCCGACAGAAAAACAGGTTCTATATTAGGCTCCTACTGCGGAAATGTGAAGCGTGATCTTGGCGATCATCTTGAACTTTTGAATTCTTCTTTCGTTGCCTTAAGTTAAATTCTTCTCTTACGTGAGGTGATTGGAAATGATCCAATTGATATGTCCGCCCTATAATGCAGCCGTGGATACCGTTGATCCCCCGCTCAACCTTCTTGTTCTGGGTGCTGCTCTCATCGACGCGGGTTACGAAGCTTGCCTCACTGATCTGGCTTTACTTTATTCAGGCACCAGCCAGTTTGATGCAGCAGCCCTTGCCGATATCGCACAATTAATCATCAGTAAGCCATCCAGGTATCTCGGTTTGACGGCGATGTGCTGCAATTATTCCATAGCTCTGAGGATTGCAGAGGAGTGCAAGCGGCTGGACCCGGACAAAATCATTATCTTTGGCGGTCCCCATGCGAGCTTTGTAGCCGAAGAAACTTTAGCCCACTTCCCGTCTGTTGATTATATCGTTATTGGGGAAGGTGAGCTTACGCTGCCGGAGCTAATTACAGCCTTGGAGTCTGAACATCCTGTTACAGGGGTTGAAGGGCTGTCCTACCGGGCGGAGGGAGAGATTTGCACAAATCCGCCACGGCCGATCCTGAAAAATCTGGACGAAACTCCGTTTCCCGCTTTCCATTTAATTGATGACATTAATGCCTATTTCACAAGCTCAGAGCCTAAATATTTTCCGATTGAAGCTGGCCGCGGCTGCCCCTTTAATTGCAGCTTTTGCAGCACATCGGTATTTTTTTCAAGAAGATACAGAACAAAGAGTCCCGCGCGGATTATTGCTGAGATGAGATACGTCCGGGATCAATGGGATATTACCCATTTCAGCTTAACGCATGACAATTTCACCGTGAATCACCAGTTTGTCAGACAATTCTGCCAGGAGCTTATAAAGTGCAACGAGTCCTTCACCTGGAGCTGTTCCTCCCGAACCGACCACGTAAATAAAGAACTGTTCGAACATATGATGCAGGCCGGATGTAATGGCGTCTTTTTCGGGATTGAGAGCGGCAGCCAGTCCATTCAAAAGGCTATTGGCAAAAAACTCGATTTGAATCAAGCCTATGAACTGCTCCGGGAACTTCATCAGCTTGGTCTTTCGTGTACAGTCTCATTTATTACGGGATTTCCTGAAGAAACGAAGGACGATATCAATCAGACCCTGGATTTGATTGTCCGATTAATCTCCATTGGGATCGTTGATGTGCAATTGCATCACTTATCGCCTTTTCCCGGAACCAAATTATATGATACAGAAAAGGACAGCCTGGTGCTTGCCGATCAATTCTGGAGCACAAACGATATGAACAGTGATTTCAAGCTATCCGGGATCGAAAAGGAATGGATCGCCAGATACCCGCAAATTTTCAGTAACTATTACTCAATGCGGTCTGTGGATACTCCCATCCTGCACCGGATTAGAAAACTCTATTATCCGCTAGCACACTCTTTCTTTCGCACCTTGTATTATCTGAATCATCTCGGTGCAGTTTCATACACCAATACGATTGATTTTGTCTCCGCTAGGTTAGTTTTGAACGCAGCTCCCCCGCAGGAAGCCATTGTGGCCCTAATAATTGAGGAGCTTATCCAAAGTCTTGAGCCGGATGCAGGACGCATTATCAAGGATTTCTTTTCTTATGAACAGGCTGTAATGGAATTAATGCAACAGGCTGCAAGACCGCTTAACAGGGACAGCATCAAGCCGGCAAAAATCCTCCAGCCGCATTATTCGATCCTTGAGCTGAATCTGCATAACCCTTTGCCTGCGGAAATTCAGCTTCTGGAAGGAAATGAGGAATGCATTTTACTCGTACTGGAGAGTGCTTCAGCTCTTGAGGGTCATAAACGTTTCGTCCGGGTCATGAGCATGGACGATTTGAGCCTTTCGATTATTCAGCGGATGGATAACGGAAGCGACTTCCACACGGTTGTACATAACCTGTCACTAGAGAACCCGTTTGTCTCCAGCGAGGAAGAACGGCAGGATTGGATTGGTTATGTGTACGATCATTTCTATAATCATCAATTGCTAACTTCCTAGATGAAAATACCGATAGAGAGGTGGCCTTTTCTTGTGGAGTATGCTGAGAAACAGAGTCTTTCGCCGATTATGGTTCACTCAGACATTATCCTCTGTAGGAGATGAAATCAGAAATTGGGCCATCCTATTCTGGGTATTTGCGGAGGCGGATCAAGCTGTCTTTTATCGGACGGCTCTTTTGTTCGCTGAAATGCTTCCAGTATTTATAATGGCTCCCCTGGCCGGGACATGGGTAGACAGAAGAAATCCAAAGAAAGTGCTGCAAGCGACTCTCGTCATTCGGGCGTTGATGTCGTTTGTTCTTGCAGGACTAATTTGGTTTGAGCAAGTTCCACTTTTGTTAATTATGCTGGCCTTTACTTGTACAGTTCAACAATTTTTCCAGCCCGCCATCAGTAAGTTAACTGTCGCTGCCGTGGACAATGAGGATTATGGAACAGCCCGTTCTTCTGTGCGGACTGTGGATACGCTGATAAGTCTTGCAGGGCCAGCTATTGGAGCTTTTGTCTACCAATGGTGGGGGGCATCTACTTCTTTGATTGTAGACGGATTTTGCTTTTTCTTTGGCTTCTTGCTTATTTTGAAAATAAGTATTGCACAGGCGCCGCTGGCAGCTCTCTCCGATTCTGATCCGGCGCCATCTTTTTGGAAGGATGTTCTGGAAGGATTTCGATTTATACTCTCTTCCCATCTCACCAAACGGTTATTTGTCTTATTAGCGATTATGGGGATGAGCACAGGGGCCATCAACTTGTTAAACATTTATTTTGTGGTTAATGAGCTTCATTTAGACCAGAATTTCTTAGCTTGGGCAAGTACCGCTGGCGGGATCGGCATGTTCGTGGGGGCGCTCGGTCTGAACGTGCTTGGAGCAAGATTCAAGAATTACATTAAAATCAACATTTGGGGTGCAGCGATCATGACCCTTGGGCTGTTGCTGCTTACGCTCTCCTTTAGTTCTATTTCCATGCTGTTTAGCCGGGTAATTATTGGGATCGGGGTATCTCTTCTAAGCATAACGCTGTCTACATTATTAATGACCTATGTTCCAGAGAACTTGCTTGGCCGCGTCGGTTCCGTGTTTGAAGGGGGGCCGCTGGCAACCAATATGCTGTCCTATGTTTTTTTCGGGTGGCTATATGTGTATACCGGGGCCAGGTTTATCTTTGGCATCTCCTTTATCCTGTTCTGTATCGCTTTCCTTCTGGCTATAAGCCTTCAGTCTTTAACATCACCCTCCAAGAAATTTCATTCAGACCAAAAAGAGTTCATCAGCCACTCCCAATAACAGCATAAAAAAGCGCTCAAAGTATGGCAGTACATGTTGAGCGCTTCTTTCTTTTATCATCGACAGCTTGATGTTTTATGTTACATTCATCTTATTCATCACAATAGTATACTAATAATATATCCCTGCACAAAGGCGGTGCCCTCGATGAAGGCGGTACCTAACTGTATAACGCTTGGCAGAATCGGTATGGCACTCATACTGTTATTCCTCGAACCGCTAGGCCCAGCTTTTCTTGCTGTCTATATTTTGTGCGCATTCACCGATCTGTTGGATGGGCATATTGCGAGAAAGACGGGTACAACAAGCCGGTTTGGGGCAAAGCTGGACTCCGTTGCCGACACTTTAATGGTTGGGGTCTCATTATTTACACTATATCCGTTTCTGGGACTTACCCGTGGAATCATCCTATGGATCTTAATCATCGCGATCATCCGTACAGCATCGGTCATGACAGCCCTGTACAAATTCAAAACCTACGCGAGTATTCATACATACGGCAATAAGCTCACCGGCATTATTCTTTTCATCACTCCCCTGTGCCTTCCCTGCATCTATACTTCCATTTAGACAACTGTTGTCTGTGCGATTGCAACCTTATCCGCTGTAGAGGAATTAATCATACAAACAACATCAAGTGAGTTGCAGCTTAACCGAAAAGGTTTGTTTATAAAATAGGAAAAGTATAATTAGAATTTCCATGTCTCAAACAACCAAACAAGTAGCACTTGGTTTCGGTTTGAGGTGTAACCGTGATGCTTGGGCGATAATTAGAGGTCATGATTTTTTCGAATCCTTTTAAGAAGGCTTGCTTATCAGCCTCTATTTCCTTCATGCACCTTTGGCGGTCTTCTAAAGTAAATTCTTCATCGTCATCCTGCTCACAATCCTGTATCCGCTCAGCAATATGCAACAAAACCTTATCCCTTAGCTCATTCGACTTCCCCAGATAATTACATTGAATTAAGGAATAAAAGTAGGGAAGCACCCAATCCGGGCTATACCATAATTTTGTATCTTCATACGCAGCTACAACCTTTGAGAACTGATTCATTTCATAATAGATATTAGCTAACCTGTCTTTATCTACTGCTGTGAATTTATTACCCAGAGCATCTTCCAGCTCCAGTATTTCTTGTTCAGGAAAACCGCCTAATTTTATTTGGCATGTTACGTAATAATACAGAGCAACATAATCGTAGTTATCACTTTTTAATAAATGAACCCTCCAAAAAAGTTTTGAAGCTTTATCCAACTGTCCGAGCTGGTACAATACCGAGCCCAGATTATATAAATTCTCAAGTGTGGGTTTAACCTGAATTGATAGCTCCAAGGCTCTTTTTGCCTCTGTCCATCTCCCGGTATCGGCTAAAATCTCTCCAAGCAAAGCACTTGGAATCTCAGTAGCCGGACTTAGCAATAAAGTCTTTTCCAGGAGTCTAATTGCTTCTTCTTCGCGATTAATCCATCTACCATTTTTATTATCTGGCTCCCCCTCAGCAAAATAAAAGTAAGCCATATTTGTTAATGACTCAACACAAGGGTTAAGTTCTGAATTCATCTGAAAGAGTCTAAAAGCTTCATAGTAATCATTTATCTCCATGCAGGCGATAGCCAATTGATTTATTACATGTGTATTTGTTCTATCTTGCTCAAATTCAAGTTGTAGCTGATGATGAATAGCCTTATAATCCAACATATTTCCCCTTTCTATGGTTTACTGATAATGATAGGCTACTAACCCCACAAGCATTTATACCTAAGGCATTTAGCTCTACCTGCAGCACCTTTCCTATTATCTGTAAGAGTCATGTGTTGGATCAAAGAGTGATTCATCAGACCCTCTGACCACCGAAAAGTGTTCGACATTGTAGTGTCCATGTAATGCACTGTTATGATGCTTGATGATTTGTTCTGCACTTAACACATCGTTGTCCGTTGTAGAATGTCCATCACCGACTAAGGTAACATCCATATTGCTAACGGTAGCAGTTCTGACTGCGGTATCGATACAATACTGTGTTTTACAGCCCATAATAACCACATGCTCAACCTGTTGATCTTTCAAATATTGCAGCAGTCCGGTCCCGTGAAAAGAATTAGTTGCCAGCTTGTCAAAAACTTTGGCCTCCGCAGGCACATTGATTTCATTGTGCACTTGAAAGCCAGCACCTTGTCCTTCAGCTACATCGAGATCCCTTACAAACACAACTTCGACATCGGCCTCTTGTGCTTTTCGAATCACTTTATTAATATTCTTGATAAGCTGTTCCTTGTTAAATACCGCACTTTCCTCCTGGTTCCCATCTATCAATTCTTGCTGCGCATCAATGATAATTAACGCTTGATTCAAATGGTTTGCCCCTTTCCTTCTACTTCAAAATATATTTATAAATCTTACCGTCCCGCACATACTCATTCGTAAAAAGCAGCGCATCCCCATCACGCTTCACGAATTTCAGATTGTCTCCATAGAACGGGAGGTCATTCGTTTCTGCATACTCTTGCTGCTCGGCGTCGAGGAGCTTTTGATACAATAGTGTCTGTTTTCCTGTCTTGCGTTCGATCAGCTTGAGGATGCCCTTCTGATTCGGACGAATCAGCAGAAAATCATCATCCATTCCTTCGATCAAATACGTATCGGCATCGCCGCCAAGCTTGACTAAGTCAAGCGTCTCCGTCACCTTTCCCGTTCCGTCTTCAATCAGCCGGAGTTTTTTGCCATCTGTAAGCACCAGGGTATTGCTGTACATTTTCACATTATCTCCATAACGCATCCAGTATTTGACGCTATCCTGGCGGATCACCATTCCATCCTTGAGGATCAGCGTATACCAGGCGTTGTTGATGTGCGGCTCTCCATAAACATCCGTAATTGTCAGATAGATCAGGCCCTTTGAGGTCTTTTTGAAATCAAACTGAATCATATCATAAAGCTTAGGCCCAAGCTTCGTGAGTAATTTGGGCTTCCCCGATGGATCGGTGACATAAAGGTTCCCGGTTTGTTTATCAACGGTATACTGGGTTCCAGCATAGGTTGCACTTGCGCTGTCAAATGTCTTAAGCCCTTGTGCAGTATAGACGCCCTGCGCTGCATCCCAGCTCACTGTAGTGCCGCCCAGGGAACGAACCAGGAAACGGGCTGGTACATACAATTGTTCACCATATACAAAAGGAATACCTCCAAGATCAACGATAGCACCGTCGAGAACCCCCTTTGTACTCCCTAGACGAACACCAATCTTTTTGTTCCAGCCTATAAACTGCGCCTTTTGGTGGGCTTTATCCCATGTGACCCGAAGCCCTAACGACTCATAGTGACTGGTTGGTACATAGGTAACTCCATTCTTAAGCAGCGCCGAACTGGTACTCTCACCCCCACCCTCCAAAGTGTACTTGAAATAAGCAGTTGAAGCAGCATCTGTAATTGGGGCTAGAAGCAATGAAGCGGCAAGCATTGGGGCGATCAGCCATTTTTTAACCATTATCGTCCGTCCTCTCCGGTTGTAGATATCGAAGCCTTATTCCTGTGATGTATAGACGCAAATTTCTCCGATAGGTTTCATATTTTTTCCATTTCACTAAAAAAGCAGCCCATCGGCTGCTATATATGATCACATCTTTTTCGGAGGATTCGAATCTGTCCTCTGTGGTTAATCTCATCTTCAAAAACATGAAACCACATAAAATAGTGATTCGCCGGCTGGTTGCCCCAGAAAGGTTCCTCCGCATATAACCACTCGTCATCCACAGTCTGGAACCATTCAAGCGTCTTGCGTCTGACTGTATCCAGCTCCTCCAGATAGTAGCTCAAATCATTGCCCTTGATCTTCGCCCGTCCTTCTTCACCTAAGTTCAAGGCTGCTCCCCATCTGACCATTTCTTCTTCCGTTAATTCTCTCTTCTCAAAGGTTTCCACTTGATAGGCATATTCTACAGCGGCAAAATGTAGTAATAACGCCCCGATTGAATTGCTCCCCGGATCAAGCAGAAAATCCAATTTCTGGGTGGATAGACCCTTAACCGATTCAAGAGTTGTATATCTTGCGTAATTCATCATAGAGAGCAAACGGCTGATTTGTGGTGAATATCCTGGAATATCAGTGATCAGAAAGAGCTTATCCATGTTTACCATTTATGATCCTCCCTTTCTTGCCAGAACGCACATCGTCTCATGCTCCTCGGTATAAGGTGCACCGGAAAAATCGTTATAAAACTCCATACCGACAAAACCAATTTTCGCTAAGATGGGGCTAATTTCAGCTTTTGTATAGGTTTTATCCCATAGGTTGTATATTTCAAAATCATTCATTTCATCTACAATAATATATTGGCTCAAATGAACACCTGCGTCTTCGTACCAATAGCTCGAACTCAAATTGATATGGGGGTTAGGTCTCCAAAAGCCTCCGCCCGATACATCCCAGGTTTGTGTTTCTGTATAATCCTTATAGTAATTTGGACGGAATACATCAAACACAAATACCCCGCCGGGTCTTAAAGTTTCATATATCTTCCCAAGTAACACATCTCTGCTCATCTCGGGTAAAACTCCAAAATCACAGTAAATCATAAAAATGGTGTCATATTGTTCCTGGAAATGATACGTTACATAGTTCTCATTTAAATAAGTAACCGCCAAGTCTGAAGCATCTGCTTGTTGCTTGGCATATTCAACCGATCTTTTCGAGAAGTCAATACCTGTTACAGTGTAGCCTAATTTGGCTAACCGCTGCGTGTAGAGGCCCGGACCACACCCTAAATCAAGAATTTCTTTGGAACGAGTGTTCTGACACACATAATTATCGAGCCAATGAACCGTCCTGTCGATCACTTCCGGTCTCCGGCTTGCTGCATCCGACATTGGATCAAGATGAGATGCTAATAGCTGCCCAGATATGTAATCATCCGTCCACATTTGGGAGCTTCCCTCTTGAAAAATGCCAGGCTTGCCACATTCCTGTATCAGTTTGCTTATCACTATAGCAACTCCTCACGTAATTTGCTTCAGAAGCTTCTCCGGCTCTTCTGCAGTTTACGAATGTAAACGATCTGGCCAATATGATAGGCGTTGTGGGTCGCTACATTCGCTATTACCTGCCACCACCTGCTATCTGCAGGAAATCCCTTTACCGCCGTATCAAGCTGCTCCTGTGTCAGCAGCTGCTCCCACCGAAGAAGAACCTCTGTCAGCCGGGTGATCAGTTCATTCCAAGACAGGCCGTGAGGTACGGTAAAAGTATCCGCGTTGTCGCTCACAGCCGGCACGGCTGCAACATCTGCTGCTGTATACCGGGTCTGCCACGTTTCATTCCAGTACAGCAGATGGTGAACAAGCCCGGCAATACTGCTGCTGTCTTCGCTTGCTGTCCACGTTGCTTCTTCTTCGCTCAGATCTTTTACCGCTTCCGCAAAAGGCATATACCAGCTCGGGTCATTCGCATTCGCAAGCAGTTGGTCAGTTAGCACTTCATAGGCGTCAGCCACTTATTCTCCCCATTTCACAATGTGTATTTAATACTAAATTATCATATGGAAGCGGGGAGTGGTCAGGAAAGAATAATTATAAGTAAGGATTACATTTATGCACTATGTGTCCAAAGAAAATAAAGTTACAGACTGCCGCTGTGTTGTTCAGCTAACGTTTCCCGTTAGTTCAATGAGTGGTTTTACCGCTCCCAGCAGATCCTATGATATGTATTTTTCTTAGGGCAAAATTGTATAATTCGACCATTCAATCTAGCCTCCATGCAGATATGAACTATAAGCTCTGGCTAATTTTGAAAAACTGCCGCTCCAAAGGCGACAACTCGTAATTTGTTCGAGTAACTAAAAATTTATCAATGTACCGATATTCCTGCGGAAGCTCCATGAAATCGGTAACTCCAAATTCTCTGGCATTGGTCTTGGAAATAAGAGCGACGCCCATGCCTAGGCTTGCAAGACGAAGCAGCGTTTCCAATACACCGACCTCTGTTTTAGAAGCCAGATGAATGCCGTGAGCCGAGTAAATGCGCTGCAGAATCGAGGCGTACAAGCAATTTTTGGACAGGATAAGCATGGTTTCGCTTTGCAAACATTGGGCCAGACTTGCTGCAGTCTTGGCTCTTTTGCCGACCAGAACCAGTTCTTCACTGCCAATTGGCCAGTAATGGAGCTGCTGCAAGTCCGATTTGCCAAAGGTATAGGCCAGGTCAATATTGCCTTCGATCAACTCACCCTCCATTTTTTCGGTGGACCCGGTTATGAGCGTAACCGACATGTCAGGGTACTTTTCGTATAAACTGGAGAACGCTTTTGTGATGTTTTCGCTGATTATGGATTGCATGATGCCTAAACGCAGTTTTAACTCCCGGTGATTCATTTCCTGCTCGGTCTCTTCCCACAGCAGCAGCATTTTTTTATACTGCCTGTACAGCTTTTCTCCCTCAGGCGTCAATTCCATTCCGCGGGAGCTTCGGAAGAACAGTTGCTGCCGGTAATGGTTTTCGATCTTTTTTATTTTGGACGTCATGTTGGACTGCAAATGATTCATGCTCACAGCTGCTGCGGAGACACTTTTCAGCTCGGCAACGGTAACGAAGGCAAGCATATTTTCAATATCCACGAACATCCCCCTATTTAAAAAAATGATATCTCCATCTCAAATATACATTATTCTTGATGAGAATTCTCCTCTATACTTGCATAGGCAGGCGGGTTACATTGCCGCTTTTATGAAGATCAGAACAGGAGGAGTACGGGATGAACGGTTCCATTATTAAGACTGGAATTATCGGAGCGTCGTTGAACAATCATTGGGCAAGTCAAACACACGTTCCTGCACTCCAGATGAGCGCCAAGCACCGCATAACGGCGGTTGCAACCTCCAAAATGGCAAGTGCTCTGGAAAGCGCTGCCGCCTTGGGCGGGGCTCAAGCTTTTATAAACCTAAACGAATTATGCGAAAGCCCGGAGGTGGACCTGGTTGTCGTCAGCATCAAGGTGCCTTTTCATTATGAGGCTGTCAAAGCAGCTATTGGAGCGGGCAAACACATTTACTGCGAATGGCCGCTGACAGTAACTGCGGCTCAAGCCGAAGAATTGGCGGTGCTTGCCGATCAAGCCGGCATTCATCATGCCGTCGGTCTTCAGGCTAGACAATCCGCTGTCATCCAAGACATCAAGCAGCGGATCGAATCCGGTGAGCTTGGCAGGGTTTTATCCTGCAATATGCGCTTATCGACCACCAGGGGGAGTGTTACGAGCCGTGACAGTGCCTATCTGTTAATGGAGGAAAACGGCGCAACGCTCCTATCCATCAACGGTGGACACTCGCTGGATGTGCTTTGCCGCCTGCTTGGAGACTTTAAGGAGCTGTCTGCTATCATGATCTGTAATTACAATGAGGCTGCGGTGTTGGAAACAGGTGAAAAGGTTGCCAAAGACGCAGCCGACCAGATCATGGTTGAGGGGATGTTAAGCAGCGGTGCCTCCGCGTCAATCCATATTCAGGGCGGAACTTATCCCGGATTTCAATTGGATATTTACGGAGAAAAAGGTATGCTTCAATTGAAGCAGTTTCATTCTGTCGGCCATGTACAGTTTGGCAACCTGCAGGTGTACCAAGCATTGTATGCTTCCGGCATCCCGGCAGCGCATGACGACAAGCACTTCACGGCACTTCCTGCAGAGGAAGAATCAGCGAAGTCTCTTGTTTCGAAGGCACACGAGCGTCTCGCAGCAGATATTCTTGACGATACTTTTCATTCACCTAGCTTCCATGACGCGGCCCGTTTGCATCGGCTGCTGGAGACCATCAAGCTCGCGGCTGCTACAGGCATTAGACAGAAGCTATAAGCTTCGAAACGGCTGGCCATTGAGGAAGCCATCCGAGTAAGACTAGGGGAAGAGAGATATCACCTTCCCCTTTCATTCCTGAATACCATACTGCCCAACATCTTCCTTAGCGACTCTTACACCTAATTTTTCTACGTCACTTGTGATAAGGTTCGGCTTAACCGTCATATCGGCGAATAGTAAAAAGGCACCCGATCGGGAGCCTTTTGGTGATTCATAAACGCCTCTTAAATGATTACTACTTCATAAGTTTCGAGAAGCTTTATTCATTATATTTTTACGACTTCTTCTGCTCTTTAATGATCTTTATCATGCTCTTACCCGTTTCAGCTATGGCTTCTTCCGCCGAACGCGGTGTCCATCCAAGTAAACGTTTGGCCTTTTGATTGCTAGTTGACATATCTTGTCCCAGGAGCGTTGCTATCATTCTTAATTGTGGTTTGAAGATCGCGATCGCACGAACCAAAATATTTGGAAGTTCACCTTTTGGCGCGTTTTTAGCGTCTTCGCCCAAATGTTTTCTTAAAATATTCGCAATATCCAACATTGACAATGTCTCTGCGCTAGAGGCGATAAAACGCTCTCCATTTGCTTCGGGACGCAACATGGCCAATAGATGCAAACTGGCAACATCACGGACATCTACATAATCGGAATAAATTTTAGGGACATACTTTTGATTGCTTTCCAGCATCTGTCGAATGCTACTGTTTGAATGAGAATAATCATTACCTAAGATCGGCCCCATCACGCCAACGGGATTTACCGTTGCCAGTTCTAAACCGTTTCCTTCCTGGCGAATAAATTCCCAGGCGGCCTTTTCGGCAATGGTTTTGGATTTTTGATAGGGATGAATGTTCGCGTCCGTTTTCGACCAATCTTTTTCGGTGAAAGGTCCTTTATGATTCTTGTGGCCCACGCCGATCGCTCCGAAAGCGGAGGTTAAAACAACTCGTTTGACTCCCGCGTCACGCGCGGCTCTTAGCACGCGCAAAACGCCATCGCGTGCGGGTTGAATCATTTCATTCTCGTCTTTATACACTTTATTGGGCGTCGGGGAAGCAACATGAATGACATATTCCGCTCCTTTAACAGCATCGCCCCAATTATGATCATTAGATAAATCCGCTTGAATAAACGACAGGCCTTCAAAACAGGTAACTCCGCCTGATCTTAGCATATCTCTTACTTCATCTTGTCTACTCATGGTACGAAGCGATGCCCGAACACTGTAACCTTGCTCGAGTAATTTCAACATAATATGAACCGCGATAAATCCTGAACCGCCGGTCACAAGCACTAAGGGCTTGTTACTCTCCGCCATCGTGAATGCTCCTCTCATTGACGTTACACTTGTAACAGTTGTACACTATTTTAAAGCTGAATATTCTCTAAAACAAGTGGAAGACAGACATCTGTGACAAAATGGAGGAAGTGTAATGGCAGCGACGGAACACGCCCAAAACATAAAAAAAGACACTAAAGAATGGATTGCTTTTGCATTGCTGGAGCTTTTAAAGACCAATCGACTGTCAAAACTAACCGTTTCAGAAGTCGTCAAAAAAGCCGGCGTCAGTCGAATGGGATTCTATAGAAATTACGAAAACCTTGAACAAGTATTGAAGGAATACTACGAACCTAAATTCGCGGATATATTTAATAAAATCGCCTTTAAAAAAAGCCATGAACAGAAAATAGCCGATCTAACGAGCTTTTTTCTTGACCTATCCAAGGATTTTCACATGGCGATCGAAAGCGATTATATCGGGCTGTTTTATCAAATTTTTAAATCCCACGTTGCTCAGCTTTACGATGAGATTATTCCCTTTCCGGACTGGACGGGAGCGAAACGAAACTATTGGATCGACTTTATGAGTGCGGGCGTTTTTGAAATTTGGGTGATGTGGATTAAAAATGGGCAAAAAGAATCCATTGTAGAAATCTCGACGCTTATTCGGTTATTTCATAAATAAAATTTAGGAAAAACCCATCATGATCGAAACCGATCATGCGAAACATTGGCTTTCTTGATAGCCCAAAAATCCCCCTTGAGATTATCTCTTGAGGGATAAACATACTTCTATGACACCTTTCTTCAAACTTATGAAGGCCTCCTCCCTTCTTGTCACTCCTTCTATCGGCCCCTTCTCTAATTTCTCCATCCTCCAGGTAAACCTCAATCTTTTGGTTCTTTTGTAAAGCAGGGAAAAACTTAATAAACTCTCAATATCAGAAGAAAATAAAAAATTAACCATGAGCCGCTTTTTTACGAATAGCCTGTTTTATTATTTAGTACCCTTTAGTACAACAACCTTGCCAAGTTCATAATGTAACTTGCTTGTTCATGCATACATCAAGAATCCATGGCCACGGACCGTAGCCCGCTTCTACGTTGATGTGTCCCATTTTAGGCAACATAACGCAAGGCACCCCTAAAACCAAATAAAATGAAGCATCTTCCACTGAGCAATAATGATCTGTTGAGGATAAAACAAACAAAGTTTTTTCGGCAACATTCGCGATCTCATCTATATTTTCTGGTACAGGAAAAAACGTCATCACTGGCTCATATTCCAAAAATGGCGAGGGTGGAGCTACAAGAATGGCTCTCTGAATTTTTCGTTTCGGAGTTGAAGCCGCATAGTGAAACCACATGATACACGCTAGACTATGGGCCACGACGATGACATCTTCATCGTGTGGAATTTCTTCAAAAACACTAGATAAATGGTCGAGCCAAACATTCTTGTCAGGTTGATCCTTGTCTGGAAAGTCGGGAAATCGGACTGTTTCACCTCGTTTTACCAGCTCTTGATGTAACCAAGTTTGCCAATGATCGGGGCTACTGCCGCCGACTCCATACAATATTAGAAAACTTCTGCTCATATTGAGGACACCTCGACTATGGTAATTGCAAATGCATGTATGCCACTTATAATTCACTCTCTACTATTTTCAAAAAAGAAAGTACAGCAGCTTTCATCTGCTCTAACCCCGGCTGTTCAATCGGAAAATGACCAGCACATAAGTACCCTTTATTGTAACACAGTGTTTATTGAGAATTTTATTATTTCTCTGACCAACAAAAAAATACATTATCTAATGATGGCTTTTTTATGGGTTACATTGCCTTGAAATCTTCTCTAGCTGCTCTCTTGGATCCAAAAATCATAAAACTGATCGCGGCCAAAACCCACACGCCAATGCCACCATAGAGCATCACCAAGCCAAAGCCGTGCACAAGTGCAGCATGGACGACGGCTCCGGAGGCATCCAGAGAGGATAGTTCTGGCAAACCCTGCTTGAGAGATGTAGTGTTTCCAGCGGCTATTTTCTCGGCCAAAGTCCGCAATTGCGTTATATCGAGAGTCCCAGGAAGGAACCGCTTCAAATAAGACAGGATGCCTTCCTGTAAAATGAAGCCCATCACGGCGATGTTGATGGCTAGACTGATCAATCTGGCGCTCGTGTCTATGCCGGAAGCCATGCCTGCACGGGTACTCGGAACCGAGCCGGTGGTCGTATTGGTCACAGGCGTGTTGGTTAAGCCAAGCCCAATACCAGCCAACAGGGAACCGGGGAGCATGGTCAACCAGTTGGCGTGATCGCCGCCGCTGCCAAATTTCATCAAAATGAAGCCTATGCCGATGATGAACAGACCCGATGGGATGACTATGCGCGGCTGATAGCGGAGCGAAAGGCGCTCTGCCAGAGGCGGAATCACCAGGGTGGGCAGCGTATAAGCCAAGAGAGACAGCCCAGCTGCCACGGTGCCGTAACCAAGACCGCTCTGGAAATAGATCGGCAGATAGATCATGAACGGCCAGAAACTGAAATTCATGCCGATGGAGCCAAAGAGCGCGCCGGAAAAATTACGTATCCTGAACACGGAAAAGTCGAACATCGGATGGGTGCTGAGCTTTTCCGCAAACAGAAAAATAATGAAACATGCTGCCGTTGCAACAATGGTGCTGATGGCGGCTATGCTGGTAAAGCCGAGTTCCGGCCCTTGCGTGATAAAGTATACCAGCCCAAAAACCGTCAACGAAAGCATGACAATGCCGATAATGTCCAGCTTTTTCGCCTGCGGATCGCTGGACTCCTCCACGCTGCCTAAAACAAAGATCAAAGTGAGGAAGGTCAGCGGGACGTGGACTAGGAAAACCCAATGCCAGTTCGAAACGGCCACAATCATGCCGCCGATGATGGGTCCAAAACCGAGGCCGATACCGAACACGATCCCCCATGCGCTAAAGGCTTTACTTCGTTCTTTTCCTTCCTGAAACTGATGCGAAAGAATTGCTATCTGGCAAATCAGCATCGCGCCAGCACCCACGCCTTGAAGAAACCGGCTGACGATCAGAACTGACGTGCTTTGTGCCAAGCCACAAATCAAGGATGTAATGCCGAACAAGACGAGGCTGATAATAAAAATACGCCTCCTTCCAAACCGGTCAGCCAGCGTTCCAACAGCCATTAGAACTGTCGTACTAGCAATGGTGTAGGCGTTCATAATCCATTGCATATCCTTGAGATCGCCATGCAATACCTTTTCCAGGGGTGGAAGTATTACTGGCACACTGGAAATTTCGAGGCCGAACATTAGCGCGGACAAACATATCGCGGCCAATGCTATTATATTTTTGCTGGAATGGGAGAGAGTCATTGAAAGTACCCTCCAAACTTAGATTGGATAAAAGCACCAGCCAGCTTTTTTTCGTCAATTGTACAATCAACGACCTCATCAATACGTGCCTGTAAATCTTCTGTACCTGCCTTATTTAAATCGTATTTGCTCATTACTTCCCCTTCCTCTCTGACTTCTTATGTGTGAATCGCCCTTATTCACGTGAGTCATATTATATAATTAAAATCTTTCATTTTACATAACACATCAAATCAAATATGATGATTATACAAAGAAATAAAAGTTATTTGTTTAAAATACCTTTAATTTAAAGGAGGATAACACTCAAAGTGGATCATGTAGACAAACAAATCCTCTTCTATCTTCAAAACCAGGCAAGGATTTCAATGACTGAACTGGGTAAAAGCGTGGGATTGTCCCAACCCGCTGTAACGGAACGAGTTAAGAGAATGGAAGAAAAGGGAATAATCGAAGAGTATCGTACCGTCATTTCTCCTGAAAAAATTGGGAAGCATACGGCAGCCTATATGTTGTTTCGGACTAGAGACTGCTTGGCGTTTCTTGATTTTGTCCATGCATCTCCTCATGTTGCCGAGTGCCACCGCATAAGCGGAGAACACAGTTATTTATTAAAAGTAGTGACGGAATCCACACGCACGCTCGAAGCGTTTGGCAATCAGTGCGATAAATATGGAACCTATACAATCCTGATTGTCATGTCTTCACCGATCGATCATAATCTTCTAATTCATTCTCCCAAAGAAGCAAATGGAGTTGACTAATGCTATCACGATGGAAGGCCCCTAGAGATCGACAACAACCGCAGCGAACGAGCGATTAAACCGTTTGTCATTGGCTGAAAGATGGCTGTGTTTAAGGCTGACTAAAAGCATAAATAGCCCTCATCTTGATTACAAGGTGTGGGCTATTTGATGCTTACCTAATTCACTGACGCCTTTGTTCATGTTGTATTGATTTGCAAGGAGATTAATTGTTCCAAATCTCTTAATACTAGCAAAAATTTATGCAGTCAAAATAAGCCCCCGAGATGTATCTGTACCGATACAGATGTATGTTTCTTATATTGTAGTACATGGCTTGATCGCAATCGAAATTGCACCAGACGGATTCAAACCGTAAATTCCAGATTTCAAAAAGGAGGCTTTATTTAAAATGAAAAAAACGATTGTTTTGCCTGGTTACGTTGACGATATGCCATTTTCATTAGGTTATGAAGTGAAGCATGGAGCAACAACCTTATACCTCTCGGGTGCTACGGCCTATCCTCTGTATTACAGTCACCCCTCTTTTGGTTGGGTTCCAAAGTCCGAGAGAAGTGATACGGGTATGTCCCTGCCGAGCTCGATTAAAGAACAGACGCAAATTGTTCTTGAAAATCTCAAAATTGTCGTGGAAGCAGCCGGAGGTACGATCAACGATATTGTTAAGACAACCATCTTTAATAAACGTATGGATCTGCAAAATGAAGTAAACGAAGTCTATAACGCCTTTTTCAATGGACATAGACCGGCTCGTTCTCACATCGGAGTGTCTGAACTTGTCAGTCCTGATCTTTTAATCGAGATCGAAGCGATCGCCATCTTGGAAAAATAAGTTTTAGACTGATCCAATAAAAGAAGCAGCGGCAGCCCAAGACTTTATAAATAAAGTCTTAGACTGCTGCTGTTGTTGTAAACTAACGTTTCCCGTTAGCTTAACAGGACCGAGAGCCGAATGGCCGGAACGTGAATATGATGTTAGTTGATGATACGCCTTCTTTGAACTACTTACTTCCACTTTTCCCCTTAATCAACTTCTTAAAAGCAGTGTATTCTTTATTTGATCTTATAAAATTTAATATCTCATTGGCACACTCACTCGATCTCATTATTTCAGTATTGAATTCAAGATCATATTCATTAAAGCAATACACGTTATCGTATTGTGAACTTGCTAAACCAATCTGCCTGTCTCCTCTAAGTTGTTCTCTTCTAGCAAGTTCTTCCTTTGAACATTTAACTTCTACGAATATGACAGGGTGATCTGATAATAATTCAATACAACTATTGAACCATTTATCATTACCTATAACAGAATCTACAACTACGTTATTTCCCATCAATGAAAATAGTTTTATTGTCGAGTAGTATAATGAAATCAACGGATCTGCAAGAATTTGATTTACTAATTGTCCATCCTCTGCACCATTTGTTTCAATATTCGGATATGTACTGTTAATGAATTCTTTATAACTATGAAATAGCCCATTAATAAAATTATCAATTGATAAATGTTGAAATGGGATATCAGTTTGAGTTAATAATTTATTAGAAATGCTTGTCTTTCCAGAACTTGAAGTACCATTAAGAAGAACTATAATCCCTGGCTTCAATGGAATCCGCCTTTCATCATTTTATTTTTTGCGCATCTTTCACGAACATTATCCATTTTAATATTAGCGAAGTTATGGAACAATCCTGCCCGTTAACTTAAAGCGCTATGCCCTTTTTTTATAATAATCGATAATTGAAGCAAGTGGAATCTCGCCAACTTCCCCTACCAAGGTACGAAAAGCCATTCCGTGTCCAGTAATGATCACCTTTTGAAATTCGGAATATTTGTCTATTACATTCTCCATGCGGTTTTTCAACAGCTCTTTAGACTGCCAAAGCTTGGTTACTCCAGGAGGATAGGCTCCATGATTAGCATCATAATCCCTTAAATCGAATTCAACCATTATTTCTAAACCAAGTTCCTTTGATAAAATAGCAGCCGTTTGAAGTGCTCTTGGGTAAGGAGAAGAGACAATAATTTCAGCTTCTTTTAAACGCTCAGCTTTTGCTATCGAATATACCATGGCGGATAAGATAAAACTGAGTCATTGAAATCCCCCATACAATCATTTTCAGATTAATCCATTCGCTTCTTGTACTCCGCTATTGAACATGTTTTGCCAGCAACAAGCGTATTCTCGAAATAACCATCAATTTCAAATTAAAGTTTTCCGATAGTTTAGATTGTTCTATTAAAAGATTAACTCACAATCTTTATGCTCCCATACATCAAATAAGTTTCCATCTAGGTCCTCAAAAACGAAAAACTTGCCGTATATGCCTTCATTACTTATTTGTCTAGTGTTAACTCCTTCTGATGTTAGTCTCGTGTATAATGATTCAATATCATCTGTAAAAAATGTTATAACCCACCTTGACCGTCCGTTTACTTCAAAGATCGCTCTTGTGTCATTATCAGATTCAATTAAATCAATAATTGGACGGTTATCCCTGAATAAACTTATATAATTACTTCTATCGTTTCGGATGTTAAAACCAAAGTGACTGACAAACCATTCTGCAGATTTTTTCGCATCTTTTACCGGAATTACATTATAGGCAATACCTAAGATTCTCCCATTGACCATACTGCTCAGCCCCTGTCATAAATGTATATCTAATACTTATTTCAAGGTAGCTTCCATATTATCCTGCCCGTTAGCTTAATGAAGCGCCGCCAGTCTAATATTTTATTTTCTCAGTCTACTACTTTATTATCCGAGTTTATCAAGACCTAATTTTAGGAAAGTCAGATATAATAAAGGGTTCCACATATTATACATGACTAATATGTGGAACCCTTTATGTTTAACTATCGTATCCGTTAGTGTAACAAAATACTTCACACTCATTTTGAGCGGTTAAGGCAAAAAAATCGCCCTACTTATGGTACGGTTCACCGTATCCTTTTTAGGGCGAATTCAAAAGGGCCCCCATTTGTCTGGGCACCCTTCTCTCTTACTCTTCTATTCATACTGCATAGTAACGACGCCTGCATATTGGTCAAGGCTTTCCTTGGACACGTTCAATGTCTTCACGTCTGTCGTCCGTGTCCCGGCAGCCTCGAGGAATTTGTTCACCTTAGCGAAGATTATCCTTCCGAGAATTCCTAATGCCTTCGTACTATAATGCATCGGAATCGCTACAGTCGCTTGCAATTGACGCATCACTTGAACGGCCTCTGTCCCATCGAGCGTCGTCCTTCCTCCTACGGGCACGATGAGAACGTCAACTTTGCCGATTGCATTGACTTGTTCCTCTGTAAGCAGATGCCCCAGATCCCCGCAGTGACAGATCGTCAGTCCGTCAATCCGGAAGCGGAAAATAATATTGGATCCTCTTTTCTTGCCGTTCACCTTATCGTGGAAAGTCTTGAACCCGTTAATGCTCACATCGCCGCGGCTGTATTCTTTCGGCTCGTTTACAAGCAAGTAATCGCCCGAGGCGGCGTTAACTTTATTGTGATCGCCATGATTATGTGTAACCACGACAACATCCGATTCAACCGGAACCGGCATGCGGTAGCCAAGAAACTTAAAGTAGGGATCGATGAGAATCCTCATTCCAGCATCCGAAGTCAGCAGAAAAGAAGAATGGCCATACCATTTAATCTGCAAAGTAACATACTCCCTTCAGTTATTAAAATGACAGCCGTTTGCCCTCCAGTTTCTTAAACACTTTAAAATAAACCCACGCCGCATTGATCAGCAGCAGCGCGCCCGTAACTATAAATACGTATCTGTTGCCTAGCAAGGCCGCCACCTGCCCGCCTAAGACGGAACCTCCAAATACGCCTAAATACCCTGCCGACATGGTAAAACCAAAAACTCGTCCTGTAATAGCAGACGGCGTAATCTTTTTGATCAAGATATTGACTGATGGGGTCAAACCAGCCGCTGTTAGCCCCAATAAGAATCGAAGGATCATTAACTGCCACGGATTATTCACGAAGGCTTGCGGTATGAAAATGATTCCTGCTGCGACAAGGGAAATCAACATCACCTTATGCGCCCCTATTCTGTCAGACAACTTTCCCAGCCTTGGAGCTGAAACGATATTGGCCAGTCCCGAGGCCGAGAACGTGATTCCCGCAATTAGAGCAATATGACTGAGATGATGGGACAACTGGGTAATATAGACGGTAAGGATCGGCTCAACCGAATATAGCGCCACAGATAATACAAAGAAGGTCACAAATAGGGTTATCGTCAAACTCTTCTCCGGAATAAGAGTCCAGATCACTTTGGCGCTCTGCATCTGTTTATCTTCGCGCGTGAATGTTTCTTTTACGAATAAGGCAGTTGTAAGGAAAGCGATCAGCAGCAGCGCGCCTGTTACAAAAAATACATTTTGCATGCCGAAATTCTCTTCCACAAACCCGCCAATCATGGGTCCAAGCAAGGAACCTGCAATGCTTGCCGTTGACAGTGTACCTAGTGCGTAGCCCGCGTGTTCCTTATCCGTCTGAGTTGCAATTAATGTCGTACAGGCTGTGCCATACCCAGTTATTACTCCCTGCAATAGTCTAAGACCGATCAATACGTACACATGATGCGCAAAGCCCATGCAGCCAATCACGATAGCCATGCCCAGGCTTGCTCGCAATAACATGGGCTTACGCCCGAATCTATCGGCAGCCGCACCCCAAATGGGGGAGAATATAGCTGAGATGATGAAGGTAATACCAAAAGCAATTCCGGAAAATCGGGCGACTGCACCTGAATCATTAACGCCAAGATGTTGGATAAAAAGCGGCAATACAGGCGCAATCTGACTCATTCCCACTCCGGTTACAAACATCCCGAACCAGCAAACGATTAAATTTCTTTTCCAAATCGGCATTACGTATGCGCCTTCTTCACCTCAAAGTATCGATCCATGCGTCTACCGTCACCACATCCGCCCGCTTGGTGAACACCTTCTCGATCAGGACGCGATGTAGTTCCGGATCGGGATCGAAGCAAGCATCGGATAGAACCATAAGCTGATAATCCTTGTCCGCCGCTTCCGTCAACGTAGACAGCATTACGCCGCCCGTGGAAATGCCGCTCAGAATGAGCTTGTTAATGCCCTTGGCACGAAGAATCATCTCCAAATCGCTGCCGGCAAAGGCGCTGACGCGCTTCTTGGTGACCAGCGGCTCCCCCGGCTGAGGTGCCAGAACCGGATGAATCTGCGTCGCCTCGTCCGTAAGCGTCATGCCGCCGTGTTGGGCCGCAGCAGCGAATGCTTTGTTCAACGGGCTAATCTCAGGGTAGCCTTCACGAAAGGCGACTCGTACAAAGATGACTGGGATCTCGTGTTTGCGCGCGGCCTCCACTGCCTTCCTGTATGGGAGCAGCGCTTTCTCGCTGTCGCCAAGATGCTTGGCGATACCGTTCTGCAAGTCCATGACGAGCAGAGCGGGGTTGTTCTGAATGGTCATTGATTGTACACTCCTTAATCTTATGATAGTATAAGAAGCGGATACATCTCCACTTAATACTAAACGGAGATATCTCCGTTTGTCAATAACAGTTCGCTAACGAATTGGAGGAAGTGATAACCCTTGAAGGATACAGATGTCTCCCCCGCCCGTTCCGAACGCCGAGATGCGGCGGAGAATCGTCAACGTATATTGGATGCGGCGCTTCGGCTATTCGAACAGAATGGCGTCGAACAAGTCAGCATGAACCAAATTGCCGCGGAGGCGCAGATCGGTCCAGGAACGCTTTATCGCCGCTATCGCAATAAAAGCGAACTATGTCTGGATTTAATGAAAGAAAACATCGTTCTCCACTTCGAGAATATCGAGGAGTACTTGAAACAAAACCGGACATCTCCGCCAAGCCAACGATTGAGAGGACTTCTCGACTTATTTATCCGTTTTAGGGAAAAAAAGTCCCAGTTGCTTGCAGGAGTCGAGGAATCCGCGTCAACCAATCGATCTAGATCTCGAACGCAGAGCCCTCTGTATGTCGAACTGCATCAGCTGTTGGTCGAACTATTCGACGAAATGACAGTATCCGGGCAGCCCCAACCGAACTGCGTCTTCAAGGCGGATATGCTATTGATGGCTTTAAGCAACGATTCCTACTCCTTTCAAAAAAACGAGCGCGGCTATTCCCCCGAGATGTTTTTGGAACAGATTTGTTTAACATTTCGTTTGTAACCGTGAGTATGCATGCTCGTTTATTGTTCGTTAAACATTATGTTTGTGACTGACGCTTGCTCTCAAAAAAGCGGCAGACTTGAACGAAAAAGTCCAAGGCTGCCGCTTTTTTATGGTCTCGCTAAATCTCGCAGCATCAAGTTTCGCCCTATTTGTGGTAAGGAACTTAAGTTGTTCTCGCAACTTTTTATTTTCTTCTTCGAGCTTCTTCATCTTTCGTTTTAACGACGCAATGATGGCGTCCTTGTTGTTTTCATCCATTTCTCGCTTAATTTGTTTTGGTGTCGGCACTTGAGCTTGCTGCCTTTCTTGATCGTCTCATAGATGCTGGTCAGACGATCAAGGTTCTTTTGGTTTTTCTCCGCAATTTCGTCGCGGCCGTATTGTTTGGCAACTTCTATCATTTTTGAGGTGGATTGAATATGAATTTCGTACTTAGGTACGTCCATATCAGAGAGACCTGCAGCTAAGTCTTTACAAGGGCTGCCGCCGTTACAAGTTAAACAGGGGGGCTTCCGCGTATGGACAATTACCATTTACACGGGCCCGACAGGAGCCGCAGGGATTATCGATCGCATTTAGCTTCTGATCACGCAAGAGCGTTTCCAGGATATCGTATGGGATTTCCTCATCCTTATGGATCTCATGGATTTTCCCATTCATATCAAAGCTAAATACGCCTTGTTTGACAACTGTTTCAAAGGCTTTGCGCTTAGTATTATCCAGAAGTTTGGCAGTCTAAAACTTTATTTTCTTCTGATACTTTGCTTACCTATAAATCGCTTGGCTGCTTCACCCGCTGCTACCGGAAGCAGCAGCCAGACATAGGCATGGATAGAATTTTCTATAAGTTCAATTTCGTGTTCATCTACTAGACTAGCGAATGCATGCATGCTGCGATTAATTTTCTCGTCCGCCCACTCTTCTGCGCTGGGAAGAAATAGAACAGGGCATTGAACCTTTGAGTAATATTGTTCGAACTTTAGATCCCAATATTTTTGAACATACTCTGTCCTAACGCGGTTTAAGAAGCAATATGTATACTCACCGCTTGGCAACTGCTGCAGACTATTTTCAAAGAAGGCTAAGAAGTTATCATTCCATAACCCTTCCTGGGTCAGCTCCGCCCGTTCCTCTTCGACATACTCTTCTTTCGTTGTAAATACACGCTCCACCCTTTCAGCCAGTCGAATTCGTTCTTCTTCTTTGCGGTGCTCGATTTCTTCTGTGGTTCCATTGAAAATCCCATATTCTCCGAACTCATTGTAGAGTGCCCCCTCACAGATAAAGGAACGCACAAGCCCCGGATGTGTCGCGGCTAGACTTAGTCCAACCTCAGCCCCCATCGAGCTGCCTACAATATGGCATTGTTCTACGTTTAACCGCTGCAGCAGTAAGTAAATGTCGTTCGCCATATCATCAATATGATATCCCGTTAAGGGTTTGCCGGATTTACCGTGTCCGCGAATATCCGGAGCGATAATGCTGTATTCCTGTTCAAAAAGCGGGATAATCCCGTCCCACATATGCAAATTCCCGCCGCTAAAATGCAGAAATAAAACAACCGGCTTGTGATTTAGTGCATACCGCACATTAATTCCAATATGTTCTAGATCAACGATTTCCTCAATCATTTTGTGCCTCCTGGTGCTTGGTTGGATTTATTTGTTTAAGCCTTATTTTGTTACAAAAGTATCAATAACTCTGTGAGATTATGTATGGTGGATAAAAAAAGGTCAATCATGGCGGTACCTACCATAATCGACCTGTATTAATGCTTACTGTATAATGGTTTTTGTTATACCGCTTTCTCTATCCCAAAACACATAAAATATAGCATCATGATCAACCCTACCTGTATTGTATTTTATCTCTAATTGTCCAACAAATGTCATAGGCCTGCTATTATTAAATTGCCATTCAGGATCTTGAATCCATTCAGGCTTTTTATCTACTGCTTCAAAATCTTTGGAAACAACAGACTTCAACAAATCCTTTAGTTCATTATCATTATTGCCTTGATATTTTTCTAGTAGCTTTATAAAGTATTTTTCACTCTCAATAGAAGAAAGGGGGTCAAAAGAAAACTCCTTTCCTAATTGTAATAAAATTCGCATCTTATCCAAAGGTATCTCTGATGTAAAATCATCTACATATTCACTCATTTTTTCGCCTCCGTTATCGTCAATAGAATTCTATTTAAATCTAATAAAATCATAATTTAATCTTCTCCCTGGTGGTAGAAGATTTTCATGTTCCCAAGGCCATACTTCTCGAAGATTTACCGGCTCATCAAATCCAGGAATACCACGATTTCCATTTGCATGATGAAGTTCTTTGCTAACAAGTTTTTCATAGATTTCCCCCGTGTTCCTATCCTTTACTATAACCCTTGCTTTAGGTGCTAATCCTTCCTTCATTCTTCCTTTATTTTGAGGGCTAAAGCTACTTGGATCTAGTTCAGCTCTACTCTTCCAATATCTTTCACGAATTATATCCCACGATGGATATTTTCCCTCAGGTGTCATCTTAGTGATTGAATCTCCCAGTTTCCAGAATGGTAAATTTAGGGGCGAATTCACAGCCAAGGTGGGATATTTTTATATTTAAAAATCAATCAGCTAAGCTATATAGCAAAAAAAAGGCAACCCCCGTCAACAAGGGTTACCTGATGATTTCTTGCTATTACGTCCGGCGCATGTATGCACGCACAGTGATAGGTGCAAAGATCGCTACGATAGCTGCGGCACCAACGAGGGAATAGACAATATCTGAGCCCATCGTTCCTGCGTTAACAAGATTCCGGACAGCCGAGACCAGATGCGAAATAGGGTTCATGTTGACGAACCACTGAAGCCAGTCCGGCATTGTATCAACCGGCACAAAGGCATTCGAGAGAAAGGTCAGCGGGAACAGCACAAGCATGGATATTCCCTGTACACTGGAAGCGGTACGCGCGATTACACCGAAGAAGGCGAAGATCCAGCTTACAGCCCATGAGCAGCCGATCACGAGCAGAGCCGCGAGAGCAACATATCCGAGTCCGCCTTCAGGACGAAAGCCCATGATATATCCCATTACAAAAGTAAGTACAGTCGCAATGGTATACCGGATCGTATCTGCCAGCAGCGCTCCCGCAAGTGGAGCAATCCGCGAGATCGGCAGGGACTTGAACCGGTCAAACACACCTTTTTCCATATCCTCGCGTAGCTGGACGCCTGTCACAATCGAAGTGCCGATTACGGTCTGGACGAGAATCCCCGGAATGATCACCGGCAAATAATTCTGGACATCTCCAGAGATCGCCCCGCCAAAGATATAAGTAAACATCAGGGTGAAAATAATCGGCTGGAGTGTGACGTCAAACAGTTGCTCCGGTGTGCGCTTGATTTTCAGCAGGCCCCGGTAAGCCATCGTAAGTGAATTGCGTACCGCCTGACCGAAGCTTGTGCGGTTTTTCAGTTGGCGTGTGGCGCCTGGCTTAATTAAAGTACTCATACGATTTGTCCCTCCATTTGAATTGATTTGGCGGACGGAGAAGCTGATTGTTCTGTTGCCCCGTGACCCGTAATGCTCAGAAACACTTCATCGAGCGTTGGCTTTTGCACACTCAGCTCCGCCAAAGAAATTCCCATCTCACGAAGGGCAATCAACAAATCGGTGACCCGATCGGCGTTCCCCATGGGCGCAGTAATCTTTGCGGCTTCCGCAGATATACTGCTCTTTACTCCTAGCACCCGTTCAACCGTCTGCCTTGCTAATTCCATTTGCAGCGGATTCTGCACTCTTAATTGTAAGGACGAGGTACCGACTGATGATTTCAGCTCATCTACCGTTCCCTCAGCGACCACCCGGCCATGATCGATTACGGCAATCCGGTCCGCAAGCTGATCTGCCTCTTCAAGATATTGTGTGGTTAGCAAAACAGTTGAGCCAGCTTTAATCAAGCGCCGAATCGTATCCCACATCTGATTGCGTGTTCGCGGGTCGAGCCCCGTTGTCGGTTCATCAAGGAAAATGAGCGGCGGCTGCGCGATCAGGCTTGCGGCCAAATCGAGCCGCCGGCGCATCCCGCCGGAGAATTTCTTGAGCGGGCGTTTGGCCGCTTCGCTGAGACCAAATTCCTCCAGCAAATCTGCTGCCTTGCGGTATGCTTCGGCTCGGCCCAGCCCAAGTAACCGGGAGAAAATCACCAGATTCTCGGTTGCACTAAGCGACTCATCCACTGACGCGTATTGTCCGGTCACACCGATCAATTGACGCACGACCTGCGGCTCCTTCACCACATCATGACCGAAAATCCGCGCGTAACCGGCATCCGGTCTTAGCAGCGTTGCCAGCATTCTGACCGCTGTAGTTTTCCCCGCTCCATTCGGCCCAAGCACGCCATAAATTGAACCCGTAGCCACCTGCAGGTCCACACCATCTACCGCCCGATTGTCCCCAAAGACTTTGACAAGCCCTTGGGCTTCGATAGCCCAATCTCTTGATTGTGAACCAGCTTTCGAGTGTTGACTCATTTGTTACTCCTCCTAAACGTTCGTTATGCAAGGATCATAAATGGCTAATTTAAACTGAATATAAACTTGCCAGTTACTCCTTAGTGCTGCTTCATTATAACTCTAAGGAATAAGCGGCTTAACGGTCTCCAAGCGCATTTATGTCTCGGTCCCCGGACGTAGGAGCCAGCAAAAAAAGGCTTGAGATAAGGCGTTTAGCCATTACCTCAAGCCTTGGATATTATTGATCCGCTTTGGAACTACTCAACTGGAACGTTTGCTATCGTCACGGGTTCGGTGTATTTTGCCGTACCGTTCAATCGGAGCCGCATATTGGCCGCACCAGTGGTGTTCGGATTGATGGTTACGGTAAAGGTCTTGGTGGCAACACCGCTGGAATTGGCCGTCAGCGAGAAGGTTGAGCTATAGCCATAGGATGACGGCCACGAACCATCGCTGTTCTTAACCTTCGCGACTTGCGTCCCGGAGCTGGTATACACTCCCAGACTATAGCCGGAGGTCGTTGAGCCGGCCGTAAGACCGGTAAGGGTCACTACTACCGGGAACTCATATTGATTCGGAAGCGTCGCCTGATGGCCGAATGCATACGCCGGTGTCGGGTTGGAGGTTGAGCTGGCGCCATAAGAGCCTGCCTTGAATGTGGAGGAATCATACCATTTGTAGCCGGCTGCCGGAGCTGCCCAAGGTTCCGGCTGCGGTTCCGTGGAGCTGGCTGGCGCTTCCCAGCTATATAACGAAGTGGCTGTATCCAGCGTAAGGCCGGGTACCGAGGAGAGTGAAGTGTAGCTCTCCGGTGTAGCAAGCCAGTTCACCATGTTGATCAAAAGAGTGGCATCGTCCTGCTCCTTATAGCCATCATATGTTGTTTTGGAGCCGCCTGTCTCTTCTCTCTTGTATTTAGGAGAAGCGTCCTCAACCGGGGAAGAATCTCCAATAAAACCCGCTTTGCCTGCGCTCACCTTGGATACAGCGACAAACGGTCCTTCTGCAACACCGCCGCCGTTATATACTCCGGCATCCACGGCATTAGACCAGGCGGTAGCCGTTGTCGGCACATAGACGATTCCCTTCGCCTTCGTCGGGTCGGTTATGGCGAGTGTTGATCCGGCATGAACTGCCACGCTGGATACCCCGCTTGTAATATTGAACGCTTGCGATGGTGCCACGATGCTGCTCGCCGTCACATCTCCAAGCGCGTTGTAGCGGAATCTTACACCGAAATTGGAGGACAGAAAGTCCGAGCTGGCAACCCCGGACATCGCGGACGAAGCCGCTTCTTCCGCAGTCATGCCAAGCGCGGGATTTGCCCAGGCTCCCCGGCGATAGCCGTTGAACACCTCAGAGGCATCCCAGCGATTTTTGTTCCGGTCTGCATTGTAATGGTCGCTGATGAAGAAAAGGCTGCCCCCGCCTTGCACATAGCTAAGCAGTGCGCTCTGCTCGGAGGTCTTGTACGGGATATTCGCTTCAGGAATGATGAATACGTCGTAGCCGGACAAATCAGATAACGTAATCGGCGTGCTCTTGCGCAGCTCTTTAACGTAGTAGCCTTGGGCTGCCAGCCCGTTCGCGAAATCCGAGAAGCCGCCGTCGATTACCCAATCCGCTGCACCGGCTGTTTGGGCATGCGTATTGTCGAACAGCACCTTCTTGCCGTTCGCCGTAGCTGGGGTAATACTAGGCGCGGGATCGGATGGCCCTTCCGCATTGACCCGGACCGGCGCGATACTTACAGCAGATGCCAGCATAGCGGCAATCGCCAGGCTTGTCCAGGTTTTGCGCAGACGCAGGAAGCTTTGAAACATTCTTCATTCCTCCATTCTCTTCACTCGATTGTAGCCAAGGATGGCTGTGGATAGAATAACATAGAAAATTTTGGAATAGAAGATGGTTTTGCTATTTTTTACAATTTGCGAACATTTTTGACCCAAGAACAACAAAACTTCAGACAAACTGCTGTAGCTTTTTGCTTCCCGGATATGAATTTCACCATCTAGGCACCAATCCAGTAGGTTCATCATACATAGATAGTGGAGAAAGGCGGGGATTCAGGTGAGCAGCACTAATCATTTTCAGGAGAGGGCGATCTTTCTGGCAGCAGTCTGCGAACAGACCTATGCCCAATTTACGAATACGGACGGTGCGTTCACCGTTCCAGCCGGTTACTCGGTCAGCTACACGATTCAAGCAAAGTCGATCACCCAGGTATGGGAGCGGTTTGGGTTCATACTAGAATCTCCGCAAGAGATTATTGTTGCCTTTCGGGGAAGCAGTTCAATGCCTAACTGGATCTCTAATGCCAATGCCTCGCAAAAACAGTTCAAATACATCAAGGAGGATTGCCTGACCCACCGCGGCTTCACCGGCATTTATTCCTCCGCCCGAAACGGAATTCTCTCTCTACTAGACAGTCTGTCGCCCGACAAAACCCTTTACATCACAGGCCACAGCCTGGGCGGCGCACTTGCAACCTTATGTGCCGTTGATATTGCCGCCAACTCTTCTTTTACCGCACCCCGCCTATACACCTTCGCTTCACCCCGTGTAGGCGATCCGGCGTTTGCAAAAGCCTGTGCCAAGTATGTCCAGACCAGCTACCGCATAGCCAATCCATTCGACATTGTCACACATGCCCCACCTTCGATTTACAAGCTGCCAAGACGGGAGAAACGGTACTACTACAGCCATGTGCAGTCCCTCTCCTCCCAGCCATTCCAGAACGGGGCCATTAACCTCAATCACATCCTCAGCAGCTATTTCGCCAAGCTCTCAAAACCTGAACCGGAATTCACCGAAGCGTTATGTACTTCGAACCCTGGTTTCTGTCCAGTTGTTACAGAGCAACCCCATAATTCAAGAGAGCTATATGCAGAATGACGGATTTTGAGGAAAAAGGAGCACTTTAACGAAGTGTGGATATGACCAGCACTGGTGTCGTTAAATAAAGATAGACAAAAAGGTAACCTATTACGTATAATAAAAAACGTAATAGGTTACCTTTTTTAATGTCAGGAGATGAACGTATTGGACGAAAAAGAGCAGCAAGCTTACATACTGGGCGCTATTCTTACTCTCGCCAACCGCCTGCAAGTGCTGGGCGACAAATTGGATGACCAAGTAACGATGAAGCAGTGGCTGCTGATCGCCATCATTTTGAAGAGCGGTTCCCCCGCCCCCACCTTAAGCGATGTTGCCGAAATGATCGGCAGCTCCCGGCAAAACGTCAAGAAGATGGCTCTGATTCTGGAGAAACAGGGATTTGTCACCCTCACCAAGGATAGCAGCGATGCGCGTATGGTCCGGTTGCAGCTTACCGAGAAATGTATGGCTTATTTTGCGGAGAGAAGTGCAACGGAAGATCAGTTCATGGATGCTTTGTTCCACTCCTTCGATGCTGAGTTAACTCGCGGCCTATACAGCGGTTTGAACCTGCTCACTGACAACATCTCCCGAATGGAGACTGATGCTTCCGATGAAGAAAAGGAGTAGAAAAATTATGATTCTTCTGTTGATATTTCTAGCCACTTTCGTGATTGGCATGATTATTTTTTGGGGCATTCCGTATTCCAAAACGAAAGCAGAATTCCGGCGGATTGCTAACGAGCAGCTTGCCCATGCTGAAATAAAGAATAGTGTGTTCACAAGCGAAGACTGGAAGGCACTGCCTTCCCCTGTCAGGAAGTATTTTGAAACTGGCGGATTTACCGGCAAACCTAAAATGTCTTCGATGAACATCATTTTTTCAAAGGTAGACTTCATTCTGTCCCCCAAGAAGCCTGCAATTTCCATAGATTACACACAATACAACTTCGCTCAGCAGCCAACAAGAATTGCCCTAATTGATACAACGATGTACGGCATTCCCTTTCAAGGCCTGGATTCCTATGTAGACGGAGTAGGTGGCATGAAGGGCGTCTTAGCCAAAATGTTCACCCTCTTCAACCAGCAGGGCGAGGAAATGGATCAGGCTTGTCTGGTTACTTTTTTGTCGGAAGCTCTCTTGCTGCCGAGTGCAGCTATACAGAGCTATATCACTTGGGAACCCATTGACGATACCCATGCAAAGGCGACCATTTCCTACCATGGTATTACAGCGGGTGGAGTCTTCAGCTTCCGCGACAACGGAGAATGCCTGTCCTTCACAACGGACGACCGCACCGCCATCGGAATGGACGGCTCCAAGCAGCGGGTGCGGTGGTCAGCCTACATGGAGGATTACAAGCTTATTGACGGCGTTAGACAACCCACCCACCTGAAGGCCGTGTGGCATTATGACAGCGGGGATCTCGTTTATTTTGACAGCCGGAATTTCAAGGTGAAGTATCAATAATCAAGTCCATAATAGCTTTTATAGCCGTCCATCCATTCTTTTTTTGAAAAATCCTCCAAATCATAAGGCTCACACTGCTGCAGGTATACTAATTGCTTCTGAGCTTCTTCATTCGGCTGAGCCTGCAGATATTTCATAGTCATCTTGACGCCTGCGCCGCAGAGAAGCTGAACGTCGATATACGCGCTGGCGTCGAAGTTTTTCCTTTTTGCTACCCATATCAGCAGAGTGTCCTCAACGGCTCCGATGGAGAACAGCAGGATGCACAGTGCTTTTAAATACTCATTGTCCTCCGAAGCTTCATTCTTGATTTCTGCCTGTAAAAGCTGCCGGATGCTGTCTCGATGCTGTATTTCCGGCTCTATTCCGAAGCGTTCGAGGAGTTCCTCTACATTGTTCATGTTGTTCACTCGTTTCTTTATATTATAATAAAAACCAAATTTCACATTTTACTATACTGTGACTTTTCTTTGTTATCATAAACTGTGAAAAGATGTTGATCATTTGGAGTGAATTGGTAATTCTTGATAGAATAAATATGAAGATGCTCAAGTAATAAATTTGTACACATAAGGAGATAAAACTATGGCAAACAACAAATTGCTAAGAATGGACAATGTTGGCATCGTTGTAGAATCCCTTGATGACGCAATCTCTTTTTTCGAGGAGATTGGTTTGAAGCTCGAAGGGCGGGCTACTGTCGAAGGTAAATGGGCTGGCCGTGTAACCGGGCTGGGTTCACAGTGTGTAGAGATTGCTATGATGGTTACCCCAGATGGCCACAGCCGACTTGAACTTTCGCAATTTCTCACCCCGCCTACTATATCAGATCACCGAACTGCTCCTGTAAATGCCCTCGGTTATCTACGCGTCATGTTCGCCGTTGAAGACATTGACGAAATGGTATCCAGACTCACTAAGCATGGTGCTCAGCTCGTTGGCGAAGTGGTGCAGTACGAGGACTCGTATCGGCTCTGCTACATTCGTGGAATTGAAGGACTTCTAATCGGTTTGGCGGAACAACTCGGTAATAAATAAGTGACGTTTAAAAGAAGGAAGAAATTTCCAGGACACATCCGCACCAACTAACTGCATCGCGGCCGGCAGTAAGCTGCCTTAACTCGGTGGGACAATAAGCCGCCTCTTCAATGAGGCGGTTTTCTTATTGTAAAGATCAACATCAGGATATAACATAGCCTTGATTTCAGATTGAAATATAAAATATACCTAAAAGTGAAGCAGATAAAAACGACAGAATACAGTACAAATATCTTTTAGACCAAACTAAAGATAGAATAAACATCAACAAGCTTACCACAAGAATCCATATGTGCGTTATCATAGCTTCTTTATCTTCTGCAAAATATCCCCCTCCAGCATTGAAACTGTACCCTATGAATGCAGAGGGGATCATGAATCCCGATATTAAGCTTGCACAAATAGAAATAACAACTTTTATATATTTTCTAATATAGAACATCCTTTCGATTTATTTGATTACATATACATATTAATCGGATTTTTCCATGTTTTTAATAGATGAATTATTAGCATTTAACAAAAAACCAAGCCTTAACGGATCAATCCCCGCCCTGGCTTGGTTTTACTTGTGTATTTAAAAACTCTCGTTCTGCCTTAGTTAACAATTTCAGTGAATTTTCAAAAGAATAAAGGTATGTAGCACGAAGCAGCTTCAATTGCTTAATCGCTTTTTCCGTTATCCCCTCTTTGATAGCCGGAACCATTTTCCTATGAATGATAGCGAAGTTCTCGCAAGTCAGAATTTCGTCAATCAATAGTTTCTTTTGATTCGCTTCATCTTGTTGTACAGATGCCATCAGCGATCCCTCCAGACTGCTTTTATCTATTAAAAGCTACTTAGGGCCAGTTTCCTTCTCCTCACTGAATACTTCAATCATCATTAAAGCACCCGTTCGAAAACCATGAATAAATGCCGCAGTGGAATGAAGAGAGTTGGACTCACTTAATAAGTCAAACAGCTTTTCAATCTGCTCAAAATTATCTTCTGACACATTCTCTTGAAGAATATTCAAGGAGTCATTGATTTGCTGATCAATCTGCTGAAACTTAGGATCACTTGATTTTATCAACTCATTCGGCCGCCATCTCCCATAATATAAATCCTCCAAAATGATTTTCATTAAGCCTCCCTTTGAAGAGGAATTTTTCTCCATGTTTAGATTTTATGCGAAAACCGCATAAATATCAATATGCAGTTTTCGCATAAAGTAAACTTGGCATGGGTGATGACCAATGTATAAAAGAATCCGTGACCTACGTGAAGACAAAGACCTAACTCAACAACAAATGGCAGAGTTATTACATATTACACAAGCGACATATTCCCGGTATGAGAATGGAAATTTAGATATACCAAGTGCCCTACTTATCGAATTAGCCAATTTCCACAAAGTGAGTATCGACTATCTACTGAATCAGACAGATAATCCAAAGCGGCTGACTGGAAAATAGGATTGGTGCTCAAATAAAAAGCTTCCGTGATGTTTCACGGAAGCTTTTTATTATTCAAGTTAAATTAGAATTCATATCCTGTTACCATTCCAAAAACTATATAATACAGTAATAATCACCTTTCTTATCAGCATAAAAAAAGAAATAGGCCGCCCTCTACCAGGATAGCGACCTATTTCTGTGGGTAGTGCCTGTATAAAGCCGCCGCCCTTAAAAGCGGCTATTGCACCGGAGAGTCGTGTTAGAGCATGACTCTCTTTTTATTGTACCCAATACTATTAGTACCGTCCATTCCGATAATGATTGGGTTCGTTCACCTTTTGTCACAAATTAGAGATTCTCTTTATAGATTCCTCAATTTCTTGCTGACGGCGAAGCAAATTTTCGTACTGGTCTTTTTGATTCAAGGACTTACTATGTTCCTTTACGTAATTAACGATTCGATTACCTTCTGTGTTTAGAATATCTAGCAATTCATTCTCTAACTCCGAAAACATGACTTTTTGTTCTGCTGTAAAGTTATTGAGATAATCTTCTGTTTCACTCCGTTTCCTTGCTAAAAGTGCTATTGCTTCATTTGCCTCCATCAGACGGTGAGTGTTTAAAATTTCGATGGACAGCAAATCCGTATCTTCATAGTTATCCATAGTTTGCGCCAGTTCCTGTAAGCTTGCAGACAATCTTGAGACGAGCTCTGTATCCCATTTGTTTATCAGATGCATAAGGATGTTATATGTCCAGCCAGTTTCATGCTGAGCAAGAATAGTTTTGACATGCGGAATCGTTTCAGTCCTATACTTGAGTAATATCTCAACAATGTCTATGGCTATAGGCCAATTCATATCCTGCACCCATGTCAAGAGTTCCGGTAATAAGGGAATTACCAGTGACCCTTCTGAGCGAGCCAGCATTTCAACACTTCTATAATCACTCTTATCTCTTGGCAGATTAGGGTGATCCATTTGTGCTCCACTCCCCTATCGAACTATCTTTCAAATTGTTCTTTACGTAATTCGTAAAATAATTTTACTAGTGGGTGCTCATTTTCGGTTAGATTTATTCGTTGAAAGCTTCTTCTACCAAGTCTTCTATCTATGATACCAAACGCCTTATAAATAGGATTATTTGATTTCATTATTTCATAAAATGGTGTATTGAGATATTTTCTTAGATTTATAGTAATATGTGACGTCTCATGAAGTCCAAGTTTCATAACTCTTTCTATTTGTTCTGTTTCTATATTAGTCTTGTAAAAATCTTCATGATATCCATTTTGTAATGCTGCATCTTCTGGCAAAGAGTTCACATGCCAGTGATAATATCCACCTCCGAAAATTTTCTTTCCATCTAGTGTTATCCAAACTTCTCCAAATCCATCATGAGCCTCATGGTACCTTGTTTCATGTATATCAATTCTGCGCTTTAGATCTGGAGTTATAAAGCTTCTGATCAATACTCTTTGCTTAGACCAATCCATTAGCTCCCACTCTTCCAATCCTAGCTTCTTCAGTCAACCTCAATTATTCTCAAGATCCTGAAAAAAGTCTATATAGTATCCTTCCGAGGCACAGTAGTCACCATAATCCTTATAAATATCCTTTATTCTTTTCTTTGGTTCGCCACATTTTTGCAAGAGCCAGTCCCTGATAAATTGTATGTCTTTATTTTTATCTTCCCATATGAAATCTAAGATTCCTGATTCTCTTGCCCCACTATCTGGTACGTAAATTGCGAATGAGGCTGCCAAATAATTGGCTAGATCATACGAAACCTTCCTAAGATAGAGTTGAATGTCTTCATCTAATAGAAAATTATCCCACCTGATATAATGATGGAAGTAACAAACCTTTTCGGAGAAAGTAAGGTTTATGCCACATGGACCATTCAACTCAATGGTTCCTCCAATTGAATCCGGTACAACCTGCCATGGCTTACCTATATCTTTTGGATTATAGGGATATAAGTGCTTAATAAATTGATCTATATAGACCAACTTTTCAGAGCTTAGTGCATGACACAGTCTGTAAATATCATTTTCAGTAAAACTATGGCCAACATATGCCGTAAAATCCATTCCCACAACATTACCCCCAGCCTAACAAAATTTCTATATTGGATTTAATGCAGTTTCTGAGTTTAGAAATCATCAACTTTTAAGAAATAAGTGTAAACTGACTCGTTAGCTTAATAATCTACGGAGAAATTTAATCCACTTGGGCTCGTATGCTTCGCTAATTGGAATCCCTGTATAATAACTATTATAAGGGTCCATTTCCCATATTTTCAAAAGCCCCTCAGGAACTTCATAGTTAAATATAGGAGCGTTGTTGTTTGCTCTAATATAATACTTGTTACATGCAACACAGTACAGGATCTGTGATTCATCGGAGAAGTATGAATAAATATTAAGCTCAGAGCTACAGGCTTCGCATCGACGTATTCGTTTGCGGTTTAGCCAATCAATAAGTAACTTCAGATTATCATCTCCTCCGTATAACAAGGAATATCTATCGCATACTTGCTTCCTGTTAGCATAACAAATACCGGGACAAACGGTAGCTTGATTTATTTTTTCTTCTTCATTTGATCCATTACTGATTGAATCTCTTCTCTACTTGCAATACCTGTTCCGTCAAAAGAACACATCAAGCATGAACATAGCTCAATTTCTTTCCCATTTTCATCAATATCTCCAACCCAATAAATCCGCCCCCTTGAAAAATATTCTATTTTTCTTTTTCGTGGCTGGCTACCTCTACACCTCTTTTTATGATTGTTATTAAAGCATCTTGCCCGATTAGCTTAATGAAACGCCCGCCAGTCTACAACTTTATTTTCTTTGGACAATAAATTAAAGGAGGTAGTCCACCTATGAAAAGAAAGTATAATTTCCTATCTATTAGTGCTGTAGCCCTGTTAGTTGTTTCTTTCATGGCTCTTTCAAATGACAAAACCAAAAAAGTCGAAGACAGCGTACAATATATCAATTCATCAGCAAAAGTCATTAGTTATGTAGATTTTAATGAGTTAGATACATCTGCAGAATTAATTATAAAGGGGACCAAAGATCATGTTGTAGAGACAATTCTTAATAAGAACCCTGAAGGGGAGGTTCTGAGCTATGGAACTCAATCCGCTATAAAGGTGAATAAAGTATTTAAATCTGACAATAAAAATATTGAAGACGGTTCAGAAATTATTGTTCAGGAAAACGGAGCAATGAACAAAACACAAGATGGTACTATCGTTTATGGAATTGAAGGATACCAACTTATGAACGAAAATGAAGAGTACTTACTCTTCCTGGGTAAGAGTTTAACGGATTCTAATATTTACTTTGTCAAAGGTGTTTATTATGGAAAAGTACCTTTGAAAGATACAAATAAACAGCAGATTATAAATGCCGATAATATCAATTCCCAAGAGCTACAGTATCAAGGCGAGACTACTGAAAAGTTAGAGCAGATTTTCAAAGAAGCCCTAAATAAATATGGGGAGTAATTGTAGGTGTGACTGAGGCTATAGGCCAGTTCAACACTTTTAAAAAATAGTCGGTACCATTCCCCCATCCATGCGGATCGGAGAGCCTTTAAAGGCGGATGCATAAGGACTGCATACAAATGCAGCTAGTCTTCCAATTTCAAAAGGCCTGATAAATCGCTGTATTTCGGATTGAGGCAGATTAGTAGTCATAAATTTTTTCTCTTTTTCGGAAAAAGATATATCTTCATTAGCGTAAATCCCCTCAATGATTTGCTGCACATTTTCAGAGAGTGTTGGTCCTGGCATGATCGTATTGATTGTAACTTCTGTTCCTTTTGTCAATTTAGACAAGCTTTTGGACAGCGACAGCAGCATTGATTTTGTCACTGCATACTGAGGCATTTGCCCTGAAGGCATAATGGCTTCTTCACTGGCAATAAAGATAATCCGGCCATATTCATTTTTCAACAATTTAGGTAAATAAAATTTAGATAATCCATTTGCAGCAAGAACATTCGTACGGAAGTATTGTTCCCATACTTCATCGTCAACGTCCTCATATTGCATAATTTCATAGATCCCCATATTGTTAACTAAAATATCTACATTGGGGAATTTTTTAAATAAAGCTTCTCTTTGCATTATATCCACAATATCGGCTGTAGCATTTTGAGGAGAAGTAGCCGGGAAATCCGACTTAATTTCATTAACAATTTGTTCTACCTCTCCATGGTTCCGTCCATTTATTAATACATTAACACCTTCCTTGGCAAGTTCAATGGCGATTGCTTTACCTATACCTTTCGTTGATCCAGTAACCAAAGCTGTTTTGTTGTTTAATCCCATATCCATATACAGTTCTCCTTTTAAGTTGTGCTCGGATAGTGATTATAGTACCTGTTCTGGATCGTTCTGTAACTAGCGCTTTACGCCAAAGTTCTTGTAGAACACGCCAAATGATAAGCTCAGTAAAAACTCGGAATTTCTAGCTTGCTCCTAAATGTTCAGTACGCCAATTTGCAGGAGTATCCCCCTCCCAAAGACGGAAAGCGCGGTAGAACGAGTTCTGGTCTTCATATCCAATCAAGAATGCTACTTCTTTAATATCAAGCGAGGGGTCTGCCAAGTACTCCAGTGCCTGCTCATGTCTGGCTTGTGTCAACAGATGCTGGAAGCTTGTGTTCTCGTCAGTAAGCCTGCGCTGTAAGGTGCGATCACTCATACCAAGCTCTTTCGCGACAGCCTGAATCTCGGGACGCCCTCCTGTAAGGCTACGTTTCATGATCCATTTAACCATTTCGGTAATTGAGCGGCTGCGCTGTTGCTCACCCAGTGATCGGTCCAGAGCGGGAGTCAGAATCTCCAGCAGCTCTTCGTTGTACGTGACAAAGGGGCGGTCCAGATCACTTCGATGCAGCATCAACCGGTTACATTCGGCACCAATCCGAATACGGCAGCCAAAATAATCTTCAAGGATTTGTACATCGCCCATTGGCTGCGAAAATTCGACGAACCGAGCCGCCAAAGGTTGACCTGTACCCCGGCGCCCAAGCTCCAGAAGAAATGCTAGCGTGATACCAGCCAGCATCGGCTGACCGGGTTGCCCGGTATCCAGCCACTCCAATTCGATTGTACAGTGCTCGCCCTTCTCGGTGATGCGTAAGTTCTCGGGGGGACATAGCTGTTTGTACCGGGCCATCCGGTGTAGAGCGTCACGGTAATCGCGCGCGTGATAAGTCGCTAAAACTGGCGGTGGGTACTGCGCTGTTTCAAAGACGGTCGCAAGCTTAATGATTCCTTTGGCAGTGTCACCCATGAGATCCGAATAAGCCTGCCAGATCGCGAAATATTGGGCAGTGGTAACTATTGGAGTAGTAATGACCGTGAGCGGCAATCGCGCTTTGCGGGCTACATCATGGGCGTCAATCCCCAATTGACGTACTCCTGTCCAAAATCCGGGCGGGATTTTAATGCGGTCAGAGGGCTGAGACTTCATATGTATGGGCCTCCTTTTGCTCTTAAGTACACATAAGAATACTTCTTACATCATATCTTTTTTCACAAATTAGATATTCTCTTTATCGTTTCCTCAATTTCCGTTTCCTTACTAAGAGTGCTTTTGCTTCATTTGCCTCAATCAGACACAGCTAATCCCTTAGACCAATCCATTAGCATCTCCAATCTTCTTGAAAAAAGTCTATTTTCATCTTCCCATATGAGATCTAAGATCAAATTGACTAGATATAGATTCGAAATATTCTACAACCACCTCACGAAATTCCAAAGCAGCTCGCGAAATGTACCGACTCTTGTGCCATATTAAAGCTATTTCCCGTACCAATTCATGATTCTCTATTTGAAGATATTTGATGTCATCCCGTGAATTCCTTGCTGTGCTTGGTATGAAGGCTAGGCCTATCTCAGCTTCTACAAGAGTAATCAACCTCGCAGGTTCATCCCCCTCATACACATATTTAGGCACAAATCCAACCGATTGGCACAAAGAATCTATTAAATCGCGAGTTCCATAGCCACTCTTCACACCGACAAACCGTTCATCCCTTAGCTCAGTCAAAGCAACGCTGTTTTGATCTGCCAACCGATGCCCCTTAGGAACCGCTACAAGGATGGGGTCGGTATAAACGATTTGGCATACAATGTTGTCCCCCTCTATAGGAGGTGAGGACAAACAAAAATCTACCTCTCCTCTATCCAAAAGTCTAACCATTTCCTTCGTAGTCAGCATCTGCACATGAAACTGTATACCAGGTCGCTTTTTCCGAAATTCGCGGAGGATATTGGGTAATGTACTTGCGGTGGTCACCGCTAATTCAAGCGTGCTATGCTCCGGGTGAGATAAATCTCTAAGCTCCTGCTTCCCCTGTTCCAATTCAAACAAAGCTCTTTCTGCACGGCAAAGGAATCTGCTTCCGAACTCATTCAGACGCAGGTTCCTTCCTACCCGATCGAATAAAGGAACCCCTAGATCCTCCTCCAATCGCTGGATTGTTTTACTAAGGGATGATTGAGTAACGTGTAGATTTCGTGCAGCTTCGGTCATATGTTCCAACCGGGCTACCGCGAGAAAATATTGCAGCTGAAGAAGTTCCATTTCGCACCCCATTCATTCCTTTAAGTCAATGAGAATATAACATAAAATGCGTTGGAATGAATAATTAAATTCAAGTACGATGTCATTAATACGCTTTAGGGGGACCCAAAATGAATGCTCGTAATTGGTGGCTAATGATTTCAGTAGGTCTAGGGATACTATTGAACCCATTAAATTCATCAATGGTTTCTGTTGCTATCCCAAGATTGCAAAATTCCTTCCAGCTTGACTATACAGGTGTTTCCTGGATTATTTTTTCTTTCTACATCGCAAGCAGCATCGCCCAACCCGTCATGGGAAAGGCCAGCGATTTATTGGGTCATAGGAAGATATTTCTTACCGGGCTTGTTGTAGCCTTCATTGCCTCATTCTTGGCTCCATTCGCACCAAGCTTCGCGTGGCTCATCGTGTTCCGCATTGTGCAAGCCATTGGAACAAGCATGATGGTTGCCGTTGGGATGGCCATAGTGCGAATTCATGTTACAGAAAAACAAGCGACAGCGTTGTCTATTTTGTCGATCTTCCTATCCGGAGCAGCAGCCATTGGACCCTTTATTGGCGGGGTCATCATTCACTGGTGGAGCTGGCCCGCGATCTTTTTCGTCAATATTCCATTTGTGGTAGTGAGCTTTCTATTGTCGTGGAGAACTATTCCTAAGGAGAACCTGTCATTAGCCGTTGCACAAGGCATGTCCCTTCGCAAATGGTTGGATTGGATTGATGGATCAGGGGTCCTGCTCTTCACAATAGGTCTGGTTGCGCTGCTCATTGGATTACTCTCAGCAAAATCATCTGGGCACATCACTTTAGGAAATGTCATTGTTTCACTGATAGGACTCGCCTTGCTGGGAGTATTCGTACGACATGAGTTAAAAGCGACCTCGCCCTTTATTCCTTTACGCACATTCGCCAAATATCCTGCGATGACTTGGGTTAATGTGGAGTTCATGCTCGTTAACATACTATATTACTCACTCTTTTTTGGAATTCCGTCCTACTTGCAGATGGTTCGCCATGTCAGCGAGTTCCAAACAGGGATACTCATGTTAAGCTTAGGTCTCTGCTCTCTGGTTACTTCCCCAATAGCAGGACGATGGATTGATAAATCAGGACCAGGACCAGCAATGCTAGTATCTGCAATTTTGATGACTTTGGGGTCAGTATGGCTCGTGACCCTTAATCAAACTTCTCCGGTTATCAGCGTGTGTTTGGCTTTGGTTGCATTCGGGATTAGCAACGGGTTAAATAACGTAGGTATGCAAGCGGCTTTGTTCCAAAGTTCACCAAAAGAAATCATCGGTTTAGCATCCGGATTATTTAATACATCAAGATATCTGGGAACCATCCTCTCTTCCTTGTTGATAGGGATCGTAATGAGAGGTAAGTTCAGCTTTGAGGGATTTCAAGTACTTGGGATTATTCTCACGACCATTGCATTATTGTTGCTATTCATGAGTCGGCAGCATCGGAAGTCAAGTGAGGTGTCTTGAAACTACCCGACGAATCACAAAAAATAACACCATCTTCAAGTAGTCTTTATTAAGCTATCGCATTAAACTTCTTTCGTTATCTTATATTGTCTATTCGCCCTAAAAGCGAAGTACATATATATTATTATCGTAGCTGGAATGAATAGCCAGGCAAAACCTCTAAAAAAAGCAAATGGCGTTTCGAAGAGAAAGGCCCTCCAAAATTCTGCTCCATTCAAATTCCATAGTCCCGGCGTATAGTATAGCGATTTCGGATCAAGCAATACCCTTGGATGGATCGCATGTGTAGAAATTAGAGCCACCAGAATTGGGATGAAGGACCAACCCAAAGCAGCCCACATAGCTGCAAGCCGCTTATACCGTCCAGCTTTAGAATCGACATCCGAAAAGATATCTTCGCTTCCATCTAGGTCTGTCTTTTTAAAATATTGATATCCCATGCTTTTGGTTCCTGCGATATGCTCCCAGCCGCTATCCTCAAATAGTGCACAATAATCCTCGAAATCCTCTTGCTTTTTGAAGGTGCGGTAATCCATTTTTATTGTTGTTTTTTCTGGCTTATCCAATTCGAATTTATAGCCGAACGATGTCTTTTTTGTGAAGCGGTACCCCTGTCTTGCCATGTCATTTAGCCAGTTTTCTTCTTCATCGAAGTTAGTAAAGAACTTGAATCTGTTCATTCGGATTCCTCCATTCTCATTTCAATTGCTCTGTTCGTCACGTCAATCATGTGCTTCATTCGCTCAAGGTCAAGGCGGAGAATTTCCAACCCTTTATTTGTAATGGCATACACCTTGCGGCGTTTGTCCTCGCTGGCTACAGGCTGAATGAAGTTAAGCTTCATCAAGTTCTCAATCGCTCCATACAGGGTACCAGCAGCCATTCGAACTTGCCCTCCACTCAGCTCCTCCACCTTCTGCATGATAAGATAACCGTGCGCCGGCTCAACCACAGCCAACAGAATGTAATACACGGTTTCGGTCAACGGCAGGTGTTTATCTCTATCCATACTTCCCCTCCTGGAAAAAAACTTTATATCGCATAACTATATATCGTCAAACTATATAGTTACACTATATACAGCCACACTGTATATTGCAACATAAAAAAACGGCCACCAATCCAAAAAGCTGGTTGCCGTTCCTCTGTGGGTAGTGTGGTTGCGCCACCTACTTCATCACTACCTTATGATACTTCCACGTTTTCCCGTAATTGCTGCTGGTTAAGTATGCGGTTCCGACTACGTTGCTTGCGCCGTCCTTGCTCAGTTGGATGGGAAACTGCCCTTTTGCCCCATTGAATACGGGCGACAGCGGGGTCAGGCTATAGTTCAACAAGTTGTCCGGTAGCTTCACATGAAGCTTGGCCCAGGTTTTGCCCCCGTCCTGCGTCCAGGTAACAGCCGGTTGGAAGTCGGTTTCGTATCTGAAGCCCATGAACCCGATCTTGTCATTAGCAAATCCTGCTCCGGTCAGCACTCTGGCGTACACTTCATTGGCATTGCCCTTCACTTCGCTCCAGGTTTTACCGCCATCCTTGGTCTTATAGATGTCATGTTCTTCTCTGCCCATTCCATAAAATTTGCTGAGCATCATCCAGCCGTCATTTTTGGTGAGGAACCCGATGTTTTTGGTGGTGCCTGTAAGCTCTTTTGTAACGGGATAGCTGTTCCAGGTTTTGCCTTGATTATTAGTGATCAGCACCTGAACCGGCAATCCCCTCGCACCGCCATAGACAATCGCTGTTTTGTCCGTGGAGATGAAGAATCCTGTTCCCTGAACGGTTAGTCCTGACTCTTCATGACCGCTTGCGTATAGGGTTAGAGGCGCTTGTGCCTTCAACTTGCCGTTGTTGTACGAAATGGTAACTTGACCATCCTTATTGAGCGCATAGGTATGGCCCGCATTGTAGGCGATCACTTCCTCCCCTGCGGAGTTGCGGGTGTAGATTGTGCCTGGCTGGATCGCCGAACCGCTGCCGTCGCTTGGTTCTGCGATCAGCAGCCCTGCCGCAACCAATGAAATAGCTGCAATACAGGCGATTTTAGAAAAGCTGCGTTTGAACATTTTTATCCCTCCTCCAGCCACATTATAATCCATACCGAAAAATAAACTGTTACAAAAAACTCCCTTTTTTGTGTTTTGCCTATGCACAAATCTAGTTGATTTTGAATACTTTTATGTAATAGAATGAACTAATTAATTAATAGGAAAAGGATGCGCATAGCAATGCGGTTGAAGGCACCACGCACACTCAGCAAACGATCTATTTTGTTTTTTTCTCTCATTATGCTCGCCAAAAGTTACTTTGCCTGGTATTACCTGTTCGAGGACGGGCCAACGTGGACGACCTGGTTCAAAGAGATTCCGTTTGTGCTCTTAATCTTCTGCCTGATCGAATGGTTTGCCACGAAGCGGAAGATTGCCATCTATATGTTCGTCAATCTGCTAATTACGGTTTTGTTCTTCTCCTTGATTGTGTATCATAATCATTTTGGAATTATTGCTACCTCCCAGGTGATTGGTCAGGCCAAACAAGTGGGAGCTGTCAAGAAAAGTATCTTCGCGGTCATACACCCTCAATATATGCTGATTTTTTTGGACATTATTATCATTAGCTGGGTGATGCTTAGACGGAAGAAGGCGCTCGCCTGGAAGAAATCCATGTCGCGCCGCAGCAACCGCAAGGTGGTCGCCGCCTTGTTCTGTATTTCCTTCGCGATCTGCATGATGAATATTTTCCCGAACTCAGCCAGCATGAATGAGAACGTCCAAGCCGAGCAAATGGGCATTCTCAATTATGAAGCCTACAATCTGCTTGCGAATGATGAGGAAGAGCAAATAGATGTCTCGCAGATTACGCAATCCGCCATTGATCAGACAAAAGGCATCAAGCCTCAAGTTAATCCGGCCCTGTATGGAGCTGCCAAAGGTAAGAACCTGATCATCCTTCAGATGGAGTCTTTTCAGAACTTCCTGATCAATCTATCCATTGATGGACAAGAGATCACGCCGAATATGAATAAGCTGGCTTCGAGCAGCCTCTACTTCCCGCGTTTCTACCAGCAGGTGGGACAGGGCAACACGTCTGACGCCGAATTTATCGTGAACACTTCCTTTTATGTTCCGCCGAATGGCGCGGCTACGGAGATGTATGCACCCAAAGAGCTTCCGAGCTTACCTAAGCTGCTGCAGGCCCAGGGCTATGACACTGCAACTTTTCATACGAATGACGTTGAGTTTTGGAACCGGGGAGAGCTGTACAAGGCACTCGGATTTGACCGGTATTATGACAAGTCATGGTTCGGTGAAGAGGATACCGTCTTCTATGGCGCTTCCGATGAAGTGCTGTATAAGAAGACCTCCGAAGAACTGGCGAGAATGGACCAGAGCAGCCAGCCCTTTTATTCCCACGTGATCTCCATGTCATCACATAATCCGTTCTCGATTCCGGAGAATAAATACAAGATGACTCTTCCGGAACGATACGAAGGAACTCTCGTTGGAGATTACATACGCGCCCAGAATTATGCTGATTACGCGCTTGGACAATTTATCAGCGAGCTTAAGCAGAACGGTGTATGGGATAACAGCTTGATCGTTGTATATGGCGACCATCGGGGCCTTCCAATTTTCTCACTCCAGGATGAAGATAAGGTTCTGCTGGAGGAAATTCTGGAGCATGAATATACAGAACGCGATCTCATCAATATTCCGCTAATCATTACATCTGCAGGTGTTACCACGCCAAGTGTAAAAAATCAATTAGGCGGACAAGTGGATATTTTACCGACAGTATCCAATTTATTGGGTGTATCGCTTAACGATCATATTCATTTTGGACAGGATCTGTTGAATCAATCCTCCTATAACCTGCTCCCGCAGCGATATTATTTGCCAACGGGATCATTCGTTAATAACGAAGAGTTATTCTTGTCAGGCAGCGGGTTCGAGGACGGCCAGCATTACACCTTATCCGGGGATGGCAATAAGCCGCTTCAATCTACAGAGGATGAATTCAACCGTGCACTGAAGCTCCTCCAGCTGTCAGACAGTTATGTGACGCAATTGCCGGATCGGGAAGTTAAAGATCGAAAAATATAGCACAGCAAACTCCCACTTCGTAATTTCGAGGTGGGCTTTTTTTCTGCAGGAGTTGATTGGATTACACAATATTCTAATATATAACAATTAATTCTAAATATATTAACAAAATGGTAGATTATTCGTGGAAAAAGGAATAGAATAGATTTTGGGAATAATTTCCTAATGCATTAAAAATAAAAAATGGAGGTGCTTTGTTATGCGAAAGTCAATTCCCGTTCTTTCTTCGCTGGCCGTCTCGCTGTTGTTTTCGTCTCAGTTGGTATTTGCACAGGAAGATAAACTTCCTGCCAATAACATCCTTCCACACGCCGAGAGTCAGGAAATCACCAAAAAGGTAGATTTAAAAGTTGTTGATTTGCTGGACAATACCAATTTGGGAGATACAACCGAGCAGGCTGCACCGTCAATACAGGCGGCAAGCCTGCTGCCTCCTGTGCTGCAAGCAGCCAGCAATTACAATTTCTCGCCGCGCGATTTCGGTAATTCCGTCGTGCAAACGAGCGATGGCGGCTACGTGTTCGTCGGCTCAACTACCGTGAATGGAAATGACGATATCCTGTTCGTCAAGACAAACGCCGCTCTGACTATTCAATGGGCTTACGCTTATGGAGGAACAGGAGCCGAATCTGGCGCTGAAGTACGGGTGGCCAGCGACGGCGGTTATATGATTGCCGGGACAAGCAATGCAAGCGGTTCTTCAGATGTCATTCTGATCAAAACAGATGCAAGCGGTACAGTGGAGTGGTCGCGAACCTATGGAGGGCCAGGCAAGGAAGAAGCCCAGGCCATGGAGCGTGGCGCTGATGGCGGGTATATCGTTGCCGGCACCAAGGAAAGCAGCAGCAACTCCAACGACGCTTACTTGTTAAAGGTAGATGCAAGCGGGAATATTCAATGGACCCGGACTTTCGGCAAGGATAACCTTGAGGATCGTTTTTACGGGGTGACTGCAACACCGGATGGCGGATATGTAGCGGTCGGATATAAAACGCTCTCCGAAATTATTAATCCAGGAACGGCTCAACGGATGTATGGCTTAATGGTTAAGGTAAATGGAAGCGGCAGCACCGTTTTTGAATCTACTCTGGACCGTTATGCAATGCTGAACGGTGTTGCTGCAACATCAAGCGGTTATGTGGCAGCCGGGGCTATTAATAATGTTGATCTGCCCAATAACAGTCAACTATACAACGTCTATGTAACCAAAGTCGGTACATCCGGCGCTCAAAGCTGGAGCAAACAATTCCATTCGACCAATGGCGATTTTGCCAACGACATCAAGCTTGCGTTGGATGGTAACTTTATTGTGACAGGGTTTATTACTCCGGCAGTGTACAAGGAAGACCTGTTGATGCTGAAAATTGACGGCTCCGGAAATGCACTATGGTCCAACACCTATAGCTTCGGCGATACCGGCGAAATTGGCAGAAGTGTCGCAACCACTAATGACGGCGGCTATGTCGTTGCCGGTTCGTATCTATCGAACAGTGATTATGACGCCCTTCTGCTTAAGTTTGGCAGCGATTGACTTTCATCCAAAAAAGGAGAAGCAGCCTTATATAAGAGCTGTTTCTCCTTTTTTATGCCTCATAAAATATAATATAATCAGGCTGACCGAAATCAATGGCTGTGAAAGGAAGAGTATCATGAAAATAAGAGATTCATATACCTGTCCCCTAGAGCTTACACACGATATTATCCGTGGGAAATGGAAACCGATTATTCTATGGCAGCTTGATAAACACAATGCTTCTCTTGCCCAGTTGGAAAATGAAATCGAAGGCATTAATCAAAAGATGCTGCTTGAACATTTGAAGGAGCTTGCCGAGCATAAGATTGTTGGCAAAACTACATATGAAGGCTACCCGTTAAAGGTAGAATATTATTTGACGGAAAGAGGCAAACAGCTCGTAGAGGCGATTGTGATCATGCAAAGCGTGGGTGTCCAATTAATGCTGGAAAATGGCATGCAGGATTTTCTTAAAGCGAATGGCTTCATTAGCTAATCTGCAAGGTAAAAGACTTACAAAAAAGTGGGTACTGTTCTACTAATTCAATAATTTGTATACTGCTTCTATAGCCCCCATACTAAGGAGTGATTCATAGTGGAGAAAGTACCGGAAATGATCAATAGATTGCTAGACAGTCAAAGCACCGCTTTTATTGGTTCCGTGGACAGTGATGGATTCCCTAATATGAAAGCCATGCTTGCTCCCCGCAAGCGGGAAAACCTGCTTCATTTCTATTTCACGACCAATACCTCTTCAATGAGAGTGAAGCAGTTCAGAGAGAACAATAAAGCCTGCGTGTATTTCTGTGACCAAAATAATTTTATAGGTATGATGCTGACAGGGACGATGGAAGTGCTTGAAGACGCGGCCTCCAAGGAAATGATCTGGCGTGAGGGAGATGACACCTACTATCCGCTAGGCGTAACAGACCCCGACTATTCTGTATTGAAATTCACCAGCCAATCGGGCAGGGTGTACCGCAGCTTTAATTCAGTCAATATTGACATTCATACGGGCGAGGCTCTTTGAAGTGGGCAGATACGGTCAAGCGGAATCTAATAATTTGTATTATCCTGACCATGTGGGAGGTGCATACTATGCATGCATGGGAGGCAATCCAGAAAACTCTGGATTATATTGAGGAACATATAGCAGAGAATATTAAAATCGAGATATTGGCAGAAACCGCTTCTCTGTCATTATTTTATTATCAGCGGTTGTTCAGCCGTTTGGTTAAAAAGCCGGTGCGGGAATATATTAAGCTGCGGCGTATGGCTATAGCCCTAGAAGCTCTGCAAAATAAAAATAACCGCATTCTTGACATTGCTTTAGAGTACGGTTTCGGCAGCCATGAAACTTTTACGAGAGCATTCAAAGAAGCGTATGGAATGACACCTGAGCAATACCGGGAGAACCCGGTTTCACTCAACCAGTTTGACAAGCCCGATTTATTTCTAAGCCATACCTTAATTGACGAGGGTATACCGCTGATTAGCGATGGGCTAGTTTTAGAAATGAACCGTAGAATTTTAAATGAACCCATTGATTTTGTGGGAGTGTCTGGTTATGTTCCTGTTGCTGGGCAGTTGCCCGTTGGAGAATCGACCGGTGTCGATATGCCTGGCGAAATATGGAGACGTTTCCACCAGGAGAAAGATCGGATTGCCTACATACCTAATGGACGTGAGGCGGGCGTTGCTTATATGGGTGATGCACCAGAGGGATGTTTTACTTATTTCGCAGGAGCAGAGGTTGAGTCCGGGGTGTCGGATGAGCATTTTCAAATGTGGCAGCTTCCTGCGCGGGAATATATCGTTTGCGGATTTGAGGCGAAGGATTTTCTTGAATTAGTTACTGTTGCACTCAACAAGGCAATAAAATACAGCAGTCTATGGCTCGACAAGCACAGCCTTACGATGGATGTGTTTGCCCCTGAAATATATTATTGCAGTACACCTGAAACCACCTATATGGAATTACTGATCCCTTTCAATAAAAAGTAGAAATGATTGCAATGGATAATTTATAAAATATGGAGGTTTTTATGGGAGAAGATATTGAACGATGGAACAAATGATCTTCTCCAAAGCCTGCCTGAGCGGGTATCTCCACTAGGGGACACGATTGGATGGATGGGTGAATACAACCCACAGACAAAAGAGTTTATTTATATTGCGGGGATATTTGCCCAACCGGGTGCAATGGTTCCAAATGGATTTTCCTACCGTGACATTCCTGATTATCTAATGGGGATTGGCTGGATATAAGGAAATACTTCTCGTCTGGAAAAAGGAGCTCATGTTAAAACAGAAAAGATCATGAGAACAAATGGGTATATGCCAGATTATTCAATTGTCGGAATTTCAATGGAATACTACTCATTCGATAAATATGCAAATATTGAAGAGGATGGTAATAACACCTTTACTTTCGGATATTATTTACCATGCAAAAAGATTGTCTAACCTTCCACTAAGGAGCATAACTGAATTCTCCAAATTCTCATGAACTTCGCAAGGTTTTGTTCCTCCCATAGTCCCTATCAACTATCAAGCAGGTTATTCTACAGTTACATAAATGATTTCAAGAAAACATAAGAAAACTAAGATAACAATAAAATAGGTCAATCATGGTAGTATCTGACCATAATCGACCTGTTTAATGTAATGCTTTTGCGTTATTCAGTGTATAAAATTCAAGCATTCATGTGCGTGCAAACAAAATGGAGAGGTCTTTAAACGATTTTGCATAGGTTAAATTTGTTATTGGTTTAATCGACACTGAGTAAAGCTTAATGCTTCTATTCAGTTAACATTGTTATGAATTGTTCAAAACTCTCCGCAACACGATAGCTTACTGGGTCGAATTCACCAGAATTTGCATGATCCCACACACAAACTTCAGGATTATTTCTAGATTCACGAAAATCTAAGCATAGAAAATCACCTGCATATAGAATAGCAATTGGTAATAATGCAACGCCTAGCAAATCTTCATCATCAATTAGTCTCTCATCAAGCTGAGATTTAGTAGCGTCAATATCAAATATTCCAAACTCATTTTCTGTTGGTTCCGCAAGAATGCATAAAAATCTAGTAATTGCATAGCTATGATCATTACAAATAAATGAACGAATTTCTGGAATACCACCATTATTTATTTTAATAAATTCTTTATACTCTAATGGCAATTCTACTCTCCAAAAACCTTCTTCTTTCGATAACAATAGATCAGATGGTAATGGATAAACTATTGACTCTTGTTTTATTTTCATATTTATATCCTCCTTCTTGTCTATCTTGCCGCATCAGCCCACATTCCAGTAGACCTTCCACCATTGTGAGTTGTAATGTTATGAATTCCATAAGGAACTAATTGCATTTTCCCTGGCACTTGAGTATGATGCCATGTATATGTCCCGTTCTCAACCAGTTTTCTTATGTCTTCTGGAAGATTATTATTCAACCAATCAAACTGCTCTGTATCACCTTTTTTCCACAAATCTTTTGGGAGTTCGTCAGTATGCACTACCACGCCAGCCCCCTCAAAATCAGCAAACCCATAACGCATACCATCTACATTTTTCACTTCAATTTTAGGTATGAGATTTAATTCCTCGGCTTTACTTTTTATCAACTTTCTTTGCTTAGCGGTTAGACTATCTCCTCCAGCAATACTTTTCTCCCAAGACCAGCCTTTAGTGTTTATTACCTCAACATAATGCTTAGCATAGTCATCAAGGACTTCATCAAACAGCTTACTTCCAGATAAAAATTCATCAATGTTTTTTAAGTGAAGTGGTCTACTACCATTCCCCGTCCCCTTAGTACTATCCAAATCAAGCTTACTCTTATCTCCATCCGCACCCTTGGAGATTTTTGCCCGCTGATCAATATCTATTTTATTGAGTTTTTCTAACTCCGCATCGCTAAGGGTGATTGGTTTCTTGCCATCAAGCTCAAGCTGCTTCAATTTTTGTTCGTCGACGTTGTCTATTTCACCGTCAATCAACAATACCCAAGGATTAACCTCGCCGTAAAGACGGATATGCTTACCCTTGCGCTCCAGCTTAAACTTCTTGAACTTGAACTTCGCCAGAATCCGGCCAAGCAAGCCGTGGAGCTTCTTGACCCCCTTCATGAGCCCTTTTTGCAGGCTCTTGATCACGATTTTGCCGTTACGGATAATCATGCTGCCGCTCTTGGAGGCCAGCTTCGCTCCGGTTTTCAGCAAGCTCTTGATGCCCTTGGCTCCTGCGCCAGCTACAGCCTTCACACCTTTGGC